>JBEKRO010000034.1:0-58391 GCA_049518655.1 Bryobacteraceae bacterium | reverse complement strand
GACAGTCCGGCTGTATCCATTCCGCCAACTGCACCAATCGCGACGACCGAACTCTCAAAGCCGGCGCAGCTACCTTCTCCAGCGAACGTGCCAGCGGCATTACCTGATCCAACAGTATCCCCGGTTCAGACGGCGACGCCCGCCCCTGCACCGCAAGCCGACGGTTCCAGTGCTCCGCCGGCGAACTCCGATTCTCGAAATCCAACGCGCTCCCAGGCCGACGGGCAAGCGGCCAGCACGGTCGATTCAGCAGCTCCGTCAGTTCCGGTTGCGCCTATGGAAAAGGCACCTCTGACGCCACTGCCCGCTGCTCACGACGGTATGGATCGCGCGTCCGAAACCAGCAAGGCTCCGACGCCTCAGCCCGCGGGGCTCGCCGTAACACCGGCGCCCAAGGTACAGGTGCCGCTTCTCCTGCAAGCCGAAAACCTCGCATTCGCCGTGCGCATGCTCGGGCCTGAAAGTTCGTCTGAGCACTCGTCACTAACACCATCTAAGACAGCAGTTACTACAAGCGAGACGCCAGTTACACAGAGTTCAGTAACGCCACCGCAGAGTTCGGACGCGCAGCAGCCGACGCCGGATCAGAGCAAGACGTCCAGTGATACCCCACGCGATGCACAGCCCCCCGCTCCCGCAGCCGAAAAACCCGATGCCGGAGCTCAAAATCCGGCGGACTTAGCGGGGGTAAAGCAACCGGCTGAGGTAACTCCGCACTGGAATGCTGCAACCGTTTTGCAAGCTCCCGAGATCGGCACCATGCCGGGTACGCCAGAACCCGCCGAAGCAACCCATGCGAATCTGCCTCTCGCCGCGCAGGAGGTACATTTGCTCGCGCCGGAACTGCCCAAGACTTCAGCCACTTCTGAAATTCTTTTGCACCTGACGGGCAACGATCAATCTTCGGCTGCGATTCGAGTAGCCGAGCGCGCGGGATCGGTGAACGTGTCGGTGCATGCCTCCGATCCCGTCCTTCGCGAGTCTCTGCGATCCAATCTCGGCGAGCTGTCGACTCAATTGAACGACCAGGGTTGGAAGGCGGACATAACTAAGCCGGCCGCAGTGGCAGCGCAATCCGGCAGCCAGCAGGACTCCCATGAGGGCGGACAACGCGGCTCCCAGCAGCAATCCTTTGGCGGCGACCGGCAGCCGCAGCGAGACCGTCGCGCCAGCGGCGGCCAGTGGCAACAGGAATTGGACCAAAAGACTTCGGGCGGCGACGCCCATCCAGGAGGAAACGGATAATGCAGATACTCGGCACCTCTGCCGCAACACAGTCACTTCTAGATCAGGCGCAAGCGCATGCCCAAGCACAAGCCACCAGTGGTACCGGCTCCAGTTCACCCAGTTCGAGCTCGTCAAATGGAGTGAGTTCGTTGACGAGCGAGCAAACATTCCTGCAGTTACTGATAGCCCAAATTAAGAATCAAGACCCGCTGAATCCAACCGACAGCATCCAGTTTGTCGGCCAGCTGGTGCAGTACAGCGAGTTAGAGCAACTCATGGGAATCAACCAGGGCGTACAAACCCTGGCAGGCACTACCACCTCAACCACGCCACCGGCCAAAACTAATGGGACTTCTTCTTCGTAGCGGAACCCAACGAATCCACAACCCCAAAAAAGGAGCACACTAATGTCATCATTTTCCATCGCACTAAGCGGACTTAACGCGGATTCGTCCGCGCTCGACGTCGTCGGGAACAATTTGGCCAACTTGAACACGACGGGCTACAAGGACAGCACCGTGTCCTTCTACGACTTACTGCAGTCGTCGCTCGCGGGTGGTTCGACGCAAATCGGAGGTGGGGTATCGGCGCCGCAGACCGAGCGTATATTTACCCAAGGATCCATTCAGACCACGGGAGGGAATTACGACGCCGCGATTAACGGCAACGGATTCTTCGTCGTACAAGACCCATCGGGGAGCACCTTGTATACGCGGGCCGGAAATTTCTCGCTGAACTCCCAAGGTGATCTTGTCACTGCGACAGGTCAATACGTGCAAGGCTGGACGGCACAGAACGGCGTTGTCAACACGAGTGGTGCGATAGGCAATATCACCGTTCCCTCCAACGCACTGCAGACACCCAGCGCAACCCAGAACATGTCACTCAGCGTGAACTTGAATGCCGCCGGAGTGGTAAATGGCGCGACCGGAACCTTCACGGCGCCGATTACAGTGGTCGACTCTTTGGGCGTGTCTCACGATCTGAGCGTCCAGTTCGTCGAGCAGTCTCCGGGCAACTGGAACTACACAATCAATATACCGGGAGCTGACCTCAGCTCTGGAACAGCGGGCACTCCCAGTCCGGTGGCTACCGGGACCCTCACGTTCGACGCTAACGGCAACTTGACTACCACTCCCACGCAGGTGGCTGTCGCCATTACCGGCCTAGCCGACGGCGCCAACGACATGAACATCAACTGGAACCTGGCTACCGCCACCGGAACTCCAATAATCACGCAGTACGCAGCCACCTCAACAGAATCCGGGGTTACGCAGGATGGAGTGCCTGCTTCGCAGGTGACGCAAGTTTCCATCGCCAACGGTGGTGCGATCACAGCGCAGTTTTCCAACGGTAACCAATTAGTAATCGGCCAGCTTGCCTTGGCGTCGGTAAGTAATCCGGATTCACTCATTGCGGTCGGCCAAAATAACTACGAAGTGGGAGCCGATACGGCCACACCCGTGGTTGGCGTTCCAAACAGCGGCACGCTGGGAACGGTGGACGGCGGGGCACTGGAAGCCTCTACGGTAGACATCGCGACCGAGTTTACCAACCTGATCGTGTATCAAAATTCGTATGAGGCCAACTCAAAAGTCATCTCGGTCCTGGATCAGGTGACGCAAAACCTCCTTAACCTCCAGACATAGCGATGAACGCCTCCGACGTTTTACAACGTTTCGGCGAGTTGCCTTTCGTCGTGGAACTCGAGTTGGGGACGCTCTCGATGAGTATCGGCGAGATCTTCCAACTGCAAGAAGGATCGGTGCTGCGGACCAATCATCCCGCCGGCGCGCGCTTCCCGCTGTTTGCCAGCAACGTTCAGCTGGCCGAGGCCGAAGTGATCGTGATCGACGACACCGTGTCGGTTCGAATCCAGAAGATGTTGCAGAAGAGCGGCACCGGCGGCGGGAATGCAACTGACTGAACAGATCGGCATGGTGCTGTTGGTGTTCGCGCTCCTCGGTGGCCTGCTTTGGTTTAGCAAGAGGCGGGGCCTGGCGTCATTTGCCAGGGTTGGACGGCGGAGCGGAAACGCGCGGCGGTTGGAAGTATTGGAACGCGTTCCGCTCACACCGCAGCACGCTTTACATTTGGTGCGGGTGGCCGACCGGACGGTGTTGATCGCCACCGCTCCGTCTTCGTGCACGCTGCTGGATTCGCCGATCACTCTTGAAAAAGCTTTGCCGGATTCGTCTTCGCTTTCGCGCGATCTGTTCCGTTCCAAACCATGATTGGCTTTCACTCTGCTCCATGACCAAGTTCCGTTCCATTTTCCTGTTCTTGTTCTTCGCAGCCGCCGTTTGGGCTGCGCCTGCCACCGATCCCGCCATTCCTGTGTTTGGCGCTGCCAATCCCAAAGGCGGCCTGACGCTCAGCACGCCCACCCAGATCATCATTTTGTTAACGCTGCTGACGCTGTTGCCGGCAGTGGTGATGTCGGTGAGTCCGTTTCTGCGGATTGTCATCGTGCTGCATTTTCTGCGGCAAGCGCTGGGAACCCAGTCCGCGCCCTCCAATCAGGTGTTGGTGGGCCTATCGATGTTTCTGGCGTTTCTTGTGATGCAGCCGGTAGTGATGGACATCTATCACCGCGGCTGGGAGCCGGTGGAGAATGGCCAAGTCTCCTGGGAGCAGGGATTCGATGAGGGCGCCAAGCCTCTCAAGAATTTCCTTTTGAAATTTGCACGGGAGAAAGACATCCAGACTTGCGTGGAGATGACAAAGTCCGCTGCTCCGCGCAATCCGGCCGATCTGGATCTGAAAGTTCTGATTCCGGCCTACATTCTCTCCGAGCTAAAAGCCGGCTTCCAGATCGGCGCTGTTCTGTATCTCCCGTTTTTGATTATCGATCTCGCGGTGGCGTCCATCACGCTTTCGATAGGGATGGTTCAATTACCTCCCGTGATGATCTCGGCGCCCTTTAAGATTCTTCTGTTCGTCCTGGTGGACGGGTGGAATTTGGTGATCGGCTCGCTTCTAAAAACTTTCTATTGAGGATTCATGACTCCTGAAACCGCCGTCCATATCATCAGTCAAGCTCTTTGGACCACCGTGCTGGTGTGCGCGCCGTTGCTGATCATCGGTTTCGCTGTCGGCATCGTTGTCAATATCATCCAGATCGCGACGTCCATGCAGGATTCCGCCTTCAGCACCATTCCGCGCCTGGCTGCGTTCCTATTTGGCTTCCTGCTGCTGATGCCGTGGATGTTGAAGCAACTGTCGGCTTATTCGATCGGAGTGTTTGGCGACCTCTCGCGCTATGCACGTTAGCTTTTATGCATGCTAATCCGGCCATCCCGACTTCCGTGTTGTACGGGTTTCTACTCGTGCTGGCCCGTATTTCCGGGGTCTTCGTGTTTCTGCCGCTGCCCGGCTTGCAAGCGGGGCCGAGCGCGGCCAAGATCACGCTGTCGATGATCCTGACGTTCGGCATGTATTCGCGCTGGCCGGCGCTGGATTCCCTCCCGGGAAGCATGATGCAGGTAGCGGGCTGGATGGTGGCGGAGGCTGCCATCGGGCTGGCCACTGGCCTGGCCGTCGCGTTCCTCATCGAGGCGGTCACGTTCGCCGCGCAGGCGATCAGTACACAGGCGGGATTTGCGTACGCGTCGACCATCGATCCCAACACCGAGGCCGACTCCACCGTTCTTCTTCTGCTGGCGCAGCTGACTGCTGGATTGCTGTTCTTCGCGATGGGATTCGATCGCGTGCTGCTGACCATCCTGGCGCGCAGTTTGGAAACACATCCCCCCGGCGCGTTTATCGCGTCGCGCGCGAGCGTGGAAGCACTGGTGATGCTCGGCTCCAGCATCTTTTCCACGGGCTTGCATTTGGCGCTTCCCTTGATGACGCTGCTGTTTCTGATCGACTTGTCGATCGGGCTCTTGGGGCACCTAAATTCCCAACTGCAGCTCATCGCTCTGGCGTTTCCCGCCAAGATGCTGACGGCGCTTGCGGCCTTGAGCTTTTTAGTTTTGCTGATTCCCAAGCTGTATCAGCAGCTCGGCGCGGAGGTTTTCACCGCGCTGGGGCGATTATTGGGACTTTGATCGGTGGCTTTGATTTGGTAACAGCGGAATGAATCCATCAGGCGAAAAGACAGAACAGGCAACGCCGCGCCGGTTGATCAAAGCGCGCAAAGAGGGGCAGTTTGCCGCTTCGCACGATTTCATCAGCGGCCTGCAATTCACCGTCTTCGTGGTGCTCATTGCGCAGACCGGCCCGTCGCTGCTGGCCACCTTAAAGGAAGTAACCCGGGGGCTGTTCATCGAGGCTTTTCGAGCCGACTTAAGCCCAGCCACTCTGATTGGAGTTTTGCACGAAGCGCTCTCGCGAGCCCTCACGCCCCTGGTTTATGCCAGCGGCTTCCTGATTCTCACCGCCATGGTGTTTCAGCTCAGTTCCACGGGCTTCTCCTTCAGCCTTTCTCGAATGACGCCCAAGAGTTCGAATTTCAATGTAATTTCGAAACTCCAATCCCTGCCGCAAAAGGGACTGGTGTCGGCAATTCAGGCAGTGGCGCTGGTGGCAGTGTTTGGCGCCACTATTTACTGGATTGTGACCAAGAGCGGCGAGCGCCTGCTCATGATCCCACTCAGCAGTTTCCAAGTGGGCCTGGAGACGCTGCGTTCCCTCTGCATGGAATTGCTGTGGAAGGGCGCGGCTCTTTTCCTGCTCTTCGGCTTTGTCGATTTCTTCCGTCAGAAGCGCAAGTTCTCCAAGCAAATGCGGATGAGCAAACAGGACATTCGGGACGAAGTGAAGGAAGCGGAAGGAAATCCGCAGACCAAAATGCGCATCCGGCGTTTGCAGCGCGACGTTCGCCGCCGCCGCATGATGGACGAAGTGAAAACGGCCACGGCCGTGGTAGTGAACCCGACGCATTATGCGGTGGCGATCCGCTATCACCATGACGCCATGGCCGCGCCCTTGGTGGTCGCAAAGGGAAAGAATTACCTCGCGCTGCGCATTCGCGCGCGGGCCCTGGAGTTTGACGTGCCACTCATCGAGAATCCGCCCTTGGCACAGGCATTGTATAAATCCGTCGAAGTTGGACAGCATATCCCGCCCCATCTGTATCGCGCTGTAGCCGAGATCCTGGCCTACATTTATCGTTTGATGGGTGCAAGAGCAGTCTCATGACACTAAGGAGGTCACAACCATGATTCACCTGCATAGTATGTTCTCGTCTGAAACCAACCTGGCCGCCATCGGGCCAAACAGCGGCGGGCCTCTGAGCCAGCCTGCGTCAAGCCATGCTGCGCTGAGCCAGGCCAAGCTGGATAGCTTTCACGGCGCGCTGTCGGACGCCGTGTCATCTACTCTGGAAAAGTTCGGCATTCATCCGAACGACGTCAAGATTTCGATCACACCCGCACGCACGGTTTCGACGCCGGTATCGATAAAGTCAGGCAACCCGGTGGGGATCGCTCCGTCGGCGCCCGGCACCACGTCATCCTCATCCACAGCCGGAAGTAGTTCCTCATCGAGCGGGAGTGCGTCATCTGCCGGCAGCAGTTCTACTTCATCCACCAGTTCGGGTGCGCCGAACGGAGGGTACGATCCGTTTCTGCAGGCCGCTTACAGCAATCCGTACCAAGGCGCTCCCCTTCAATCGAGCACTCAGTCCGTAGCGCAAACCAACACCGCGCCGCTCGATGCGCAGCAAGTTTTCGACGATTCCTATTGGGCCAGCCAGCCGGCTCCGGTGCAAGCGCTCCGCACCATGCAGGATCCGGAACAGCGCACGGCGCTGGCAACTCAATTGGCAAACGAAGGCTATTCCATCGACGTGCCCATCATGGTGTGGGGTTGGGACCCGTCGGTGGTGACGAGCATGCGCCAGGCCGACGGGTATACCTGGGTGCCGTCCGCGCTCCAGAGTGGGGTGGAGGTGGCGCCTGGACTCCCCAGCACCGGATCACTCGCCGCTTACAATCCGAACAATCCTCCGGCTGGTTCCATTGCCGTTTGACATAAGCCATCTGAACATGAACGGCAGGCTTGTACTGTTCTTTGTGGGGGCTGTGCTGGGTGCGCAGCCTCCCGCCAATTTTGAAGCAGGCGTAAGAGCGGCGATGGCGCCCTCCATCGCTCTGCAACGCGCCGCGATTCAGAAGCAGGCGTCTTCTTTCGTCCGGCCCGGGTCAGGTTCGGCCGGCTCATCCTTTTTCACAACTCCCTTTCCTCCGGTTGAAGCAGGTACGGCGGATTGCGATCCTTTGCCTGCCGAGCAACTGGATCCGCTCATCCAGGCGGCGTCCCAGAAAACGGGAGTGGACGCGCAGTTGGTGCGAGCGGTGATCGACAAAGAATCCGCTGGACGGCCGTGCGCGCTCTCGGCCCAGGGCGCGGAAGGGTTGATGCAACTCATGCCGGCCACCGCGGAGGAGTTGGACGTGGAAGATTCCTTCGATCCGAAGCAGAACGTAGAGGCCGGCGCCAAGTTGCTAAAGTCTCTGCTGGAACGCTACAAGAACGATCCCGCGCTGGCCCTGAGCGCCTACAATGCCGGACCCGAACGCGTGGACCAGGAGGGAGGCGTCCCGTCGATTCCGGAAACCAGGGACTATGTCGCGACGATTCTCGATAAACTGCGGTCGCTCGCCACGAACAGCAGCGATCAGAGCAGCGCCGTGTCGGCCGCAACGTCCACCAAGAACTTCGGTTGGCAAGCAATCCCGCTTTCCCTCAAAGACTTTTAATCTGACTCGCGGTCGACTTAGTAACTTGCCGATCTCCGGGCCCGTCCTTGGCTGAGGAAGCAGTGCAAAATAGATAGTGCAACCTCGACAATGGAACAGGAGATCGATGTGATGTGTATTCAAACGGGGATTCAGAAGAAAAATTGGCGCGCTCTGGCGATGGGCGCGGCGTTGGCTATCGGCCTCGCCGCTTTTACGCCCCTCTTTGGCCAGGCGCCACCGCCTCCGCCGTCTTATCCGCCGCAGGAACTGGATCGGCTGGTTTCGCGAGTGGCCCTCTATCCAGATCCGTTGTTGTCGCAGATTTTGGCGGCGGCGACGTTTCCCGACCAAATTCCCGACGCCGCGCGATGGGCGGACGAGCATCATTACTTGACCGGCGACGCACTGGCAAGGGCGATTTCGGACGACCATCTGCCGTGGGACCCAAGCGTGCAATCCTTGCTTCCATTTCCCTCGGTTCTGGATACGATGGCGTCTGACATGGCCTGGACCAACGAACTCGGCAATGCTTTCCTGGCCCAGCAACCGGACGTGATGGATGCCGTGCAACGCGAGCGCCACAGGGCGTACGACTACGGCTACCTGCGAACCAATCCGCAAATCATCGTTAACGGTGGCCCATATATTGAGATTCTACCTGCAGATCCCAATTTTATTGTCGTTCCTTATTACAACCCGCTGATCGTATTTGCTCCGCCGCGGCCCGGTTTCTTTGTAGGCGGCGCCATTGGCTTCCGTTTCGGTATCGCGATCGGCCCCGCATTCCGGCCCTGGGGATGGGGTGTGAACCGGTTTGCCTGGGGCGAGCACCGGGTATTTATCAATAATGCGCGCTGGGATCGCAGTTGGGTGAATCGCGGGACATACGTTCATCCCTATGCCATGCCACGCTATACCGGGCCCCGGCCCGCTGAGCGGCACGAGCTGGAACGACGCACGGACCGGGAGCGGCAGGCTTGGAAGAACGGCCGGGAGCGGGAAGAAGAACACCGGCGATAAGTGCGATATCGCTGCTCCGTGTTTCGATAGGCGTCCGCATGCGTGCGATCTCGCGCTAAAAGCTGGCCTTCACGGGTCGATAAGCGGTGTGGGCCCATGAACAAAAGTGAAACACTCACCAGCTTGGCAGCCGATATTGCTAAGGCGGTGGGGTCATTTACGGAAAAAGACTCTACCGCGAAGCAAGTATTCACTCAGCTGGCCAGCTCCGATCCAGCCAGTTTCTTCGCCGCGGCGATCGCTGTGGTGGCAGCATCCGAGCCCTCGGAGGGGTCGCGCTACTTAATCCTTAGTTTGGCGAGAGACAAGCGCTTGGGGATGGGACTTTTGGATCCCAGGGTATGCACGATCCCGGAAGCTCTAGCCGTCACGCGGTCCGCGGCGGAGGCTGGAGCGCAATTGCAGTCCACGTTTGAGATGGCCCTCAACAAAAGTCTGCAGGGGCAATCCAGCCACCAGAAAACCGAACGTATCCTTCGGGTATTGGACCTCCTTTCCGTTACTTGCGGCCAGAACTGCTGGAACTCATTTCAAGTTGAGCTGATGGCCTACCCGGACAAGGTGGTCCGCGCCAAGGCTGCCTTATTAATTGGCAAAAGCACTCGCAACGTGCCGTGGATCGCGCGGAGCCTGTTGAATCGCGATCCGCGTGTGCAGGCCAGCGCGGTGGAAGCGCTGTGGGGCATGGACCCGGAGGAGACGAAACCTCATTTTCTGTCGGCCCTGAAATCCAATAACAACCGGGTAGCGGCCAATGCGGCGCTTGGCCTGTACTTGTGCGGGGATGTTACAGCCATGCGCTTGTTGCTCGAGATGTTGCGGCACCCCGATCCGCCCTTTCGGCTTTCGGCGCTATGGGCAATCGGAGAAACGCGAGATGAGCGCTTTCTCCCGGTTCTGACGGAGCACTACAAGCATGCCGAGGGAAAGCTGCGGCTGGCTACCGTGGGAGCGATGTCCAGAATCCGGCGGCGCGAAAAGACAGCCTATGAAGAGAGTGGGCTCCAGGTCCACGTCTCTCAAGCGGCAGCACAAGCGGACGGTCTCCGGCGCCTGGCTTTCGCGGTCTCCTGCCATCCGGCTCGGGATCTGAGAGCGATTAAGCCGGCGGAATTCGCAGTCTGGGAAAACGGAACACTCATCGAAGAGTACCAAGTCCGGCTGGTAAGCCCTCCGGCTTTCTTGATGGCAGGCTTCATCGTTCCCTGGTTTGCATCCGGCGACGAGCCTTACGAAAAATCGGTGCGCGAGGGACTGAAGCAATGCCTCTCCATGAAGCGCCGGGACGATCCTTGGAGAATCGATCGCTACTCGATCGAAACGAACCCGTCCACGGATGAGAAATCCTCCGCGGAATTCGTGCTTCCCTATGACGACTCTATAGTGACACCGGAATTGAAGGCGTCCCACGGCTTCATATCCGATCCGGATGTGCTGGGCAAAACGCTCCACTTAACAGCGCCCAGGGAACGCGCCGCCCCTGATCCGGTAACGGCGTTTCAGCGGCAATGTGAAGCCCTCGCCAAGCGGAACGGCAAGCGTCACGTTTTTATGTTCCTCCACGACGTGCCGGGCTTCGACTGGAAGGAGGAAGCCGCGATCGGCCGTCTGCGCACCATGGCGCAAGATGGCAGCGTGGTGTTGCACGGCATTTGTCCCCTCATCGCCGGCCAGTGGACCGTCTTTCGCGAACTGTGTCTGTCCCATCCCGACGGAAGTTTCACCGAAACCAAGCTGGAAGGGATGGCGGACGTGTTAGTGGACGCGTACGCTAATTTTTGCAGCCGATTCGAAATCAGTTATTCGCTCCCGGCCTCCGCTGAACCCGGACCGGTGAAGTTGAAGATCTCCAGCGGTTTTGGTCAAGCGGAGATATCGGTGGACGTTGCAGCACCGCCCTCGCCTGCCGAGCCCGCTGCGGTCCCCGTTCCAGCCGCGGAAACGCCCGCACCATAGGCTTGGGAGCCCAATGCAAAGACTACTCCCTATGGTCGTGGCGCGGAAACAAAGATGAACGGCCCGGGTATACTGAAGTTCGCTGATGCCGGAATGGGCTAAGATCCTGGTTCCCGTATTTCTGGCCTTGCAGGGACTGCTGGTTTACTGGACGGCCGGAACCGAGCACCCGCCCGCGCCGCCGCCGCTTTCGCAATTTCCGGCAACCTTCAGCGCATGGACCCAGCTGCGCGAAGATCCCATCGATGCGGACGTAGTGAATACGCTGCGCGCAGACCGGCTATTGAGCCGAACCTACGTGAATCGGGCGGGCGGACCAGCCGGGCTTTTGGTGGCATGGTTCCAATCCCAGCGTGCCGGAGCCAGCCAGCCCCATTCGCCCAAGGTGTGTTTGCCTGCCGCCGGCTGGACGCCCGAGTCCACCGGCGAGCTGAGCATCGCTACCGCCGCCGGGGTGCTTACGCTCAATCGATATGTAGTTGCCAGCCGCAGTGAGCGCGCGGTGGTTTTCTATTGGTATCAAACCTCGCGCCGTGCGATTGCCGGCGAGTGGGCCTCCAAATTCTGGCTGGTTGCCGACGCTCTTCGAGACCGGAGAACGGACAGCGCGCTGGTGCGCATCGTTGTGGATAGCCAGCCGGGCGGGGACGAACTCGCCAGCAGTACGGCGGCTGATTTCACGCGCTCCGTTTATCCTCTGCTCCGCGAGAAATTGCCACGCTGATGGAACGGGAGACCGTTCAGCGCTGCGCAAGCCGGCGCTCCACGGCCTCCAGGACTTTGGCCACGCTTTCCTCCAGGGTCTCGCGGTCGGTGCGGCATTCCACCTCCGGCGCCAGCGGGTGCTCGTAGGGGTCGTCGATACCGGTGACGTGGTGAAGCTGGTCGGCGCGAGCGCGGCGATAAATACCATTGCGGTCCCGGCTTTCACAGACTGCGAGGGGCGCGTGGACCCAAACCTCAAGGAAATCTCCGATCCGCTGGCGCACTTCGTCGCGGGCCGAGCGATAGGGCGAGATGGCGGATACCAGGACAATGGTGCCGCGGCCGGTCAATTGTTCCGCTAACTCTCCGATGCGCCGGACGTTCTCGTTGCGATCCTCTTTGCTGAAGCCCAGGTCTTTGGAGAGCTTCTGGCGCACGGCATCGCCATCCAGCCATTCCAATTGGTAACCGCGGGTTCGCAGCGTGTCATACAGGGCCCGGCTGATGGTGGTCTTGCCCGCGGAACTAAGACCGGTGAACCAGACGGTCAGCCCGCGGCTCGTTTTGGGATCTGGCATCGTTCTGACTATTCTCGCTGTATTTAGTGTCCGCGCGCTTGGCTATCCCGGCCGCCCAATCTAAATCTCGAAACTGCGATTCGGTCCGATAAGACCAGCGGAGGAGGTCCATGGGCCCACTCGAAGCTGACGCCGATGAGTCGGTGATCCAGCTAGCTTTGGTCGATCCCCGCCTGCACCGGGCATTGCTGGACCAGCTCGACGAAGGGGTGTGCATGGTGGATAGCGACCATCGGATCCTGTACTGGAATCGGAGCGCCGAGCGCATCAGCGGGTATTTCGCGCACGAGGTGGCGGGTCAATTCATCCATGGGGATTTGCTGATGCACTGTGGGAGCGATGGCAGCCTGCAGCCGGGGGAGGGAAGCGTGGTGGCGGGAGTGATGCTGGACGGCAAGCAGCGGGAAAATACCGTCTTCCTGCGGCACCGGGAGGGGCATCGCTTGCTGGTACAGCTTCAATCGCGGCCGATCCACGACGCCAATGGCACGGTGGTGGGAACGGTGGAGGTGTTTGAGGATGCGGTTACGCCCCTGGTTCATCGGCGCCATCAACTGGAGTCCTTCGGCTGTTCAGATTCATCCACGCGCTCGGCGAATCGGAAGTACGGCGAGATGATGGTGCGGCAGGCCCTGGAAGCCTTGAATACCTTCGAGATTCCGTTTGGGTGGCTGCGCATTGGATTGGATGCCGAACAGGATCTGGACCGTAGCTATGGCCGCGGCATGGTGGACGCGGCGGTTAAGATGATTGCCGCGACATTGGACCGGAATCTGGCCTCTCTGGATGTTTTGACACGTTGGGAG
Organism: Bryobacteraceae bacterium; assembly: GCA_049518655.1. Lineage (GTDB taxonomy): Bacteria > Acidobacteriota > Terriglobia > Bryobacterales > Bryobacteraceae > Palsa-89. The sequence goes on along the minus strand of JBEKRO010000034.1, from coordinate 45,410 downwards.
CCGGCCGAATTTCGCGTCGAGGTGAATGGTTGCTCACGATCGGAATTGGCGGCTGCGGCAGAGCGGCTGCGGCTGCTGGTGAGCGCCTCGACGGTGGAATGGTGGGGAGACCGGTTGCGCGTAACGGTGTCGGTGGGAGGCGCTACCGCGGAGCCCGGCGACACCATGGAATCGCTCGAGGAACGGGTCGGACCGGTCTACGAAGGCTGCCTGGCTAGCGGAGGCGATCGATCCGCCGTTGCTCACTTGATTTTAAATAAGGTGACTGAAACTAAGGCCGAGCGATGTTTGCCATAATCGGAATCGTTTTGGTCTTCGGTGCCGTGGTGGGCGGCTATCTGATGGAGCACGGGAACCTGAAGGTCCTGATGCAGCCGGCCGAACTGCTCATTATTGGGGGCGCAGGACTTGGCACCTTGTTGACGGCCAACCCTCTCCAAGTGTTGAAAGCCCTTCTGGGCGGCCTCTCCGCCGTGTTCGGGAGCTCCAAGTTCGACAAGGGATATTACCAGTCCACGCTCAAGCAGATGTACGACGTGATGCAGAAGGCCCGCAAGAAAGGTCTGACGGATTTAGAAGCTGATGTGGAAGCACCCGACAAAAGCGAACTGTTCTCCAAGTGGGATCATCATCTGCGTGATTTCGTCTGCGATACGTTACGCATGGCTATGACCGGCGGCCCCACGCCCTTCGAACTGGATCAAGTGATGGAGCTGGATATGGAAGTTCATCACCACTATGCCCACCAGCCGGCCAACGCGCTGAACACCGTAGCCGATTCCTTGCCGGGCTTGGGGATTGTGGCTGCCGTGCTGGGCGTGGTGATCACCATGGGCGCCATCGGTGGGCCTCCCGAAGAGATTGGCCATAAGGTGGCGGCGGCGCTGGTGGGAACTTTCCTCGGAATTCTCCTGTGCTACGGCTTGCTCGGTCCCATGGCCGGCAAAATGGGCAAGGCCGCCGAAGAGGAAGGCCACTTCTACCACGTGATTCGCGTCGCGCTGATTGCCTTTCTCAAGGGAACGTCGCCGTCCATGGCGGTGGAGTTTGGACGGCGCGCGGTGCCGGGGCATGTGCGCCCGAGCTTCAAGGAATTGGAAGACTCTTGCAAGGGAAAGACGGCGTAATTGTTCATGTCCGCTGAAAAATCCGATCAGCTCCTGATCCAGCCCATCATCATTGTCAAGAAGATCGTGCATGCCGGGCATCATGGCGGCGCTTGGAAGGTGGCATATGCCGATTTTGTCACTGCCATGATGGCTCTGTTCATCGTCCTGTGGCTGCTGAGTTCCAGCGCTGACGTAAAGAAAGCCGTGGGTGGCTATTTCCGCGATCCCTCCGGCAAGAGCGCACAAAATGGGACGGGCCAAAGTGGATCGAGCGAAAACATCGGGATAGGAAAAGACGATATGGGCAAACTCAAGGAAAAGCTGGAAGCCGCCATCCGGCAAGCGCCCGACGTGGGCAAACTGAAAGATCAAGTCCTTATGAGCGTTACTGGCGAAGGATTGCGTATCGAGCTGCTCGAAAGCGCCTCGAACTCATTCTTTGAGACCGGCAATGCGCAACCCACATCGACAGGCGAAGAGATGCTGAAGTTGCTAGCCGCGCAGCTCGGCAAACTTCCCAATCGGATTTCGGTGGAAGGTCATACCGACGCCAATCCTTACGTTTCACCAACCGGTTATTCCAATTGGGAATTGTCGTCCGATCGCGCCAATGCGGCTCGCAAGCTGATACAACAGTTTGGCGTGCGAGGCGACCAGGTGGCCGATGTGCGCGGCTACGCCGATCAAAAGTTGCGGAAGCCCAATGATCCCACCAGCGCATCGAACCGGCGAGTCTCCATCGTGGTGAAATATAGAACGCCCGATGACCCACCCGCCCCTGCTTTAGCGGGCAAACCAACACCGGCGGGTGAAGCGAAACCAGCCTCGCAACCAACCTCGAACCCAACCGCGGCTCCATCCCCAATCCCAGTGAAAACGGCGCAGGCCACGGCCAAGAAGTAAACGCCTCGTTCTTGGCGGATTTCAGACTCTCTGATAAAATTGATCTTGAGCCCAGTAGCATCCTAGCGGCGGATAGAGTATTAAACCCCTTGCTTCAACCATCTGCCCTGTTTATACTGGCTTTTTTCGCCGATGATGAATTTGAGCATGTCACCGCGGGACGATCTGGATCCACTGGCGCCACAGCGTGAGGCGGCCATGTTCTACGGTCTTTTCCTGCGCGGCCATTCCGCGGAAACCTTGCGGCGCGATATCGATGTGCCGAAGCCGGTGCTCGATAAGTGGTTGAATCGCCAGCGCTATGAGACTGGCTTTCGCGATGCCCTGCGGCGCGTGTATCAATATCGCAAGCAGGTGCTTGCCATCTTCGATGAGCTGGTGCTGAACGAAAAAAACCGGCCACCGTTTGTGCACTAAACAGCGCCGCGCAAGATCGAAGTAACCTGTTTTTCACATACGCCCGGCCGCTTCCCCTTACACTAGGAAAAGATGAAACACACCGATACCCAGTCCTTACCCGAAGCGCATTCGAAGCAAGACGTGAACCCTGGAGATATGCGCCAAGGAGACGCGAAAGCGCGCCTGTTGTCGACGCCCACGCGCCCGTTCGATCCGGTAGGCGCAACCAGCGCCACCGAAATCCTGACACGCATGCAAGGCACCGCATTCCAGGGCAAGCAGCTTGGGCTGGCGTTCGAAGTTTGGAAGCGGATGCTGGGCGACCGCTGCACCATCATGATGGGGATGTCCGGCGCCATGGTTCCGGCTGGGATGCGCCGCCTGGTGGTGCGAATGATCGAGCATCGCCTCATCGATTGCCTGGTCTCCACCGGCGCCAATTTCTTTCACGACTTCCACGAGACTCTGGGAAATTTCCACTATCAAGGGTCTCCCGCGATCGACGATGTGCTGTTGGCCGAAAATCTGGTGGACCGCATGTACGACGTGCTCGCGGACGAAGAGAAGTTTCGCCAGCACGATCAGTGGATCGGGCGCTTCGCGGCTTCGCTCGATCAATCGCGGCCCTACACCACGCGTGAGTTCCTCTACCTGCTGGGTCTGGAGCTTGGCAAGCACTGTAAGGAGGACGGGATCGTATCGGCGGCGGCCAAGGCCGGCATTCCGCTGTATTGCCCGGCCATCGCCGACAGCTCTATCGGCATCGGGATTGCGGCGAATCGCTACGAAGGCGGCAATCGCTTTACTTTCGACGTGATCGGCGACGTGGTGGAGACGGCGCAAATCGTCGCGCAATCGGAAGCCACCGGCGTCATCTATTTCGGGGGAGGCACGCCCAAGAACTTCGTGCAGCAAACGGAAGTAACGGCCATCATCATGAACACCGGCGTCACCGGCCACAAGTATGCGATTCAATGCGTGACGGATTCGCCGCATTGGGGCGGGCTGTCCGGCTGCACCTTCGAAGAAGCGCAGAGCTGGGGCAAGATCGCCAAAGACGCGTCGATGGTAACCTGTCACTCCGATTCCACCATTGCGATGCCGATTCTGGTTTCGGCTCTGCTGGAGCATCGCGAGTTGATGGCGAATCGGCACCGTCCCAGCTTCAAACAGGGCAGGGAATTGGAGATCACCTCTTGAGTGCGCTAAAGATTCCGATGTATCAGGTGGATGCCTTCGCGGCCAGCGTCTTCTCCGGCAACCCCGCGGCGATCTGTCCGCTCGAAGCCTGGCTTCCAGACGACCAGATGCAATCCATCGCGGCCGAAAACAATTTGGCGGAGACGGCATTCTTCGTACGCAATGGCAAAGGCTACAAGTTGCGCTGGTTCACGCCCGCGGTGGAAATCGACCTGTGCGGGCACGCGACCCTGGCATCGGCGTCCGTGATTCTGAACGATCTGACGCCGGGCGAGCGCTCGGTTTCTTTTGAGACCAAGAGCGGCACGCTGACGGTGACGCGGGATGGCGATCTCTACTCGATGGATTTTCCTTCGCGGCCGCCCCAAGCCTGCGCCGACGTTTATCCTGGCTTGGTTCCCGCGCTCGGAGGCACGCCGGAAACGGTGCTGGCGGCGCGCGATTATTTCGTGGTGTATGGATCGGAAGAAGAACTCCGTGCATTGAAGCCCGACATGGCGGGCCTAATGAAGGTGGATCGGTTCGCAGTAATCGCCACTGCACTCGGCCGCGAATTTGACTTTGTTTCGCGCTTCTTCGCGCCGGCGAAGGGCGTTCCCGAAGATCCCGTCACGGGTTCATCCCACTGCTCGCTGATTCCGTATTGGTCCCAGCGATTGGGCAAGAAGAAACTGAACGCTTTTCAGGCCTCTCCTCGCGGCGGTGAGCTGTGGTGTGAGGATCGCGGGGAGCGCGTCACGATGAGCGGCAAGGCCGTTCGTTTCTTCCAAGGAACCATTTTTCTCTAAACCAAATGCGTCCCAACATCTACCTGTGGCTTTTGCCGCTGATCCTATTTTTATCGGCCTGTTCCGACGCCCCGAAAACGGCCGAACAGAAGGCGCCCGCGAAACCGATCGAGGCGCTGACAGGGCGCCAGGCGTTTCAGCAAATGTATCCGCAGGCTCGCGGATGGGCGCCTGACGCGCAGCCGCTTCGAATCAGCAGCCTCAATCTCGCGGAAGTGAAGGCTGACAAAGGCAAGGCCGGCGTTTGGCAGGTGATTTTCGTGTCGCCTTCGCGCGCGAAAGCGAAAACGTACACCTGGTCGGCGGTGGAAGCGGAAGGCAATCTGCATCAAGGCGTGTTCGGCGGAGCGGAGGAGACTTACACGCCGCGCGGCGATTCAACACCCTTCGAGATCGCGGCCATCAAGGTGGATTCCGATGAGGCCTACGCCACCGCGGCCAAGGAAAGCGCCGACTACATCAAGAAAAACCCGGACAAGCCGGTGATATTTTTGATGGAGCTCGGCAAGCGATTCCCGGATGTTACGTGGCGCGTGATTTGGGGCGATTCGGTGGGGACCAGCGACTATTCCGTGTTCGTGGACGGAAGCACTGGGAAATATTTGGAGCGAATGCACTAAGCTGGTAGGCCTGCCCGGCGATCCCATTCAAATTGGTGATGGACTTGTTGCGGTAGTCATGAACAACCAAACGGCCCTGGAAAGTTCGGCACCACTGTCGTTTCTAAAACGCAATGAAACCCGAGAACTGGCAGCCCCGGGAATCATTCTAGCGCCTAGATTCACTTGAGACCTCTGGATTTACGTATACCGGTCCGTACCGTATCCAAAAGTGATTCGGGGGCCCGAAAGCAAAGAGCGACGCCCTGTTAGGATCATCACGAAACTCGTAGTGAAAGACCAGCGTAATGGTCTTCCCACCACAGGTCTTCGAAAAGCGGGAGTTCTTGATGGCTTTCTCTGCGCCTTCTTTAAAGTCCTTTTCCACCGTGGGATGTTTGCCTTGTAAAATACTTTCGATGTTTTGTACGGTCGCTTGATCCGAGAGAAGCACGTTAACTGTCTGTATGGCCTGCATGCGGGCCGTACGTGGCAACGGCGGATAGTCCGGGATCTCCAGACGCTCCAGACACTCGATATTCGACGGACTTTCCGCTGGCCCAGACTGGGCTAATGCGCGATAAGGTGCGATCATAAGGAGCAGGCCCGCGATCAGCGAGGCGCCTGTTTCCGAGTTCTTGTCGAAAATTGGATTCATCTGAGACTCTTGATGAGGTTACTGGTCTTTCAGAGTGTTGCTTTGGGGCGCTTTTTCTTGGGGATTTCGATTACCGCGGGCGTCCGCATTTGCACCACGGGAATCAATGAACGCCGCGATTCGACCGGAGATTGCCGGGCTTGGTGCGCGAACTCCTGGTTCAGCGTGGCCACGAATTCTTCGATTTGATCCTGCATTGCGGCCATTTTCTCGCGCATATTGAGGATAATTTCGACGCCGGCCAGATTCACGCCCAGGTCCCGCGTCAGCTTCAGAATTACTTCCAGGCGTTCCAGATCGTCGTCGGTATAGAGACGCGTGTTGCCTTCGCTGCGCGAGGGTGCGAGCAAACCTTCGCGTTCGTAGAGGCGCAGAGTTTGAGGATGGATCTGGTACTGTTCGGCGACGGCCGAGATCATGTAGGCGGCTTTGGATCGAGCTTTCGCCATGGCTTACACCTTGCTCCAAATATCTTTGCGCGGATCTTCCGTATTGGCTTGCGACAGTTCGCGCAGCAGTTCCCGGGTGCGCTCGTCCTGAGCTTTGGGCGCCTGGATCACTACTTCGACAATCTCGTCGCCGCGCTGATTCTTGCGCGCATTCATAACGCCTTTTTCGCGCAGGCGAAACTTCTGCTGATTTTGGGTTCCCTGCGGCACCTTGAGCAAAGCCCGCCCGTCGATGGTGGGGACTTCGATCTTAGCGCCGAGCCCGGCTTCCGATACGGTGACCGGAACCTGAATATGAATGTCGTCGCCGTCGCGGCGGAAGAAGGCGTGAGGTTCCACGCGGACCGTGATGTAGAGGTCGCCCGCGCCTCCGCCCATCCGTCCGGCGTTGCCTTTGCCGGCTACTCGAAGCCGCGATCCGGAGAGCGCGCCGGGCGGGATACGCACCTCGACGATTTCCGGTTTGGACAAACGGCCGTCGCCATGGCAGGTGGGACATACATTGCGGAGCCGCCCTTTGCCGTCGCAGCGCGGGCAAGTAAGACTGAACTTCATCGCGCCCGCCATCTGCGTGACGTTGCCGGTTCCATCGCACTCGGGGCACACCGTGGAGGTGCCACCTGCGGTACCGCTGCCATTGCAGGTTTCGCAGACTTCCTGGCGCGCGACGTTCAGGCGTACCTGCGTGCCGCGGATGGCCTGCCAAAAGTCGATGTCCAATCCGTATTCGAGGTCGGAACCTTTTTCGGGGCCTCCGCCCGGTTGTTCGCCGCCCCGCCGGTTGCCGAAGAACTGGCTGAAGATGTCGCGGAAGGCGCCGGTGCCGCCACCGGGAGGCGCTTCCGCTCCTTGATGATTCATGTACTCCGAAAAATCGAAGCCGCCGAAGCCCATACCAGGCTGACCTGCGCCCGCGCCCGGACCCCCGCCCGGGCCACCCGGAGGAATGTTGTCGGAGTAGAAACCGTACTGATCGTAGACCTGGCGCTTCTTGGGATCGCTCAGGATATCGTAGGCCTCCTGAACTTTCTTAAAGCGCTCCTCGGCGGACTTGTCGCCGGGATTCAGATCCGGATGATACTTGCGCGCCAGCTTGCGGTACGTCTTCCGGATCTCGTCTTCTTTGGCAGCCCGAGATACACCGAGCGTTTCGTAATAATCTTGTTTGCTTGCAGCTGGCATGATAGTAACTTGTTACTGGTGACTGGTTGCTAGTGGCTAGCGATCGGCAACTCCACTTACCCGCCACCAGCCACCAGCCACTGGTCACTTACTTCTTGTCTTCGACGTCCACGAACTCGGCGTCGACAACATTGTCTTTGGGCTTCGATTCTCCGGCGCCCGCTCCATTGCTATCGGCGCCCGGGCCACCTTGCCCCGGAGTGCCGCCCGGCTGGCTGGAAGCCTTGTACATGGCCTCCGCCAGTTTGTGGCTGGCGGTCTCCAGCTTGGACGTCGCTTGGTTGATGCGATCGATGCCGCCCTCCGACATGGCCTTCTTGGTATCGTCGAGCGCTTCCTCCACCGCTTTGGCGTCGCCGTCGCTGACTTTGTCGCGATGCTCCTTGAGCATCTTTTCGATGTTGTAGACCATCGCGTCGGCCCGGTTGCGGGACTCGATTTCTTCTTTCTTCTTGCGATCGTCGGAGGCATGCGAATCGGCGTCTCGCGCCATCTTCTCCACCTCGTCCTTGCTCAAGCCGGAAGAAGAGGTAATGGTGATCTTCTGCTCGTTGTTGGTGGCCTTGTCCTTGGCCGTCACGTTCAGGATGCCGTTAGCGTCGATGTCGAACGTCACTTCCACCTGCGGGATCCCGCGCGGAGCGGGAGGAATGCCCACCAGTTGGAACACGCCCAACATTTTGTTGTCGGCCGCCATGGAGCGCTCGCCTTGGTAGACCTTGATCTCAACCGATGTCTGGCTGTCGGACGCGGTGGAAAACGTTTCGCTCTTCCGCGTGGGGATGGTCGTGTTGCGCTCGATCAGCCGGGTGAACACGCCGCCCAACGTTTCGATGCCGAGCGACAAAGGAGTGACGTCGAGCAACAGGACATCCTTCACTTCGCCGCCTAACACGCCGCCCTGTACCGCCGCGCCCACCGCGACCACTTCATCGGGGTTCACGCTTTTGTTGGGCTCCTTGGCGAACAGATCGCGTACCTGTTGCTGAACTTTCGGCATGCGCGTAGAACCGCCCACCAGAACCACTTCGTCGATCTGCGCGGGCGTGACGCTGGCATCGGCAATGGCCTGTTTACACGGGCCGCTAGCGCGATCCAGAATATCGGCCACCATTTGCTCCAGGCGTGCACGCGTCAGCTTCACGTTCATGTGCTTGGGACCGCTGGCGTCGGCCGTCAGGAACGGCAGATTGATTTCGGTTTCCAGCACATTGGACAGCTCGATCTTGGCCTTTTCGGCAGCCTCTTTTAAGCGCTGCAAGGCCATCTGGTCTTTGGAGACGTCAACGCCGGTTTCCTTCTTGAATTCCTGCACCAGCCAGTCGATAATCCGCTGATCGATGTTGTCGCCGCCCAGGTGTGTGTCGCCGTTGGTGGACTTCACTTCCACCACGCCATCGCCCACTTCCAGGATCGAAATATCGAATGTGCCGCCGCCGAAGTCATAAACGGCGATGGTTTCGTTCTTCTTCTTGTCCAACCCGTAGGCGAGTGCCGCGGCCGTGGGTTCGTTGATGATGCGCATCACTTCCAGGCCCGCGATCTGCCCGGCGTCTTTGGTGGCCTGGCGCTGCGAATCGTTGAAGTAGGCCGGCACCGTGATCACCGCCTTGGTGACCTTTTCGCCGAGGTAAGCTTCGGCGGCTTCCTTCAATTTGGTTAAAATCATCGCGGAAATCTCGGGCGGAGAGTAGCGTTTGCCGTTGATCTCGACGCGAGCGTCGCCGTTTTCGCCGACGACCACTTTATAGGGAACCAGCTTCATCTCTTCGCTGACTTCGTTGAAGCGGCGTCCCATGAAGCGCTTGATCGAATAGATGGTATTTTCCGGGTTGGTTACCGATTGGCGCTTTGCAACCGTCCCAACTAGGCGCTCACCGGCTTTAGTGAAAGCGACGACGGACGGCGTTGTCCGGCCGCCCTCCTGATTCGGAATAACGACAGCTTGGCCGCCTTCCATGACGGACACGACGGAGTTAGTCGTTCCCAAGTCTATGCCTATGATTTTGCTCATTTTTCTCTCATCCTCCGGCTACGAATGCGGCTTCGTTTTAGCCTGCAACCATTATTAAACTTTAGTGTGTTGTTGTCAAGTAGTCCGACGAGGCATCCGCGCATGCTTGCGGGGTTCCGGCGAAGGCCAGATCAGGCTGAAACTGGCTGGGAACGAAGCTGTTCCAACCACGCGCCGATCGCCTTGATTTGATCCCGATCCATGTCGTATACGCCAGTGGTAGGTCGTTGTTGCACCATATTGGACGCCTTGGTCCAAGCCTCGGATGCACCGGACAAGTCACCCTGCGCGGCCCGGACGGTGGCCGCCGAGCGCCAGTAATCCGTCGAATCGTCTAGCAGGGACGCCTTATCGAACCAGCGCTGTGCTTCCAGGCCGTCGCGGCGATGGAAGGCTTCAATGAACGCGCGGTCGACGGCCACGGCATGAGCCAGCTTGCTGCCGGGCTGGGAGGCTAAGTGGGCCCTCTCCAGCCAATCGAGCGCCCGCTGCCACTCTCCGCGATCCAGGAAGTGCGCATAGGCCATGGCAAACGATCCGGCCGGTTGGGGAAGTTGTGCGGCGAACTCGGCGGCCCGTTCCACCATGGCCGTGGGCCAGTCGCGTGGACGCAGAGGCGTGGTTTGGGAGAGCCCCATGTAATGATTGGCGCAATGGAAGTCGCACCAGGGGCCTCGGCGGTACATCTGCCATAGGCGCGCGCCGTCAGAGTATTGGGCTTCGCTCGCCATGGGGAGCAGGTTAAAGAGAAAGTCGCCGAAGGCCAGGCCCGTGGCTAAGGCAACTGTGCGGCCAACGGCAGCCGGCCAGACGGGACCTGGGATCAGTAGTAGAGAAATGGTCCCGATCGCGCCCAGCAGGGCCGACGCGAGTGGTCCTCCGAGCGTCAGCACCATGGCTCGGCCGCGAATATTTTTCGGCGTGGTGGGCACCATAGCGGTGTGACCGCCGAATAGTTTGTCGTAGCGCATGTGGAGGCGCCAGTGGCCTCCCCTACGAACCAAGCTCAGTGGGCCAACGCAGAAACCGGTCAGCCGGAACCCAACAATGTCGCCGAGAAGTAGATGGCCCAACTCATGAAATAGGATGGACCCGTAGACCGCCGCGAGGAGCGTGATCCAGAAGAGAGCTTCGGAATGAATCGGGTGCATTCCTCGCGCCACGGTCCATCGACGGATGGAACTGAGGACGAAAACGCCCCAGCCAAGCTGGGCGATCACAAAGATGGTTCCAGACCACTTGCTGGTACCATCACCCGCGATGGGCCGGTGATTCAGGTAGCTTTTCGCCTCGATGGCGGGATTTCGGACAAAGTAGAAGATTCCGGCGGCGGCCACGATGGTTCCCACCGGGAACAAAGGCAGATTAAAGATGGACGCGGCCAGTAGCGACCAACGGCCTAAAGAGTCGCCGTGCTCCATCCGCCAGGCGGCCAGTGCATCCATCACGGATAGCAAGATGAGGAACCAAAACAGTTCGAGAATCGAGTGCGCGCCCAAATGGAAACGCTCGATGGCCCCGATCACCGTGGATCGTCGCAACGTATAAAATGCGAGGCTGAGGAACCCCAGGGCTTCCAGCGCAAAGATCAGCCGCAGGACGTACCGCAGGGCTCGCATTGCAGAGAAATCGGCTTCGGACGAACTTTATCCACTAAGGTGGCTACCCGAGATCGGCCCCCAATTCGACATGGGCGATTCGACAGGGGCCGTAGGCTGGCGCGGATACAATAAAGCCATCCATATGTCTATCGGCATCCCCATGTCTATCATTGAGCGGATTCGCTTGGGCGATCTCGCGGCGCGGCTGGGTTGCACACTGCATGGCGACCCTGAGATCGAGATTACGGGTGTGGCGGGGGTGGAGCGGGCTGGTCCCACCGAACTGACGTTTCTCGCAAACCCCAAATACGCGCCCAAGGTGAAGGAGACGCGCGCGGGGGCGATTTTGGTGAAGCAGCCTCTCGCACAAGCTCAGCCCGCCAGCCTGGTGTCGGCAAATCCCTATCACGATTTTGCACGGGCTTTGGCCTTGTTCTATCAGCCGCCGCGGCCGAAGCCCGGTATCCATCCGCAGGCTTCTGTGGCAGCGACGGCTCGGATCGGCGAGGGAGCCTCGGTGGGAGCGTTTGCCGTGGTAGGCGAGCACGTGAGCATTGGCAAGAACGCCGTGTTACATCCGCACGTGGTGATTTACGAAGGCGCGGAGATCGGCGACGACTTTTGCGCCCATTCGCATGCCGTGGTGCGCGAGTATTGCCGGATCGGTCATCGGGTGATCTTGCAAAACGGAGTGGTGGTGGGCAGCGACGGATTCGGTTTCGCCAAGACGCGCGAGGGAACGCACTTCAAGATTGTGCAGTCCGGAAGGACCGTGATTGAAGACGATGTGGAGATCCAATCGCTGACGTCGGTGGATCGGGCTACTGTGGGCGAGACGCGCGTAAAGCGCGGGGCGAAGATCGACAGCCTGGTGCAAGTGGGACACGCGTGCGTGGTGGGGGAGGACAACATCATCTGCGCTCAGACGGGACTGGCCGGGGGATCGGTGTTGGAGAAAAATGTTTTACTCGCCGGACAAGTGGGGATTTCCGGGCATCTGACCATTCACGATAACGCGGTGATCTATGCGCAGAGCGGCATTGGCGGCGACGTGAAAGAAGGGGCTGTCATGTCGGGATCACCCGCGTTTGAAGCCCGCGAATGGCTGCGTGCCATCACCGCTTTCCCGAAATTGCCTGAGGTGCTGAAGACAGTGAGACAATTGGAAAAGCGTTTAGAGCGCCTGGAAGGCGCGACCCCGTCTCAATGATTGAAGACAGCCCTAACAACAGCCACCGGCCTGTGGCGTATCTGAACGAGACCTTTCTCGAGAGTCCGGACGCGCGCGGTTTGCGCATTCTCTCCGAATATCTGGAGCCGCTGTCGCACTTTCGCGATGAGAAGATCCAGGACACCATCGTCTTCTTTGGATCGGCGAGGATCAGCGAGGAAGGCCCCCTAGGCCGCTACTATCGCGATGCGCGGACGCTCGCGCGTTTAGTGACGGAGTGGAGCAGCAAGCTGGATTCCACGTCGCACCGTTTCGTGATCTGTTCCGGCGGCGGGCCAGGCATTATGGAGGCAGCCAATCGAGGCGCGTCGGACGCGGGCGGCAAGAACATTGGCCTCAACATCGGATTGCCGTTCGAACAGCGGCCGAATCCCTTTATTACGCCCGAGCTGTCGTTCGAGTTCCACTACTTCTTCATGCGCAAATTCTGGTTTGCGTACCTGGCGAAAGCGCTGGTGATTTTTCCGGGCGGATTCGGAACCATGGACGAGCTCTTTGAGATTTTGACGCTGGCGCAGACGCAGAAGCTCGAAAGCAAGATCGTGATCGTGTTGTACGGTACGAAATTCTGGCGCGAAGTATTGAACTTCGAAGCGCTAGTGGAACACGGGACCATCGACCGGGAAGATCTGAACCTGTTTCAATACGCTGACGATCCCGAAACGGCACTCGGTATCTTGCAGGAGCAATTGACCCGGTATTTTCTGGAGCCGGAGAAGCCCTTGCCTGAAGCGGCGCCCGAGACTCCCGAGATCGCCAAATCACGCGTGTGAATCTTTCCATCCAATCAGTTTGGAAGCGGGCCGGGAAGGTGGAGAAAACCTTCGCCGCCGCTCTGATTCTGTATCTGATCCTGCTGGCCGCGTGGCCCGACAGCGCTTTCGAGGCGTTTGTAGCGTTCGTGACCTTCGTCCTGGGCGCGTGGATTGCGTTTCGCCTTTTGCGGATCGGGCTGCGGAAACTCACTTGGAGTCTGCGGAACCGGCTGATGGTGGCGTATCTTTTCATCGCGGTGCTGCCCATTCTGCTGGTGCTGACTTTGGTGGGATTGGGCGCATATATTTTGGCCGGTCAAGTGGCTGTTTACCTGGTGCGGTCTGAGTTGGACCGGCGGCTGGTTTCGCTTCGATCCGTGGCACAGGATTTGAGCGCTTCTCCGGCCAACATTCAGCGGATCGGCGAGACCGAGAAACAGCGCTTTCCAGGGCTGACTGTATGGACGGCGCAGAATGGCGCAAACCAGAAGTGGCCGCCTGACGCGAATTTGACCTGGCCTGCCAAGTTGCCTGTCAACTCCGTGGGTATTGCCGTCCGCGAAGGGCGTTATTATGCCTGGACAGCTATCGTTGACGGTAATCGGCAGGTTCTGGTGCTGACGCCTCTCACCAGACGCTTCCTGAGCTTGCTGAGGCAGGGCTTGGGCGACGTCTATTTTGTGCAACGAGATTTTGTGGGAACTTCGGATGCGTCGGCAGCGCTTCCCGCTGCGAGCAAGTCGAAAGATGCGGGATCCAGCGCCGGATCCACAAAAATAGGGGCCGGAGATCAAGGGGAGTTTCGATTGGCGCCCTCGGGAGGCGATGCTCCTCAGGCGGCGGTCCCTCCGCCCGTGAATCGCTTCGATGTGGGCGTGCGGTGGGGATCGGTGATGCGGGCCGTGGATTGGGAGCATCCCGAGAGCAATGAATCGGCGCTCCTGGTGGGGTACACTCGGCTGTCTTCGATTCTCAGTACTGTTCTCAGCCAAAGCAGCGACGAACTGGGCGGCGTGGTCCTCACTGCGTTTTATGTTGTGGCGGTGGCGTTCCTGCTTGTCGCCATCACTGGCCTTGCTATCGGGATCTTCATGTCGCGCAGCATCACCGGCGCGGTGCATTCGCTCTATGAGGGAACCGAGCGCGTGATGCGCGGGAACTTTTCGCATTTGATCCGAGTATCGGGGCGCGATCAGCTGGCCGACCTGAGCGGGTCGTTCAATACCATGACCCAGAATCTGGAGCGGCTGCTGGCCGTGGCGAAAGAGAAAGAGCGCATGCAAGCGGAGATCGAGATCGCGCGCGGCGTGCAGGATCAGTTATATCCCAAAGCTCCGCCGGTGTTCGAGAGCCTGCAAGTGTTGGGGATGTGCCATCCGGCGCGGATGGTTTCGGGCGACTATTACGACTACCAGTTGGTGGATGGCAAGCTCGCGATCGCTATCGGCGACGTGGCGGGCAAGGGAATCTCGGCCGCGCTGTTGATGGCCACCATTCAGGCGGCCATGCGCATGGAGCTGCGCGCTTCGGCCGATGTGGCGGCGACCATGAATGGCCTGCGCTTTTCCACCGCGCGGATGGTTTCGGAGCTGAATCAGCAACTGCACGCCACCACGTCGCCGGAAAAATACGCGACCTTCTTTTTCGCCATCTTCGATCAGGCGACGGGGCTGCTCACTTACACGAATGCGGGCCACTTACAGCCGGTGCTGTTCCGCGAGGGCGTCGCCACTCCTTTGGATGTGAACGGCACCGTGGTGGGCGCTTTTCCGTTTTCCACTTATGAGGAAAGCAAGCTGGAGCTGCGCAGCGGGGACTTGCTGGTGTGCTACACCGACGGCATCACCGAACCCGAGAACGAATACGGAGAAATGTTCGGCGAGGAGCGGCTCATTGAACTGGTGGCGAAGAATTCAGACCGGGATGAGGCGCAGATCATCGAATGTGTGATGGAGCGGGTGCGGGAGTGGACGGGAGTTCCCGAGCTGTCCGACGACATGACCGTGCTATTGGCCCGAAAGCGATGAAAAAGATCAGAGCGAAGTCCCGCTAGAATAGCGACAGCATGCGCCGTCTCCGTAGTTGGCTGATCATCCTGGGCAGCGGAGTTCTGTTCATTGTGACCGGCGGAACCCTGGGATTCATATGGATCGAGCATTATTCCCCCTTCGACGCGTTCTACATGACGCTGATCACCATCAGCACGGTGGGTTATGCGGAGGTGCATCCGCTCAGTTTCTGGGGCCGGGTTTTCAATTCGTTTCTGATATTCTTCGGCGTAACCATCATGCTGCTGGCAGTGGGCGGCATGACGCAAGTAATCATCGAGCTGGAACTGACGCAATATTTTGGGAAACGGCGGACCAGGAAAATGATCGACAAGTTGCAGAACCATATCATCGTCTGCGGTTTCGGACGCGTGGGGCGCGGCGCGGCTCATGAGCTGCAGCGTGCCGGCGTTCCGTTCCTCATCGTGGACAAGAGCGAGGACCGCGTGGAGTGGGCGATGCGAGACGGCATGCTGGGAGTGCTGGCCGACGCTACCGACGATGAAACTCTGAAACATGCCGGCGTGCTTCGGGCCAAGGGCTTGATCGCCACGCTGCAGAGCGACGCCGACAATCTGTTTGTGATTCTCTCGGCCAAGGCGTTGAAGCCTTCGCTGCAAGTATCGGCGCGCGTGGCTTCCGAGCAAAGCGAAAAGAAGATGCGGCTGGCGGGCGCCGATTACGTGTTTGCGCCTTACGATATGACCGGCAATCGGATGGCGCAGGTGATGCTGAAGCCGCACGTGTTCCAGTTCATCGATTTCACCACCAAGAACATGGGGCTGGACGTTGGAATCGAACAGTTCAGCGTGTCCTCATCGAGCGAGTTTGCGTCCAAATCGCTGGCTGAGAGCAAGATTCGGAGCGACCTGGGAGTGATCGTGCTGGCGATCCGGAAGTCGGACGGGCAGATGCAATTCAATCCACCGGCCGACGCGGAGATCCAGGCGGGCGATTTTCTGATCGTGATGGGAGAGGCCGCGAACCTGACGAAGCTGGAGCAGGTACTGGCCCAGGTGCGCGCGTGAAGGTTCTGACCGCGGCGCAAATGCGTGACATTGACCGGCGCACGGCCGAACTGGGCATCCCCAACATCATTCTGATGGAGAACGCCGGCCATCGCGTGGTGGAATTCTTGGAGCGCGAGTATGCGCCGCTCGCCAAGCACCGCATCGTGGTGGTGTGCGGCAAGGGCAATAACGGCGGCGATGGATTGGTGGTGGCGCGTCAGCTCTTCACGCGCGTGAAACCGAAGTGGCTGCGCGTAGTGTTCAGGGGCGAGCAGTCCGAAATGCGCGGCGACGCGTTGGAAAACTACACGATGCTCAAGGCGGTGGGCTGTCCGCTGTGGCCTAAGATCACCGAGGAGATGCGGACGGCGACCCTGGTTGTGGACGCAGTTTTGGGGACTGGCGTGGAAGGAGCGGCCAGGGGGAAAGCGGCCGAGTTGATCCACGCGATCAATCTAGGCTTTTCCTGGGCGGAAGTCGTGGCGGTGGATGTTCCGTCGGGCTTGGCCAGCGACTCAGGTGAAGTTGTCGGGGAGGCGGTGCGTGCCCAACACACTGTCACCTTTACGGCGCCGAAGCCATGCCTGGTGCTTTCGCCCGCCTGCGAGCTAGCGGGTAAGGTGCATGTCGCAGCGATCGGAAGTCCTCCGGAATTGTATGAGGGCGATCCGGACATTTTGCTCTCGGTATCGCAACCAGCGGATTTCTCCTCGCTGTTTCAGCCGCGCGCGAGCGAATCGAACAAGGGCCTGTACGGTCACGTGCTGGTGATCGCGGGCGGACGGGGGAAGACGGGCGCCGCGGCCATGGCGGGTATCGCGGCGTTGCGTGCCGGAGCGGGGCTTTCTACCGTTGCGTCGGCGGCCTCGGCGATTTCGTCGATTGCATCCTACGCGCCCGAGATCATGACGGAGCCGTTGGCGGAGACCGACTCGGGGTCGATTGTGATGCGCACCCCCGACGATCCGGCTTTGGCCGCGATCACCGAGAAGAAGACCGTGATCGCGATCGGTCCGGGCATGGGGCAGAATCCTGAGACGGTGCAATTCATCCGGCGCTTCGTACAAGAATCGCGCACGCCCATGGTGGTTGATGCGGACGCGCTGAATGCGCTGGCTGGTCAACGGTCGCGATTTGAAGGACCGCGCATTTTCACGCCGCATCCAGGCGAAATGTCCCGGCTGACTGGGAAAACCGTCGCCGAGATTCAGGCGGATCGCATCGGAAGCGCGCGCGCGTTCGCTACCGAGCACGGCGTTTACCTGGTGCTGAAAGGAAACCGCAGCGTGATCGCATTTCCGGATGGTCCGGTGTGGATCAATCCCACCGGGTCGCCGGCCATGTCGACGGGAGGCACGGGCGATGTGCTTACGGGAATGATCGCGGGCCTGGTGGCGCAGTTCCCTAATCAACTGGAGAACGCACTGCTCGCGGCGGTGTACCTGCATGGACGCGCTGGTGAACTGGGCGCGGAGACGCTGGGCGAAAAGTCTCTGATTGCCACCGACCTGTTCGAGTTCCTGCCCGAGGCGATGCGTGAAATCGCGGACCTATCACACCGAATCTGAAGAAGAGACCATCGCCTTGGGAGAGAAGCTGGCGACGGAGCTGCAGGCCCCGGCGGTGGTGTTGTTGATCGGCCAACTCGGCGCGGGAAAGACCACGCTCGCCAAAGGCATCGTGAAAGGCCTGGGAGCGGCGACACCCGACGATGTATCCAGCCCGACGTTTACGCTGATTCACGAATATAGCCCGAGTGTGTATCACATTGATCTCTATCGGCTGGACACTCCAGAGCAGGTGGCGACTCTGGGTCTGGATGAGATTTTCGACCGGCGCGCAGTGGTGCTGATCGAATGGGGCGAACGTTTTCCCCAGTTAATGCCGGAACAACGCATTGAGATTCGCTTGCGCGCGAACGGAGAAAATTCGCGCGAGATCGACGTAAGGGCGCCCGAGCGCGCGGTACAATAAAAGCAACCCTCCCCCAGTAAGGATCGGAATGAGTTCCGCACGGCCTTTCGTTCATCTGCATTGCCACACTGACTATTCGCTGCTCGACGGCGCATGCGAAATCGGTCAGTTGATGGATCTGGTTGTTGAGCAGAAGATGCCATCGGTGGCGATGACGGACCACGGGAATCTTTTTGGCGCGGTCGAGTTTTACAACAAAGCCAAAGAGAAGGGCGTGCATCCGGTGATCGGATGCGAAGTGTACGTCTCGCAGCAGGGACTGGCAAGCCGCAGCGATACCGATCGCTACAACCATTTGGTGTTGTTGTGCGAGAACCAGGACGGTTATCGCAATCTGCTGAAGCTGGTGTCCACGGCGTTTCTCGAAGGCTTTTACTACAAGCCGCGAATCGACAAAGATCTTCTCGCGCAACATTCGAAGGGTCTGATCGCGATGTCCGCCTGCCTGCGCGGCGACATTAATGAAACGATCATGGCCAATCGTTACGAGGAAGCCAAGCGGTTGGCTTACGGCTACGCCGACATGTTCGGCAAGGACAATTTCTTCCTCGAAATTCAGGATCACGGCCTGGATCAGGACAAGATTGTAACTCCGGAGGTGCTGCGGCTATCGCAAGAGACGCGCATTCCGCTGGTAGCGACCAACGATTCGCATTACATGCGCAAGGGCGACGCTCGCGCGCACGAAATCTTGTTGTGCATCCAAACCGGCAAGACCATGAGCGATCCGAATCGAATGAGGTTCACGCAGCCGGAGTTCTATCTCAAGACGCGCGACGAGATGCTCGCGATGTTTGGCGAGGTGGAAGAGGCGCTGGATCGGACCTGGGATATCGCTCAGCGCTGCCAGGTGAGTCTGGAAAAGGTCAAGGAACCGTTCCCGAAATTCGATGTTCCCACCGAGCATTCCACCGACAGCTATTTCGAGTATGTGGCCCGGCAAGGCTTCGAAAAGCGGCGTGGACGGCTGGAGGCGCTGCGCAAAGAAGGCGGCTTGAAGCACGATCTGCCCGAGTATTCCGAGCGTCTGGATCGCGAGATTCGCATGATCCAGCAGATGAAGTTTTCGGGCTACTTTCTGATCGTGTGGGACTTCATCCGGTTCGCGAAATCGCGCGGCATTCCGGTGGGGCCGGGTCGCGGATCGGCCGCCGGCAGCCTGGTGAGTTACGCGATGGAGATCACCGACATCGATCCGCTGGAGTACGGCCTGCTGTTTGAGCGCTTCCTGAATCCGGAGCGCGTCAGCATGCCCGATATCGACATCGACTTTCATACGCGGCGGCGTGGCGAAGTGATCCAATACGTCACCGAGAAATACGGTCGCGAGCAAGTGGCGCAGATCATCACCTTCGGCACGCTGGGCGCGCGCACGGCGATTAAAGACGTCGGCCGCGTGCTGGACATCGGCTTTGCGGACGTGGACCGCATCACCAAGCTCATTCCCACTCAGCTCAACATCAAGCTGAAGGAAGCCATGCAGCAGGAGCCGGCAATTGAGGAGGCGGCCCGCAAGGATCCGCGGCTGAAGGAAGTGCTGGAAGTGGCGTGCAAAGTGGAAGGGATGGCGCGCAACTCCGGCATGCACGCGGCGGGCGTGGTGATTTCCCCAGTGCCGCTGCGCGAGTTGGTTCCGCTCTGCAAGACCAGTAAAGACGAAATTGTCACCCAGTACGACATGGTGGGCCTGGAGAAGCTGGCCCTTCTCAAGATGGATTTTCTCGGGCTTACTACGCTCGATATTATCCAGGACGCCGTGTCGTTGATCGAAAAGCATCGCGGCGTGAAGGTAGACACCGAAAAACTTCCGCTGGATGACCCCGGCACCTACCAGATTTTTTCCAAGGGCTTCACCAGCGGCGTGTTCCAGTTTGAATCGCGCGGCATGCGCGACATCCTGCGCAAGTATCAGCCCACGCGCATTGAAGATTTGTGCGCGCTGAACGCGCTCTACCGGCCGGGGCCGATTCAGGGCGGCATGGTGGACGATTTTATCGACCGCAAACATGGCCGCAAGCAGGTAACTTACGATTTTCCGGAGCTGAAGGAACTTCTGGAAGAGACGTACGGCGTCATTGTTTATCAAGAGCAGGTGATGCAGATTTCCAATCGCCTGGCAGGATATTCGCTGGGCGAAGCCGATATCCTGCGGCGCGCCATGGGTAAGAAGAAGGCCGAGGAGATGGCCGCGCAGCGCGTGCGCTTCCTCGAAGGCGCCAAAGCCAAGGGGCTTGCGCCGAAAAAGGTGGAGAAGATCTTCGATCTGATGGAGCAGTTCGCCGGATACGGCTTCAACAAGTCGCACTCGGCGGCTTATGCGTATCTAGCGTATGTGACCGCATATTTGAAAGCGCACTACGCGCTGGAATTTCTGTCGGCGCTGCTCACTTCCGAAATGGGCAACACCGACAAGGTGGTCAAGTACATCAACGAATGCCGAGAGATGGGCATTCCGGTGCTGCCCCCGGATGTGAATTCGAGCGGGCGCGATTTTTCGCCCGATGGGCAGGGCATTCGCATGGGCCTGTGCGCCATCCGCAACGTGGGCGGTGGGGCTGCGGATGCCGTTATCGCTGCGCGCGAGAAGGGCGGCCCGTTCAAATCACTCTACGATCTTTGCGAGCGCGTGGATTTGACCAGCGTGAACAAGCGGGTGCTTGAGAACTTCGTGAAAGCCGGTGCGCTCGCCAGCCTGGGAGGCAACCGCGCGCAATTGACGGCAGTGATCGAGAATGCGATGGAAAGCGGCCAGCGCGCGTGGAAGGATCGCGAGAGCGGGCAAACCGGACTCTTTGGCATGGCCATCGGCGAAGCCGAGCATGTAGAACATCCATTGCCGGCGCTACCGGATTGGACCGCGCAGCAGAAGCTGTCGGGAGAAAAGGAGGTGCTCGGCATCTTCGTCACGGGGCATCCGTTAGATGAGTATTCGGACAAGGTTGCGGAGTTATCCACGCATGACACCGAAACCCTGGAAGGCTTGGAGCGCGGCGCCGAAGTTGCGGTGTGCGGCATTCTGACTGGCATCCAACGCAAGCGCAATAAAGATGGAAAGCTATGGGCGGCCATGCGCGTGGAGGATCGCAAGGGCGGCGTGGAAGCCATGGCGTTCTCTACGCAATACGATCGCCTTCTGACGGGCTTGGTGGAAGATCAAGCGGTGCTGGTACGCGGGCTGGTGCTGCCTGAAGAGAACGCCCCGCCTAAGATCTCTATCCAAGACCTCATACCGCTGAAGGTGGCACGCGTGAATCTGCCGACGCTGATTTCCATCCGCGTGGGTGTGGGTGTGAACGGGAACGGTGTTAACGGGGGCGTGGATAAAGCCGAAGCGCTGAATCAACTTTTCGCACGCAAGCGTGGCGAAACCGAGGTCCGGCTGCGGTTGGAGAAACCTCGCGACTTTTCCGTTATTCTGGATGTGGCCCCCAAGGTTCGTCCCGACAAAGAGTTTTGGGCGGAAGTGGAACGGATCTGCGGGCCGGAGTCGATGGAGATTCTGGCAAGCTGAACGTCCTTCATGGCAGATCCCGAAGTATCACCTGAGAGTACTCCCGTTACCAATCCCACCTGGGAGCGCGTGCAACTGGCGCGGCATCCCAAACGGCCGCACGCGTCGGATTATATCAGCCGCATTTTCACTGGATTCTCCGAACTGCATGGCGATCGTTTTTATGGCGACGATGCCGCGGTGATGGGCGGGTTTGCTCTCTTGGATTCAAAACCCGTGATGGTGATCGGGCAGGAGAAAGGCCGCGACACCAAGCAAAAGCTGCATCGCAACTTCGGGATGCCAAAGCCCGAGGGTTATCGCAAGGCCATGCGTCTGATGCGAATGGCCGACAAATTTCACCGGCCGATTGTGACATTCCTGGATACCATGGGCGCGTATCCCGGCATCGATGCCGAGGAGCGCGGGCAGGCCGAAGCCATCGCGAATAATTTGCGCGAGATGTCGCGGCTGGGCGTGCCGGTGGTCACCATCGTGATCGGCGAAGGGGGCAGCGGAGGCGCGCTAGGTCTGGGTATTGCGAACCGGGTGTACATGCTCGAAAACGCGTATTACAGCGTGATCTCGCCCGAAAGCTGCGCCGCCATCATTTATCGCGATTCCGGGCGCGCGGCGGAGGCTGCGAAGGCGCTGCGGCTGACGGCCGTGGATCTGGAAGGGCTCGGCTTGATCGACGGCAGGGTGCAGGAGCCGGCGGAAGGCGCGCACACCGATTGGAACAAGGCCGCCGAGTTCGTAAAGGAAACCATCCAGAAAGCGCTCGGGGAATTAGCTCCACTATCGCGCGAGGCGCTGATCGAGGCGCGCTATAACAAGTTCCGGCAAATGGGCAACTTCTTCGCCGAATCCGTATGAATAAAACGGTCACGATCGGAATTGTTTTCGTGATTGTGGTGTTGGTGTTCCTGGTCTACTCGAGCATGCACATCGCAAAGTATCGCGTGGAGGTGTGCATCGCGTTCCACGGGGCCAATCAATGCCGGACCGCATCCGCCGACACACAGGATCACGCGTTGCGAAGCGCGCAGTCGAATGCCTGTGCGTTGCTGGTTTCCGGCGTCACCGAGACCATGCAGTGCGAACGGGAGACGCCGGTGAGCGTGAAGTGGCTGGAGCAGAAGTAGCGGAGGCCTGCGGTCCGCCTCAGAATTCAGAATCCAGAAGCCAGAAGCCAGAATTCGCTGCCGAGGAATTCAGAATGCCCACCTCCCCATTCTGGATTCTGACTTCTGAATTCTGACTTCCTCTACTAGAAGTACTTCTCCGCCAGCTCCGGCTTGGCCTGCACGGCCTGTTGCCAGTAGCCGCGCGCTTCCTCTTCCTGTCCCAGGGCTTCCAGAGCATGGCCCAGGTTGAGCAGCGCTTCGGCGAAATCCGGTTTCTCGTCCGTGGCCCGGCGGTAAGAGCGAGCCGCCTCATCCTGCAAGTTCGACTGTTGTAGCAGGACGCCGATATTGTAGTTCAGCTCCGGAATGTGCTCGCCCAATTGATCGAGCTTCGCCTCCGCGTCCAGAGCCAGCACGTAGTCGCCCTGATCCACGGCGACGGCAGCCAGGGCTCGCAGCGCATCGGCGGACTGCGGATGCTGCGCCACGGCATGCGTAAACGAGGCTTTGGCCGCTTCCAGGTCGCCCAATCGCCGCTGTGCGACGCCTAGATTTATGAGCGCCTCCAGCCAGTCCGATCGCTTGCTGACGCAAACGCGGAAGGGCTCGATACTGCCTGCGGCGTCTCCCCGCAATAAGCGCAGATATCCGACTCGGAACCACGCGTCCTCGCGCTCCGGGTCCACTTCCACCAGCTTCTCGATGCACTTTTCGGTTTCCGAAGGATTGCCAAGGCGCTCCTGAACGATGGCGAGGTTCCACAACGCAGCCGCGTTTTCCGGTTCCAGCTGCAGTGCGCGCTCGTAAGCTTTGCGCGCCTCGGGCTGATCGCCCCGTTCCTGCAGCGTCGACCCCAGATTCGCATATGCCAGCGCGCTGTCCGGCTTCAGCTTCAATGCTTCAGCGTAAGCTTGCCCGGCCTGCTCCAAGCGGTTGGTCCTTTGGTACGACACGCCCAGGTTGAACCAGGCTTCAAAGGAGCTGGAAGCGGTCTTCACCAGTTGCGCGCCGAGTTGGGCAGCGGACTTATAGTCGCCACGCGCCATCGCGGCCGCGATCATTCCCGTCAGCCCGGCTTGAGCATTGGGACGCAATTTGAGCAATTTTTCCGAGTATTCGCGAACCTTGTCGTGCTCTGCCCGCGCCAGTGCGAGCCGAATCATGTTGGTGACCAGTTCGGCGTCGGTGGAGTTGTTCGGCAGCAGCTTATGATAGGACTCCATGGCCTCGTCGTTCCGGCCGAGGAGATGCAGAGTGACCGCTTTACCGTACTGGGCCCGGCTGTTGTCGGGTTGCGCTTTCAGAGCTTCTTCAAAGGCGGCCAGCGCAGCTTCGGGCCTGTTGCGATGCAGCTCAGAGACACCCACGCCCAAAATCGCCTCGGTAAGCGCCGGATCGAGATCGGCCGTCTTGCGGAATGCCGCGGACGCATCTTCGTACCGCTTCAGCTTTTCCAGGCACAGGGCCGCGTTGTAGGTTGCTGCCTTGTGGCTGGGCTGTGTTTCGAGAACCTTTTGGTAATCTTCCAGCGCGTTCTCGAAATGGCCGAGCTGAAACTCCAGGTGCGCCTTGGTCCAGGCCAGTTCGGGCAGGTTCTCTCCGCCATCGATCGCGTCCCGGATCTCGCGCAAGGCCTGTTCGGTCTTGCCGTCCATGTTGAGCGCTAGCACTTTGGCGAGCGTTGACGACTGTACGGGACGTTTTTCACTGGTGGCCTCCAAAACGTCGGTGCGCGCTAGAGCCTCTACCAGCTCGTCGTCAACAAACCATAACCACTGATCGTTTGTCTGTTCCATGAACCCTTCTTTCCTTAACGCTCTTACTTGCCGGGGCCGCTGAGGTAGCGAATCGACACCGATTTCACTTTTCCTCGCTCTTCGCGTTCGTTCAGGAAGCCCGCGCCTCCGATCTTCAACTGGTCGTCAGTCCAACTGTCGACCTTCTGCCCCTGGATATAGGTGGTGAACTGTGGGCCGCGAACGTCCACGCGAATATTGAAGACCGTGTCAGCCTGCACCGGCAGATCGATCGGTACTCGCCCTACTTGCGTCTGCCTTCCGTTGACCACCAGATACTTGAACAGTGCCACCTTGGCGGATAATCCGGACGAAACCGTCATTAGCTTCATGGCGTAGTAATTCTCCGGATCGGCAGCGCGGAAAACCCATCCCACGCTCTTGGTATCGATGCTTCCCTGAAACTCCAGCCGGTAATCGGACAACTTCAGCGATGGCCGATAAATAGTGATCTGCCGGCCGGCGTGCACGCCACCGGGATCTCCACCCCAGCCTTCCACCCAGCCACCTTCGCCCATAATGATGCTCGGACCGGACCCATCTGCCGAGACTGCGGAGTTGGAACTGGCTGGTTTGCGAGACTTGCCCCCCCAGCCCAGGAAATACGCGCACGCGATCACCAGGAGCAGGATCGCGAGCCCCAGCTTTACCTTGAGCGAGCTGAGCCATGGAGCGTTTGCTGGTTCAGCAATGCCAAAGCTAGGCACATTGTCTTTCCTAGTCTGGTCTGGCCCTGGCTTGGCTCGAGTAGGCGTGGGCTTTGGTTGATTCGCCGCGGGCGCTGGTTGATTCGCCGCGGGCGCTGGTTGATTCGCCGCGGGCGCTGGTTTCGATTCCGGCTCTTTTTCCGTCGGTGGGGCTTTCGGAGCTTCTTGAACGGAGGCGGCCTGCGATGCTACTGGTTTCACTACCGGCTTGGTTGCGTCTGCTTTCGGGGATGCAGTCTTCGCCACAGCCATCTTCGCGGATGCTGGTGTTCCCGCTTCGGGCGTCTTGGGCTCGGGAGCCGTGGTGGCGGCTGGCTGCACCGGCTTGGCCGGTTGTGAAGGCTGTTTCGGTTGTGTGAGACGAGCGGCCGGCTTGCCACCCGACGTGGGTCTCGACGTGGCCTGCGTACGCGTCGCAGCAGCCGCAGGCGTAGCCGGTTTAGTCTGGGCGGAGGCTTTCCCGGGTGGGACGTATTCGGGGGCCAGTGCAATCTTGGGCCGCAGAGGCAGAGATTTCAGGTGCGGCAATAGCGGAGCGTTGTGGCTGGGGAATGCCTGGCCCTCAATAAGAGCTGCTTTGGCAGGAGGAAACGTCTTTATAGAGAGCTCGAACAAATCCGTGGTGAGTTGTGGCTTCTGCGCGGCCGGTTCGGGCTGCTCCACCGCGATTTCCACCATGGCCGGTCCAGCTTCCGCGATCTCGTCCGGCACGGTCTGCGGGCGGGCTACCACGACAGAAACGACTTTGACGACTTCGACTGGCGTATCCTCCAGCTCTGGCGCCTTCTCTTCAACCCGTGCTGCTTCTTGTTCCACCAACTCCTGGTGCAGACGGGAGAGCGCTTCGAGCGATGCCCGCGGGGTGTCTCCACCGGGTACTTCCGATTTCGCTCCGGAAGGGGAAAGATCGGCGCCCGGATTATTGTCGCGGTCGCGAGCCAGCACCACTGGACCTGCGTCCTCGGCGGGGAAGTCGATGGCGGTGGACCATAGCTGCAAGAGCTGAGAATCGTCGAATGACACCGTGCTCTCGAAGCCCAAGGCTTGCACTAAGCTGTGGTCGGTAGCCAAGTCGGCCGAGCTGGGTGCAATCTCAACAGCCATCACACTGCTGGCAGGTAATCGATTTGCGTTGGCGATTTTCTTAGCGTTTGCCGTCAATGACCCGGCCGGACTGGGTTGCGCGCCGGCGAACGCCTGAGGTACCAGGTCCCTGGAAAGGGCGGGCTTTTCGATGTTGGAAGCTTTCGGCAGTAAGTCGAGTGACACCGCACTGGCCGAGGACAGGCCGAAAGAGCCATTCTGGATTTGCCATTCGGACATGGCCGGCCCGGGCGAAAGCTCCTGCCAGGTCTCTACGCAGGGTGCTAAGTCCGGTACCGATGCAAGCGCAGGGCTTTCCAACAAAAAACCCGCTGATTCCACGGGCTCAGGCTCCGCACCTAGAGGCGCTTCAGAAGTTTCTTCTTCACCGGCTGGGGATTCTTCCAGCTCCACCGCATCGGCGGCCGCCTCGGGCGCTTCTGCCGCCTGGGCTACTTCCAGGACTGGAGCGGCGGTGGCTGTAACCGTAGCCTCATCCCCCGTTCCAACCCTTGCTTCCTCGGCGACCGGATCTTCCAACGCCACCGGCTCTTCTAACGCAACGGACGCGTTGGGAGGTGGAGGTGCGTTCTCAGCGGGTGAGCTTCCGGCCTGTTTCCCTTTCTTTTGAGCCTGAAGCAGGCGGCTGAGCGCTAGCCGATTGTATTCTTCCTGGTAGCTTTGCTTGTGGGCATCGGAACAAAAGTCGCCTCCCCCCCTTAGTCTTTTCAGCAGCGCGAGCTCCTTGCCGCAGTACAGGCATCGCATGAGCAGTAATCGGCTCTTCTAGGCGATTAGTGAATACCTCCCGAGGGTGTTTCTATACGGTAAAGCACTTATCAAGCCTTTCTCAGGCCGTCACCCTACTACCTTCGGTGAAAGCATGAGCATTTGCTACAGGCTAGGCCTGCCGTGACCAGGCTTGGGAGCTTGGTACTGGAAGAGCCAACCCAGCTACCCGCCAAGCGCCAAAGTAATGTGTTTGTCGGTGAGATTTCCTAAAGTCGGGGCCTTATCCAAACGATATTACTATTAGCGCGGGCTACGCCGGCCTCCCACGGAGACGTGGCGCCCCAGAAGAGGAACCCCAGGAGACGAAGATGGTGAAACACGAAGCTTTGAAGAATCATCTGGAGACGCTTCGCAACTCGATTCCGGAGCTGCGCGGTGTATTGCTGGCGTCTACCGAGGGACTGCCCGTGGCCCATTCACTGTCCAATGGCACAGATCCCAACCGCGTGGCGGCGATGGCGGCCGCTGCCTCCAGTCTGGGCCGCCGCATCAGCGAAAGCATGGCGACAGGCGGACTTTGCGAGGTGAGTATCCGCGGCGATGACGGCGTTCTGTTCGTATATTCGGCGGGTCCCAAGGCCGTGTTGGCCGTAATCGGACCCATGGGCTCGAACGCCGGTTTGATCCATCTCGAAGCCCGCGGTATCGCCAAGGAAATCGGCGAGCTGTTCTAGCTCTTTCGACGTAGCGCCTGGCTTCCGCATCCCTGCCGCCAGCGATGGGTATACTGGTTTTCAGGCCCATCAGAAATGCTCGCGAGATCCGAACAAAGCGGCATCTCGGAGGCTCAGGCTGGAATGCAAGACGCCGGATTGGAAGAAGCTGGCGTCCAAAGCGTCACCCACCAATCGCTCCTGGATGTGTCACAGGCTATCCTGCAGCACCGCGATCTCGCCGGGCTGTTCCGCGAGCTTGCCGTGCGCCTGCGCGCGATTGTTCCTTTCGATTTTTTGAATCTGGTTCTCTACGACTCAGCCACCAATACCATGCGGCTGCACATCCTGGAAAGCACCACTGGCGTAGAGCCTGACGTGCCGGAATTGGAATTCCCGCAAGAGGACTCGCCGTCCGGATGGGTCTATCTGCACCAGGAGACCCTAGTGATTCCCGACGTGGACGGGGAGACCCGCTGGCCGAAGATCATGGCTCTCTTGAAGCGCAACCGCGTGCTCAGTTCCGCTTGGTTGCCGCTGACCACGGCGCAGCACCGGTTAGGTGCGCTGATGTTCGGGTTCGCGTCTGGTGGCCCGCTGGAGTCGCAATTGGATTTCATGCGCCAGGTCTCGGCTCAGGTGGCGGTGGCCGTTGACAACACGCTCAATTTCGAGAAAGCTGAAAAGTATCAGCGGCAACTGGCGCGCGAGCGCGACCGTCTGCAGGTGCTGCTCGAAATTACCAACGTGCTGGTATCGGAGCTGGACATTCGGGAGCTTTTCCCCAGTATTACCGCCTGCTTGCGGCGCGTGATGCCCAGCGAATATTCCAGCCTGGCGCTGCTGGATACCAAGGGCGGCGTCCTGAAAAATCACGCGCTGGTGTTCGAGGGGAATCCGGCGATTATTCCGCAAGGGGCCACGGCGGCACTCGAGGAAACGCCCGCCGGCCGGGCCGTCGAAGCGCGGCGTCCAGCAGTGTTCGATGCGCGCGAATTAGCTCAGTTCAAGTCGCCACTGGCACATCGGCTGGTGGAGGCGGGCCTCCAGTCGTTCTGCTGTATTCCTTTGATCACGCGCAACCGCGTGCTCGGAACCCTCAACATCGGCAGCATGAAAGAAGCTGCTTTTGCTTCATCGGACGTCGACTTTCTGAGCCAGGTGGCTTCGCAGGCGGCCATTGCGATCGAAAACGCGACGGCTTTTCAAGAGATCGCCGAGCTCAAAGACCAACTCGCTGAAGAGAAGCTGTACCTGGAAGACGAAATCCGAACCGAGCAGAATTTCGGCGAGATCATCGGCGACGATCCGGCATTCCGCAAAGTGTTGGACCAACTGTCCACCGTCGCGCCCACCGATGCATCGGTCCTGATTCTCGGCGAGACCGGAACCGGCAAGGAGTTAATCGCCCGCGCGATTCATGAGCTCAGCGGACGCCGCGAGCGCACGTTTGTGAAGCTGAACTGCGCCGCGATTCCTACCGGTCTGCTCGAAAGCGAGCTGTTCGGCCACGAGAAGGGCGCATTTACCGGGGCCATCGCCCAAAAGGTCGGCCGGTTCGAACTGGCCAATAAGGGCACCCTGTTCCTGGATGAGGTGGGCGACATTCCGCTGGAGCTGCAGCCGAAGCTGCTGCGCGCTCTGCAAGAGCATGAGTTCGAGCGCTTGGGCAGCGTCCGTACCATCAAAGTGGACGTGCGGCTGGTGGCCGCCACCAATCGCGATCTGGCCCAGATGATCGCCGATCGCGAGTTCCGCAGCGACCTTTATTACCGGCTCAACGTTTTCCCGCTGTCCCTGCCGCCCTTGCGCGAGCGCACCGTCGACATTCCCAAGCTGGTCCGCTATTTCACGCAAAAGTATGCGCGGCGAATGAACCGACGTATCGAGACCATCCCGTCGGCGGCCATGGATGCTTTGACCAGTTACGCCTGGCCGGGCAACGTGCGGGAATTGGAGAATCTCATCGAGCGAGCGGTGATTCTGACACGCGGTACAAGTCTGGAAATCCCCCTGGCCGAGTTGCGCGCCGCGCCGGACAATGCACCGCTGGTCACGCTCGAAGATGCCGAACGCGATCACATCCGCCGCGTGCTGGAGCAAACGAGCGGCGTGGTCGGGGGACCAAACGGCGCCGCGGCCCGCCTGGGGATGAAACGCACCACCCTGCAATCCAAGATGAAGAAGCTCGGGATCTCGCGGTAAATAACGCGCCTGCGGTAATCAGCCAACCGCAATGTCGATGAGAAATAGGCCGAGCGGACGTTGATCGGCAGATCCGTCTTCGGCGGGTGATGCTTGTTCATGCGCCTCAATCCGCAGCAGAATGGTGTCGCTATCGGGTGGGTCCATCTCCAGCGTGATTCTCCTCGGGTCTTTCTCACCCTGGAAAAATGTGACGCGTCCAATCACGACTCCCGCGACCACGAAACTAAACGAGCGGGAGTAGAGGCGTTGTGGGACAAATGCCGAGGCGCGCAGGATCAGAACCAACTTCGGACCGGCTGGATCAGCGGCTGGAACCGCGACTTCTAGATCGGCTTCCCGGCTTAGCATCCAGGTTCCCCACTCTTCCGCGTAGGACCAGCCGGAGCGGAGAGCGCGCTCGCCCGCGGCCCCCTTGCGGAATGGAAGGACCTGCTGTTTGCGGGCAGTGACCAGCGCCTGGGACTTCTGCCGGCTGGGCGAGAGATCCAGATCGCCCGGATCGCGGACGCTGAACTGCGGGCTCAGGTTTTTCCAGAACCGGGGTGAGGGCACGCCGCGGTTGGACATGACGGCGAACATCATGGTGGGCTTGAGAACCCCAAGCTCCAGCAACAGGGAGTTCAACTGCTCCACCGAATCGACGAACCGCGTATGCGCCGGAATGGCGCGATCGAAATTTGGACCGTAGAAGCGATTGCAAAAAGCTTCCGGAAGGCTGCCGAAACCCAGAAACTTCTCGAAGCGAAAACGTTCCACCAGAAGCGGCAGAATGTCCTGCGCTCGTATGCCTTCAAAGCCTCCGTGGCAAAGGCAGTCCCAGTTCCTGAAGGCGTAGTCCGTCTCGCGAAACGGGTTGTTGTACTTCAGCTCGTCGGGAAGCGTGTCCCACAAGGCGTTCACCAGAGTCAGCGCTTCGGGCCAGCGCATGTGGCCGTTCCGGCCGATCATATCGGCCGCCAGAAAGACCCCGGTGTCTCCAATGGCCTGGGCCACGGTAGAGAACAGGGCTTCCAGCTCCACCACGTGGTGGAGAATATGATTCGCCAGCACGGCGGCATACGCAGCCCCGGAAGACGCGGCCTGTGCCCACGAGTTCAGATCGCACGGAACCACCGCGACGTGCGCACCCAAACCCGCTTCCGCGATCCGCTGGTTCGCCCGGTCGATCAGAATGGGCGAGAGCTCCAGGCATTCCAGGCGAAAGGTCTGCAGGCCGCCGGCCAGGAGTTGCTGTGCGATCTGAACTTCCAGTTGCGCGTCGCCCGCGCCGATACTCAGGATGCGTGGCTCCGGATCGGCAGTAGACGCCGCTCGCTGCCGGATGTGTTCGACGTAGAAGCCGGGGATGGTGTCGACGCCCAGCACCGAATTCATTTTCGGACGGACATAGGTGTCCGACCAATACTCATAGATGGGCGGGAGGTCGTGAATCTGAGCCGTGGCGTACTGTGCCACCTGGTGCGCGACTTTGGCCTGATATTCCGTGTCTGCCATTTTGTACGAATCGGGACAGCTGGCTGCCTGGGAGCAAGTATAGTACGTGGAACTACTGGCCCTTTCCAGCGGATTTTTTCGCCTTTTTTGTTGCGGGCTCCACTCCGCATGCGGCATAGTAGAACTGAACGACCATGTAGGGCGCAGCCGACACGAAAACCGCAACAGCCGAGAAACGTCGCGCGTTCCACTGGTCAAATTTTATGGGCTCAGGCGATTCTCGATGGCGGACGACTTCCTCTTTCTCACCGAACTACTGGGCCTCAAGGTCTATGACCTGAAGGGCCGCCGCCTCGGCCTGGTGAAAGACGCTGCGATTGTTCCCCTGATTCATCCTTCCCGAGTGGACCGCTTTCTGGTAGGCGGCGGTTGGGCCTGGCTGACCGTTCGCTACGATCAAATCCGATCCATCTCGCTGGATGGGATCTACCTCAAGGACGAGCAGCTCACGCCGTATCATTCCGACGAGTACATGCTGCGGCTGGTGCGCGATTTATTGGATCAGCAGATCATCGACGGCCAGGGGCGCAAAGTGGTGCGGGTAACCGATGTAACGTTCCGCATCCAGCACGAAGCCGAGGGCGAAGTGATCACCATTCTGGACGTCGATATCGGTCTGCGCAGCGTATTGCGGCGTTTGGCTCAAGGCGTTATCCCGCCCGGGCTGATTCGCCGGGTGCAGGTGCTGATCCCGCCGCATTCCATTCGCTGGGAGCATTGCAGCATTATCGAAGCCGATCCCCAGCGCCGATTGCGCCTCAACATCAGCAACAAGATCCTGGAGCGCATGCATCCGGCGGACTTGGCCGACATCGTCGAAGATCTCAGCCCGGACGATCGCGAAGCGATTTTCGAGACCATCGATAGCGAAGTGGCCGCCGACACGCTTTCCGAGATGGAGCCTGACGTTCAGGCCAGCATCCTGGAATCGCTTGAGACCGAGAAGGCCGCCGACATTGTGGAAGAGATGTCGCCGCACGAAGCCGCCGACGTACTGGCGGAACTGGAAGAACAAACCTCCGAAGACATTCTCGAAGAGATGGAAGTGGAGCCCAAGGCCGAGGTAGAAGAGCTGCTGGAATACAAAGAAAACTCAGCAGGGGGCCTGATGAACACCGAGTACGTCTCGCTCCCGGAGAACACCACTGTGGCGGGCGCCATGGAAGCCCTGAAGGTACACGAAGAGATTCTAGAGAGCTTGAACACGCTGTTCCTGGTAGACGCGAGCGACCAGTTGAAGGCCGCCATCCCGCTGGCGCGACTGTTTACCGCGGCCGGCGCGACGCCGCTGCAGGAGTTAGCTCCAGAGAGGCTGATTTACGTCGACGTAGAAGAACGCCAGGACCGTATTACCGAGCTGTTCGATAAGTACAATCTACTCACCCTCCCGGTGATCGATGCCGAAGGGAAACTGGCGGGCGTGATCACCGCCGATGAAATAATTTCGCTTTTGCGAGAAAAATGATGAGGGAAAAGTAATTAAACGCTTCCGCTATCAGATCGCGATCTTTCTATCGGTTATTGGTCCGGGGCTCATCACCGCCAACGTCGATAACGATTCGGGGGGCATCCTAACCTACTCGCAGGCTGGAGCGAAATACGGCTACCTGCCGCTCTGGACGCTCATTCCTATCACCCTGCTCTTGATCGTCACGCAGGAAATGTGCTCGCGCATGGGCGCTGTCACGGGTAAAGGCCTTTCCGATCTGATCCGCGAGGAGTTCGGGCTGCGGACCACATTTTTTCTGATGATCGCGCTGGTGCTGACGAATTTCACCAATGTGATCGCGGAGTTCGCGGGCATCGCCAGTTCACTGGAACTGTTTCACATTAGCCGCTACATTTCGGTGCCGATCTGCGCTGTCGCAGTCTGGTATTTGGTAGTCCGCGGGAACTACCGCAGTGTCGAAAAGATCTTCCTGGCCGCCTGTTTCCTCTATGTGACTTACATCATCTCGGCGTTTCTACTGAAACCGGATTGGAAGGAAGCCGCCATCTACAGCGTCAAGCCCATTCTGATGTTCGACACCGACTACATCACCATGCTGATCGCGATGGTGGGCACGTCCATTGCGCCGTGGATGCAGTTCTACTTGCAATCCGCCATCGTGGAGAAGGGAATCACGGCCAAGGAATATGTGCAATCGCGCATCGAAGTAGTGGTGGGCTGCATTTTGACGGACGTCGTCGCGTTCTTCATCATCGTGTCTTGCGCCACGGCCATTTGGGCGCACGGCCCCAAAGATATTAACGATGCCGCCGATGCCGCCGTAGCCTTGAAGCCATTCGGACAGTACGCCTATCTTTTGTTCAGCGCCGGCCTCTTCAATGCGTCATTTTTTGCAGCTTGCATTTTGCCTCTCTCGACGGTGTTTACAGTGTGCGAAGGCCTGGGCTTTGAATCGGGCGTGGATAAGCGTTTTCACGAAGCGCCCGAGTTCTACTGGCTCTATACGCTGCTGGTGGGGCTGGGCGCGGCGGTAATTCTGTGGCCGAATTTTCCTTTGGTCAAGATGATTCTAGCGTCGCAAGTGCTCAATGGCGTGCTGCTTCCGTTCGTTCTCATCTACATGGTGATTCTGATCAACAAGAAGGGTCTGATGAAGGAATGGACGAATTCGGCGGCCTACAACGCGGTTGCGTGGGTTTCGGTGGCGATCATGATCGGACTCACGCTGGCGCTGGCGTCCATCACGGTGAAGCAGATGATGCCGCAAGCCAAGGTGACGCCCGCGAGTTCAGCGCCGGTCGCCCAAATGCAAGGCGTCCCCCAGATGCAGAGCTACGATTCCGGCCGTCATGCGTTCAAACCGCACATTCATGAATCCGGCATCGCGCATCTGATCCGCCAGGCCATCGGCATCGGGAAATTTACGAACTGATTCCGGCAGGTAGGTGTAGGCGTCCTTCGAGCCGGAAATTGCTCCTCCGATCACAGGCAAAATCTTGCGCGAATAAAAGCCGTAAAGCTCAGCCAGCAGGGCGTTGGGCGGCGTGGAGAATTCGAGAATAGCGAGCGTCCCGCCGGGTTTCAAGATGCGCCGCAGCTCCATAAGGCCGCCGCGGTAGTTGGTGAGGTTGCGGAATCCGAACGCCGTGGTGACCAGATCGAGCGAGGCGTCGGCGATGGGAAGCTGTAGCGCGTCCGCTTCAAACAATTCCGATCGAAAATGGCGTTGGCCTGTTTTGCGCCGCGCCGCGACCAACATGGGATGGCAGAAGTCGCTACCGAAAACTCGTGCCGACCGGCCGCGGGCCTCGAGAGCTAACATTAAATCGCCCGTGCCGCAGCAAACATCCAACACCTGCGCACCCGGCCGGGCAAGAATATCCGCGACTCGGGACACCGTGCGCGCCCGCCAATACCGGTCGATATTCATCGACAGCAGGTGATTCAGCAGATCGTAGCGCGGAGCGATGCGGCCAAACATGCCGCGCACCCACGCGGAAGCATGCCGCTCGGTTTCCACGCCGGCCGGCGTGGTGCCTGGGGGTGCAAGGTGACCTAACAAGCGAGTGCTTCCTCAATGGCCGCTGTAACGAATCGTTCCTGAACATCGGCCGTAATCTTCACCGCGCCGATGCGCTCAGGCAGCACGAAATGGATCTTCCCTTGCACCGTCTTCTTATCGCTCTTCAGCCGGGCGGCCAGCCGCGCGGGATCGATGCCCGATAGCGGCGGCAGCGGCCCGTAGGCATTCACGCAGCGCAGAATTTCCTGCTTGTCCTCGGCCGGCAGCAGGCGCTCCATTTCACCGAGCAGCGTGGCAGCCTTCATCCCCCAGGCCACCGCCTCGCCGTGCAGAAACTGCGAGTATCCCGTCTCGGCTTCGAGCGCATGGCCGAACGTATGGCCGAAGTTAAGAATCCGACGCCGGTCCTGTTCTTTTTCGTCGCCCGAAACAACTTCAGCTTTGATTCGCACCGAATCGCAAATCATGCGGTCCACCACTTCGGGTGCATGCGAAAGCACGCGCTGCGGCTCGCGCCGCATCAGCCAGAACAGTTCGGCATCGGCAATCACGCCGTGTTTGACAATCTCGAACAACCCCGCGCGGTACTCCCGCTCGGGCAGCGTGTCCAGCACCGCCGGATCGATGATCACCGCTAACGGCTGATGAAAGCTGCCAATCAGGTTCTTGCCGCCTACCAGGTTCACGCCGGTCTTGCCGCCCACCCCCGCGTCCACCTGCGCCAGCAGCGTGGTGGGAACTTGGATCACCGGAATTCCACGCATGAAGATGGCGGCCAGGAATCCCGCCACGTCGGTGAGGATGCCGCCTCCCAACGCGACGATGACGCTGGAGCGGTCGCCACCACGCGCCACCATCTGCTCGGCCAGCGTCTCTACTTCCGCCAGTCGCTTCCTCGGCTCTCCGCCGGGAAAGAACAAAACTTCGGGTTCGCCAAGAGAAGGCGCCAGCGCCTCGCCATGCAGCTTCCAAACATCTTCCGTCGAGATCAGAAAAACCTTACCGGCGCGTTTGGGAATGTACTCGCCCACCTTCGCCAGACCGCCGCGTTCTACCAGCACGGGGTAGCGGCAACCGGGCGTCTCGACGAAATAACACGGCATACAATCGTTGTACCATGTGGGTATCGCAAGCCTCCCCGTAGAGACAACAATTGATTTTTTAGTCATCGGCGCCGGTGTCGCCGGACTGCGCGCGGCCATCGAACTGGCCGAGGCGGGCCGAGTGCTGGTAGTGGCCAAAGAGAGCCTCAAGGAATCCTCGTCCGAATATGCGCAAGGCGGCATTGCAGTTGCGCTCAGCGACGACGACGAAGTGTCCCTGCACGAGCAAGACACCATCCGCGCGGGTGACGGGCTTTCGAACCCGGAAGCGGTGCGAGTGTTGGTGGAAGAAGGGCCGGCCCGCATTGAAGAGCTGATCGCCTGGGGCGCGGAGTTCGATCGGGAAGGATCCAAGCTGTTGTTCGCGCGGGAGGGTGCGCATAGCCGTAGCCGCGTATTGCACGCGCACGGCGATTCCACGGGGCAGGAGATCGCGCGCACGCTGCATCGCAAAGCGGCGTCGCTCCCGAATGTCGAGTTTCGCAGCTTCGCCGCGATGACGGATCTTCTCCTGAGCGAAGCGGGCGGCGTCGCCGGCGCCATGGTGTTGGAAGAATCATCCGGGCAATTGCTAGCGATTCCAGCCCGAGCCGTGTTGCTCGCCACCGGAGGCTTGGGCCGCGTGTTTCGCGAGACCACCAATCCGCATGTGGCGACGGGCGATGGCGTGGCGGCCGCCTATCGCGCGGGCGCGGAAATCAGCGATCTGGAGTTCGTGCAGTTTCATCCTACGGCGCTGCACGTGGAAGGTGCGCCGCGCTTTCTGTTGTCCGAAGCGTTGCGCGGGGAAGGCGCCATTCTGCGGAACGCAGCCGGGGAACGATTCATGGAACGCTATCATCCGATGAAGGAGCTGGCGGCCCGCGATGTTGTGTCACGCGCGATTGTCAGCGAAATCGAACGCACCGGCGCAGAGCATGTGTTCCTGGATCTCACCGCGCTTGGGAGCGAACACATCCGCGCCCGCTTTCCGCGCATCTATGAAACCTGTCTGCGATATGGGGTCGATTTGGGCCGCCAGGCCGCGCCCGTGCATCCAGCCGCGCATTATGCGATGGGCGGTGTACGAACGAATCTGGATGGCCGCGCAAACCTCGAACATCTTTACGCGGCGGGTGAGGCGGCCTGTACCGGAGTCCACGGCGCAAATCGTCTGGCCAGCAATTCGCTGCTGGAAGGCGTCGTGTTTGGCATGCGAGCGGGGCGCGCGATGCGCGAAGCGGGGCAAGGATCTGCGCAGTTCGCCGCTGTGCCGGAAGCCAAACGCACGACAATGCAAGAGGGAACTTTACGCTCTCTCACTTGGAGCAATTGTGGCATTGTACGAACAGGCGCGGGTTTGTCGGAGGCGCTCACTCAACTGAACCGGGAAGTCTGGACGGATCCGTGCGCGACGGTAGCGGATTATGAACTGCGAAACATGCACGCAGTAGCCCAATTAATCGCGGCCAGCGCTTTGCTGCGTTGCGAAAGCCGGGGCGGCCACTATCGAGCGGACTTCCCGTCCAAGAGCGAGGCGTTTCAAAAACACTCCATCGTGTC
Source organism: Bryobacteraceae bacterium (assembly GCA_049518655.1). Taxonomy (GTDB): domain Bacteria; phylum Acidobacteriota; class Terriglobia; order Bryobacterales; family Bryobacteraceae; genus Palsa-89. Next base: position 8,022 of record JBEKRO010000034.1, on the reverse strand, counting down.
CCTGGCGGGCGTGCGCTTTGAGTAACGTAGGGTAAAATGAAAATTCCATCGCATCGCGCTGTCCCTGGGAATTGAGAATCAATCCGACATGAAAGAAAGAGTACGTTCCACAACCATCCTGTGTGTTCGCCGGGGCGGGAAAGTGGTGATGGCCGGAGACGGCCAGGTTACATTGGGCTCGGAGGTGTTGAAAGCCTCCGCAAAAAAGCTGCGGCGTCTTTACAACGACAAGATCATAGCCGGATTTGCCGGCTCCACGGCCGACGCTTTCGCCCTCTTCGCGCGCTTCGAAGCGAAGCTCGAACAGTTCAACGGAAATCTCCCGCGTTCCGTGGTGGAGCTCGCCAAGGAATGGCGCACCGATCGCGTGCTGCGGCATTTGGAAGCGTTGTTGCTGGTCGCCGATACGAACAATACCTACATCGTAAGCGGCAACGGCGACGTCATTGAGCCGGATAGCGAGATCGCTGCCATCGGATCGGGCGGCCCGTTCGCCAAAGCCGCGGCCACCGCGCTGATCGAAAATACTAAACTGGGATCGAAAGAAATCGCCGAAAAGTCCATGAAGATTGCCGGGCAAATTTGTATCTACACCAACGAGACCGTGAGTTTTGAGGAGCTGGGTTAATGGTGATCTACCTGCCCGGCCAGGCGCTCGACGAAACGCCGCTGCTAGACGAACTGACGCCCCGCGAGATCGTTCAGGAACTCGATAAATATGTGATCGGCCAGGCGGACGCCAAGCGGGCCGTCGCCATTGCGTTGCGCAACCGCATCCGCCGCCAGAAGCTGGAGCCCGAACTCGCCGATGAAGTGATGCCCAAGAACATCCTCATGATCGGCCCCACGGGCGTTGGAAAAACTGAGATCGCACGCAGGCTCGCCAAGCTCGCCAACTCGCCGTTCCTTAAAGTTGAGGCCAGCAAGTTCACCGAAGTCGGATATGTTGGCCGCGACGTGGAAGCCATCATTCGCGATCTGGTGGATATCGCTATCGACATGGTTCGTGAGGAGCGATTGGAAGAAGTGGCGGAGCGCGCCGAAAAGAACGCCGAAGAGCGCCTCTTGGATCTGCTGATGCCGCCGCAACCGGAAGCGTCGGAAAGCGCCGATCGCACGCGTGAAAAGCTGCGCGAAAAACTGCGCGCGGGCAAGCTGGACGATCGCATGGTGGAAATCGACGTTCGCGATCGCGGGCCAACGTTCGAAATCAGCACCAACACGGGCCTGGAAGAGATGGACGTCAATCTGAAGGACGTCCTGCCCGGCCTGTTCGGCCAGCGGACTCGCAAACGAAAGATGCGCGTGGCGGAAGCCGCCGAGTATCTGGTGCAAGAAGAAGAGCAGAAGCTGATCGATATGGATCAGGTGACGCGCGTGGCTTTGGACCGTGTGGAGCGCAACGGCATTGTCTTCTTGGACGAGATCGACAAGATCGCCGGGCGCGAGGGCGGGCACGGACCCGACGTCAGCCGGGAAGGCGTGCAGCGCGATATTTTGCCGATTGTGGAAGGCACCACGGTGAACACTCGCCACGGGTTTGTGCGAACCGATCACATCCTTTTCGTCGCGGCCGGCGCGTTTCATGTGTCGAAGCCGAGCGATCTAATCCCCGAGCTGCAGGGCCGCTTCCCCATTCGTGTGGAGCTGAAATCGCTTTCGGAAGCCGATTTCATCCGCATTTTGCGGGAGCCCAAAGGCGCGCTGGTGAAGCAGTACATCGCCCTGCTCGACACCGAAGGCATCAAGCTCACATTCACCGACGACGCCATCGAACAAATTGCCGCGTTTGCCGCGAGCGTCAACCAAATGTCCGAAAACATTGGCGCTCGGCGCTTGCACACCATCATGGAGAAGCTGCTGGAAGAGATCTCGTTCGCGGGGCCCGATCTGAAAAAGAAGAACGTACGGATCGACGCGGCGTATGTCCGCAAGCAACTGGCGGACATCGTGAAGGACCAGGATCTGAGCCGGTACATCCTGTAGCCGATGCGTGCATTGGCCGTCATCCTTTGCTCGGTTGGGCTTTTATCGTTGGCCGGATGCGGCTCCATCGGCGAACCGCTCTATCCGGCATTGCGAATTCCCATGCGCCCGCCCGACCTGACGGTAGTGGAGCAAGGCGACCAACTCGACATCGCTTTCACCATCCCACCGCTCACTACCGAAGGCCTGCCGCTGAAAGAAATTGGCGGAGTCGATCTGCGCGTTGGCCCCGGCCCTAGCAACGGCTGGAACGTAGACGAGTGGGCGGCGAGCGCCACCAGCATCAAGGTGCCCACGCCCGCAGCCCCGGGTCCCCTGCAGGCCATGGTGCCCGCGAGTATGTTTGTGGGCCGCGACGTCATCGTGGCGGTGCGCATCACGAATCCCAATGGGAAAGACGCCGGATGGTCCGACTTTAAGACCTTCAGTGTTCAGACGCCGCTCGCCGATCCCACCAACTTCCACGTTGCCGCTGATCCGAAAGGTGTCGCGCTTACCTGGAGCGCGGCCGGTCCCAGTCAATTTCGGATTTATCGCCAAACCGAGCAACAAACGAAGCCCGTATTGCTCGCCACCGCCACGGAGTCGAATTACACCGACATCAGCGCCGAGTTTGGCAAAAGCTATCGGTATTCCATCCAGGCCGTGCACGACAATATCGAGAGTAATGTTGTGGGGCCGGAAGCCATCACGCCGGTGGACAAGTTCCCGCCGGCCGTCCCGTCGGGGTTGACTGCTTCCATCGGCATCGGCGCCGTCGAATTGGCGTGGAACCGGAACACTGAAGCCGATTTCAAGGAATATCGCGTGTCGCGATCGGAAGAAGGCGGACCCTTCGCTGAGATCGCGCGCGGATTGGACGCGCCTATTTACTCCGATCACGGCGTTCAAAGCGGGAAGCATTACCGCTATCAAGTCTTGGCCGTGGGTCAAAACGGCTATGCCAGCGCCCCCTGCGCGCCCGTGGAGATTACCGCTCCGTGAAAATTATCCGCTACAGCCTCAACCAGAACATTCCTTCGTGGGCCACCGATGCGCATCCCGATGTCCGGCAGGGCGACTTCGATCAACTCCCCGAAGGCGCGCGCTTGCTTCCTCCCTGTTCACCGACCAAGATCGTTTGCGTGGGACGCAACTACGCGGAGCATGCCAAGGAGATGGGCGCCGATGTGCCGGCCGAGCCCACCATCTTCTTGAAACCGCCGTCATCGTTGATCGCGTCCGGCGACGCGATCGTTTATCCCCGTCTGACAAAGCGCTTGGATTACGAGGGCGAGCTGGGCGTGGTGATGGGACGCCGTGCCCGCAAAGTGAAAAGCGCGGACGCGCCCGCCTACATTTTGGGCTACACGCCGGTAAACGACGTCACCGCGCGCGATCTGCAGCGCAAAGACGGGCAGTGGACCCGCGGCAAAGGCTTCGATACGTTTTGCCCGGTGGGACCCTACATCGTCCCACGCGACGAAGTAAATCTGGGCGGCCTGCGAGTGCGCACCTTCGTCGACGGCGAGAAGAAACAAGACGCGGCAATTGCGGAAATGATCTTCTGCGTGAATGATATAATCGCGTACGTAAGCGCGTTTATGACGCTGGAGCCAGGGGATTTGATCGCAACGGGAACACCGTCTGGTGTTGGACCGATTCAACCGGGCGCGCGAGTGCGAGTGGAAATCGAAGGCGTCGGCGCGCTGGAGAATACCGTCATCTTAGAGGATGAGCAGTAAGCGTGTTGCAGAGCGGCCCGTCGATCCCACTGATCATCGGCGCCGTGTCCCTGCCTGTAGTGGCGGCCGGAATATACGTTGCCGTGCGCATCCGCCGCAAGCCCAAGGATAAGGAAAAGCTCCGCCGGACCCAAGTGAACACGAATGGTCGCTTGGGCGACGCCACCATCACCGACATCACTGACGACGCGATCATCTATGAGTATTCGGTCGGCGGACTGACCTATACAGCTTCCCAAGACATCTCCCAATTGCGGGAACTGATTCCGGTCGACTCTCATCGCCTGATCGGGCGGCCGGCATCGCTCAAATATTCTTCCCAGAATCCAGCCAATTCGATTCTGGTGTGCGAGGAGTGGTCCGGGCTGCGCCTGGGACCGGCGAATCAGCCATCGGGCCTCGCGTCGTAACATCGCAACTGACCGAAGTGGGGCGGACGCACTCGTCCGCGCTGGCCCCGGTCCGGCTCTGTCGCGCTGGAACTTTTCATCCAACACCAGTGTCCAAACTTGCGTGGCGATGCAAATGGGTTCCCGCAAAACGGCGGCGGCGATCAACATGACGCCGATGATCGATATCCTCCTGGTCTTGCTCATCACGTTCCTGCTCTTGCCCAACCGCACCAAGGGGCTGCCGTCCGAGGTGCCGGATCCCACGACGGATAATCCGCCGTCGGCGGCGAATCCCCTCGATAGCGTGCTCCTCATTCGGAAGGATCGGTCCATCGACATCGATTCACAGCCGGTGCCGCCGCTCGAACTCGAAGGGCGTCTCAAAACGTTGCGGGTGACGCGACCTGGAGGCGTGCTCTTCATCAAAGGGGCGCCCGAGTTGGAATACACCGATGTAGCCTCGGTCATCGATATCGCGCGTGGAGCGGGCTGGAATCGAGTGGGATTGATGACCGAAAAGCCCAGCCCTTAAGTCCGCAAAGTTGCTGGTCGTAGAGCATGGTACTTAGCGCTTCGTCGGGCCTCTACGGGATTGAAAGTCCCCCCGCGGTTTCCTTACACTCATTCCCGGCAGCGAAATCCGCTCGGAGGTGAGATCGATGACATTCAGTGAGCTTTGCCCCGTTAAAAGGGTATCCACGAAACTTGCATGCCTTTCGGCGGCCCTCTGTTTGACCTTGCCTGCTTGGGCGAACTTGGTGCAAAATCCAGGATTCGAGACCGGCGACTTCACGGATTGGACGGTCGGCACCTCAAACAATGGATGGCAGGTTGATGTATCGGGAGATCACGGCGATGTCCCGTTTGACGGAACATTTTTCGCTTCCGATGGCTGTGTTGGTCCGGACTGCATCTCGGGTCCACAGCAATCTTCCTTATCGCAGAACTTGCTGACCACTAGCGGTCAAAATTATGACCTTACATTTTGGTTTTACACCGGTGGAAATAGCACGCCGAACGAGTTGGACGTGCTCTGGAACGGGGCCTCCGTCCTGGATCTGGGACCGGGCGGAACGCTTGGAGTAATCGACTCCTATACCGAGTTCACAGTTACGGGTTTGAATGCGACTTCGTCTTCCAGTACCCTTACTTTCCTGGATCGGCAAGATCCCGGTTGGATTGGCCTCGACGACATTGATGTCGAACCCGCCGGTACCAGCGCCGTTCCGGAGCCGTCGGCGATACCGTTCGCAATGGCAGGGTTGTTCGGTATTTTGCTGATGGCCCCGCGCTACGTGAAGAAGCCAGAATAGTCTGGGGGTGACGCCCCTCCCGAGCCTCCTATCCAGCCGCATCCCCTGCGCAAGCTTGCCGAACTATGAGTGTTATAGTTGGCAATTAGACCACAAGGGGCGCTCTGCAGCTGAAACGGCGCCGGGAGGAACACAAACTAATGAACGGGAAATATTATCGCGAGAACGAGTGGTGGGTTAGTCCTTATAACTTTGTTCCGGAAGTGCAGTCGAAGTTCCAACTACCAGCGCGCGTGAGCATCCACGACGCGACGCTGCGAGACGGTGAGCAGACCCCGGGCGTTGTTTTCAGCATCGCCGATAAAGTCGCCATTGCCGAGAAGCTTGCTGAAATCGGCGTGGACCGCATCGAAGCCGGCATGCCCGCCGTCTCCGAACAGGATTTCCAAGCCATCAAAGAAATTTCGAAGCTCGGGCTCAAATCGAAAATCTATACCTTCGCCCGCGCCATCAACTCCGATATCGACAAAGCGCTCGAATGCGGCTGCCACGGCGTGATTGTCGAGATCCCAATCGGTTATCCCAAGCTCAAATACCAATTCAAGTGGACCTGGGAGGATGTTTTAAAGAAAAGCATCGGCGTGGTCAACTACGCGAAGTCTCGCGGCATGCACGTAGTGTATTTCCCCTACGACACGACGCGCGCCCGCGAGGAAGATCTCACCAATCTCCTGACTCGTCTGATGCAGGAAGCGCCGCCGGATTCGGTGGGCGTTGTCGACACCATGGGCTGCGTGCTGCCCGAAGCGATGAAGTACCTGGTGCGCCTGGTGAAATCCATCACCAAACTTCCGGTGGAAGTGCATACCCACAACGATTTCGGCATGGCAGTGGCGACGGAGCTGGCGGGCGTGGAAGCCGGCGCCGAAGTGGTGCATAGTTGCGCGAACGGCTTGGGTGAGCGGACCGGCAACGCCGCGCTGGAAGAGTTGATCGTCGCTCTGCATGTGCTCTATGGCTACGAAACGCATTACGATTTGGGCAAACTGCCCGAGTTGGGCGAACTGGTCAGCCGCATCAGCAAGTTTGACATCGCGCTGAACAAGCCTATTCTGGGTGAACGGAATTTCACGCGCGAGTCCGGCATTGGAGTGGATCTCGTAATCAAGGAGCCGCTGGCGATGTTCGGTACGCATCCCGCGCTGACGGGCCGCCGTGGCGAAGTGGTGCTCGGCAAGAAGAGCGGCAAAGCTTCTATCACCTACAACCTCGAACAGATGGGCATCGCCGATGCCGATGACGAAGCCGTTTCCGAAATGCTGAAACGTGTGAAAGACAAGGGCATCGAGAAGCGCGGGTTGGTGAGCCCGGCCGAGTTCAAGGAAATCGTCGAAGACGTACTCGTTGCCAAGCGCTAGGCCGTTCGCTTCGCGTACCGAAGCCAACAAGCACCGAAGAATCACTCTCACTTTTGACAACGGTCCGGAGCCGCAGGTCACCCCAGCAGTTCTCGATTGCCTTGCCCGCCACAACGTCAAAGCTACTTTCTTCGTGCTCGGGCGGAAGGCGATCGTGCCGGAAGGCTCCGCTCTCGTGCGCCGGGCCAATAGCGAAGGCCACTGGATCGGCAATCACACCTTTACCCACACTACGTCACTCGGGCGATTGGATCGCGAGGCCGCGCTCCGTGAGTTTGAACAAGCCGAACAAGCTCTCGCCTCGCTTCACCTGGGAGAGTCGCAACAAACTCAGAAGTTGTTCCGTCCTCCCGGATCCGGTCAGCTCGGCAAGCATTTGTTGCATCCGGCGGTAGTCGAAAAGCTCGTCGCGGGCGGGTACAGTTGCGTCCTGTGGAACTCGGTGCCGGGCGATTACCGCGACCCGGAAGGCTGGCTCGAACGCGCACTGTCGGATTGCCAGTCACACGATTGGACACTTCTTGTACTGCATGACCTGCCCACCGGCGCGATGGCGCATCTCGAAGAATTCCTCGCCCGCCTACAGCAGAGCGGCTTTGAGCTTCGGCAAGACTTTCCGCCGGAGTGCGTGCCAATCCTCCAAGGCAAGGTCGTTTTGCCGCTGGACCCGTACGTGAACGGCTGAAAACCACCGGCTGGCGCTGCCGCGCGGACAGCGGCGTCTCCGTCTTCGCTCCAATTCAAGCACTTAGCGTTGGCACCTGGCGTGCCTTTATGCAGTGCGTAGTAAGGAGGTAAGAAAATGAAAAAGAAAATCTTAGCGGGCTTGCTTCTGGCGGGTAGCACGATGTTCGCAGCGCCGCGTGTTTCGTTCGGTATCGGGTTCGGAGCCCCGGCCCCTGTGGTGGTGGCGCCTCCTGTATATGCCGCGATGCCTCCCTGCCCCGGTCCCGGCTATGTGTTCGTGGATGGCTACTGGCAATTGCCGGGTGTCGGTCGCGATTGGCGCGCAAGCTACTACCGTGCGCCGGAGCACTTCGAGCATTTTGACCGGCACGCCGAGCATTTTCGCCGCTAACTCGGGAGCGGCGAGCGTCCGGCCGATAGGCGAGGAAAACCCAACTGCCTATGTCCGACCGGGAACATAGGTAACACTTCTATCCGAGGACATAGGTAACAGTTTTCGGAGAAGGGTTTTGCGTTCCGGATTGATTATAAGGGAATCGTCGAGCCGGTGGGAATGTGGAAA
>JBEKRO010000033.1:0-59184 GCA_049518655.1 Bryobacteraceae bacterium | reverse complement strand
TTCGCAGATACGTCTGCAATTCGGATCTCTGTGCAGCGCTCAGGGGGAGTGGTTCAGGCAACGCCATCATTGTAATGACGTTGCCTCAATGCTAAAGGTATCTCACGGACAGCCCACTAGTTGGTCCCAACGCGTGGTTTGCGCAATCAACTGTTTTCGGCCCGCCGGTGTCAGCCGATAGTATTTCGCTTTGCGATTGTTATCCGAAGTGCCCCAGAAGGATGCGATCCAACCGCGATCTTCCAGCCGATGCAACGCGGGGTAGAGCGATCCATGCTCAATCTGGAGGACCTCCTCAGACCCACGCTCAATGGCATGCGCGATGGTGTGCCCGTGCGCCGGGCCCAGAACCAGCGTCTGCAGGACCAGCATGTCGAGAGTTCCTTGGAGCATCTCACTATGAAGGGGGGATTCGCGCTTCGGCATGCGTCTCAGTATACTCCAGTCGATGATCTACCTAAGATCACAACTGATATACGGCTGAGTTCGGGTTTCGTTCCGAAATATTTCGGAAGATTGTCGAGTGGTGGGCGCTAGAGGCCGGCAACGGTTCCGGTGAAACAGGTCGAGAGAGCCTGCCGCTGGGTTTGAGACAGTTCGCCGAACGGGAAGACGACCGTCTCATTGGGGAAGGCATCGCGGATGGTGAGGTTGTCCGCCGGTAACGCCATTGCAGACTTTCCCCCTGGCTGTGTTGGGTAAATAATGACAAAACCCGGCCCGGAGCTTCCATTCGCGCCGTTGCCCATTTTTTCGGAACCCTTCACCTGATAGGTAGACAGCGCTCTTCCATCCACGAACGCAGACAGAACTTGGCCTGTTTTCGGAACCCCGGGCGACCATGCGAGGTCCATCTCGGCTTCGCTCGTATCGGCGCGGCACGTAACTGTCAGCCGGTAGGAATCTGGAACGTCCGCACTCATGGCGGAAGGCACGTCCCGCACGATGCTCGCGCTCAGAATGGTAGCCTTGGTTGCCGGATCTTTGGTTCGATTCACGCTCCAACGGTTGGCCCCAGCGGCTTCCGCCGACATCGCGCTGATCCATGCGTGGATCGTGGCATCGTCCGGCAGCTTCACGCCCGCCGCACCAATCGCCCCGGTTTTCAGCTTGCCGAGCATCATCGCTGCCACGCCTGGATCGGGATGCGCCGCATCGAAATGTTCCAGCGAGAGCCCACCGTTCTTAACCTTGTCGGTGTGACAGACGGCGCAGTACTTTTGCACCAACGCGTTCTGTTCCAGCACCGGCAACGCATCGCTAGCCACGATCGCTGGCGAAGCGACTATCAATCCGGCTGCCAACGCAGAGACTGCATGCATCGTTCTTGAAATATGCATTTTCGTTAGTTAAGATCCGGTGTTTGAAGAAGCGGGTTGAACCAAGCCCTATCGCGAACGTGCGTGCGCGACTTGATGCGCCAGCCCATGGCCGTCTTCACGTAGACGTCCTCGTATCCGCCATGCCGTTCGATGCTGCCCGGTCCCTTGATGCCCATCTGCAAGAGATAGATCCTGCCGGTGGCGCCCTCGGGCGACGGCGTGATCAAGTGGTTGGTCATAATGTGGCTCCAGCCGGTCCAGATCAGCGGCGTCTTGCAACCGCGCGATCCGCCACCGATCAGAGTTGCCAGCGCCTCGCGACCTTTCGCCAGCACGCGGCCCCCTTGCTTGAAACCTTCGTCGGAGTTCTTGTCGATGAAAACGCCGTCGGGAGTGAACACGTCCGCATAGTCGTAGCCGTTGTTCGAACAAGTATCGATGCCATAGGCGTAGCGGTTGGTGAGTTGAATGATTTGGTCGTAATCGAGCGCAGTAAGCGACGGCTCTTTCGCTTCGACAACGGAGGGTTTCCGGTCCATCCACATGGTCACCCAAGTACCAATGCAAGCGCCGAAAGCCAGGCCTGCTAAGAATTTCCATTTTGTCATCAGAGTCTCCGACAATGTCCTCGAATCAGTATAATCCGCTGGTAGCAACCACCGGCGATCAAAAATACCGCAGCGATAGTATTCTCGGCTGGTTCTGGAAACTATACAATTTAAATAGGTTTTCAGTAGACGCAAGGAGCCACGGAGGCTAACTCATGGGTGCGGCTCGAAAACTCGACCTCGATCGCCGTCTGGATGTTTACTTCGCCACCCTCCGTTCATCGTCTCTGAAGGACGCGCTGAAGCGTAGTGCGGGGAACTGGCAAATCTACGCAGCGGTTACCGGCTCGGCCATGGCGATGGTGACGAGCGCTTCGGCGTCAATTATCGGCAACGGTATTCGGGACATCACCGGGGAGCCCATCGCGAGGTCCACGGCGGTCAAGCACAATCTTACGAGTTCCAAGAACATACCAATCGTAAACGCCGTCCGGTTAGCGATGGCCAATGGTGCGGACCTGAAAATTGGCCAAGCTAGCCAAGCGCAGGCCCCATCCATTTCCACCGGTGGCGTGGTCCCTCTGGACGGCAGGGAAAGCATCATTCAGCCTGGCGAATGGGTATCGATTTTCGGGACTAATCTCGCCAGCGGAACCTTTTCGAGCGGTGATTTTCCGACGTCGTTGGGTGGCACCCGCGTGGAAATCAACGGTAAAGCTGCGTTTCTCCTATTCGTCAGTCCCGGGCAGATCAACCTGCAGGCGCCGGACGATACAGCGACAGGCCCCGTATCGGTAGTGGTTACCACTGCCGGAGGCAGCGCAACATCGACGGTGACTCTGAATCCAGTTGCACCGTCGTTCCTATTGCTGGATGCAAATCATGTGTCCGGAATCATCCTCCGGTCGAATGGCTCCGGAGCTTATGGCGGGGGGACCTACGACATTCTCGGACCCACCGGGAATTCCCTTGGCTATCCCACGGTGGCCGCACACGGAGGCGACATGGTTGAACTTTTCGGCGTCGGCTTCGGCCCCACTACTCCCGTCGTCCCGGCTGGACAGGCGTTCTCTAGCGCAGCGCCCATTAACGACGCCATCAGTCTTTACATCAACAACATTTTCGTCAAGCCGGCATTCGTTGGCCTGTCCAGCGCCGGCCTGTATCAGATTAACCTGCGCGTTCCACGCGGCCTGGGCCAGGGAGACGTTTCCATTAAGGCGGTTATCGCTGGGATGCAAACCCAAACAGGTGTCGCATTTTCACTGCGAAGTGGATCAGGCGTCCCAACCTATCCGGTAACTGCAGGTGGTGGCACTGTTCCAGGAAATTATTTCGGAACAGGCGGAACATTTGGTGGAGGTGGGGGTGGAACGGGAGGCGGAGGTGGCGGAGGCGGTGGTGGGACAGGAGGCGGAACGGGGGGCGGAGCGAGTGGCGGATCCGGCGGCGGATCGGGCGGGGGATCGGCTCGACCGGTACACGGGACGACGGCATACGAGCCGCGGCTGCGATTTCCGCCAGCGTAGAAAAGGCTAATTCAATGGTCTTCCAGAGAATATTTTGGCTCTTTGCGGCAACCGGACTGTCGCTTGCGGCTTTCGATAAAAACTTACCGAGGATAGCGCCCGTACCGGCGGATCCCCTCGAAATGGTCACGGGACAAATCCAGACCGTCGACACGTCGGCGAGCCGGGAAGCCGTTCTTCAGCTGCTGGCCCGCGCCCGAGATAGTTACGCCTTGCGCAGTGCGGACCAGGGTTACGATCTCAAGGTCAGCTTTACGGTTAACTCCGGCGGTGAAACGGAATATGACGGGTCTTGGAAGATGGAGGATGTATTCGATCCCCAGCAAGGACTTCGTTGGACAGCTAATGCTGCGGCTGGATACTCGACTACTCAGATTTCGGCGAACGGAATATTTTACGGTGAAGGGACCGCGAGTACCATTCCGCTCCGATTGCAGGAGGCGCGTGCAGCGCTGTTTGACGCAATCCCCGCCGCCGGGTTCGTCGATCGCGACTTGATCCGAACGTCAACATCCACCTTCGAGGGTGTACAAGTCACGTGCATATTGCTCTCGGCTCCAGACAGCGCCGCGACTGCGACGCCCGGGCGACGCTGGGAGGAAACCGAGGAGTGTATCGATCCACAATCCGGGTTGCTCCGGGTGCATTCGCAAGTACCCGGGCGCTACTACGCTTACGAGTATTCGAACGCCTTACAGCTGGGCGGTCACCTGGTGCCCCGCAAGGTGGTTGTTACCGAAGCCGGCAAATCCGTATCGGAGATCTCCGTGGACAGCCTGGTTCCGCTTCCGGCTGCGGATCCGAGTCTGTTTGTCCCCAGTGAGGAGATGAAAGCTGCTGGACCGCCGATCGCCATGGCGGGAGCGCAAAAGATCTGGCGCTTCGCTGGACGGGGTCCGTTTACGTCGCGCGTGACAGCCCATCCGGTTTGTGTCTTTGGCCTGGTCACGCCATCGGGACAGCTGGTGGAAGCGCACTCGCTGCAGCCGTCCGATCCGAACAGTCCAGCGGCTGTGGAGGCCGCCAAGAGGATGAATTTCTTTTATCCCACGCCGCCAGGAGCGCGGCCGCAACAGCACTTTGTATTTGTCATCGAGAAGTTCGTTTCTTCCCAATAGACAAAGGCTGATCGCAGGCAAGTAAGGATCCATGGCTGCGCGAAAAGTTCTCCTGGTCGGGTGGGATGCCGCGGACTGGAAGGTCATCCACCCGCTTGTGGATGCGGGCAAAATGCCCAACGTCCGGCGTCTGGTCGAAAACGGCGCCTCGGGGCAGATCGCTACGCTGCATCCGCCGCTATCGCCCATGTTGTGGACTTCCATCGCAACCGGAAAGCGGCCGTTCAAACATGGCATCCTCGGCTTCGCCGAGCCAACTCCAGATGGACGCGGCGTGCGGCCGGTGACAAACCTATCGCGAAAATCGAAGGCGCTGTGGAACATTCTCAATCAGAACGATCTACGCAGCGTGGTTATTGGCTGGTGGCCAAGCCATCCCGCCGAGCCGATCAACGGCGTGATGGTTTCCGACCACTACCACCGCGCCAGAGGACCGCTCGACCAAGGCTGGCCGTTGCTGGCGAATTCGATTTATCCGCCGGAACTAGCCGAAAAGCTGGCGGGACTGCGCATGCATGCCGATCTGCTGACGCCGCAGATGGTGGAGCCGTTTATTCCGCTTGCCAAAGACATCGATCAGGATGAAGACAAGCGCCTGGCCGGGTTCATGCGGACGCTGGCCGAATGCATGAGCATCCATTCCGCCGCTACTTGGTTGCTCGACAACCAGCCGTGGGATTTCTTCGCGGTCTACTTCGACGCGATCGATCACTTCTGCCACGGGTTCATGCGGTACCACCCACCGCGGCAGTCCTGGATCGGGGAACGCGACTTCGGGCTGTACCACAACGTGGTCTCGATGGCGTACCAGTTTCACGATCAGATGTTGGGGACTCTGCTGGATAAGGCCGGCGACGACACTACCGTCATTCTCATGTCGGATCATGGCTTCCATCCGGATCACCTGCGTCCGGCGTCCATTCCCGATATTCCAGCGGGACCCGCGATCGAACACCGCGATTTTGGCATCCTTGCCATGAGCGGGCCAGGCTTAAAGAAAAATGAAGCGCTGCATGGAGCGTCCGTGCTGGACATCGCGCCGACAATCCTGAAACTTTGCGGACTGCCGGTGGGTCAAGATATGGATGGCAAGGTTCTTTCGCCAGCGTTCTTGAAAACGCCAAAGGTGGATTGGATTGCGAGCTGGGAAGAAATTCGGGGCGCGGATGGACGCCATCCGCCACACACAAGGCTGGATCCGGTGGCGGCGCACGAAGCGCTGGAACAGATGATCGCGCTGGGGTATATCGAACGGCCGGATGCGAATCGCGAAGTAGCGGTGCATAAGACCATCCGCGAGCTGCGCTATAACCTCGGCGAAGCTTACCAGGACGACGACCGGCACATGGAAGCGCGCGAGATTTTCAGCGAGCTCTATGCCTCCGATCCCGATGAGCCGCGCTTCGCCGTGCGGCTATTCGTTTCCTGCCAGGCGCTGGGTATGCAGCGGGAAATGCGGCGAATCGTCGACGACCTGGAGGGACGTCCGGAGCGCTTCCAGCCGTCTGTGGTGGATTATCTGAAAGCGCAGGTGCTGACGGCGGAGAAGCGCTACCCGGAGGCGCTGGCGGCGCTAGAGCGGGTGACGGAAGCGCATCTAGTGCGGCCGGGCCTGTTCCTGCAGACCGCCGATCTGTATCTGCGCCTACGCCGCTGGCGCGACGCGCGGCAGATTTATGAAAAGGCGCTGGCGATTGATCCCGACAACGCGCATGCGCACATCGGGGTGTGCCGGATGGCTCTGCGGCGAAAAGAATTCGGACTTGCGGCGCATTCGGCCCTCGACGCGCTGCAGCGGGTTCATCACTATCCGCAAGCTCACTTCCTGCTTGGGCTCGCTCTCACAGGAATGAAGGAATACGAGCGCGCGGCCGAAGCGTATCGCGCGGCTATTTCCTTCAACCCAAATTTTCCAGAGGCGCACCTTCGACTTGCCGCAGTGCTGGAAAAGCACCTCAATGACGCCGAGTCCGCCCGCGAGCACCGACGCCTGGCACGCCGCATGAAGAGGCGCGAGACCATGCATCCGGTGCGTTCACCGGCGGATGAAACAGTGGAAACTGCTGCCCCTGTTTCAGACGCACCGTTCACTGCCAACACAGCGGAGATGCCGCCGCTCTCCGAAGCCCTCATCATTGTGACGGGCTTGCCACGCTCGGGTACTTCGATGCTCATGCAAATGCTGGCGGCGGGTGGCATGGACGTCCTCTCGGACGGATTGCGGGAAGCGGATGAAGACAATCCGCGCGGCTACCTCGAATTTGAGCCGGTGAAGAATCTGTTGAAAGATTCGAAGTGGCTGTTCGAGGGGCGGGGAAAAGTGATCAAGATTATTGCGCCACTCATGGCCGGTTTGCCGCCGGGGCTGGCCTGCCGAGTGATCCTTAGCGAGCGCGACCTCGACGAGGTGCTCGATTCACAGGAGCGCATGCTGCTACGCCGTAATCGACCGCCGGCCGCGACGCCGGAACGCCGGCGGATGCTGAAAGATGAATACGCGCGTACGCTGGGCCGCGTGAAAGCGATGCTGACGCGGCGTCCCGGTACGCAACTGCTGGTGATAGAACACAGCGCTGTGATTTCCGAACCAATCTTAACTGCGGCAAGAGTGAACACATTTCTGGGCGGCGGACTGGACATCGCGAAGATGGCGGCCGCCATCGATCCCGCGCTCCATAGGATCCGCTCGGGCATCCGAGTATAATTGTCGGCTGACTGGAGGCGTTATGTCAGTGGCTCTGAAATTCTGGCTGGTGAGTGGTCTCGGGGTGATCCTGTGCGGTAGCGCGAGCGCGCAAGGGATCGTGATGCAACGCACTTTGTCGCTGGGGATGGCCAAGACTATCGCGGAGGCGACCATCGGCGAATGCAGGGAGAAAGGCTTCCACACGGCGGCGGCGGTGGTGGATCGCGCGGGCCAGGTAATCGTGATGCTCCGCGACGAGCAAGCGGCTCCCCAAGTGGGGGAGATGGCGCGGCGCAAGGCTTTTACAGCGCGGATGTTCCGCAGCACGACGCTTGAGTTTCAGAAGCGCACGATCAACGATCCGACGCTGGCCCCGCAACGTAATGTCGCCGATATTCTGGCGCTCGGCGGGGGTGTTCCCATCCAGGTAGGGAACGAGATCATCGGCGGCGTGGGCAGCGCTGGGTCGAGTCAAGAGCAAGACGACGCGTGCGCGAAGGCCGGCGTAGCGAAAGTCGCGGATTTATTGAAGTCCGAGCCTGCCTCGTCACATTAATTTCCGGCATGGTTTCCGTCGGTAGACAGCGATGCACGAACAGATAGAATCTCATCGCTGATAGAATCTCAAGGATAGATTCGGCAATCAGGAGAACAACCTTCCATGCGCTCTACCCTCGTCGTCTTCGGCGCTATTGTGGCCACTGCCTTTATCGTCGCGCCGCGCGCGAACGCCTCCACTGGGCCGATCCCGCTGAACTGCGACCGTGCGTGCCTTGAAGGTGTGATGAACCAGTATCTGGAGGCATTAGCCGCGCGTGACCCCAAGCGCCTGCCGCTCTCGGCCGACGTGAAGTACACGGAGAACGATCAGCCCATGGAACTCGGCGACGGCTTCTGGAAGACGGTGGAAAGCGTCGGCAATTACAAGCACATCTTCGCCGATCCGGAATTCGGATCGGTGGTTTTCATGGGCACGATGCACGAAGCGGGAGCGCCGCTGCTGATGAGTCTTCGTCTGCGCATTCAGCTCGGCCGCATCAGTGAAATTGAGGCCGTCTACTTCCGGCAGGGCGGCGGCGGTCCGGCCAACATCGCCGCCCTGGACAAACCTGGTTATAAACCTGAGGATATGTGGTTCAAGTCGATCCCTCCGGCCCAACGGCTGTCGCGGCCCGAGATGATTTCGATCGCCGATGCTTACTTCAGCGGCCTGGAGAAAAATGACGGCAAAGGCGTGAACGGCACCGGAACCTATCCTTTCACCAACGATTGCGACCGTATCGAAAACGGATCGCACACCACCAACGTTCCGCGGCCTCCGAATGAACCCAAGGATGCCATCAACGGCTTTGCTTTGGACTGCATGTCGCAATTCAAGCTGGGTTATTACTTTGTGGTGCAGGCGATTCATGACCGCCGTTATCCGCTGGTGGATGCCGAGCGCGGCGTGGTTTGGTCGCACGTCGTGTTCGATCAGGGCACGGTGAGCTCGGGAATTCTTTCGGATGGCCGCCCCTACAAGTTCCCGTTCTTCAAAAGTCCCTCCAGCATCCTTGTCACCGAGGCGTTCCTCATCGAGGATCGCAAGATCAGGAGGGTTGAGATGATCGGCCCCGCTGCCTTCTATCATTTGCATTCGCCGTGGGGCGGTGTTTCCGGCCACTAGCGCAGAATAGAAAGGGAGGTTCCCGTGCGCCTTCGATTGTTCGTTTTCCTGACGCTGATCTTTCCGTTCAGCTCATTTGCGGCCGAGAATCATTGGATTCCTGCAAAGACGCCGGATGGCCAGCCTGATCTTCAAGGCACGTGGACCAACGCTACCATCACGCCGTTCGAGCGGCCAGCCGAACTCGCCGACAAACCCGTGCTGACTCCCGAGGAGGCCGCCGAGGCCGAAAAGCGCGCAGCCGAGAATCGTGTAGACCGGCCTCCCAAGCCCGGTGACGTCGGAAACTACAACCAGGTCTGGTTCGATTCCGGCACCAAAGTGATGTCCACGCGACAAACATCGCTGGTGGTAGACCCGCCGGATGGCCGGGTGCCGGTGACTGCCGCCGCGGAGGCGCAAAGAGATTTCAACGCCGCGCACAACGCCGATTCGTACGAGTACATGAGCGTCTGGGACCGCTGCATCACACGCGGGGTGCCCGCCGGCATGTTTCCGGCCGGCTACAACAACGCCTACCAGATTGTTCAGACTCCCGGCTATGTGGTGATTCTCTACGAAATGATTCACGAGACACGGATTATCCCGTTGGATGGCCGTCCGCACGTCTCGGCCGGCATCCGCTTGTGGAACGGAGATTCGCGCGGCCACTGGGAAGGCAAGACGCTGGTGGTAGACACAACGAATTACAACAACAAGGGCTCCATCGGCACCAGCGCGGCCACCTTGCGCATCAAAGGCATCCCGCAGAGCGAGGCTTTGCATGTCGTCGAGCGCTTTACACGCATTAGCCAGGACACCATCAGTTACGAAGTCACCATTGACGATCCACCCATGTATACCCGGCCCTGGAAGGCGGCCTTCCCTTTGACCCGCGACGCAAAGTACCGCATCTATGAATACGCCTGCCATGAAGGCAATCAAGCCGTGGAGAACGTACTCAGCGGGGGCAGGGCACTCGATAAAGCTGCTGGAGGAGCGAAATGATCAAACAGGTCTTGTTGTGCTGCGCTGCAATCGCGCAGGTGGCGGTGGCACAACAGTCGCGGCCCATCGACGATGCCGCTTTGAAGAACGCTGGACGAACGGGCGAGGATTGGATCAGCTACAACGTCAACTGGTCCGAACAGCGCTATAGCCCGCTCGATCAAATCAACTCGAGCAACGTCAGCCGGCTGGGCTTGGCCTGGTACCTCGACATTCCCGCTGCGCCGGGCCGTCCGCAGACCCATCAAGAAGGAACGCCATTGGTGCATGACGGCGTGCTTTATAGCATCGCGCCGTGGAGCGTTGTCTATGCGGTGGACGCACGCAGCGGCCAAGAGCTGTGGCGTTCGGATCCTGAAGTGAATCAGGAAATCTGGCAGTCGCGCATCTGCTGCGGCGTAGTGAATCGCGGCATCGCGCTCTATAAGGACATGGTGATCGCCCCGGTTGTCGACGGCCGCATGCGTGCACTCGACGCCAAGACCGGCAGGCCAATCTGGGAGACGCGCGTCACACCGTCCAACATGTCGTACACGTTCACCATGGCTCCGCGCGTGATCAAGGGAGGCAAGGTGATCATCGGCGCGTCCGGCGGCGAGTACGCCGTGCGCGGTATGTTCGCGGCTCTCGATGTGGCTACCGGAAAGATTGCCTGGAGGTTTTACACCGTGCCCGGCGATCCGTCGAAACCCTTCGAGCAACCCGAGCTCGCCGAAGCCGCCAAGACATGGAGCGGTGAGTGGTGGAAGATCGGCGGCGGAGGACCGGTGTGGAATGGCATGGCCTACGATCCGGACGCCGACATTGTGTACGTCGGCACGGGCCAACCAGGACCATGGTCGGACCAAGCGCGCGGCAAAGGCGACAATCTGTTCACCGATTGCATCCTAGCGGTGCGCGGCGCAACGGGAAAATTAGTTTGGTATTACCAGGAGGTCCCGGGCGACAATTGGGACTTCGATGCCATCGCCGATCTGATGCTGGCCGACATGCCTATCAACGGCAAAACGCGCAAAGTGATCATGCAGGCGCCGAAGGATGGATTCTTCTACGTCCTCGATCGCTTGACGGGCGAGCTGCTCTCAGCCGAACCTTGGGTCACGGTGAATTGGGCCTCCGGTGTAAATTTGAAAACCGGCCGCCCCGTCATCAATCCAGAGGCCAACTACAAGAACGACCCTGTCGGCGTGATGCCTGGACCCATCGGCGGGCACGTCTGGCCGCCGTGGTCTTACAATCCGAATACGGGTCTGGTCTACATTCCCGGCCTCATCGGCGCGGCCTTCAGTTTCGCGGCGGATCCCAAGTTTGTTCCGAGCGCAACCGACTTAGGTGAGAAGGGCAAGGGGCAATACAACATGGGGATTTCGTTCGCGCGTCCACGTCCTGCGAATGCCGAGGCGCATGCCGATACTGCCGGTGCCGACAGGAGTGACAAACCGGATAACCCGTTTGTTCCACCACCTCCCGATCCGGCCCTGCCCAAGATTGGTCCGGAAGGGCAGGGCAACATTCTGATCGCCTGGGATCCAATCGCCGGAAAAGAACGCTGGCGCGGTCTCGCGGCTGGACAAACTCAGGGCGGAACTCTATCGGCCGCCAATCTTGTGTTTGTGAGTATCGATAAACGCTTGATCGTTTATCGCGCCGATAACGGTGACCAACTCGCCGACATCACGACTGGCCTGACCATGATGAGTCCGCCGATGACCTTTATGATCGACGGCAAGCAATATGTTGCGGTATCGGGTGGTCCCGGAAACGCGCCGCCGCCTTCCTTAGGTGAGGAACCGGTGGAGACCAAGGTCAAGTTGCCGCCGTCGCATTTGCTGGTTTATGCGCTGGACGGAAAAGCGGGGCTTCCGAAGGATCTAGCGGCTCCCGCCCCTACCGCAAAATAAGCTGGGGGACGGTCAGTTTCTGGACCTCTTCGGCGCTAACGCCGGGCATGAGTTCTTCGAGCACCAAGCCTTCGGGCGTTACACGAATTACACATAGTTCCGTGATGATCGTCTCCACCACGCGAATTCCAGTCAGCGGCAGGGTACACTTCTCAACAATCTTGGCAGCGCCGGTTTTGGTGGCGTGTTCCATGGCGACGATGACGCGGCGCGCGCTGGCAACCAAGTCCATTGCGCCGCCCATGCCCTTCACCATTTTTCCGGGGACCATCCAGTTGGCGAGGTTTCCTTCGCGATCCACTTCCATCGCGCCCAGGATGCTGAGGTTGATGTGGCCTCCGCGAATCATGGCGAACGATTCGGCGCTCGAAAAATAGGCGCTGCCCGGCAATTCGGTGACGGTCTCTTTGCCCGCGTTGATGAGATCGCAGTCCTCCTCGCCGGGAAGAGGATAAGGACCGACGCCGAGCATGCCGTTCTCCGATTGCAGAATTACTTCGATGCCGGGCGGGACGTAATTCGCGACCATGGTCGGAATCCCAATGCCAAGGTTGACGTAATAACCGTCGCGAAGTTCTTGCGCCACGCGGCGAGCGATGCGTTCACGTGCGTCCATCGGCCTGCCTTAATGTACGCCGCTCGATTTTCTTGTCGTATTTCTCGCCTTGGACGATTCGTTGCACATAAATGCCGGGCGTTCGGACGTGATCGGGATCGATTACGCCGGGTTCCACCAGTTCCTCCACTTCCGCAATCGTGATTTTCGCAGCGGCCGCCATCACGGGATTGAAGTTCTGAGCGGTCTTTCGATAGACCAGATTGCCGAGCCGGTCGCCACGCCAGGCCTTGACCAAAGCGAAATCGGCCTTCAGCGCACGTTCCAGGAGATAGCTACGGCCGTCGAATTCACGCACCTCTTTGCCGTCCGCGACGACGGTTCCCACGCCGGCGGGCGTATAAAAAGCTGGAATACCTGCGCCACCGGCACGGATTCGCTCGGCGAGCGTGCCCTGCGGGATCAACGTCAGCTTCAACTTTCCGGCCAGCACCAACGATTCGAGGAGCTTGTTCTCGCCCGCGTAGCTGCCCAGGTGCGACGCAATCATGCCTGCTTCCAGCATGACGCCGGAGCCGACGCCGTCGACGCCTAGATTATTGCTGATGGTGTGCAGGCCGTTGACGCCTCTTCGAACCAGCGCGCGAATCAGATTCTCCGGCATGCCGGCTAGGCCGAAGCCGCCGAGCATAATGGTGGCGCCATCGGGAATGTCGGCAACCGCCTCGTCGCTACTGACCACAACTTTGTTCATTCGTTAGGCAATCATCGAGAGTACCATCAAGTGGAGCGCGCCGCCGGGTCCTGAATTTTATGAAAGTAATTTCTGCCCTGGCTCATTTATTGCTTAGTTGCTTAGGGTAAGAGGAACAATGAGAATCCGTTCGATCGAGTTCATCGCAATCATCATCCTGGCGGGCGCGACATGCTGGGGCCAGGGAGTCATCCCAAGCCAGGCGATGAGATCGTGCTTTACGGCGTGGGCTTTGGACCGGTGACGCCGGCGATCCCGTCGGGCCAGCAACGCGACGCCATTGACTCTTGCGCTGGGCGGGGCCAGTGGAACACAGACGCTTTATATCGCCACCGAAAATTAATCCGTCTTGCATACAGTAGGCCGTACCGAAGAATGGCCGCACTGGTGATATGCTGTTTGGCGGACATTCCGATGCGACTTTGTACTAAATCTCCGAGCTCAATTATTCTTGCGGCCACTTGCGCCAGCGCCTTTCTCTTCATGATTCCGGCTGCGGGTCAGACCGCGGCTCCCCACGCCGCCGCACAATCGACGATCCCGCGAATGCGCGATGGCAAGCCCAATTTAACGGGGCTTTGGCAGGCCATGGGCACCGCCGATTGGAACATTCAAGACCATAGCGCTTCGGCCGGGCCGTTCTATCAGCTTGGCGCTGAGGGTGCAATTCCGCCGGGGCAGGGCATTGTGGAAGGCGGCGAGATTCCGTACAAACCGGAAGCGCTAGAGAAAAAGAAGGTGAATTTCACAAACCGTTTCAAGGACGACCCCGAAGTGAAATGCTACATGCCGGGCGTTCCGCGCGCGGCGTACCTGCCCTATCCGTTCCAGATCATTCAGTCGCAGAAGGACATTCTATTCGCCTATGAGTACGCGACCACGAACCGGTTGATCAACATGGGCAAGCCGCAGGAAGCGGCCACCGACACCTGGATGGGGACCTCCAACGGCCATTGGGAAAAGGACACGCTGGTGGTGGACGTCACCGGATTCAATGGAAACGCCTGGTTCGATCGCGCGGGCGATTTCGCTAGCGACAGCCTGCACGTGGTGGAGCGTTACAAGCTGCTGGATGCCAACACGATGGATTACGAGGCGACCATCGAAGATCCGGCGACATTTACGCGGCCCTGGAAGATCAACCTGATCCTATACCGGCATCGCGAGAAGGACGCGAGATTGTTGGAGTTTAAGTGCGTGGAGTTTACCGAGCAGTTACTGTACGGCGACTTGGTGAGAAAGCCTAAGTAAGGCAAAGGAGTAACCTCGGGAGCGGTGAAAGCGCCCAGAAAGAAGGGAGATTTCCATGAATCAGCGAACTTTCCTGATGGCCAGCTTGATCGCAGCTACGATTGCCTTAGGGTCGATGGCCGGGCAAACAGCTTCGACGCCGGCTGCGAAGGCCGACAACAATGCATCGGCGAACGCAAAGACGCCGTGGGGCGATCCGGATCTGCAGGGGACGTGGACCAGCGACGATACCTGGGGCGTTCCGTTCGAGCGGCCGAAGCAGTTCGGTACCCGGGCCACGCTGACTGAGGACGAGCTCAAGGCGCGCGAGAAAACCGTCTCGAATTCCGAGGAGTTTGTGGAGACGGGGGGCACCAATCATTCGCCCGCCAAAGCCGAATTGGATGCCAAAGCAAAGGGCGAAGCGCCGCCTCCTCCGCCGCAGGGCAGGTTTGGCCGAGGCGTGGATTCCGCTCCGGTTCCGGGACACTGGGGCGAGTTCGCGCGTAGAGCGTCGCATCAGACTTCGCAGATCGTGGATCCGCCGGATGGCCGGCTCCCTCCACTAACGCCCGAGGCGCAAGCTTTGCTGGACGCCAAGATGAAAGTGCGGCGCGATCCGATTCCGGCATCCTACACGAATTGGAGCTACTATGACCGCTGCATCACCCGCGGCGTGGCGGGTTCGATTTTGCCGGTGGTCTACGGTAATGGGCTGGAAATTGTGCAGACACCGGGATATGTGGCGATTCGCTATGAGATGGTGCACGATGTTCGCATTATCCCGACGGACGGACGTCCGCATTTGAGCTCCAATATTCGCTCTTACATGGGCGATGCGGTGGGTCACTGGGAAGGCAAGACGCTGGTGGTGGAAACGACGAATCTGCTGGGCGGTCGGATGGCGATTGGCGCCAACGGCGATGGTGGCGCTCCCTACAGCGAGGACATGAAACTCACCGAGCGGTTTACTCGCGTGAGCGCCAATACGATCAATTACGAGCTGATCGTGGACGACCCGAAGACCTACACGGCCACTTGGAAGGTTGCATTCCCGATCACGCAGGAGCCGGGATATCAGCTCTTTGAATACGCGTGCCACGAAGGAAATATGGCCATGCACAACATGCTGAGCGCGGCGCGGTTGGAAGACAAGAAAGCCGCAGCCAAGTGAGCGACGGAAAGCAAACGGAGACGAATCGATTATGAAGAATATACTTTTGGTTGCCGCCGCGGGAATCGGGCTGGCCGTGGGCGCCGCGCCAGTGTGGGCGCATCATGCATTCGCCGCGGAGTTTGACGTGAACAAGCCGTTGGTGTTGCGCGGCACGGTCACGAAGATGGAGTGGATCAATCCGCACGCCTGGATTCACCTGGACGTGAAAAACGCGGACGGCACCGTGACCAGTTGGATGATCGAAGCCGGTGCGCCGAACGGGCTGCTGCGCCGTGGTTTCACGAAGAACTCTTTGCCGCCGGGGACCGAAATCGTGGTGGAAGGTTGGCAGGCTAAAGATGAATCCACGCGTGCCAACGGCAGCAACATCACTTACCCGGACGGCAGGAAGCTTTTCATCGGATCGCAGGGCACGGGTGCGCCCGGGGACAAGGGCGGCGATAAGGGCGACAAGTAGGATAGAAGAATTGAGAAGACAGAATTCAGAATTAACGGCGCTCGTCTGGGTCTACGAATTCTGGATTCTGACTTCTGGATTCTCTCTTCCATTCTGAATTCTGACTTCTGTCTCCTGACTTCTGGATACTGAATTCTTCCAGAGTGCGCGAGAATACGGAAATGCGCGCATGGCTCATGGATTCCTACGACGGGGTGGAGAACTTGCGGTTGGGTGACGTGCCCGATCCGCAGCCAGGTCCCAATCAAATTTTGCTTCGCTTGCGATTTGCGGCGCTGAATCCGGCGGACGCATTCCTCGCGCAAGCGATGTATCCAGCTAAACCACACTTGCCGCATATTCTGGGACGCGACGGTGTGGGCGAAGTGCTTGCCGTGGGTTCGGGCGTGTCAAACGTGAAGGCTGGCGATACGGTGGGAATCCTGCGTTGCGATGTGGGGGTGGAAGTGTGGGGCACGCTGGCCGAGAAGGTTGTGGTCCCGGCGTCGAGCGTGGCGCCGCCGCCTGCGGGCTGGTCGTTAGAACAGACGGCTGTGGCTCCGCTGGTTTACTTGACAGCTTGGCAGGCGCTCACGCAATGGAATGATCCACCGGCGCCGCCTCCAGCGGGATCCGTGCTGCTGGTGACCGGGGCTTCCGGAGGCGTTGGAACGGCGTCGGTGCAACTCGGCAAGTCGATGGGCTTGACGGTGGTGGCATTGTCGCGCAGCGCCGAGAAAGGCGCGAAGTTACGCGCGATGGGAGCGGACCACGTGTTCGACCCGGCCGATCCGAACCTACGTAAAGCCGCAATGGCGGCAATCGCACCCAAGAAAGTGGACATCGTGGTGGACAACGTGGGCGGAGCGCTGTTCAATCAGGTGCTCGGAACGCTGGGCTACGGCGGTCGTATCAGCGTGGTGGGCAGGAGCGCCGGTGAAGTGCCGAACTTCAACACCGCATCGCTATTCTTCAAGCGCAATCGCATCGGTGGAGTAGCTGTGTCGGACTTCACGGCAGAGCAAGCACAAGCGGCTTGGAAAGAGATCACGGGAAGGCTGAATGCGATCGGGCAGAAGCCGGTTGTGGATCACGTCTTCGCGTTCGAAGAAGTGAAGCAGGCGTTCGCGCGGCTGGCTGAAGGGCCGATGGGCAAGGTGCTGATACGAGTGATAAGCTAGCTCCTGGAGAAAACAAAATGCGAAGACTCAGTGGTCTGTTGGCGGCTACTGCGGCATGCGGAATCTTGAGCGCGGGCACGGCCGATGCTCCGGGACCGGCGGTCGGAGTGCGAGCGATTATTCATTCCGTAGGGAACTTGGACAAGACCGTCGCGTTTTATCGCGATGGGCTCGGGCTGACGCCTGTTGGTCCGGGCGGCAAGGCGATGACCGCAATGCCCGCGCCACGGCCATTGGATGAATCGCTGTCCAAATTCACGGACACGCAGAACGGGAAGTTTCGGAATGCATCGTTTAAAATTCCGGGGGCGGCGTTCGACCTGGAACTGACCGAATTCACCGGCACACCGCGCAAAGAGGCGACGCCACACATGCAAGATCCCGGCGCGGCCACTTTAGTGCTGACGGTGCGCGACGTGGATGCAGCGCTCGACGGCGTGAAGAAGAACGGCGGATCGGTGCTGAGCATCGGCGGAGAGCCGATGAAGATCGGTCCTGAAACCAGCAAGAGCCGCTCGGTATTCGTGAGAGATCCTGACGGGTTCATGTTGGAGCTGGCGGGTATCCAGCCGCTGCCCAAAACCACGGCTCCGGCGGACAGCAACGTTGTCGGTGGGCGCATCGGCGTGACGATTCAGGACACTGATCAGACCATGAAGTTCTACCACGACGTGCTGGGTTTTGAAACCAAACCCGCGGTGCCGGCCTATGCCACGAATGCGATGATCGCGTCTTTGATCGATGCCAAGGGAGCGCACTGGCGCATCAGCACGGCTCACGTTCCTGGTTCGTCCGTTGAGATCGAGATGCTGGAGTTCAAGGACGTAGCAAGGAAGCCCTTCGAATTGCGCGTGCCGGATCCCGGTTCGCCCGCTGTTTCGATTCACGTGAAGGACGTAGACGCCGCGATGAAGAGCGTTGTGGCGGGCGGCGGATCGATCTACACTCGGGGCGGCGAGCCAGTGAAGTTGGGCGCGGGTGTCGGCGTTTTCGTGCGCGATCCGAACGGGCTGTTGATCGAGCTGATCCCCTAACTGCAGAGCGCGGGTAACTCGGCGGGCTTGGCGCTTGAAATCCGGGCGATGATTTCGTTGCACCGCTCGGGCGATAACACCGCTCCGGCGAGCGTTAGGAACTTCGCCGCCATTTCATCCCAAGTGAGCGCGTTTTCGGGATCGCCCTTGGGATAGCGAACGAACTTTTCATGGCGCTGGCCGTTCTCGATCTCGATGGTGACGCGAGCCGGCCATTCCTTTGGAAAGTTCTCTTCGATGCGCGGATCCTTGACCAGCACAACCTTGTTCATCAGTTCCCGGATCTTGGGCGCGCGCGCTTTTTCGATGGTGAATTGATCCACGCCCGCCACACCATCGATGACGGCGATCGCTGCGCCGAAGGGCATGGAAAACTGCGCGTCGACTACCGATTCGGGATTGTATTTCTTGGCCTGAGGTTCAGCGACGATTCCCCATCCGGCTTCCAGGACGGCGATTTCGATCCGTTGAATCTGGCGGGCTGCAAGATTGTGCTCCCGCATAATCGCGAGGACAGCATCAATGGGGCCTTGCATATACCGGCAGCAGGCGTGCGGTTTGACGGCGGTGTGGAGGATCTCGAAAGACTCGCCCAGGTTGGCAGTGAGCCGTTCGGGAATTGGGCTTCGCGAATAGCCGTGAAGAAAGCCGTCGCGACCTTCCAGAATTCGGAGAGGGCCCGTGAATCCTTCAGCCGCGAGCAGCGCAGCGAGAATCCCGTTCTGAGCCGCCAGGCCAGGATGGATTCGTTTGGTCCAGGCACCATCCGCCAAAAACTCCATCGATCCCGCCGCCATGCTTCCCGCGATGCCAACCGCGGCCAGGGTTTGCGCCGACGTGAGCCCAAGTAGTTTCGCCGATGTAATGGCCGAGCCGAAAACGCCGCAAGTGGGCGTCATATGAAAACCCAGCGCGTAATGTTCCTGGGGCTGCACCGCCATTGCAATGCGGGCGGCAGCTTCGAACCCGGCGACCACAGCGGTGAAGAACGCATCGGAGGACGTATCGGGCATAGTTTCGGCAAGGGCGAGCGCTGCGGAATACATCGTTGCGCCCAGATGAATGGACCCGCCGCTATGGGTGTCGTCCTGTTCGATGCCATGCGCGGATGCACCATTCGCCAGCGCCGCGAGGCCGGGAATTGTGCGCATGCGTGTGCCGATTATGGTGGCGCATCCATTGGCGCCCGTGCGCTGTATCATTCTTTGCACCGCAGCCGAAGAGTCTTCGCGAGAGCCGCGAATGGCGCAGGCCAGATAATCGAGCAGGAAATAGCGTGCGCGGTGGAGAACCTCAGACGGAAGATCACGAGCTTGCAGGGTATAAAGGAAATCCACCAGCTCGCGCGTATATTCTTTCATTCAGTTCCTTTCTTCGGCGCCAGATAGCGGCGGCGAAGTACGATGACGCGCTCCTTATTTTGGTTGAAGCCGCGCGTTTCAATGGCCACGATGCCGCGGTCGGGCTTGCTGGCCGATTCGCGTTTCTCCAAAACCTCTGACTCAGCATAGAGCGAATCGCCGGGAAACATGGGCCGTTCGAAGACCACGCTCTCATAGCCGAGATTGGCGATGGTTTTGCCGCTCGTATCGGAGACGCTCATGCCGACGGTCAGGCTGAAGATCAGCGTATCGAGCACCGGCCGCCGTCCCAGGGGCTGCGTGCGGGCGTAGTTTTCGTCGATGAAAAGCGGGTTCTGATTCATCGACAGCAGCGCGAAAAGCGTATTGTCGTATTCGGTGACGGTGCGGCCCGGCCAGTGGTGGTAAATTGCGCCGACCTCGAACTCCTCGTAATAGCGGCCGAATTGCATGGCTATATTTTGTCTTTGTACTTCTTCAGCAAGTTGCGCGCGATGATCAGCCGCTGCAGTTCGTTGGTGCCGCCCCCGATCACAACCAGCGGCGCATCGCGATAATAGCGTTCCACGGGGAAATCTTTCGAGTAACCGTTCGCGCCCAGGATGCGCATGGCTTCAAACGATACCTCGGCAGCGGTTTCGGTGGCGAACAGCTTGGCCATGCCCGCTTCCAGGTCGCAACGCTCGCCGCGGTCGCGTTTTTCACACGCGGAGTAAATCAGAAGCCGCGATGCTTCTATGTGCGTCGCCATATCGGCGAGTTTATTCTGGATGGTCTGGTATTCGGCGATCGGTTTTCCGAAGGTGGTGCGGCGCTGTGCGTAGCGGATGGCTTCTTCAAAAGCGGCGCGGGCAATGCCCAGGCCGCGGGCTGCGACGTTCAATCGTTCGGCTTCCAGGCCCGTCATCACCTGTTTGAAGCCATGGCCTTCTTGTCCTCCGATCAGATTCTCCACGGGCACAGGGAAGTCGGCAAAATGCAGCTCGCAAGTTTCGACGCCTTTGTAGCCGAGCTTATCGATATCGCGGCTCACGGTCATGCCGGGCGCGCCTTTCTCGATCACAAAAGCACTCATGCCGCGATGGGGCGGCTGAGCGCTAGGGTTGGTCTTCGCCAGAAGCAGGAATGTGCTGCCGTGCCGCGCGTTGGTGATCCACATCTTCGAGCCATTGACGCGATAGACGTCGCCGTCGCGCGTGGCTGTCGTGCTGATATTTTGCAGGTCCGTGCCCGCGTTCGCTTCGGTGAGACAGATGCCGCCGCGCTTCTCTCCTGTCGCCATGCCGGGCAGGAACCGGCGCTTCTGTTCCTCGGTGCCGAAGTGCGCCAGCACGTCGCACATCACGGAGTTGCTTCCGATGACGCCCGCAAGGCCCAGCCAGCCGCGCGAAATCTCCTCGAAGATCATCGCGAACGTGGTGCTGTCGAGGCCCGAGCCGCCATATTCTTCCGGTATGTTCAGGCCGAAAAGCCCCATCTCCTTCATCTGGGCCACCAGCGCGTGCGGATATTCGTCGCGATGTTCCATGGCGGAAGCCACCGGGATCACTTCGTTTTCCACAAACTGCCGGACGGTCCGAAGGATGAGGTGTTGCTCGTCGGTGAGCGTTTTCAAGCGGAATCTCCTGGTCCCATCAGCTTGTCAATTTCGTCTTCGCTATAGCCGGCTTCGCGAAGGATCGCGCGGCCATGTTGTCCGGCCCTGGGCGGCGGTCCCTGAGGAACGGGTGGAGTGAGCGAAAGGCCGATCGGCAAGCGCGGAAGCACAACGGGCTGTTCGCCGGTGAGAGCGATTCGAGTGAAAAGATCGAGCGCCGCGGCCTGAGGATCGTTCAAAACCTGGCCGGCGTTTTGGATGGGATCGTTCGCGATGTCATGTTCATTGAGGAGAACTACCCAGTGCGAAGTCGGCTGAGTACGCAGCACGCCGGCAATCAGATTTTCGAGCGCATCGACGTTGGCTACGCGATCCGTGTTCGTGAGAAATCGAGGATCGGTGGACCATTCTTCATGGCCGAGCGCCGCGCACAGGCGATGAAACTGGCGATCGCTCGAAATGCCGATCATGATCTGGCCGTCGCCGGTAGGGAGAGAGCCGTAGGGAGCGAACGCTTTGTGCCGCGCGCCTTGCGGCTGGGGGTCCACGCCTGTGAACTGCCGGTACGCGAGATGGTAGGCCATGAACATGATGCCGGTTTGAAAGAGCGACGCGTCCACGCGCTGGCCTTTTCCCGATCGCTGGCGCTCGAGCAACGCAGCCAGAATGCCGAGCGCCATCCACGTGCCGGTGGTCACATCAAGGATGGAGACGCCGGTACGCATAGGGTGCCCTTCACCCGTGCCAGTGACGCTCATGATGCCGGTGCGCGCTTGCAGCACGGCATCATAACCGGGCTTGGTGTAATCGGGTCCGCTCGCGCCATAGGCTGAGAGCGAGGCGTAGATGATGTCTGGCTTGCGGTCGCGAATGGCGGTTTCATCCAGGCCCAGCTCGGCGGCTTTGCCACCGCGAAAGTTTTCGAGAAACACATCGCAAGTGGACGCCAGGCGCAGCACCGCCGCGCGTCCCTCAGGCTTCGCCAGATCCAACGCGATGGATCGTTTGCCGCGATTCAACGCCACAAAATACGCGCCCCACTCGCCGCGATGCGGACCCATGGCGCGTCCATCTTCGCCGCCGCCGGTGCGTTCCACTTTGACGACGTCGGCGCCGAGGTCCGACAGAATCATGCTGGCGGTGGGGCCGGCGACGATGGTGCTCAAGTCGAGAACGCGAATACCTTGAAGTACGGGGGCCAAGAAAACGAAGATAGCACTATCTTGGTGCTAATTACTGTTGTTACTTCATCCGCTGGATCAGTTCCAGGAACAGATTGTTCGGATCGCGCACGATGGCGATGCGTAGCGTCGCGCCCGTGCTGCTGGTCACCTCTACAGGCTCACCACCGACAGTCACCACAGTTGCGCCCGCGGTCCTGAGCGTCTTTAGGACGTTGTCCACGTTCCGCACTTCCAATTGGAGCACTGTGGTACCGGGGTCCTGCAAACGGGTATGCAGCGGCTTACGATCGATGTCCTTGAACTGCGGGAATTCGACGGAAACCTGGGTGCCGGGAATTTGCAGTACGGTGCTGCAGTATTGCGCGCCGGGCGTATTTCCCATCGCCATCCGGTTGGCGTCGCCCGAGTAAGGAAATGACATGAGCTGTTTAAAGCCGAGCACGTCGCGATATAAGTGCACCGTCTGATCTGTGTCATTGGCGGTAACGGCGATCAGGCCGCCCATCACGTTGCTGGTGGCGGGCGCGGTGGTCTGGGGCAGGGGATCCCGCTGCACTAAGGCGACGAAGAATCCGTCAGGATCCTGAGCGAACGCGCCGCGCGTTTGACCGCCGATGTCGAGCGCAGCCCCGCCAGTGGTGACTATTTTCGCGCCGCCCTGCTTGAGACGCGCGAGGGTTGCATCGATATCGCGCACCAGCAGGATCAGATTGCCGGTGCCCGGGTCCTGATTGCGAAGCGTGGAGGGCTTGCGGTCAATATCTTTGTATTCGATTAGTTCCAGGCCAAAGCCCGCGCCCGGCACCTTCAACACGCCAATGCGTGACTGCACTCCGATGGTGTTGCTTCCCGATGCCAGTGATCTCGCCCGGCTCAGCTGCAGCAGCCATGGAACACA
The DNA here is from genome assembly GCA_049518655.1 of Bryobacteraceae bacterium. GTDB lineage: Bacteria > Acidobacteriota > Terriglobia > Bryobacterales > Bryobacteraceae > Palsa-89. The sequence continues at coordinate 36,019 of JBEKRO010000033.1, read as the reverse complement.
AAGTCAAGCACAGCACGAAGCGTGCGTTTTTCAAGGCCTGGGACATGTCGCATATCCTATCTCACTCGGGTTTTGATATTGTGGTCAATCTCAAGGAGAGCGCCCCGATGATGCTTCCGAAGATGCTCCGAGGCTTAGCGCCGTTGCTTTTGCTCATGCCTTTCGCTGTGGCGCAGCAGCCCCGGCGAGTGGACGACGCCGCGCTGAAGAGCGCCGGCAAATCCGGTGACGATTGGCTGACCTATGGTTTCACGCCGGGGGAAACGCGCTACAGTCCGCTCGATCAACTCAACACGGGAAACGTGAAGCGGCTGGGGCTCGCGTGGGCGTACGACTTGGGCGCGGGTGGCGGTGGCCAGGAAGCGACTCCGCTGGTTTGGAATGGGACCATCTACGGCATCACCAACTGGAGCGTCGTTTTCGCGGTGGATGCGCGCACCGGTAAAGAGCGCTGGCGCTGGGATCCGGAAGTGAATCAAGCAGCCGTGCGACCCACCATCTGCTGCGGCGTGGTGAATCGTGGCATCGCAATTTATCAGGGCATGATCATCGCGCCCATCATCGACGGCCGGCTGCAGGCGCTGGACGCTGAGACTGGAAAGCCGGTTTGGGAAGCGCGCGTCGCGTTTTCGCAGGACGAATACACCATCACCATGGCGCCGCGCATCGCCAACGGAAAGGTGATCGTGGGCATCAGCGGCGGCGATCATCCCAAGCGCGGTTTCTTCGACGCCTACGACGCAATGACCGGCCATCGCCTATGGCGCTTCTACACGATTCCTGGCGATCCTTCCAAGCCATTTGAAAATTCCGCCATGCGTAAAGCATCCGAGACTTGGGATCCGGAGGCGTGGAAACTCGGCGGCGGCGGTGCGGTGTGGGATGGAATCGCTTACGATCCGGAGACCGACTTGGTTTATGCCGGCACGGGCAACGCGGAGCCGTGGCCGGAGGAGTTTCGCGGGGCCAAAGGGAAGGACGGTTTGTACGCCTGCTCTATCCTCGCGGTGCATGCGTCTACGGGTGAATTGAAGTGGCACTACCAGTTGGTGCCTGACGATACCTGGGATTTCGACAGCGTACAGCAGATGATACTGGCGAATCTTACCATCAACGGGAAGGCGCGCAAGGTGATCATGCAAGCCAGCAAGAACGGCTTCTTTTACGTGCTGGATCGCGTCACCGGCGAGTTCATCTCGGCGCAGCCCTATGCCAAGGTGAATTGGGCTAAGGGCATCGATCCGAAGACGGGGCGGCCCATCGTGAACCCGGAAGCGCGCTATGCACGCGAACCGGTCACGATTTTTCCATCGGCGGGCGGAGCGCACAACTGGTCGCCCATGTCGTTCAATCCAGCCACTGGTCTGGTGTACATTTCCGGGAATACCGGCAGCAGTTGGACTTTTGCGAGCGTGGATAAGTATGAGGCCAAAACAGACAGGACATCGAACAACGGTTTGGTGCGTCCAATGCCGACGCCGCGCGAGAACAACCTTCCGGTAATTGGTCCCGAACCACTTCCGAGAACGGGCAGCCGGGGGGCGCTGATCGCATGGGACCCGGTGGCGCAGCAGTTTCGTTGGCGTATGCCGGGTGGCGGCGGGATTGGTGGAGGAACGGTGAGCACGGCTGGCAATCTGGTGTTTCAATCCATCAACGACGGGCGGCTTATGGCCTACAGCGCCGACAAGGGCGAGAAGCTGCTTGAGATTCAAACCGGACTCAAGAGCGGCATTGGTCCGCCCATCACCTACCAAGTGGATGGCAAGCAATACGTTGCGCTGATGGGTGGGATCGGCGCGGTGATCGGAAACGCTGGGCCGCAGAACACGGCCACCACAACTCCGCCAAAGCTTCTGGTGTATATGCTGGACGGCACGGCGGCGGTGCCGGGCGCAACGAAGTAGTTTTCTTCGCCTGTCATTTGCGATTTGATGCCCACCATCCTGACGCATGCAGTAGCCGGCGTTGCCATCGCGCAAGCCCTGGCGCCTTGCTCGCGAAGAGGTGAGATCAGCTTGTTCGCCGCTGGTTGCGCTATGGTACCCGACGTCGATGTGCTTGGATTTCGTTTTGGGGTGCAGTACGGCGATCTTCTTGGACATCGAGGTTTGACCCATTCACTTCTGTTCGCCTGCCTGGTGGCCGCAACAGTCACGCTCTTGTTACGAAACAAAGCGCTCGGTGGCGATCTCAGGGTGTTCCTCTGTCTTCTTGCGGCGGCAGCATCGCACGGAATCCTGGATGCATTTACCAACGGAGGCCTGGGTGTCGCCTTCTTTGCGCCGTTTGATTCGGCACGCTACTTCTTTTGGGCCCATCCCATCCTGGTATCGCCTCTGAACCTGGGCGCATTCGTGACTCATCGGGGTATTTCGGTTCTGTTCAGTGAAATGGAATGGGTTTGGGTGCCATCCATAGCGGTCGCTATAGCCGCCCGAATGTCGCGCTGCCGTCAGCGGGCGCACCCTGCAGTCTCGTGGTACATTTGAGCTTTCGCCGCGTCGCATGTCTGTACAGATCCTATTGCAAGGCAAGTTGTTGGGTGTCGAGGAATTCCTGCCATCGGGGCAGCCCGCCGAGTCCCTCCTCACAGGCCGCCTGCGCTGGGTCAGTCTGCTGAGCGAGATCCTGCCTCGTGCGCTCATCGCCGAACTCGGGCTTTCGAAAATGCTGCTGGGATCGAGCGGTGGCGAGCAGTTTTTAGTGGTTCTTCCTGAAGAGGTGCGGCCGCAAGTGGAGGAATTTCTCGTGGCCGCGCGCCGGGGTATTCGCGAGCTCAGCGAGAATCGCTTGGAATTGTTTTGGGCTATCACCGAAAATCTCGGCGATTGGACTGTGGTCCGCAAGCGTTTGAACGAGGAGTTCCAGCGCAAGCAAGGAACACCGCTAGCGTCTACCGGCTTCGGCCCAACACAGACGCTTGCGACGGAGACCGATCCGGCCTATTTCGAGCATCTCGGCCATGCATTGCGCGATGCCACCAGCGTCGGGTGGTCCCCAGAATCACCCGCGACGATCCTGACCGCGGGCGGGAAGCATTCCTGGACCATCGGTACTTCGCCCGATTCTGTGCCGCTGGCACGACACACCGCGCTCACCCAGAACGGGCGCGAAGCCGCCACGGCTCCCGTTCTGGCATCCCGCGCCGAGGGACTCGCGGTTTGGGGTGTCTTGCGAGGCGACGTGGACACCTTCGGCATCCGCATGCGCCGGCTGCAGAGCATCGAAGAGTTCGTGCAGCTTTCCGTGCTCTATAAACAGTTCTTCGCGGGAGAAGTGGAAGTGCTCTGTTCGCTGCCCGAGTTTTGGCGCAAAGTGAATTTACTGCACACTGGCGGCGATGACTTCGCGGTGGTGGGCGCATGGGATGCGCTGATCGCGTTCGCGCGCGAATTGCAGCGCCTGTTCCAGCGCTTCACCGAAGAACACCTCAAGGAGTTCCCGGGCCCGGAGGGCAAGACCATCACGATGGCATTGGCGCTGGCGCCCGAACTGGATACGCCGCTTGGTTCAGTGTACGGGCGATCACGCGACCGTTTGGAAATTGCGAAGTCGGCCGACAAAGACTGCTTCTATCTTTTGGGCCGCACACTCGAATGGAAGCAGCTCTCTGACGCCTCCGGACTGAAAGACGAACTAACGGCGATGGTGCGCGAATTCGGTGTCGCGCCCCAATACATTCGCGATCTGTGCGGCATTTATCGGGAGACCCGGCGTGCCCCCGGTTCCAAGCGTGTCGAGCGTCCATGGCGTTTCCACCGCCGGCTGCTTCGCATACTGGGCGGCTCGCGTGCCCGCGATTTTCAAAAAGCTCGCGCCAGTTTGATCGCCGACCTGGTAGGCAAGAATCCCGCCAACATCAAGTTGCGGCCGTCGGGCCGCGTAGCGCTAGAATGGGCCAGACTGTCAACCGAAGGCTCAGCGGAAAATTAACGTACAATACAGAGGTTTGGATGGCTGATACAGAGCAGACAGAGCAAGAAGCACGCACTCCGGAGAGCGCAACAGTTCCGGCCGAAGCCCGAACGGCCCCAGAGAATCAGGCCGCACCGGCTGCCCGGCCTGAGCGCAAGCCGGCTCAGCAAGGCGACCGTCCTCAAGGGGAGCGTCCCCAAGGTGGTCGAGGGCCAGGCTCACAGGGACAAGGTCGCGAAGGCGGGCAAGGGCCACGCCGCGAAGGTGGAGGACCGGGAAATCGCGAAGGCCGCGGTGGTCCGCATGGCGGGCGCGACAGTGGACGGGGCGAGCGAGGCGACGACCGGCGTGGTGGTGGCGATCGTGGCCGCTTCGAAGGCCCGCCGGAAATCGATATCGAAAAGTTGATTTCCGATCCTTTGTACCTCGACAATCAAGCCCATGGCGTGGTCAGCCGCATGCGCGACATGGACTCCGGCACCAAGAGCCAATTGCGCCGTCTCTACAATGCCGTTCGCCGCGCCGTGCGCGCACCGGAGAACGAACGGCAGCAGCAATTCGTCATGCTGCGAGCGCGTCTGGCCTATACCATCGCCCGTCACTCTTTGCGCAGCCTCGATTCGCTGGAAAAACTGCTGTTGCAGGTAACGCGCAAAAACGACGCCCGCGGCTACGAGCGCTTCCGTGATCTTTTCGAAGCGATTGTGGCCTATAACGAATAACCAACGAGAATCCAGGAAACCCGCCGACATGAGTTCGCACACCGCGCAAACGGAATTGAAGTTGATTGGAAAGTTGATTGTGGAAGGCGACATCGCCTGCCAGACCGGGCTGCACATTGGAGCAGGGAAAGGGTCGCTCGAAATCGGCGGCGCCGATAATCCGGTGGTCAAGGACGCTTTCGGACTGCCCTACATCCCCGGTAGTTCTCTGCGAGGGAAGCTACGCTCGCTGCTGGAACAGTCCTCGGGCTTGGCCGTCCCGTCCGAGTTGGTCTACATCTCGAAGCGCAAAGGTCAGGAAGTGCGCATCCATCAGAGCGAGCGGCCCGATGACGAAGTTTGCCTGCTGTTCGGCCGCAATCCCGGGCGCATGGAGCGCGTCTCGGGCGATTCCGTCGAATCCAGCGCTGCCACGCCGGCGCGTCTTACGGTTTACGATGCCCCTCTCATCGCCGAAAGCATCACACCGCAGATGCGCGAGAACATGGATGATGAGCTCACCGAAGTGAAGAGTGAAAATGCGATCGATCGCATTACTTCGCAAGCCAATCCGCGTACGCTGGAGCGCGTCCCGGCCGGCGCTCGCTTCCATTTCCGCGTGGTGCTGGATGTTTTGTGCCCCGAAGATCGCGAGCTGTTGCCGAGGCTGGTGGAAGGTTTGCGGCTGCTCGAAGACGACAGCCTGGGCGGCGGAGGATCGCGTGGTAACGGGCGCGTTGCACTTTCGAGTTTGAAACTCACCTGGCGCGGGCGTAGCTTCTATGCGTCCGGCTCGCCCGAACAGGAATTGCTGACTGGCTCCGATCTGGCGGGCGTGCAGTCGCTTGTCAGCGCGTCCGATTTCGCTGAAAAACTCGCCGAGTAGGCATGGCATTAGGGATGTCTCCGGCTTCTTCCAATTTGAGTTTCGCGGTTCGATTTCGTCCCGTGGGTCCGTGGCGCTTCGGCCCGGATTCCGGAGCGCGCGATCGCGTGGACTTGATCTATCACAGCGACGCGCTCTTCTCCGCGGTGTGCTCGGCCATGTCGCAGCTAGGGCTGGCGGAGGATTGGCTGCAAGCTACGGCGATGTCGGCCGATGCGCCCGCCGTGCGTTTCAGTTCGTTTTTCCCGTTCATCGGCGACACGCTGCTGGTGGTTCCTCCACGCAATTTGTGGCCGCCTCCTGAGTCCACCAAGATTCGCTACAAAGGCGCGCACTTTGTTCCGCTCTCCGTGATCGAGTCGCTCCTTTCCGATAAGGCCATCGACGAAGATCGCTGGGCCGTGGATGGCGAGAGCGAATGCCTGGTCCTGGCGAACCAGGGTCGCGGGCCGTTCCGCGTTGCGCTGCGCTCGAGCGCCGGCGTGGACCGGCTGCAGAACGCGGCCGTCGAGGTTCACTCCACCGCATGTCTCGAATTCACGCGCGCGGGCGGTCTGTGGACTATGGTCCAATTCGCCGATGAAGCCGCGACGTCGCGATGGCAAGCGCCAGTTCGGAGTGCGCTTCTGCTGCTGGCCGATTCCGGCTTAGGCGGCGAGCGCTCGCGCGGCTGGGGTCGTTCGGAAGCGCCCGAATGGCAGCCCTGGTTGCCGCCAAAAGTGTTGCCGCCAAAAGGGTCACCATCGCAAGCTCCTGCGAGTGAGCAGCCTACCGATCACGCGCACTGGCTGCTGTCACTTTACACGCCCGCTGAAAACGATACGGTGGATTGGAAGCGCGGCAACTACGCCACCGTCTCGCGCCGCGGCCGCATCGAAAGCAGCGCGCGTTGGGGTGAGCCCAAGCAGCCGACCACGATGATCGCCGAGGGCTCCGTGCTGCTGGCATCGAACGAGCTGCGCGGCGCGGCCAGCAACGTAGCACCCGCCGGTTTTCCGCACCCGGTTTTTCGCGCGGGCTTCGCGGTCACCGTTTCAATTCCCTGGCGAGTTGCGGCATGAACTATCGTCTGACCTGCCTGACGCCCACGCTGGTCGGCGATGGACAAAGGCTTTCCCCCATCGACTATATGGTGTGGAAAGACCACGTCAACGTTCTCGATCAGTGGCGCATCTTCCGGCTGCTCGCCAAAGGTCCGCGCCTGGAAAGTTATCTCACGCAGCTGAAGAAAGCCGACAAACTCGATTTCGCTTCGTGGGGCGGCTTTGCGCAGAACTATGCTGGCCGCCGCATCCCGTTTGAACACTCCAGCTCCACGCAATATTGGGAGCGGACGCAGGCCGAGCACCTGTTCATTCCCACCTTCAGCACGGGCCCCAGCGGTCCTTATCTTCCCGGTACTGCGATCAAAGGTGCGTTTCGAACCGGCGTGGTTCACGGACGCCTGACTGAGCGCTTCGTGACGGAACTCGCCGCGCGGATCGAGTCCGAAGGTAGGATGCCGCGGCGTCCGGCGATTTCGGTTGAAGAATCTGCGCTGGGACCCTCGGGCGCCGATCCGTTGCGCGTCGTCGCCGCGTACGATTCGAAAACGGTTCCCGCGACCACATTCAAAGTTTACTTACTCCGCACTTCCACGCTCGAATCGCGCAGTGCGGGCAAGTTCGAACTCGCATGGAAGCAAATCCCGCGCGGCACGGTGAAGCGCGCCGAAGACTCGACGCCGGTATTCGCCGAGATGGCCTCGCCCGGGAGCGTGTTTGAGGGCGAATGGCATCAGAACGCGTTTCTGTCGCAGCCTGAAATCGGCAAGGCGCTCCGCCGCCGCGCGCCCATCAATGCGGGCGCTATGTTCGAGCTGGTAAATGGCTACACGGAACAGTTACTGCGCATCCAGAAACAGTACGCCGAGTGGACCGGCCTGGCCTTGCTAAAATCGACCGTCGAGCAGCTTGAAGCGCGACTTACCGCAGTGCGAGAAGCCAAGCGCGGCTGCGTGCTGCCGCTCGGTTGGGGCGCGGGTTTCCTCTCGAAGGTGGCGATCCTGAATACGCAGGACGAGACCTATCGCGGTATCCTGCGGCAGGTGGGCTTCTACGCGCGCGCCATCCAGTCCGGCCTGCCGTTCCCGAAGACGCGGCGCATCGTGTTTCTCGGCAATCAGCCCGCGAGTTTGCCGGGGTTCGTGCATTTAGAAGTGACGAGCTAGCGGCTGACTTCCAGGCCTCACGAGGAAGGTTCACGCGAACCGATAAACGGGTTCAGCACGCGGACGGTTCCGTAGAGCCGATCGTGCAGGAAATCTTCCGTAAGAATTTCTGGCAGGCCGTAATCCAGCAAAAGTGTGGTATCAGCAGCAGCGCCCGTCCCGGTACAAGTCCTCTCTCTTCCAACCTCTGTTCCGAGGCCGCCGAGCCTTTCGTACTGATGCACGCCCGGACCGTTCCGTCGCTTGGTCAAACAAACGCAGCCGCGAGTCTCGATCCTTTTCTACCGCTAGCTTCCCGACTGCAATTCGACGCTTTGATGGTATGTTGGCCATCCGTCCTCCTGGTCCTTCGTCATAACCATAGCAGGGCTGACACATGGGAAACTGTCTTTGCAGGCAAGCGTAATCACGCCCGGTCTTTTGTGTGCGCAGACCCAACCGGCGCTTTTCGAGAATCAATGTGCGCATGGTAGCTCCGTGAATCCGGGCCCCGATCGAAATACACGCCTGAACCAGCGGCGATGGCCGCTGCCTGTTCTTGAGAAAGTTGGAGGCGGGTGTCCGACAACAAGAGCGACTGCGACGAATTTACGAGCGTCACGTAAACCTCCACAACGTATTCTCCAGGTAAGAAGACAAATCGCGTGCCATCTTTTGGGAGCACAAAATGATGGTTAGCAGCGAAGCCGTCCTCTGATATCCGCAGACCGCTCCCGCGCGTCAGTGGACCGTTATCGCCATAAACCCATATGTTGAATGTTTGAACGGACTCCCGGCGTCGAAGCGTTACATACATACTCTCCAGGATCTGGGCGCGTTTCGAGGTGCTGTAGAGCAAGGTACGAAGAAATACCTTAACCTCAGCGCCTTGGCTCGGCGGTCCATCTGGCCCGAAGAAAATCACCGTAGGACGCGTCATCCTCAGCGTGCCTTTTCGGAAAAGCGTAAGCCAGGCTGTGGTCGCTGAAATGATTAGAGCGAGAAGCGAGATGATAGTGGCTGTAATCGGCATCTCTCAAAGGCCATCTGGCCAGCTCAAGGTTGTGGAGGCAACGCTAGCACGTTCTGCGCGGATCGCGCACAGCATCCCTTCGCCCCCGTCGTCAATGTTTTCGATCGCATCCAGCGCGCAAACGCCATGTTTTTAGGACGCCAACGCGTGCAATACCGCCTTGCGGTTCTTCGCGATCACCGCAAGGTACGCCCGGGTGGTTGCGTCCGGCTTTCTGCGTCCTTGCTCCCATTCCTGTAACGTTCTCGGATTGATACAAAACGCTCGCGCGAACTCCGCCTGTGACATTCCCGCCTTGGTTCGGATGCGTTTCACGTCCACCTCGTCTGGCAAGACAATACGACACGTCGGCCGTTTCGAGTCACCCTTCACGTGAGCCAGGATCTCCCTGGCGCTTTGTTCCAGCGCGAGACCAAGCTTGGTCCGCCTGGTTGCTCTAGTATTCAAATTGCGCACGCCCATGATTATCGCTCTCCCCTCGATGCCTGCTTAATCCGTGCCGCTAGTTTTGACAGTGCGTTCTGATCGGACGCCGAAAGCGTTTCTTTCTGTGATTTGGCGTAAATCGCGGCCATATAGATCTGTCCCGGTTACGCCACGAAGAAATACATCACGCGAAGGCCGCCGCTCTTTCCGCGACCTCTTCGCGCCCAGCGCGGCTTGCGAAATCCGCCGGAACCCGGGATAACCGGGATGATCTTCCGGCGCTCAGGCAATGAAAAACTCCATGGCCATCCGCTCCTGCTCGTCCAGAAGCGCCGATACCTGCGATTCGTACGCCGACAATCTTACGACTTGGGCGCTCACGCTTCTTAAATATACGGCATTGCCGTATAGGCGGTCAACCCGCTACTTCATTCCAACCTGCCAATTCAGCACCATCGTCACTGAGCTCCGATCGCCTCTTCGAGTTCCGTGTTGGTCAAAAAAGCTGACCATCGGAGAAATGTCCCAACGCCACGCCCGAGCCACCGGCGGAACGGGCACAAGGCTAATCTGGTAGTTTAACTTATCGATTGGCAGGCTTGATCGCCGGCTCGTGGGAGGAAAACAGAATGGGCGCAGACGTTTCCTATCTAGAATTCGGTTCGGGCGATGCTGGTATCACTCGGACCTTCCTAGCCAAGTTGTTCAGCTGGGATTTTCACGCCATGGGAACTGGTCCCGAGGGCTGGTTCCAGACTCCGTCCATGAAGGCGGGGTTGCATGGCGGCGATCCCGAGCCCGGTATCCTGGTCTTTTTTGGCGTCTCCGATTTGGAAGACGCGATCGCGAAGGTGAAGGAACTGGGTGGCGAGGCCGGCGAGCCGACTGACGAACCGGGGTTCGGCCGGTTTTCCATGTGTCGCGATCCGCAAGGAATTCGGTTTGGCCTCCATCGGCGTTAGGCGGCGCTACCCGATCGCGTACCGATGCTCGTCTGCCCCGTCCGAAATTGCCGCTTGCCTCTCACGCGTGAGGATCAGCGACTGTTCTGTGAGCGCGGGCATTCCTTCGACGTCGCGCGTAGCGGATATATCAACCTGCTCCAGCCGCAGGACCGGCGATCGAATCAGGCGGGCGATACGGCTGCCGCCGTCGCAGCGCGGCGTCGATTGCACGATCGCGGAGTGACAGCGCCGCTGTTCAACGGGATCGCGGAGATTCTGGGTGCATCGGCGAGCGACGTGGTGCTGGATGCCGGTTGCGGCGATGGTTTCTACCTGGGCACCCTTGCCCGCCAAGCCCGATTCAGTGCGCATGGCATCGATATCTCGGTTCCGGCCATTGAAGCCGCGGCGCGGCGTTACCCCGAATACGAATGGATCGTGGCCAATGCCGACCGGTTCGTCCCGTACGTCGACCATTCATTTTCGATCGTGATGTCCGTCACCGCTCGGATGAACGCCCCTGAATTCCGCCGCGTGTTGCGCGACGATGGACGCCTCCTCATCGCCCTCCCGGCGCCCGACGATCTGATCGAACTGCGCGGTTCAGGCCACGACCGCACGGCCCGGACCATTGAGGCCTTCGGACAGGGCTTCACGCTGGCCGATCGTCGTCGCGTTACTGCGGCGGCAGACTTAGACGCCGCCGCCGTTCAAGATCTATTACTTTCTATTTATCGGCCGATGCAATCGCGACCGGCTGAAGCGATGCGCGTGACGTTCAGTCTGGATCTGCTCCTGTTTGAAGCCGCGCCTTAATCCAGATTCCGGAAGTCGGAAGGCCCTTCTACTCGAATTGCACCGGCGGCATCGGCATTCCTGCGCGTGCGTGCCCCTGAAACAACGCTTGGGAATCTAGAACGCCGCGCAAGCGAGCGAAAACCCTCCAAAAAACGTTACCCTAGGTATTCATGCAGTCTACCGCCAGCCCGGTTCATACCGACGCGTCGAAACATGTCGGGGAGAAACTGGTTTTCTCCATCCTACTTGCTGCCGCCTTCTGTCACTTCCTGAACGACATGGTGCAGTCGCTGATCCCGGCGATTTATCCTCTGCTGAAGGCTTCCTTTCATCTCGATTTCAGCCAGATCGGGATGATCACGCTCACTTACCAGATCACTGCATCGCTTCTGCAACCTCTTATCGGCCACTTCAACGACCGCCACCCTCGGCCTTATTCGCTCGCCATCGGCATGGGTTTCACGCTCATCGGCCTGGTGTCGCTCTCGCGAGTATCTACTTACCCCATGCTTCTGGCCGGCGCGGGGCTGGTGGGAATCGGGTCGGCGGTGTTTCATCCCGAGTCGTCTCGCGTAGTGCGCATGGTCTCCGGCGGCCAACACGGCTTCGCCCAGGCGTTCTTTCAAGTAGGCGGCAATGCCGGATCGTCGTTAGGTCCGCTATTAGCGGCCTTCATCGTCCTGCCCCATGGTCAGCGCAGTCTTGCCTGGTTTTCAGTGGTCGCGTTGCTCGGTATCGTGGTGCTCGCGCGAGTGGGTTCCTGGTCGAAGAAGAACCGGCCACCCGCGCCAAAATCCCGCTCCGGGAAAACTGAGTACCATCCTTTACTAACGCCGCGCAAGGTTTACTTGTCGTTGGCGGTTTTGATCGCTCTGATGTTTTCGAAATTCTTCTACCTGTCGAGCCTGAACAGTTACTACACTTTCTTTCTGATGAGTAAGTTTCACCTCCCGGTGCGCAGCGCCCAGATCCACTTGTTCATGTTCGCGGGCGCCATTGCGGCAGGCACCATCATCGGCGGCCCCATCGGCGATCGCATTGGCCGCAAATACGTGATCTGGTGCTCCATCCTCGGCGTGCTTCCGTTCACATTAGCGCTACCCTATGCGAACCTGTTCTGGACCAGTATCCTCAGCGTCATAATCGGCGTGATTCTCGCTTCAGCCTTCTCCGCCATCTTGGTTTATGCCCAGGAACTGATGCCGGGCAAGATCGGAATGGTCTCCGGCATGTTCTTCGGATTGGCCTTCGGAATGGCTGGCGTGGGCGCGGCATTGCTCGGCAATTTGGCCGATCACACCAGCATCGCCTTCGTTTACAAAGTCTGCTCGTTCCTGCCGGCGATTGGGTTGCTCACGGGATTCTTGCCCAATCTCGAAACCAGAAGGCAGCGCATAATGAAGCCGACGCCCGCGACCACTTAGTAATACGACGTAGTTACTTATTGACCGGCCACTGCGCTTCTGCGTTCCATCAACACCACATCGCGCCAACGCCCGTTCATCTGGCCGAGCCGCTCTCGCTTTCCGACCATGCGGAATCCCGCGCGTTCGTGCAGCGCAATGCTTGCGACGTTCTCGGGGAAGATGCCGGCCTGCAGTGTCCAGACGCCATCCGCCTCGGAATCGGCGATCAAGCGCGCCAGCAATTGCCGCCCCACGCCGCGTCCTCGCGCGCGCTGCGCAACGTAGACGCTCACCTCGGCCACGCCAGCATAGACGCAGCGGCCGGATACAGCACTGAGAGCGGCCCATCCCAAGACGTCACCGCCCTCCGAGCGCCCGACGATTCTGGCCGCCAGCAAATGACCGGTGTCCCACTTCTCCCAATCCGGCGGAGATTGCTCGAATGTCGCGTCTCCCGTGGCGATGCCTTCCAAGTAAATTGCGCGCACCACGGGCCAATCGTCCGACCGCATTGGTTCAATGGACAATGCTGTTCCCACCTGCCGATTGTAGTCCTTCCACTTCCGCTAAACGGCGACTCAGGTATCGCCGCTCGGGGTCATTGGCAACCAATCCCAGCGCTTGCCTGTAGGCTTCCACCGCCTCCTTCCAGCGGCCTTCACGCCGCAATAGATCGGCCCGCGCGGCTGGCAGCAAATGATAATCGGCCAGTTCGCCCTTCGCCTCCAACGCGTCGATCAAGCACGCGATTCGCGCCCAATCTGCAGGCTCCTCTCGCGACACGCCAAATCGACACTAGCGTGAAAATGTTTTTGAACGCGACCGCACGCGTACTACCAGGTACCAGACAATCAGTACGTTGATCACGGTGACAACCAGCTTTACCACCGTGAAATGCCGGACCAGCTCGTGGATCTCGATCGGGATCAACGCCCCGGTGGTAATGATGGTGAAATACTCCGCCCAATGCTTGCGGAGCAGCAGGCCCAAGCCTTCTGTTAGGAACAGGCCGGCGTAGACGAATGTGCCCACGCTCAGCTCCTTCAACTGTTTCGGTGTAACGCGGAAGATCCTCACCAGAAATCCGTGGATGTAGCGGTTGTCGGTGTCCACCCGCAGCACTTGCGCCCAGTGCAAGACCGAGTTGGAAAGATCTTTGTGCAGGAACCTGAGGGCGGCAATTCCAATAGCAATCAGCAGCAGGGCTTTGAAAAGCTTGAAAAGCCCGATCAGAAATAGAACGAACGAGAAAGGTTCTTTCTTCGCTGGAGATCGCAATGTTCAGTATTATAACGGCGGCAAGCCGATGGATTTAGCTCGCTGGCCGGCTGCGATAGGCAAGTGAAAAGCCAGCTGGGACCAGGAATACCGTGAATACCACCGAAACAAGCAGCCCGCCGATCAGCGCGCGCGCTAAAGGCGCATAGGATTCGCTGCCTTCGCCCAGTTTCAATGCCATTGGCATCAGCCCGATCATGGTGGCGAACGATGTCATGAGAATGGGGCGCAGGCGTACCCGGCAGGATTCGATAATCGCCTCGCCTACACCCCGGCCTTCCATCTTCAGGTGGTGTGCAAATTCGACAATCAGAATGCTGTTGGACATGGCAATCCCAGCCAACATCACAACTCCCATCAGCGACATGACGTTCAGCGTTGTGCCGGTGAGCACCAAAACGATCAGTACGCCGGAGATCGCCGGTGGAAGCGCGAGGAGAATAATGAAGGGATCGATGAAGGACCGGAACTGTGCCACCAGAATCAAATACAGCAATACGACGGATAGCGCGAGGCCGATCGCAAAGCTTTTGAACGACGCGTTCATAGCCTGCGCGCTTCCCCGGACCGCGATATTGACGTTGCTAGGGACATCCTGGTGCGCAACCACATCGCGAACGTAATCGGCCGCCGCGCCGAGGTTCTCGCCGGACGGACGCGCATAGATGTCAAGCTTACGCCGAATCTGATAATGATCCACCTCGGTGGGGGCCTTGATCCGTTCGATGTTGGCGATCATATCCAAGCGCGTTGGCTGAGCGACGCCATCTGCATGAAGCGGAATGGACCGCAAATCCTGGACGGAACGGATCTGGGTCTCCGGGTATTGAACGGTCAAGAAGTAGTTGTTCCCATTGCGCGGATCGATCCAGAGATTCGGAGCGATCATTTGGTTGGAGGTGAGAGAGGTAATGACGTTGGTCAATACTTCGCGCTCCGTTAAGCCAAGCTTGGCGGCATGCAAACGGTCGATATCCACGCGCAAAGACGGATAATCGAGGTCCTGGGGCATGAAGACGTCCGCGATGGCAGGCGAGAGCCTCAATGCGCTTGCAATATCCTGAGCTACTCGATTGTCGGTGTCGAGGTTTGCTCCAACTATTTGCACGTCAATGGGTGCTGGCGCGCCCATGCTGACCACGGCGTCAACGAGGCTGCCGGTGGAGAAGAAAGGCGTCAGCTCGGGCATCTCCTGAACCATGCGCGTCTTGATCTGACGAATGTATTCATAGCTGCCGATGCGATGCTCGGGCTTGAGACCCACTTGAACGAAGCCAGTGTGCATGGCGGCGTTGGATGTGTATACAGCCGAGAAGCCGTTATCGACACCGATGTTGTCGACCATAATGCCGAAATCGTCCGGGCGGACGATCTCTTTGATCAAGCGTTCGAGATGGGCGACTTCTTGCTCGGTCACCGTGAGCTTCGTTCCCGACGGGGCCTTAAACGTAATTACGAATTGAGCGGCGTCTGTTTGGGGAAAATACGAGAATCCAAGTTGGTTGTACAGAAGCAGACTGCCCGCGAAGGCGATGAAAAACAATATCAGGACGGTGGCCGGTATGCGGAGGACTTTTTCTACCAGCGCTTCGTAAAGTCCCAACATCCGACGGAAGGACGTATTGAACGCGGCGTTAAAGCGCGCTCCCCATCCAGGCTGGCTGTTGCTTTTGGAGTGATCGAGCTTTAGATATCGCGCGCAGAAGAGCGGAACAACGGTCATCGCGACAATGTACGAGGCGAAAAGCGAAACTACCACCGCCAGCGCCATGGCTGAAAATAGAAACCTGCTGACGCCGGCCAACAGCGTTACCGGGAAAAACACTACCGCTGTGGTCAAAGTGGACGCGAGCACCGGCAAAGCGACCTCTTTGCCGCCGGTTTCAGCAGCGACTGGCGGAGGTTCGCCCATTTCAAGGTGGCGATAGATGTTTTCCAGAACCACCACAGAGTTATCGATCAAGCGCGATAAGGCCAGAGCCAGCCCGCCCAGCACCATGCCGTTGATGGACGACCCTCCCAGTTGTAGAACAAAGAATGTCGCGCACACCGATAGCGGAATGGAGAAGAAGACAGCAAGTGTAGCTCGCATGCTGCCGAGAAACATCAGAATCATTACGCATGTGAGGAATAGACCGATCCCTCCTTCATCCAAGAGAGTCCTGATGGCGGTGCGCACGAAGCGCGATTGGTCGAACACCACGCCGGTTTTCATCGCAGATGGAACATCCACCAGATGACCGACGGTGTTGCGCACCCCATCCACAACCGAGATGGTGTTCGAATCCCCGCCTTGTTTCATCACCGGAAGATACACGGACCGTTGCCCGTTCACATGAACCACGTTGTACTGCAGTGCATGAGCGTCCTTGAGTTCCCCGATATCCGACATCAGAACCGGATTCTCGCCGTTCATTTTGACGGGATACTGGTTGGCGTCCTTCAGATTGAACTGCGCGTTCGAATAGACGTTGTAGTCCAGATTCCCGATCTGCACGTCGCCCGCGGGAAGAATGACATTCGCCTGGCTCAGAGACCGCACAACGTCCATGGGACTGATCTGTCGCGCCTCCAGCTTGAACGGATCCACATAGAACTGGATTTGACGCCAGGGTCCGCCGAAGGGCTGTGGAATGGATGCGCCGGGGACGCTGGCCAGTTGGTTTCGAACAAAGTTTTGCGCGATGTCCTTCAAGTTTCCATCCGTCATCCCGTCGCCGTTCATCGTAACGAGACAAACCGGCAGGCTGGAAGCGTCGGACTTCAGCACCACCGGCGGCAAGGTGCCGGGCGGTAAGTCCTTCATGTCGGAAACTGCCAGGTTCGCGATGGTCGCGGCGTCGATATCCGCGTTGGTGTTGGATTGAAAGTAGACACGAATAATACTCACGCCATTGAGCGATCGCGACTCGATATGATCGATGCCGCTGGCGAGGGTAAAAAAGCGTTCCAGGTGATACGTGATATCGCCCTCAATCTGCTCGGGAGGCATTCCCGCGTAGAACGTGGCGACCACCACTACCGGGATATTCATCGACGGGAACATGTCTACCGGCATCTGAACCACGCTCACGGCACCAAGGATTGCAATGATGGCGCAAACGACGACAATCAGGTAGGGCGTTTTGATGGCAAATCGCGACATGAAAATGTTCAGGACTTGGGCGTTGAATCAACCGCTAATCGGATCACCTTGGGTTGAACCTTATTGCCGTCTTTGAGGCCCGAACGCGAGCCAACAACCACGTCATCGCCATCCTTCAAACCGCCCGATCGGATTTCGATCTCCCGCGCGGTCTCGATTCCAAGATTGACTGGAACAATCTGAATAGCTCCGGAGGGTTGGACGGTGAAGACGCGAGCGGAGCTTCCCGATCCATCGACGGCTTCCACCGGCACCGAGAGTACGTTCTTCCTTTGCTCGGTGACAAGATCGACCTCGGCATACATTCCAGGAACCAACACGAGCGTGGGATTGGGAACGTCGACTTCTGTTTTCATCGTTCGCGTGGATTCGTCCACTTGATCGGAAAACCTTGCGACCCGTCCCGGAAAGCTTCGATGCAATGCCGAAACCCGTACCTCCACCGGCTCACCGAGATGAATCAAGGGAACGACGGATTCCGGCACCGGGAGGGCGAGCCGCAGGAGACCGTTTTCAGAGACCCGGACCACTGGCATAGCCTGCGTCTGCGAAGCCGTTCCTGCTTGAATCAGGGAGCCGCTGTTCGCGTATCGCTTGGTCACCACGCCGGTGAACGGTGCGGTGATCACCCGGTATTGATACAAGGTTTTGAAGCGTGCCTGCTCGGCCTGTGAAACACGGATACGCTGCTCGCAAGCCGTGATGTGGGATCTGGCGGCGGAAACCTGCGCTTCGGCTACCAAGTCGCGAGAGTGCGCTTCGTCCACATCTTGCTGCGGGACCAATCCCCGCTCGCGCTTGGATACGTCCAGAATTCGGGAGTAAGACAGATGCACCATATCATGCGCCGATTCCGCGCGGTGCAGATCGTCGCGCGCAGTCGCCAATTCGGCATCGGCTTCATCAAGGGCAGCCGCTGCTCGGGTGAGATCGTCCTGCATTTCCGGTATTTCGAGCGTGGCGAGCAATTGTCCTTCCTGGACGCGATCGCCGATGTCGACCTTGATCTGCTTGATGAATCCGGAAACTTTGGCCATCACGTCCACTTCCTGAAACGGTTCGAATTCGGCCGTGAGAACGAGATCGCTGGATAGGTCGGCGCGCGACGCCTGGACAACTGCGACCGTGGGGAGTTCCGCGGCGAGTTGGCTGGTCTGGGCGCCACCGCTACGGGCGCATGAGGTGGCCATTGTCGCCAAGCAAATGATGCTTGCCGCTACTGAAAGAGTTGTCATCGTAAGCTCCCCATCGAATAGCTGAGCGCCGCGCGCGCGCTGAGATAGTCGTACTTGGCTGATGCGGCCGCGATCTCAGCGGAGGTTTGGTTCAACTGCGCCTGGTTGAGTTCGACAATGCTGCCCAAAGCGTTGTCGTAGCGTGCCTGGGCCAGCCTGAGGGCTTCATTGGCCTGTGCCACCATGCGCGCTGTCACATCCAGACGGCGAAAAGCATCGTTGGCATCCAGCCAGGCCACACGCACATCGCGAGCAATCTGCACTGATAGGTCCTGAACGTCTTTGGCCGCCGCAGCGGCGCGCGCTTCGGCTTCTTCACGCCGCGCCTTGAAGAGTCCGCCGTTCAGTACCGGAATGTTCACGTTGACACCAGCGGCACTATATGTTTCAGGCAGCCGTTCGTCCCGCAGAGGCGCTACTCCGGCCACGGCTACGGCATTGACGGTAGGATTTCTCAGCCGCCCTTCCGCTTCCGCATACCGATTCAGCGCTTCGAGATTGAGCTGCACCGCCGCCAAATCCGGCCGCTCGCGCTTGGCTTGCTCGATCAAGCTTTCTACGTTCGGGTCTAGGGAAGGCGGCAGAGGTTCGTCGTTCAGCGAAAACGGCTGGTCGCGATCGTAACCCATGGCGGCGGCCAGGCGCGCATGGCTGGCGATGGAATCGTTTTCGGCATGGAATAAATCGAGTTCCGCTTGAGACTCGTTCACCTGAGCGAAACTGACATCGACTGTTGATCGAAGAGCGCTCTGCGCAAGCGCACTCACCTGGCGCAGGGTCAGGCGGCGAAGATCGAGAGTGGCTCGTGCCACTCTGAGGACGGATTCCGAGGCCAGCGCTCGATAGTATGCCTGCTGTATGTCGACGATTACCTGAGCGCGGGTATTCGTCACGTTCTGATTTTGGGAGGCGTTCCGCAGCCTGGCACTCTGTTCCAGACTGGCAGTGCGTCCAAAATCGGTTACCAGTTGAGTCGCAACTACGCCGGAGGCCTGACGGCTGTAGATGCTCGAGGTGGTAATAGCTCCCGCCGACAAAACCGAGCCGTGGTCGGTACCGACGCCGGTGACACTACCCGAGACAGTGGGCCAATAGACTGAGCGCACCTGCTTCACGACGAACCCGCTGGCTTGCGCCGTCAGTTCCGCCGAGGCAATGCGGGGATGATTTCGCAGCGCGATCTGCTGCGCCTGGGCCAGTGAGACAGCGGCCGGAGTCTGCGCCCACAAGGCGGCGCATAGCAGGGCAGCCGCGGCGGACAGTCGGACAAAAGGGCAGCGAACTCTCATCGAGCGGAGCCAGCAGCGGCCTGAAGAACCACAGTGTCCTGAGCTTCGATCACGCCGTCCGTGACCAGTTCCCGGAGAAGAGGCAAGAGCGCTGTGATGTTTTGCTCCGTATCGATAAATTCGATGCGAAGCGGCATATGCTGGGTAGTGTCGATCCCACTTTCTTGGGAATGCATGCGATGGTGGGATCCGAAGCCAGCTTCTGGACGCAGCACGGTTGCGCCGGCCACACCCTGTTTGAGAAGAAAGGAAATGATCTCGCGGCTTAAATAGTCGCTACGGGAACTCGTGTCTTCATTAAGATGAATCGTGATCTTTTTGGCTGGGCCAGGGACGAGCACACAGTCAGTTCCTTTCGCGAGGTACAGTCTACATATACCGTTGCAGGGCAGTGGGCACCACTGAAGACTTTCTGAAGTTTTCCTTACCTGCGTGTCAGAAACTCTTCAGGAACTCGTCAGTAGACCCGTAACCCCGGACTCGCCTATAAAGAAAAAGGAAATTCAGTGCGCATTCTGGTAATCGAAGACGAGGTCAAAATCGGCAATGCTTTGCAGGAAGGCTTGCAAGCCGAGCAATACGGCGTGGTGCGCGCTCATACCGGTGAGGAAGGGTTCTACCTGGTTCAAACGGAATCCTTCGATTTGGTAATCCTGGACGTAATGCTTCCCGGCCGAAGCGGTCTTGAGATCCTGAAGACCATGCGTCAGCACGGACTCAGAACGCCGGTGCTCATGCTGACAGCCCGCGATGCTATTGAGGATCGCGTCCGCGGCCTGGATACGGGCGCCGACGACTACCTCTCGAAGCCCTTCGCGTTCCCCGAGTTGCTGGCTCGCATCCGGGCATTGAGCCGCCGGGGAACTTCTGAAAGCAGCCCGAGATTGCGCATTGGAGATCTCGAAGTGGACATTGTCGGCCGCTCCGTGACGCGCGGCGGCCAGATGCTGGATCTGACCGCGCGAGAGTTCGAGCTTCTGGAATACCTGGTGCGGCATCAGGGCCACGTTGTTTCTCGTGAGATGCTGACGCGCGACGTCTGGAAGGAGGCAGGCCGTCACACTCCCCTCGATAACGTCATCGATGTTCATGTGGCTCGCCTGCGGCGGAAAGTGGACGATCAGTTCGATCAAAAGCTGGTTCACACCGTGCGCGGCGTCGGCTTCGTGGTGCGCGAAGAAATGACCTAGCTCGTGCTATCGGGAGCCGTAAATTACATAGTCTAAGTAGGCCTTTTCCACTTCCGGGTCCTCGGCCAAGTGCTTCCGAAGAATCCAGATGCCATCCGCGTTGGCAATGAAAATCAGTCCCCGCCCGTCGTCTCTGCTCATCGCGGTGACGCCAGTAAACTCGCGCGCAACCTTGGGATTCCGCGGGTCCGAAAAATCCATAATTCTGACGGTTTGCGACGCGGGCGCGGCGGCTGAAGTGACCGGCTCGCTGCTAGCCAGCGCTGCGGTTCCCGCCACTATGGACAGGCTGCCAGATTCGGTGCTGGGAGCATAGGCGACATCGGCGAGCACTGCAGGTTGGGCGGTCTTCGTCACGTCGATCAGAGTCACGTTTCCGCCCGCTTCGTGTTCGGCGTAAAGGTAGTGGCTGCTGTAATGATCGGTGGTCAGGAAGCGCCTTACCGGTCCGCCGGTGAGCGGAATGTGCCCCACCACCTCGATTTCGTCCTTGGGGGCGGGCGATGGGGCTTTCTTGTTCCTCGCACTCGCGGAGGGCGTAAGCATCAGTCCGGCGAGAAGCGCCGCCGACGATAGCCCATAATGTATGTTTCGCACGAATCGTTTTTAGCATCGAAGGGACTTACTTGCGCCTGAAGAGTTTCTGACGTTTCTCTGAAGACCATGTCAAAAGCGCGGATCTATAAGACAATGGGGAAGGCCTGCCGTGCAAAACCTGCGCCCCAAGCACGTCCGAACGCGCCTCACCCTGTGGTACGTCCTGGTGCTGGCCGGCGTCCTGGTGCTTTCCTGGGGCCTTACCGCCTCGTTTCTGTTTCTTCAGATGCGAAGCCAAATGGATCATTACGCAGTCCAGGACATTGAAACGGTAGAAGGGCTTCTTTACTTCGATTCCAATGGCAGCTTGATCCTGCGCGAGGATTATCATAACCATCCAGAGTCCAAGCAGGTGCTGGAAAGGTTGGTGGAGGTTCGATCGTCGAGTGGCAGCGTTCTCTATCGCAACGAGCGTCTCGGCGATCAGTCGCTCGGCGGCAATCCAATTCCTCACGAGGGCGAAGGCGGTTACTCCATCCGATCGGCGCGCTTGGCCGGCGGCATAACCGTGCGGATGGCGAGCCGCCGCCACACCTTGAATGGCCGCCCGATCCTGATTCGGCTTGGTTATAGCGAAGAAACCATCTGGACGCGGTTTGACGAATTATCCGTTGCGTCCTTACTCGCTCTGCCCATTGTTTTGGCGCTAGCAGGTTTGGGAGGTTACTTGCTAGCGAAACGCGCCCTGACGCCACTGGAAGAGATGGCTTCCCGCGCGGAGCAAATCACGTCGGACCGTCTTCAAGAACGGCTGCCCACCGGCGACGTGGACGATGAACTTGGGCACCTTGCTCGAGTTTTCAACAATCTTCTTGGACGGCTGGAACACTCCTTCCAGCAATTGCGGCGCTTTACTTCCGACGCGTCGCATGAGTTGCGAACACCGCTGACGTCTATCCGTAGCGTGGGCGAAGTTGCGCTTCAGAAAGACGGAACGAGGGAAGAGTACCGGGACACCATCGGAAGCATGCTGGAGGAAGTGAATCGTCTCACCGCGTTGGTCGATAGCCTTTTGACCATTTCGCGTGCCGACGCGGGACGCATTCAACTGCATCCGACGGTGTTCTCCGCCATGGACCTGGCGCGGGAGGCAGCCGGTTTGTTTGAAGTGCTGGTGGAGGAGAAGGGGCAGCGGATCGCGGTTGAGGGCGACGAAGGCGCGAGAGTGAAGGGCGATCGAGTATTTCTTCGCCAAGCCCTGGTGAACATCATCCACAATGCGGTGAAGCACTCACCTGCCGGAGGCACAATTTCCGTGGGCGTTTATTGCGAGCCGGCAGGCGGCATTCGGCTTGAGGTTGCCGATAGCGGCCCGGGCATCGCGCCGGAACATTCTGAAAAGATTTTCGACCGCTTCTATCGCGTGGATGAATCGCGATCGCGCGAGGGCGGTGGCGCGGGCCTCGGACTCTCCATCGCCCGATGGGCGGTCAGAGTACATGGCGGGGATATCCTTCTGCTGACCACGCCAGGGCGAGGCTGCCTATTTCAGATCTGCTTGCCCCCAGCCGCGAGCGCCTGAGCAGTTAGTGCCCGGCCGGCGCGCCTCAGCGTTTGGCCTTTACCGGCCGGAAGAGGAAGACAATGGGCAAACAGAGAGCGCATACCAGCACCATGTATCGAAAATCGTCTACATACGCGTAGAGCACCGACTGCTGATTCAGACCATTTTCAATCAGGGCATAGGCACGCAGCTTGGCCAGCCTCGGCCCCGTGTGTAGCGCATTTAGGTCTGAATCTGAAGCACCGTCTGCTGAAGCTGGGCACTGGGAGCGATGTAACGGCTCAGTTCGGCACGATGCACCTGCTGACGCCGCGCGACCAGCGTGTCCACTACGGAAATTCCGATGCTCCCTCCAATGTTGCGCAGGAGATTGAAAAGACCACTGGCGTTGCCCATTTGCGCGTTACTCAACGTTCCAACGGCCGTGGTGGACAATGGCACAAACATCAACCCTGTGCCCACGCCACTGATGATGATCGGCCACAGCAGCGACCATTGCGAAATCTGCAATGTGAGATTCGATATCCACCAGGCGCACCAGCCGAAGATCGCGAATCCACTGGCGATCAGGTAGCGGTTGTCCATCTTGGCCGTTAGTACGCCCACAATCGGCATGATCAGAATCGCGCCAATGCCACGCGGGCTCACGGCCAGACCCGCAGCCCACGCCGTGTAGTTCAGCAGCGTTTGATAGAACAAGGGCAGAAGCGTAATCATGCCGTAGAGCACCGCGCCCACTGCTCCGATCAAAATACAACCGATTGCAAAATTGCGGTCTCTAAAGATCTTCAGGTTTACGATGGGGGACTGAATCACAAGCTCGCGAATCAGGAACGCCACAAAAGCGATAACCAGAACGGCGGCCGCCCAGCGAATCCAAACCGCGCCAAACCAATCGTCTTCTTGCCCCTTGTCGAGGATGATCTGCAGAGTCCCAATCCAGACCGCGAGCAAGCCTAAACCGATAGCGTCGATCTTGCCAGGTTTGGCTGATTGAATGTACGGAGGGTCCTTCACGAAGCGCACGATCATGAAGCTAGCCACCACGCCAATCGGAATGTTGATGTAGAAAGCCCAGCGCCAGGAATATTGATCCGTCAGCCAGCCCCCGAGCGTTGGTCCCAGCACCGGAGCAACCACTACGCCCAGGGCGAACAACGCCATCGCCGATCCGCGCTTTTGCGGTGGGAAGCTCTCCAGCAGAATGGATTGCGAAAGCGGCTGCAGCGCTCCGCCTCCCGCGCCCTGGATGGTACGAGCGATCAGGATCATTCCCAGGCTCTGGGCCGCGCCACAAGCGAACGAAGCTACAGTAAACAGGGAGATGCAAAACAGCAAAAAGTTCCTGCGGCCAAACTTCAACGAGAACCAGCTGCTGGCCGGCAACACCATGGCGTTCGCAACTAGATAACTGGTGAGAACCCAGGTTGCTTCGTTCGTGGTGGAGGAGAGGCTGCCCGCGATGTGAGGCAAGATGACGGTCGCGATGGCCGTGTCCAACACTTCCATGAAGGCGGGCAGAATTACGGCGGCAGCAATCAGCCAGGGATTGCAATCGGGACACCAATCCTCAATAGAGCTTGTACTGGCCTTCGCGTCTGGCAGGACGTTCCCCCCAATGTCAGCCGCGAACCGAAGTTCCGTTGCTCGCAAAGGTGGTGAGGATGTGTTCGCGCACCGTGCGTAGTAGATCCGGAGTCAGCATTTCATACCCCGGCGCGTGCTCGTGCCAAAGCCGTTCCACCTGGTCCAGGACGTTGAGCGCCGCCACGCGATCGCCTTGGTCCCCATACATGCCAGCGAGTTCCAGCCGCAACAGATAATTGCGCGGCAGAAGGGGGATCAAGGGTTTCAGGACACAGATGGCGTCCGCCGAACGGTGCTCGCGCCGGTAGATCGTCGTCAAAACAATGGCCGCGTCGATTTGGTTTTCGCTTCCCTCGCCAACCACGCGTAGGATGGTTGCGATGCCGCGCTCCCGATTGTCTTGAAACCCGGCCAAAAAACCGATCATCTTCCAGCCAAAGTACAGACTTCCTACAACGTAATCGTAGACTCCCTGCGTCAATTGCGCGTCCACCATGCTGGGGTTGATGCGGGTCACACGCTCATGAAACTTTCGCGCGTGAGTAATATCGTGCAGGGCATCCAGATATGCCTTCCGCACCATGAAGTTGTACTGTCCCAGCAAGCCGTAGCTGACCCCCAGTGCGTATAACGCTGCAGCATCGTTCGGATCGTCAGCCAGGCGAGATTGCGCCAGTTCCATCGCGCGGTGGATGCTATCTGTGAATTGCTGCTCATCCGCCGCGCTCATCCTGAGTTTCGGCATTTTCAAGAAGGAGTTCGAGCTGTTGAGCATTTCCGTCTGGAGCATGCCCGCGCGAAACATTTCGCGAAACAGAATGGTTTGCGCTATGTGGTTTTCAATTGCGGCCGATTCCGGATGCCTGGCCTCCGAGGCCATAAATCCAGCCAGCGCCTGATCGTATTCCAGATTGTAAAAATGATCGAAGGCCGGATTGTCCAGGACGTTCCAGGCGGCCGCACCTCCCGCCTTGCGCCAACACAATCGGGAAAAGCGTTAACGGAAGCAGCACTATGCATTTCTTAAGCCGCATCTGACGATTAGATTCCATACAGGGACGGCGGTTATCGCCTAACTTTGTAACTACCGGTGACATCGTTACTTCCGAATACTATGTGTGGCGTTAGCCCTAGATCCCCAATTGGTACGGCTCCAGGGCGGGCTCCATGCTTTCTGACCAGGAGCGATAAAGGACTTTCACCTCTTGTCCCTCCCGCAGGGCTTGCAGCGGGAGGATTACGCCATTGCCGAAGCACAAGGCGTCGCGACTGCGGCCCATCAGACGGGTGACTTCCACGAAAAGTGCGTCTTCCGTTCCATTGAGCTGATATTCTTGCTGCATGTCCGCGCAGATGCCATAAACGCGCAAGAGCGCGTCGGCCGGAACCGCTACCACCGGGCTAGGATCGCGATCGGAGAGAAGCGTCCCCGGAGCGATCAAGTAATTGAGAAGCGCCTTCAGAAAATTCCTGAACGCTCGCCCAAAGGTGGCCTGGGACGCGCCAGGCTGCGACGCGCCAGGCTGCGACGCGCTCCTCCATTCGAAATAGTCCGATCGCGACACCATGCGAATCAACCCGCTCCGAAACTTATGTGCCACCAGCTCTTCGCCTTCAAGGGCCAGGCGGTTACTAACCTTCAACGATGAATCATCGGCGCGCATACATCCTCCACAAAGATAGGATGCAAACGCACGGGATTTGTACACTAGGACTGTCGACACAGGAACGAGATTATTGGCACTCCGTGAGATCTGACCTCAAGCTCTTTGGCCCGGCGCATCTGCTGATTCTGGTCTTGATTCCGCTCGTCGCGGGAGGATTGGCTCTAATGTGCCGGCGGAGCGGCAGTGCGGCGCGGTTCATTCGCTTCGGGCTTGCCGGCTCTTTGGCTCTGATCGAACTGATCTGGTACCTCTACGTGCTTCGGGTGGAGGGATTCCATTTCCCGAATGGCTTGGCCCTCGATCTCTGCGATGTCACGCTCTGGGTGGCCGTGCTGGCCGTTTTCACCTTGAAACCTTGGGCCTGCGAAATTGTTTACTACACGGGCTTGGCGGGGAGCGGTATGGCACTACTGACACCGGATCTTTGGACTCCAGGCTGGTCCTATCCGATCGTCTCCTTTTTTCTGGCGCACGGGATTACGGTAGTCACCGTATTGACGCTGGTGTGGGGAAAACTGGCGGCTCCGCGTCCCGGGTCGGTATGGAGGGTTCTGGGAATCGTAAACGTCTACGCCGTGGTGGTCGGTCTATTTGATGCGATCTTCAAGACTAACTACATGTACTTGCGGCAAAAGCCGGCCGGAGCTTCGCTTCTGGATTACTTTGGCCCGTGGCCAATTTACCTGCTGGGAGGCGAATTGATCGCGCTGGCTCTGTTCTGGCTGCTGTGGCTTCCGTTTCGCAATTCAGTGGTGCGCCCGGCATGACTCGAACATGCGACCTTCTGGTTCGTAGCCATTGCCGCGCGAGAAATCATTGACTTGCAGGGTTGCCCAGTTTTGCTCATGAGTGCGCGTTTTCAATCACTTTGCCATCGCGCCGAGCAACCCTGAATAGTAGCGCATCGAGGAGTACCAAACGCCGGGGCTTCCAGGTCGTGGCAGGTCACGCGTCCTTCGGCTTGTTCTTGTTCCCTGGTGACCTGCCGCGCCGCTTCACCGTTGTCATCTAGGCGGGTGGCCGGCCCCGGCGTTTACCCCGGCCGTAAGCAATGCGCTGGAGTACGGCGATTGCTTCATTGAGTTGCTCACGTTCCTGTCGCATTTCCGCCAACATCTTCACGATATACATTTCCTGAGAGGATAACGCAGCCGTGAACGAGGTGAGCATCAAACAACTGGCCGCCGCGTCACAAGCCGCCAATGTTACGTTCACGCTTCGGTTGCAGTCAATCAAAATTGTGTCTTAGCGGCAAGTGGTTGTACCGTGAGTATCGAACGGCAGCTGCATGCGATCAGCCCGTTCTTGCCAACTCTGTCGAGCCCGTCGAAATCTGTACCGACTCGCGAGTCGGCCGCATCTCCAGAACCTTCGGCTTCGTCTTTCTCGTCTCGCAGAGACAGCAGCTAAAGTTTTCCTGAGCCGAGCGAGGATAACGCGAAAGGCTATCCAGTGTTGATTGGATTGCCCCGATTACCGCTTGCTTGCGAGGACTGTCAGGCCACTGCTCGACATGGTGGAGGCGGTGATGTTCCGATGCCAGCCAGGCGGCGCTGAACTTCTGCATACTCGGTTGACGGGTTGCATCGCAAGGGCCAAACGCTAAGACCCGCAGAATCAGCCATGAGTCCAGTGCGCAATTTATTGTTCCCTGTAAGAACTGGCACTTTTTCGGACAATATGTCACCGAAGCGAACGGGGTTGACCAGTATCCTTGCTTACGCCGGACTGTCGCAACAGTTCGTGGGAGCGCGTTTAACAATCGGATATGATCTGATGATGAAAAGCTTTACGAGAGCAGCTTGCCTTGGAACTGCCATGCTGACGATGGGCATCTATACCGTGGCGCAGATTCAACCTGTTCCACCCGTGTACCTAACCCATGTGATGTTTTATGTTTCTGGGGACACCTACGAAGCTCTGAAAGCATCGGCGTTGGTTCGGACGGAGTTTGGTGAGTTTAGTGAAGCTACCATACAGGCTGAGGCTGGTGCGCTCAACTATACCGGCCTTTACCTCTTCGGCATGCACACATACCTGGAGATATTCAAAACCCGCCGAAGTGACCTTTCGCACAAAGTGGAGATGCCGGGACGACTTGCCTTGGCTATGTGGATGGACCAAAGGACTAAGCTCCCTCTCATACTGGCTCAGCTTCCGATGGCAGAGTTGCAAACCAGACGAGACGGGCAAAATCATCCATGGTTCGATTACATCGCCGAAGACCCCGCAAAACAGGAAGGTGTCACAAGCTTTATTACAGGCTTCTACCCGGATGGTGTGGTGCGGTCTCTCCCGCCCTATCGGCCAGACCGATTCCTTCATGACGTGATCGGGTGCACGGCGACGGTTGGTGTATCAGAACGTGAAAAACTGCTCCGCGATTTTCGGGCTTATGGATACACAATCCGCGAAGACGGCGAGCGCGTTGTGGCAAGCGGGCCGGAGTTTGGCCTAACGCTGTTGCCGGAACCACCGGGCGAACCGCGAACCGTGTCTTTCAAAATAAGCCTAAACCGCGAAATGAAGGGTGATCGGAGCTATCGGATGGGGTCTTCAGAACTGCAATTCGACGGAAAGACCGCTACGTTCCTTTTCAGGTTCCCGAAGGCGCTTGCGAATTGAATCCAGGCCATGGCATCTCCAGCGTCGATTATACTATCCCACTCCCGGCCCAAAAAGACGACGCTAGGGCCTAGGGCGCGGGAGTGCCGCCCTGAGTCATCATACCCGACAAAAGCGCGATTTCCTCGTGGGGCGCTGGAAAGAGCACAGCTGCTAGACGCGGTGGGCCTACCGTTCGGCACGATTGTACCTGATACCCTTAGACGCACAGCCTCGTGCCATCAGGTGGTCTGACGACGGGAAGGAGGATCGAATCGAAATGCCCAAATATTTGTTCCATGCTTCTTATTCCACCGGAGGCCTTCATGGCCTCGATGGAGATTCAGCATCTGGCCGGAGGGCCGACGTTGAAGCAGCCGTCACGGCGGTTGGTGGAAAGATGGAGACGGGTTCGGCCCGGATGATGTAGTTATAATTTTGGATCTTCCCGATAACGTAACGGCCGCCGCCATACCAAGCTCAAACCGCTGCCGCCATTCGATTTCCATATAGGATCATTCCAGCACGCATGGCGGGATTCGAAAACAGGATTGTTGAGCCCTCGATCAATCCCCGGCGCGTAGGCGTAGCGGATTCTGCGCGCGTCTTTTCCGTCAGCACGGTCCTAATCTTAAAAAACACATGCCGCAGAAGCCCAAATCTCAACCTGGATCGGGCTTCTGCGTTGCTGGACGCGGCCGTTTTTAGTACGCCGCCAGGCCTTGAGCGGTGGACGGCAAGCCGCTGGCCGCCGTGAGCGAGGTCAGGGAGCCGTTAGTTAGATTGATCTGGAAGGCCCCGACCGCGCCGGAGCCTCCCTCGACCACATACAGGAAGCTGGCGCCGCCTTCCTCTGCCGTCGCCAGATCGTTTGGCCCGCTGACCGCCGCCGCGTTTGCCGCGACAAGCGTGACACTGTTTTGCCTCCCCACTGCGTAGCTTGAGATGCTGGCGCTTAGGTTATTGGCAACGTATGCGTATTGGCCCTCTGTGGGTTCGATCGCGATCGAGAAAGCCGCAGTGCCTCCATCGCCTACGTCCTGGCTGATCGTTTCTAGGCTGCCGGCTTCAGAAACCAAGAAGGACGAGACCGCGCCTTTGCCGCCGGCAGGGATGCTTGTGGCTTTACCGAAAAGCTCGGTGACCAGCAGGGTATTAATCGGCTGGGTTTTATACGTGAAAGTAAAGCCAGAAAAGCTGGGCAACCCCGGCCCCGGAGCCTGCAGAATGGTGGGGTTGCCGGCCCCCCCATTTGCGTTGACCGGAAAGGTGTAGATCGTATTAGTCCCTTTGACCGTCACGATCAAGTGATTGCCATCGGGAGTGAACCGGACTTGTGCCGGCGAGCGGGCAAACGAGGGCGGATTCAAACCGCAGGCGAAATCCGCCGCTGGAGCGCCCGTCAATGCCTGAAATCCCAGGGCACTCGCAGCGAGGCAGCTCACGCCGGTCGTGGCAGAAGCGGGGCCCGGATCAATCTGCATCTGTGAGCGTATAAAGCCCATTTGGCCGGCCGCGTTTACGCTGAAGCCGGTAACATTTGGCATGATGGCGCAGAAGCCCGGGCCCCCAGCGTTAAGCACCCAAAGCAGATCTCCGTTTTCGGCACTCTTGACGGTGAGACTGTTGGGAAACAGCCCGCCGGAATAAACACGATCCGCGAACGTCAGCGTGCCGTCGGATGCGACAAGGAACGAGGTGATCGTGCCCAGTGCGCAGTCCTGGTTGTATGTGCCCGCGCCACTATTTGCACTGGCGCTTTCCGTGTTGACGGCGAACAGGATCTGATGTGCCTCGTCCAGTTGTAAGCTGCCTGCCGAGCCCA
Organism: Bryobacteraceae bacterium; assembly: GCA_049518655.1. Taxonomy (GTDB): domain Bacteria; phylum Acidobacteriota; class Terriglobia; order Bryobacterales; family Bryobacteraceae; genus Palsa-89. The sequence continues at coordinate 5,798 of JBEKRO010000033.1, read as the reverse complement.
ACGAGTCAACCCCAGAGAGTTGGAGACCGCTCCCACCACCGCCGGTGCTAATCGTCTGGATGGGTGTGGAGCTCAGGCTTCCGTTGCTTGCGCGATGGTAAACCAGGATCTGGTTATTCCCGAGGGCGTTGGTCATCGCATACACTGCTCCGTCTGCCCAAGCGGTACCCACGCACAACGAGCAGCATAGGGCGAACATTAACAATTGGATCGTGGAACGATCCACATTTTTGCTTGTCATAGTTTTCCATCCTCCGGAGAAACTTCAAGAGCGCCTGGAGAGCGCGACCTGAATTTAGTTGCGGCGGAAGAGAAAGTAGAAGCCGGAATTTGCATTTTGGCTCCTGAATTGGTTGAGTCTATCACAAGGCCCTCGGGGATCAGCTCTTTGACCTTGTCCACGAGGTTCGAACCCATTACAACCACTCCGGTCAGCGGATTTGACGTGAGATCGTCATTGACACTAAGAGTTGTCAGTCCATCGGGACTCACCTGGCAAACGCAGCACTCGGACATTTCCTGGTTGGGATCGAACACGTAAAAAAAGGCGCAGATGTCCTGCGCAGCGTTGCTCCCAACGTTCGTTACGCGGACCGTTGCGTCGGCAGCACCGATGGTATTCGCGTTTGAAAAGTAGTTCACTTTGAACTTATCCGGATCAATCGTTTGCGGACACAATAGTGGCAAGCCAACTAGAACTTCCGCAATTGATAACGTCTTGAACATGGTTCTCCTCGGAACGATGTACGGTTTAGCTTGATCCAGATCCAGCTTCGAGACAAGGAGCCGTTTCTGCTACTTAGGGGAGTGAGGACCACTTTTGTACCACTCGTACTACTCGTGGAGTCGGAGTGCGATTGTCAAGGCAGGTAAGATACCGCACCTGCGCTTTCATGACCTTCGCCACAGTGCGGCTACGCTGTTACTGGCTCAAGTGCTTTAGATTCTATGGTGCGCCCGGCATGACTCGAACATGCGACCTTCTGGTTCGTAGCCAGCGCACTTACCCTAACTCCTTGATTATAGAGCAAATATTGTGGCGATAACTACTTTGACAAATCCAGGTAAAGTCATGGCTGGTGAATTAGCTCTGATGCGGCACAATCGATCCGGTCCAAAGCCATACGATGACGTTCAGGCATGGCAGGAAAACAAGTGCCGGTAATTTGCGCCGCAAGAAAAACGCTGCGACAATGCTCAGCGGATATGTGTAGGCGGCCCACATAAGAACATAAACTGACGCACTGAGCCCGGCTTCGGAAGCCATACCTGATAGCGAGGCAAACAGAAACGTCACCGGAGAGGTTAATATCCATACCGCCAGCACCCCCTTTGCCCATATCGGGGTATTTGGCTCGTCATCCGGTTCAAACCACATGTAGACGCAGGCAGACAATGCGCACAACACAACTGCCCCAGCTATCCAGCGCGGGGCACTGTGGTTAAGGGCAAACGCGAGCACAACGGCACCGACTCCCCCGATAACTTTGGATGCGGTTCTGATGTGTCCCCTTACGGCTCTCGTATCCCGGCCCTTGGTAGCCCCTTCTTCCGCTTCCTGCCATTCTGCTTCTGCCATTCCTTTTCGCGCCGATCAATCTCAGCCTTGGGAACCTGGATCACAGCGCGAAGCAGATTGTCCATGCGCTGGAAGGGCGTTGAGCCGGGAACATTGATGGGCGGTTGCGGAGGCTTCACAATAGTTTATTGTCCTTGGGGTTCCAATGCAGATTTGGCAATTTGAGTCCGATGAGCTTCTTTCACTTCTGGCATCTCGACGGTATTGAACGGAAGAGAAACTTGTTGACTGGGGGGAGCAGGGAGATCCGCCAAACCACAGAATTTGATATTTAGCTGCGCTGCGTACTTCTCTAGATCGCCATCGGTCGAGTAAATGCACTCCACTCTCCGTGTCACCGCGATCGCGGCAATCTGTCGATCATACTTTAGCTTTGCCCATGTTTCAGGGGTACCCGGTTTGAGCTTCTTTCGATCCCCAAACTTATTCCAGTGCTCTACAAGCTCGATAGCCTCTGGATCGTCAAAGCCAGCGATTTCAAATACGGACTTGCGTTTGATAATTGCAAGATAGTCTCGGTAGCGATCAGACGCAAGCAGCATAAACTCCGTCAAAGCAGGGGATGGAAGGATGATTTTGTCTCTGCGGTCACTAATGGTCTGAACTAGAAAATCGATGCGTTCCTGTGCCCGTTCGACCACCTGTTTACCCTTACGTGGCAGGCGCGCCCGGTCATCAAAGAGAATGTGAATAAAACCCGCATCGAAGAGGCCAATCACGTCTTTAGATCCTCTCCGTTTCTGAGCCTGTTAAGTTCCGCGTGTGGATCGTCAAGACTCTTCCAATCGGACGGCACCGCGCGAAGCGCGGCTATTGATTCAGAAAAGCTGTCATCGTCCAGCACCTCATAGTCCGAAATTTGAAAATCCTCCACACGCCATATGCCTTCATCTGTTCTGGTCCACCGGCCCGACCCATGGACTCTGACTGTTGGGTCGAACATCTCCCGCGCCAATTTGCGAGCCTTGTCGCGGCTCGCACGGCATAAATACACTAGGCCATCAACATCCTGTATCTCAACCGAAACCATCTCCTGCTTGCCGCCGATCCGTATTATTTTGCCTTGAAGCGATCCGGCCCTTATCAATGCCGGAACGGGGGAAGCTATCTCAGAGGGTTTCTCGACGGGGATCTCAACGACTTTGCTTTGGACGGAATCGAGCACAGTGGCACGCTTCGCGCGATTCCTTCCCAGTCGCCGTGAGATTCTTTCGCGGGCGCGAACTGCGTCCTCTGGCGCATCGCCAGTTCGCAGCAAAAATCCACGTGTTTTAACATCGATTTCACGGTCCCACGGAACAAGCGCCTTGATCCGCAAACTTCCACGAGTGATGCTGTGATATTTCGGCTCAACATCGCTTCCTAGTAGTTCAGCGAAATCGGAAACGTATTGGCCGATGTCTTCCAACGACAGGTTATCAACCTTGACTCCCTGAATAAGAAGCGTGACGACGCGGGAACCTTCTTGGCCACTCACTATGCTATCCTCCGTTCAGAAGATGCACTTATAGTTCGTAGCTTCGGTCTGGCGTTCGCAGCGCCAACTAAAGCGTGAGTGGTTCGGCCAAAGATTTCAAAAGCGCCGTGATTCGCAGTCACGGCGTTTTGTATTTTACGTCTGTTCTTTTTCCGCGTCCTTGTCTCTGAGACTCCTTCCTAGTTAGTTTACGCTTGATAGGATGGCACCTTGCCGGTGACCTCCGCCCAGGTCAAGCGCTTTCCAAGGATCTGTCGGACGGCCAGATCGAAGCGGTCACTGTCGGTCATGTCCTTGCGGTTGTTGTAGCGGAATGCCTGCTCATCAACGTAGCGAAACAGATGGAACGGTTCAACGCTGACGTAGCTTCCACCGATTGAGCGCTTCAAGAGGCTCCAGAAGTTCTCCAATCCGTTGGTATGCACGTTCCCTTGCACGTAAGCTTCGGCGTGATTCACGATACCGTGGACGTATTCATCGTCCATGCGCCAGTAGTAGCCAGCGTCATCGGAGTAGATCTGCGATCCTGTTTCAACGTTGGGCTTCACGTTCTCTTGCATGACGGCCTTGGTGCGGTCAGGAATAATGGTAGCCCTTACACGCTTGGCCTTGCCTTCAGTCTCACGCTCCAGAATGCCGAGCACGATTGCTTTACCAGCGCTGCCGCCGCCCTTCAGGTTCTTGCGGCGCTTGTCGTTCTTATGCATATTGCGCGCCTTGCCACCAATGAAAGTTTCATCGACTTCGATTTCGCCACCGAGCCTTCCACCGGTTAAATCATCCTGCATGGCCAGCCGGATTCTGTGCATCATGTGCCATGCAGATTTTTGGGAGACTCCGAGATCGCGGCTGACTTCGTAGCTGGAAATTCCGTTCTTGCAATTCGTGAGGAGCCACATTGCAGCTAGCCATTTGTCTAGACCGAGCGGAGAATCCTCAAAGATCGTTCCAGTCTTGCTAGTGAATTGACGGTCTACATGGGTCTTGCTATTGCACTGCCAGCGGTTGTACTTCTCCATGAATGCAACCTTGTCGGAGCCGCAACGCGGGCAGATGACGCCATTCGGCCAGCGACGGGCAACCAAGTACTCACGGCAGTTTTTAGGATCGGCGAAATGCTGAATTGCTTCCTGGAGAGTCTTGATTTCCGTGGCCATGATTAAGTCTACGGCGACACAACGGATTTGTCAAGGTAGTTATTGCCAATATTGTTGCAAGAAAATTCAATTTAAGCACCAAAAATACGCCTGTGGGTGGGTCGTTTTTCACCGGCGCTGACCTTCTGGTTTTTGCATAGAAGGTCAAATTCCTTCCTGGTGTTCGAACGGCAAGGATTTGCCCAACGCCGATCACCACAATTGCAAGCAGTCGAGGTCTTATGCCGTTCTTCGGGGCGGCTCAGCTTGGTACGATCATGGATAGAAGAAACTCACGTCCGGAAGCGGCGGCATCACTCGCCATCACCTCCCTGCCCAAGGAATATCGTGAAGAGGACCTCGGGCGGATCTTCGAAGCCTGTTACGATTCAAAGCCCGTGTTGTTCTCCACGTTCCCGCTGACCGGATTCCGCCAAGGAAGTGATGCATCTGTTCTGGAACGACTTAAACACTCAGTTGCAGACCGTTCGCGTAACCGCCAAGCCGGAACTCGGGTTCTATCCGAAGCGCTGCGAGGAGCGCCAAATCCCCACCCGGCGGAACTCATCGCCGAACTTCAGAAGCACACCCGACGGCCGACCTGCCAGTTCGTATTTCCGTCACCTACTGGAAATCGGGAGCAGCACATGCTCGATCGGTGTAAGGCGGTAGCGAAGCGAGCCGGGCTCGATCCGGCGAAGTTCGATCTCAAGACGTTTCGTTCCACATACACGACCCGCATGCTCCGACAGGGCTTCGACGTTCGCGCAGTGCAGCACTGGATGGGGCACAAATCGCTCGAAACGACGATGCGCTTTCTGGTGCCGGCGACCGACGTCCACGGCAAGTTGGACCTGGTGAAGATCCCCACGGCGGCGAAGGCGAGCCCAGTGCCATGAAAGGCTCCGGCCCGCGAGACAGGTTCATCTCGGTCGCTTGGCCAGATCAAGCGGCTAGATGCCACCGCCCGGAATCTATCGGAAGAGCGAAACTGAAGTAAGAGTCGCCCGGCGGCTATGGCCAGGATGATTTGCGGCCATCGACTCCTAATGAGGAGCGCCCGCGCCTCTGAGTGTGCATCCAAAAAGGAAATGAAACTGATACACGAACCAAACCAAAACAAGGCCTTTGGATGGCCGGGCACCGCGCCTCGATGGACGCATGGAGCAAAAGACGGCGTGGGCACCGCCTATGCAGCGTCCAGCCGGGTGTGGTTTACTTTTTGGAACGGAATCATCACCGAGGTCTACTATCCGACGGTGGACCGGCCACAGATCCGGGACCTTCAATATCTCATCACCGATGGCGAGAGCTTTTTCCACGATGAGAAACGAAACCTCGAGTCGAAGCTGGAGCATCTGTCGGACCACGGCTTGGGATACCGCTGTACGAATTCGGATCCAGCCGGGCGCTATGCCATTGTCAAAGAGATCATCGCCGACCCGCACCTGGCCAGCGTTCTTCAGCACACCAAGCTGACCGGCGACGAATCGTTTATTTCGAAGCTGCGGCTTTACGCTCTTTGCGCACCTCATATCGAGGTAGGAGGCTGGGGCAACAATGGCTCCGTAGTGCGAGTGGCAGGTCGAACGGTCCTGATCGCCGA
>JBEKRO010000032.1:0-59511 GCA_049518655.1 Bryobacteraceae bacterium | reverse complement strand
ACGATCATATTGCTGAAGTCGGGTGTCACGAAGCTCGCGTCGTGCCAGGGGTATCCCGTCCCGGATCGAATAATGCAGCTACAAGTTGGGAATGGCGCGTCGGTGGCCAGCTGGCGCGCGTACGGATCGCGCTTGTAGCCGCTGGAGCCCGCGCCCGTCACCCAGAAGTGATACAGGTCGCCTTCCTGGGCATTTTGCATGAAGCCGGTCCAGTAGCCGGTGGCGTCTTTTGACAGCAGCAGGTCGTCAGTCTGGGTGGTGTATTGCGTTCCGCCAAAAGTGCCGTTGAGATAAACAGCCGACGCGCGCGGCGCCCACGTGCGGAAAGTGGCCCCGCCTCCAGCGACGAGGGTGGCTCCCATGGGAGTGGCCAGGGAAATATTTTGTTGAGAGATCATGCGAACCTCCCATATTTACTTTAATCCTGCCGGGTTTAATCGTGCCGGAGCGCGATCATTGGGTCCACGCCGGCTGCTCGACGTGCGGGAATGGCCGCTGCCAGCACGGTGGTGAGCAGCAACCCGAGCAGCACGAAAATAACCAGCAAAGGATCGACGGCAGGAGTTGCCATTACACTGGCACTGAGCGCACGGCTGCCAGCCAAGCTCAACAACAGCCCGATCCCTATGCCAGTCAATCCCATGGTTGCGGCTTGCTTCAGGATCAGTTGCATCACCTGTGGCCGCGCCGCACCCAGCGCCATGCGGATGCCGATCTCGCGCGTCCTGCGGGCCACCTGATAGGCCACCACCGCGTACAGGCCGACCAAGGCCAGGGCCAATCCGAGCAACCCGATGGACGCGACTAGCCCGTTTAGAAAATGCATCAACCTCACCGCGCGCTGATCGACGACCTCGGCCATGGTTCTCACTCCGAAGACCGGAACATTCGCATCAATGGAGCGAACCGTTTCACGGAGTGGCGCCGCCAGGGCCGCCGGATCCCCATAGGCCTCGGCGATCAGCGCCATCTGCCCCCGCGGACTTTGGCTGAACGGCAGATACAAGTATTCGAGAGGCGGCTCGAACAGCTGTACATACTTGATGGTCGGGGTGACGCCAACAATCTCGATCCAGGGGGCGCCGGGCTGATTGAGCCGGACTCGTTTCCCGATGGGATTCCGCCCCAGGTAGTGCTTGGCGAACAGTTCATTGACTATCGCAACCCGAGGCGAATCCGCACGGTCTGTCGACTGGAATGCGCGGCCCTGAAGTAGCGATATGCCAAGCGTCTGGAGGTAATGGTCATCCACGGTACTGGCCCACACGTTGGCGCTCTGCTGGCCGGGTGGAAACTGGTAGCCTTCGGGAATCACGGCTTCGCCACGCCAATTGTTCATCGGAATTGAGGATGAGAGCGTTGCCGATTTCACCCCTGGCATTACGCGAACCCGCTGGATCAGGTTCTTGTAGAACAGATCGGTCTGTTCGGGAGTGTAGCGAATCAGCGTGGGGTCCAAACTCATGCTCAGCCGATGGTCAATGCTGAATCCGGGGCCATGAGTCAGCAAGTAGCCGAAACCGCGAAACAGTTGAGTAGCCGCAACCAGCAGCACGACAGCACCGGCGATCTGTACGGTGACCAGCGCATTCCGTCCGAAGAGCCGCTTGCGATGTTGATCCGAAGGTGCTGCCTTGAGTGCCGGCACCAGGTCGTTCCTGGTGGCTTGCAGCGCCGGGGCCAGCCCGAACAAAGTCGCGGTGATTATTGAAATAAGTAGAGTAAACAAAAGCACCCGCGTATTGAGCTCGACGAGGGTTTGGGTCGGAATATCGCCCGCTTGCGGCAGCTTCGAAGTCACGTCGATGGCAATCTGGGCGACCAGGAGCCCCAGCGTGCCGCCCGCCGCAGCAATCAACAGGCTTTCGGCCATGAGTTGCCGTACCAACCGGCTGCGGCTAGCGCCGATAGCCAACCGCACCGCGATCTCGCGTGCCCTGGCCTGGCCCCGGCTCAGGAATAGGTTCGCGACATTGGCGCACGCGATCAGCAGAGCGACCACGACGATGACGAACAACATCGCGATCATCACTGGCGTTGCCGGATCATTGTCCACTCGCGCCTGCAATTCGGTGCGGATGGCCGCTCCAAAAGCCCGGTTCGTCGCCGGGTAGGACTGTTCCAGGGATTTGGCCAGCGCCGAAGCCTCCGCGCTGCCGGCCTGAATGGAGACACCCTGCTTCAAGCGTCCCTTGACGGTAAACGCGCGGCTGCTCCGATTGGTGAGCAGGTCGCGATTTGAGGTGAGCATTAAGGGGGCCATCTGGGCCGGAACATAAAAGGCCGGCCGGGTGAACTGATCCATCCCCGTGAAGGATTCCGGCGCAACCCCGATCACGGTGAAATCCAAACCATTGAGCCGGACGGTCCGGCCGATCACTGCTGTATCCGATGAGAACTCGTTTTCCCAGAACGAGTGCGCCAGAACCAAGACCGCGTTTCGTCCAGGAGCCTGATCCTCCTCAGGCCTGAATCCGCGCCCGAGCTGCGGTTCCGTCCGCATCACGCGGAAGAAATTGCCGCTCACCAGGAACCCATACTTCATTTGCGACTGCGCCTTGGCATCTTTCGAGAAGCCAAAGGGCGTCAATGAATAGGCAACCAATCCGTCAAAAGACTGGAGTTTGTCGCGATAATCCACAAAATCGCGATACGACATATCACCGTAGATCCCGCTGGGCGTTCGCGCGGACAGCTTCACTACTTGCGAAGGGTTCGGGACTGGCAAAGGGCGCAAGACCAGTCCATCCCCAAAGCTGAAGACGGCGGCAGTAGCGCCAATGCCGAGTGCGATAGAAACGATGGCGGTTAGGAAGAATCCCGGATTATTCCGGAGCATGCGGATGGCGTAACGCAGGTCGTTCAGCATGGGGTCTGAGAGAGCACGCAGCCCTCCGTTTGCGAACTCGCTGCACGGCAGTAACATAACGATCCAGCGTTTCTGCCGTGGCGTTCGCTCTTGGGACGGGGGGCCTCAGGAACGAGCGAAACCGAAACCGGTCCGGGGGCCGTCGAACCCTTGAGTGGAGGCGCGGGGGAACATGAAGGCGGTGGGGGAAGCGCAAGGCAAGATCAGCGGGCGGATCATCATCGAGCAGCTCATCCGCAACATGGAACTGGGGCAGTTCGAGATGGGCTATAGCATCTTGACGCCGTGCATTTTCAGCCTCTATTTGCACCCGGACGATTACGCGCGGCTCAGTGGGGTGTTTGACCTGATCCGTGAAGACGCCAAGAAAGCACTGGCTGGTCGGTTGGCCCAACTGAATGCCAAACCACTTGGGATAGGGGCGTTGCGAGGCGCGAAGAATCGCAAGCCATACAAGATCGCGAGCAAGGATTGGACTTTCGAGTTTTTTCCCGATTCCGAGGGCGCGGTGCCGCTGGGCGACGTGGAGATTCACTCGGAGTTGAATGAGACGCCGCAGCCGGGATATCACGGGACGAAGACAACGCTGCTGGATCGGGAGCCGAGCGTCGGGGCTATTACGGGTCGCGCGGGTGTTCGGCCGGAAACCAGGCAATCGGGCGAGCGCGTGTACGCCGAGATTCGATACGAAGACGATTCTGGTCCGCAACTTTACTTGATGACCCAGGACGAGATTAGCGTGGGCCGGGGCGGCGATGGCGCGCAGGTCAGCCTGGCACTTTATACCAATGATGAAGTTTCGCGTGAGCATCTGCGCGTGCGATTCGACCCGGCGCACAGGCGCTTCGTCATCCTCGACAAAAGTATGAACGGGACGTGGCTCAACGGCAAACGGCTGGCGCGGGGCGTAGAGGAAACGCTGCCCGCGAAGGCGCAGATCGGCGTAGCCGAAGTGATCACCTTGCAATTTGAGGAACGGACGTGATTCGCATTCCCTACATCGCGCACATTCCTTTCGTGCTGCTATTCCTGGGATTCGCGCTGTGTTTCGTGATCGCGCAGGTAGCGTTGCGGCGGCGGTGACAATGGCGAAGACTCTCGAGTGGCGGTCGGCGACGGCCAGCGATCCGGGGCGCATGCGCGCGGAGAATCAAGATCGAGCATACGCCGACGATGAGCTGGGGATCTTCCTGGTAGTGGACGGGCTGGGTGGTCACGCGGCGGGCGAGAAGGCCGCCGAGACTGCTGTCGACGTGATCCGAACGGAGATGGCGAAGCCAGAAGGCGACCCGCGAGATCGAATCCGGAGGGCGATCACGGCCGCTAATAATCGCATCTTCGAAGAGGCGGCTGGCAACGAAACCTGGCGCGGCATGGCGTGTGTCCTGACGCTGGCGGCGATCGCGGACGACAGGGTGATCGTCGGCCATGTCGGCGATTCTCGCCTTTACCTCACCTGGAACGGCGCCATCCGCAAGCTGACGTCGGACCATTCGCCGGTGGGAGAGCGGGAAGATGCGGGCGAGCTCACCGAGGCGGAAGCGATGGGACATCCCAGGCGTCACGAGGTGTTCCGCGACGTGGGTTCGCGACTCCGGGAGCCGGATGAAGAGGATTTCATCGAGGTGAAGGAGTTCCTCTTCAAGCCGGATGCCGCGATTCTTTTGTGCAGCGATGGCCTGAGCGACCTGCTGACTTCGGCTGAACTGCTGGATGTGATGGAGCGCTACAATGGCGATCCCGGGCTGGTGGCGCACGAGCTGGTGGAGGCCGCTAATGTGGCCGGCGGGAACGACAATATCACGGCTATCTTCGTGGCAGGAAGCGAATTCCTGGGCAGCGCGTCGTCTGCGGCAGCGGAGGCTCGAGCGCGAAACGCGATCACGAAAGCGCGCGATGGGGTGGCCGGGACGGCGGGCGTGGAGCCGGGAAAATCTAAGGTGGCGCGAGCCCTGACTACGCGAGTGGCCTTCTTGGTTTACGGGTTTGTACTGGGAGTGGTGCTGGCGCTGGCGCTGCGTTGGCCGAAACCCTGAGCTGGGCCGCGCGTCAATCTCTACGATCGGCTTGTGCTTAGAACCAGGCAGTTTGGCGCCTACGAGGTGATCCGCAAGCTTGCGCGCGGGATGACCGACGTGTATCTGGCCTTCGATACCAGCGCCAATCGACACGCGGTATTAAAAATTGTTGAGGAGTCGCCCGACCCCCTGACGCAATTGATCCTGGAAGCGGAGCGGCGCGGCGCCGACTTGCAGAAGCAACTGCACGATGCCGACGCGCGCGTGATCGAAGTCTACGACTACGGGCATCTGGACGGATTCTTCTTCGTCTCCATGCAGTACATCGAGGGCCGGACGGTGGCCGAGATTCTGAAGCAGGAGGGGCGCATTGAGCCAGCGCGCGCCGCACGATTTACAGGCGAGATCCTCAGCCAGCTCGACAAGCTGCATTCGTTTCAGGCCACCATCGATGGGCAGCGGCGGTCGGTAGTGCATGGCGACATCAAACCATCCAACATTCAGATCGGAGCAGACGACGAAGTCCGGCTGCTGGATTTCGGAATCGCCAAGGCGCTAACGTTTACGCATAGCCGGACGCATCTGGGATTGGGCAGTCCCAGTTATTGCTCGCCCGAACGATTGAGCCGGGGACAGGTGGACCGGCACGCGGATCTGTGGGCCGTCGGCGTCACGTTGTACGAAATGGTGGCGGGAGTGCCGCCCTATCAGGCGCAAGATACGCGCAAGTTGGAGGCGCTGATCCAATCGCGACGGCCGCCGCGCGCGCTGCCGGAGAGCTGCCCGGACGCGATGACCGCGATTCTGCACAAGGCGCTGGCGAGCGATTTGCACCAGCGCTATGTCTCGGCATCGGCGTTTGAAAACGACGTGACATTATTCCAGCAAAACAGGCCGACCGTCGCCGAAATGGAGCGGCGGGTTTCATGGAAGAGCAATCCGACGGTGGAGAGGCAGCGGCTGCCGCACATTCCCCAGCGCGTGGCCAGCATGGCCGAAACCGTGCGGCGCAGCGTGCTGAAGCTGAAGCCACCGCGCGCGCAACAACTGGTTTCTGTGATGAGCGTTCTTGTGGCGTTGTGCTGGGGCTTGCTGGCCGGCCTGGTGGTGTGCGTGCCGCTTGGCTACTACTATCGCTTCTGGAGCGAGAGCAGTGTGTTGCGCGGGAGCCTGGACTACACGCGTGCCAGCATTGGCGAAATCAATCGGGATTGGGATCTGCTGCAGCGCGTCCAAAGGCAGAACGCGTTCCTGGGCGGAATTTCTCCTGCGAATCGTCTCGAAGGCAACGTGCGCACGGCGTTGCTACAAGCGGGGGATGAGGTGATCGAAGGCTATCGCAACAATTCCGATCCGCGCATTCAGGATTTCGACTGGCCGAAGGCCGAGGTGTGCTTCACGCATTTGATTGAGATGGACCGCGGCGATCGCATGGCGGAAGGAAAGCTGGCGTTGTGCCATGGTTATGAGAATCTGGAGCACGCCGAACACGCCGCACAGGCCGATTTCGCTGATGCCGTGTCGTTGATGCCGCATTCGCCCGATCCGCATTTGGGGCTCGCGCGCATCGATGTTTATTCGCTGAAGAACATCGGGAAAGCGATGGCCGAGTTGCATGAAGCGCAGCGTTTGGGTTTTCAGCCTGGTCCGAGGGAAACGGAAGAGGAGGCGGATGGCTATCGCTTTCGAGCGACGGCGGAGTTGGAGCAAGCGCGAAAGAGCGGGGGGAACAATCGAGCGGCGGAAGAGCGCTATCTTCGGCTGGCCCAGCGCGACTTCGATCGCGCGCGGCAATTGTACGAGCCGATCGAAGGATTTTCGAATGTGAGCGTCGCGCTACGGCAAGTGGATGACGACGATCGCGCACGGCAGGAGATGTCCGACGCGCTCAACAAAAAGGCCAAACCGGTGAGACGGCCGCGCTATGCCACGCGGAGGGCGCATTGGCAGTAACGAAGAGCTGGGAATCGAGAGTTCTCGTCACTGGCGTTAAGCCGGGGGCTGCGCCGGGTCGCGTGGGTTGGCGCGAATTCGTTTGGCTGGCGTTGTCGTCCGTACTGGTGTCCGCGGGATTGTTGATGGTGTACTCGGCCAAGACGCAGAGCTTTCAGCAACTGTCGGCGGCGTTAGCGCACGGGGGATTGCTGGACTTGAATCAAGTAAGCAAGCCTGAGCAATTGCTGCCGTTCTTGCAGGCATTCCAGGATGAGACAACGCGCCAGGAAGCGGCGAACAAGATGTTCGACTATCTCTCGGCGCATCGGCCGTTGCCGAATGTGGGCGCCCTGGCGCGATTGCATTTGGGGATACCAGTAGCGAAGCTGAAGCCCGCGTTGATCGTGCGCACGCCGGGCGAATTTCAAACGCAGTTTCTGATGTGGATCGCACTCTACTTGGCTGCTTTCCACGTCGTATTTCTGATCTGGCGATGGAGCGCGTTGCGTGGCGACTTCGCGATTCTGCCCGCGATTCATCTGCTGACCGGCATCGGTCTGATCCTCGCGGTCAGCTTGCGCGATCCGCTGCGCGATACGCTCGAGTTCAGCAAGTTTGGGTGGGGCGTGGCGCTGGGCTGCCTGGTGTTGTTGCTGCCTTCGCTGCGCGCGTTCAATTACCAGCGTTTTTCGACTTGGTGCTACACACCTTTGTTCGGAGCACTAGCGCTGTTTGTCTTACTAATGCGATTCGGCTCCGGCCCTGGCGGCAACGACGCGAAGGTGAATCTTGGTCCGTTTCAGCCAGTGGAAGCGATCAAGATCCTGCTGGTGTTTTTCCTGGCCGGATATTTCACGCGCAATTGGGAGCGGCTGCGCGATTTGCGCGAGAAGAAATTGCTGCCGAGCTGGATCGGCGTGCCGCGCGTCTCGCACGTACTGCCGGTGATGTGCGCCGTTGCATTGGCGCTCGGGTTCTTCTTTATGTTGAAGGATCTTGGACCGGCGCTCGTGACCGGATTTCTTTTCCTCGCGATGTTCGCCGTAGCGCGTGGACGTGCGGGGCTGGCGGTCCTCGGCCTGGTTTTATTAGTTGGCGGCGTGGTGGTGGGATACCACATGGGCAAGCCGGCCACGGTGGTGGATCGCATCAACATGTGGCTGTCGCCTTGGGACAACGATGTACACGGCGGCAATCAACTGGCGCACTCGCTGTGGGCGTTTTCGACCGGTGGTGCTCTGGGATCGGGACCTGGTTGGGGCGATCCGGAAATGATCCCGGCGGGGCACACGGACCTAGTGCTGCCCGCGGTCGGCGAAGAGTGGGGGTTCTCGGGCGTAGCAACCGTGCTCTTGCTGCTCGGATTTCTGGTGTGGCGCGGAATGCGCATCGGTTTGGAGGCGCTGAACGACTACGGGCTGTTTCTTGCGGTGGGCCTGTCGTCGCTCATTGCGTTTGAGATGTTGCTGATTTCGGGCGGCGTGCTCGGTGCGATTCCGCTCTCGGGCGTGGTGTCGCCATTCCTGAGTTTCGGCAATACGGCGATGCTGGCGAATTTCCTGATCTTTGGGATTCTGGTCTCGATCTCGAATCAGGGAAGGGGAAGCGTGGTGGTGGATGAGCCCTTCCGTAAGCCCGTAGTTCGGCTGGAATGGGTTCTGGGCGCAGCCGCGGCGACGCTGCTCGGGTTCGCCGCGTATTATCAGGTGGCGCGCGATCAGGATTTCCTGGCTCGCGAGGCGAAGGTCTTTGAAGACGATGGCGTGAAGAGGCCGCAACGCAACCCACGGCTCAATTCACTGGCGCGCGAGATCCATCGCGGAAACATTTTCGACCGCAATGGTGTTTTGCTTGCAACCAGCGATTGGAACGAACTGGAGCGGCGTCGCGATCAATATTCGAAGCTGGGTGTTTCGATCGATGCGGCGTGCTCCAGGCTGGACAACAGGCACTATCCGTTCGGATCGCTGACAGCGCATATTCTGGGCGATCTTCGCACTGGCGACAATTTCCATGCGACGAATGCGTCGCTGATCGAGCATGATTCGAATGGGAAGCTGCAGGGCTTCACGGATTATCGCGAGCTGGCGCCCCTGATCCGGTATCGGCATCAACCGGGGAATCCAGAGATTGCGAAGCTGATGGCGCGGGATCGGGATGTACGGGCATCCATCGACATTCGACTGCAGATGCGCGCGGCAAAGGCGCTGGACGATCGGCTGGCCAAGGCGCATAAGGACAAGGGCGCGGTGGTGGTGATGGACCCGAACACGGGCGATGTACTGGCATTGGTGAGCGCTCCCGCGCCCGATTCGAAGTCGCAAACCACGCCGGAGGAGCTGTTCGACCGCGCTCGATATGGCCAGTATCCGCCGGGCTCGACATTTAAGCTGGTGACGGCGATGGCGGCGCTGCGGCTGGATCCGGCGCTTGAAAACAAGAGCTTCAGTTGCCGGCGGCTGCCCGATGGCCGCGTGGGGGCGATCATTCCCGGATGGCGCAAGCCGATTCGCGACGACGTGGGCGATTCCGCGCATGGAACGCTGACCATGCATCAGGCCATCGCGGTTTCGTGCAATGCGTATTTCGCCCAGCTCGGAGTTTTCTCTGTGGGAGCGAAGCAGTTGAGCGATACCGCTAAGCTGCTGGATATCCCGGCGGGCAGCATTGCCGATATACAAGCGGCGATGCCGTTCGCGTCTTATGGACAAGGTCCGGTACTTGTTACGCCGTTCAAGATGGCACGCGTAGCCGCGACCATCGCGGCAAATGGTTCCATGCCGGAAGGGCGCTGGGTGATCGATGGAAGCAATGCGCGGACGGCGCTGCCGAAGCAAATTGTCGCGCCGGATCTCGCGGCGTTTCTGGCCAGCGCGATGCGATCGGTGGTAGTGGAAGGAACGGCGCGGCGTGCGATGAAGGGCGAGGCGGTGAGCGTGGCGGGGAAAACGGGCACAGCGCAATTGGACGAAGGCATGCCGCACTCGTGGTTTGCAGGATTTGCGCCATATGAGGGCGACCGCGCGAAAAGCATCGCGTTTGCCGTGGTGGTGGAACATGGAGGGTATGGAGGAACGACGGCTGCGCCGATTGCGCGAGAGATTGTCGATGCCGCCGCGGAGTTGGGGCTGGTGAAATGAAGCTATCGGAGTTGATTGAACGGCTGGGAAGAACCGTATTCGAAGCGCCGTTCGGCGCAACCGCGCAGCTGATGGGCGAATCGCCCGAGGTGGCCGAGATCCGCATTGCGGTGCTGGATGAGGTGAAGAAGAAGATCCAGCGGGCGGGAGGACAAGCGCTCTTCCCCTACAACGTGGTGCGAATTCAGATCAGGGCGGCTGCCGATGAAGGCGCGGTTTTCGAACGCGACTTTTTTCGCAGGTTCTTCGATGAAGAGTTGCGCAAGGGGTTGTCCAAAGAGACTTGCCGGTTTCCGGAAGATCTGCGCGTGGAAATTCGCGCCACCGCGGAGGGTGGCGATTGGCTCCGTGTGGAAATGCTGGCCGAAGACATCGCGCCAACCGAAGAAACTCCGCGCGCTCGAAAGGCCGCTCGGTTGGTAGTGGCCGCGGGAACCGCCAACAAAGCTGAGATCCCGCTGCAAAAAGGCCGCACCAACATTGGACGATTGGGCGACGTCTACAAATCGGAAGGCCTCTCGCGCCGCAACGATCTGGCGTTTGCCGCGGACAATCCCATCAATCGGACGGTGTCGCGCGAACATGCCCACATTGTTCACGACAAAAAGACTGGCGAGTATCGCTTGTACAACGATCGTTGGTACAAGCGCGGCAACAGGGCCGAGAACAATTGCGGGCTCTGGATCGTGCGTGATGGCATGGGGCAAGAGGTGCACCGCGACACGCGCGGCACGCGGCTGCTGCCGGGGGACGAGATTCATCTGGGCAAGGCCGTGGTTAAGTTTCAGATCAAGTAAGAGGATCAGACCAGATCCAGGGCCTGCTCGAAATCGGCCAATAAATCGCGCCAGTCTTCAATGCCGATGGAGATACGTACCAGCCCGTCGGTCACTCCGGCGGCGGCGAACTCCTCTTCGGTGAAGCCCGAATGGGTGGTGGTTTTCGGATGGCACACCAACGTTTCCACGCCACCGAGCGACACCGCATTCCGGGCGATGCGCAGGTTGCGGAGAAACTCGAACGCGGCTCTCTTGCCGCCGCGCAGCTCAATGGACAGCATCCCACCGGCGAAGTCGCACTGCTTGCGCACGATCTCAATTTGCTCAGGATCGGTGAACAGCGTGGGATGTAAAACGCGCTCCACTTTCGGGTGCTTCGCCAGACGAATTGCGATTCTCTCGGCGTTTTTGCTGGAACGATTCATGCGCAGCGTTACGGTGGGCAGGCGGCCTTCCAGCATCCAGCATTCGTCGGGCTGCAGAATGTTGCCGAACAGGTTGCGCTTGGAGCGCATCTGTCGAATCAGGGTGGGGTCGCTCGCTATGGCCACGCCCGCAATCAGATCGCTGAGACCCGAAAGATATTTGGTGGCCGAGTACAAACATAGGTTGGCGCCCAACACGAGTGGATGCTGGAATGTGGGGCCTAGAAGCGTGTTGTCCACCATGACCAGAGGTTTGGGGTCCAGACGCGCAACCCGATCGGTGGCGTGCCGGATATCGGTCATCACGATGGTGGGATTGGCGGGCGTCTCAATCAGGACGATCGCCAGGTTCTTGGTGGACCGAATGGCATCGTCCATCTCGCCGGCATGTCCGGCTTGGACGGGAATTCCGCCGATGCCAAGCGTGCTAAGAAAATCCTCAATCAGGTGCTGCGTGCCGCCGTAAATCGGAACGGTGTAAATGATGTTTTGGCCGGGGCGCGCGAAGGTGAACAGCGCGGTGACGATGGCGGCCATTCCCGAGTTGAAACACAAGGCCGCGTGCGCGCCGGTTTCGAGCGGCACCACTCGCGATTCAAGGATCTCGGCGTTGGGGTGATTGAAGCGCGAATAGATCAGGTCGGGCTGCTCGCCCACATGGGGCTGAGCGCGGCCGGCCACCAGGTCGAAGGCGCGCTCGGCCGCTTCCGGGCTCGGGAAAACGTAGGTGGAACTGCGGAACACCGCGGGACGCGCCGATCCGACCGAAAGGCTGGGATCGAAACCGCGGGTGAGAACTTGGGTAGGCGGGCGGAGGTCCTGCTGATCGGCCATTTACTGCCTCCGATTTCAGTTTAGACCATTGCTCCCGGTGGCTACGACGTACGGGAGAACAGCGACAACAGACCCGACAGCGAACTGTTTTTCTTGTTGGGCGCCTCAGAGCTTCCGGCCAGGCGATCCACCAGCCCGATCACGCTTTTGCCGAAGCTGGTGGCGGCACCCATCGGCTTGCCCTCCATCAGGGACTTCTGAATGGCCTCGTAATCGGAGGGCATGATGTGAAAAATGTCGGTGTGCAACGCAGTGCCGATCACATCTTTGCTCAGCCCGGTGTGACGGTCATAGCGATTCACGATGAGACGCAGCTTGTAGCGGCCGACGTTGTTGGCATCCAGGTATCCCATGGAGCGCTGCACGGCTTGCAAGGCGGTGAGCTCGTTGGTGGTGACCAGCAGAATCTCGTCGGCCATTTGAGCTTGGCTCAGGTTCCAGTCTCCATACACGCCGCCGGTATCAAGGACCACTAAGTCATATATTCCTCGAGCGTATTCAATGATGCTGCTGGCGTCCTTCAGCTCGCTCATTCCTTCCGTCATAACTTCCGGCGAAAGCAGTACGTCTACGCCTTGCCGGGTAGTGACGATAGATTTCCACAGGTCGGCATCAATATCGTGCGAGCGCGCCAGCGCGTCCATGAAGCTGTAGCTGGATTTGATCTTCAATAGGAAGGACAGGGTTCCGGCCAGCGGATCCAGATCGGCCAGCAGAATGCGCTTGTCGCCGCGCTTCATCTGATACGCCAGGTTGCTGGCGATGGTACTGGCGCCGCAGCCGCCCTTGGCGGGCATAATACAGTACACTTTGCCGGCGTTCAAGGCGCGATCGGGTTGGAGCCGGGCGATCTTTTGCAGCGCCCCTTCCACTTGTTCGGAGGTGAAGGGCGGAATCAAGAAATCGCTGGCGCCCTGGCGCAGGGAGCGCAGTACCAGTTCCGGATCGTTACTGGGCAGAACCACGATGATCGGCAACTTGGCATCGAGCCGCAGCAGGTCGGGAATCAGAGCCAAGCCGGCTTCCCGGGGTTCCCCGATCTCCAGGAGGCAAAGATTAGGCGCCTCCGCAGTGAGCACCTCGGCCAGTTGGTGGCGCATCGGGTAAGCGGTCAAATCGTGGCCCGAAAAGGTGGGCAGATGCTTGCGGAGGAGGGGCGCTAAGTCCCTAATTATCTTTTGGTTAGGGCAAATGAACAGCGCCTTCCACGTACCGCTGAATTTCGGGGCATCAGGCTGGGGCATCGGCGCACTGCGGACTATCCGGCAGGAGAGTCCTAACAGATCAAATCGGCTAGTGTTGATGATAACATGAGAGCCTTCACTCACCCGATCAACTAAACATTCGAACGCACTCGTCGATAAGGCTTAGTTTGATTCATGAATCAAACTGAGGCCCGCATGAGAAAGGCGTGTCGGCTGGTATGAGACCAACATGAGCGAAGACCACTCGAAGAAAACTGTCGTCGTGTGCGACACTCAACCGATAACGGCGGAAGGATTACGAACCTTACTGACCGCGGCCGGAGACCTGGAGTTCCTGGCGTCGTTGAATTCGTTGGAAGCAGCCACGCAACTTGTGACCGCCCGGCCACCCGATGTTGTGATCGTTGACAAGGGATTCGGCATGCGAATCGTGCTGGATTGGATTCACGATTTGAAACTGGCGGACGCCGCGCCGGCTGTCACGGTGTGGGGCGTTTCGATGACCGAAGCCGAAGCACTGCGTCTGTTGCAGGCGGGTGCCAAGGGCATTGTCCGCAAGACCGCGGACCTGGAAAGCATTCTGAGCTGCCTGCGCACGGTAGCCTCCGGTCGTAGCTGGATGGAGGATTGCGTGTTCCGCGATTCGGCGCGGCAGGAGCGCTACCCGCGATCGGAACTCACCCCGCGCGAGCACCAGGTGCTCGAAATGGTGGAACAGGGGTTCAAGAACAAAGAGATCGCGCTCGAATTGGGTATTCGGCCGGGAACCGTCAAGATCCACCTGAAGCATATCTTCGAAAAGACCGGGGTCCGGGGCCGTTACGGGCTGGCTATTAGTGGGCTGAAGGAGCGGGGATTGGTCTCGATGGTGAGTTAGAGGGAAGGGAGAAGACAGAATTCAGGAGTCAGAATTCAGGAGTCAGAAGAAGGCGGCCACCTGCATTCCCTAGTTTGAGGAGGTGGCCTTTTGCTCCTTGACCTGCAGCTCGTTCACCACCTGCTGGACGTTAGGAACGGAACCGGCGATCTCTTGCGCCTGCAAGCGCTTAGCTTGAGAGTCGACCGCGCCCGTCATAGTGACCACTTGATTTTTGACCGCGTAGTTGATATCCGTGTGAAGCCCACCTTGAATCAAGGCCGCATCCAGGTTTCCTTCGATACCCTTGTCCAGGTCCGAGATCATCTTTTTGGCATCATGCTCATTGCCCAGCGGAATCACGGCAATCTGATTTGACACAACTTGGACGCCTGCCATTGACTTCGCAATGGATTCGGATTGTGACTTTTCCGCGTCTGCCGCTACGTGTCCGCCAAGGGTTACCACGCCCTTGTTGAGATCCTGATTTACGGACACATTCTTGAGGCCAGCCTGATCCAGCGATAAGCGGATGCCCCCCGTTACGTCGGCTGCTTTGGTGGAATTACCTGAACATCCTGCGAGAGTGCCGATTACCAGCACAACCAGCAAGGACAAGCACAGTTTGAAAGTCTTCATACGTCCATCTCTATAGCAGGAGAGGCACCGAACGTCCGTGAACGGAATAGTGAGCCATCTACCGGCCAAAACGCCTACTTGCTCCCCCAGGCCGCTCTCGGACCTGGTCCGGCGAGTAACGATATATGGTCACGTGACCGTTTTTCGTCAAGCAAGAACCGTCATCGAACGGGTGGTCCGCCTGATGAGACCGGTGCATCTGATGCAAAGAAGAGGGTAGATGATAAGATGGACGCTCGGACCGTAAAATCCGGCATGATCGGCGAAACTCTCCGGCACTATCGCATCGAAGCCAAGCTGGGCGCGGGAGGGATGGGCGTTGTCTATCGCGCGCTGGACACCCATCTGGACCGCTCCGTTGCCGTGAAAGTACTGCCTTCGACCGCCGTCGCGAACGCGGACCGGCGGGCGCGCTTCTCGCAAGAGGCGAAATCGGCGTCGGCCTTAAGCAATCGCCACATCGTCACGATTTTCGATATCGACACCGGGCAGGTGGACGGGCAGCCGGTGGATTTCATCGCGATGGAATATGTGCCCGGCAAGACCTTGGACCGGCTGATCGGCAGGAAGGGCATCCGGCTGAATGATGCGCTGCGCTACGCGATCCAGATCGCCGACGGGCTGGTGGCTGCGCACAACGCGGGTATCGTGCACCGCGATCTGAAGCCGGCCAATGTAATCGTCAACGACAACGGCGAGGTGAAGATTCTCGACTTTGGCTTGGCCAAGCTGACCGAGATAGAAGAGCCGGACGTTTTCGCGGTGACGCAAAGCGTCCACGTGGATGCCGTGCTGCGAACGGAAGCCGGGACCATCATCGGAACTGTCGCCTACATGTCGCCGGAGCAGGCCGACGGCCACATTGTGGATGCACGCTCGGATATCTTTTCGTTCGGCGCCGTATTATACGAAATGGTAACGGGCAAGCGCGCGTTTTCGGGCGATTCAAAACTTTCGACGCTGGCGTCGGTACTGCATTCCGAGCCTTTGCCAATGAGTCAACTGGGGCAGGGCATTCCGCGCGACGTGGAACGCATCATCAGCCGCTGCCTGCGCAAGGATCCGCAGCGCCGCTGGCAGAGCATGGCCGACATCAAGGTCGCGCTGGAAGACGTGCTGGAGGAGTTGGAGTCCGGCAAACTGGGATTGCCGGATGGAAGCGCTGCGATCCAGAAACCTCGCCGGGGCCTGCGAGTTCTCTTGTGGCCGGCCGTGATTCTTCTTGCGCTCTTGGCGGGCGCCTATGCCAGTTGGCGATTTCTCAAGCCCGTGCAGCCTACCTTTGAACGCTTGACGTACCGGCGCGGCGAGATCCCCTCGGCGAAGTTTTCGCCCGATGGCCAGACCGTGGTCTTTAGCGCGCAGTGGGCCAATGAGCCTACCAACATCTTTTCAATGCGACCCGGCAGCCGCGAATACCGGCCGCTGGATTTGCCGGAAGGCCGCATTCTTTCGATCAGTTCCACCGGTGACATGGCGATCCTGCTGGGGCCCACCACCAATGGCACCGCCGGAACCCTGGCGCGCGTGCCGTTGTCGGGCGGCGCGCCGCGTGAAATTCTCGAGAACGTGAATGACGCCGATTGGTCGCCCGATGGTTCCACGCTGGCTGTATCGCGCACCGTCGGCGGCAAGAATCGCATTGAGTATCCGATCGGAACGGTTCGCTACGAGAACGACGGGCGTCCGCCGGAGCTGCTGCGCGTGTCGCCGAAGGGCGATTTGATCGCATTCTTCGAGCATGACAACGACGTGGGCGACTACACCGTGACGGTGCTGGACATGAACGGAAAGAAGCGTGCGTTGTCGCGCGGCTGGCAGGCCCTGGGCGGGCTGGCGTGGTCGCCCAACGGTGGCGAGATCTGGTTTGGCGGCGCAAAGGCGGGCGGAGAACCGGCGTTGCGAGCGGTGACGCTCAACGGAAAAGAGCGCATGGTGGTGGAGACACCCGCGTCGATGCTGGTGGACGACATCACTCGCGACAAGCCGGGCGACCAGAAGGTTCTGTTCACCGTAGTGGATTCGCGGCTCGGAATCTCCGCTCTGGCGCCCGCCGCCAAGCAAGAAAGCGATCTTTCGTGGTTCGATGCCAGCCGCGTTTACGATATTTCCGCGGATGGCAAGACCATCCTCTTCGTGGAACTGTCCTATGGGCAGATGCGCAATCCGGCCATCTACATCCGCAAAACAGATGGCGCGCAAGCGGTACGGCTGGGCGATGGCAACCGGCCCGCGCTTTCGCCGGACGGAAAATTTGTGGCGTGCATTTTGAATAATGGGCCCAAGACGGAGCTGAGTCTTTTGCCCACCGGACCTGGAGAGGCGCGAACGTTCAGCACTCCCGGCATGCATTATGAGCGCGTGGAATGGTTCCCCGACGGGCAGAAGCTGCTGTTCACCGGTAACCAGCCGAACCGGCCCATGCGCACTTACTTGCAGGACATTCGCGGCGGCGCGCCGACGCCACTTACGCCGGAAGGAACGCCGGCGGCGCATGTTTCGCCCGATGGGAAATACGTGACATGGGTGGCCAAAGGCAAGCTGAACCTGCTGCCCATCGAGAGCGCGGCATCCAAGGCCGTTCCTACGCAAGTATTCGATGTGCAAGCCGGGGATGCGGTGATTCGCTGGAGCGCGGACGGGCGTTCCCTGTTCCTGCGACAGAACGAAGGGCTCACGGCGATGAAGATCAACCGGCTGGATCTGGCCAGCCGTCGGGAGGAGCCGTGGAAGGAACTGAAGCCGGCGGATCCGGTGGGTGTGCAGATTGGCCAGGTTGTGATGACGCCGGATGGGAACGCGTACGCGTATTCGTTCCAGCGCGATATTTGCACGCTCTATTTGGCCGATGGGCTGAAGTAGCCGATCAGCGATGCGCGATCACCAGTAACGATGGCGCTCGTTGGACTACGCATTCGACGGCGCGCTTCAGATTTTCGGGATCCAACGCGGCGAAGCTTTCGTCCAGCACAACCAGTTGGGCGTCCTGCAGCAATGCGCGAGCGATGTAGAGCCGGCTGCGTTCGCCGTGTGAAAGCTGCCAGCCGGTTTCACCCACCATTTGAAGCATGCCCGCGGGCATGCGTTGGAGTAAATCGCCCAGGCCGAGCTCGTCGCAGATGGCTTGCGCTTCCTCGAAATCGGCCGGAGTGAGAATGGCCGGATGGCCCAGAAACAAGTTAAACGCGAATGTTTCGGCCAGCACATGATTCTCATGGAACTGTGGGGCGGCGGCTAAACGCCTGCGCCATTCGGCGGCCCCGAGCGTGGGGCGATCGAATCCGTCGATGAGGATGCGGCCCGAGTTGGGCTCACGAACGCCCGCCAGCAACGAAACCAGGGTGGACTTTCCTCCGCCCGAAGCGCCTTCGAGAACCAGGCGGTCGCCCACCGCGATTCCGAGATTTGCCTGCCGCAGCACGGGTTCGGTGCGATCGCTGTAGCGGTAGACCAGGTCGCGAGCATCCACCACGAGCGGGGAAGTTTTGGACAAGTCGATGTTGAGCGCTCCTGGTAATTCCTGGCGCGTCGCGGCACGGAACAAAACGGCTGTTCGCTGCCATGCTACGGCTGCGCCCGCCATCTGCCACGCCCCGGCCGCCAGGCGCCGCCATGCACGATAGGCGAGGAGCGTGCCGCCCACCGCGATGGCAATGCGCGCGGGCGAAGCATCTCCGTAGATCAACGCGGGCGCCAGGCCGAGAAGGCCGAGGACCAGCCAGCCGCGAGGAACCACCGCGATCAAGCGGGCGGTGGATTGGTCCATGGCCTTCGAACCTTTCAAATATGTTTCGAGCGCTTCGTCTTCTCCTTCGTGCCATCGATCCGCCGCGAGCTGTGCCAGGCGCGTGCGATGCCCCGCCATGCTCTCCACCAAATCGTGCGTCATGGCCAGCCGCACATCGGTCCAGTCGCGATTGCGCTCGAAATATTTCCACGCGAGAGCAGCCGCGACCAGGAGCCAGACGAAGAGCAGCACCGATTGCAGAAGACCGCCGGCGCCGGCCGCCAGCACGAAGATCGCGACCACGATTTCGATGAGCGCCACCAATGCGAGAAAGCCGCCGCTCAGCGCCAGAGCCTCAACCGCCTCGGATTCGAGCACGCGTCCGAGCAACTGTCCCGCGCCCTGGTGTCGGAGACTGTCGGGATCCAGGCGCAGTGAGCCAAAGAACAGCCGCTGCTTCAAGAGCGCACCGGCGCCGATTGCGACCCAGCCTTGCAAGCGCGTGATCCAGACGCGTAGCGGTACCAGCGTCAGCAGTAAGAGCGCCCACGGGATCAGCCATCCGCGATCCGTTCCGCCGCGCAAGACATTCGAGCCGACCACATACCATGCCAGAATCCAGAGCAAGTATTGAATCGCATGGGCGCCGGCGAGCGCCAGGAGGCGGCGGAGTACGCGCGCGTGGCGCAACTGCTCCCGGAAATTCGCGCCGGGCGGCAGCCGCAGCAGCCAGATTCCACGGATTCGTCTGGAGCTCAGACGCTCGCGCAGAATCGCCTCGCGTGCGCGGGCTTGCTTGGATGGCGGGATCTGGGCGCGATCCAGCATCCGCTGAATTTCGGCCAGAACCGGGGCTTCCATACTGGCGCACAACGCGGCGCGAATGACGGCGGGATCGACGCGCACTTTCGTCAGTGCGGGAGTAAGCAGGATGGAATTCGGGAGGATCGCGAGAAATGCCGGGCCGGCGTCCGTGGGGACGTGGAGCAGCGCGGGGCCCAGGACGGACAGATGGCGCTCGAAGTCGGAATACGGAGTTTCGGCAGGCTGCGCTTCAAAACCCATGGTGAGCGCGGCGGATTCCAGCCAATGGGCCAGGCCGTCCACGCCCCCAGGGATTGGGGATTGGGGATTGGCAACGCCCGGCCCAGCGGTTAATAGGCACAGGGCTTCTCCTAAACGAGAAGGAGGCCAGAGCCAAGAATCAGGAAGTGAGTTGGCCATTTTGCAGGCGTAGATGCCGCCACTCGACGCTATTCCAGAACTCGTCCCGGATCGCGTTCTCGGCAGCGAGCAGGGCGTGGAACCGCGATTGGGGATTGCTTGCCAGCTGTTGCGGATCGCCGTCTTCGACAATTCGCCCCTCTTCCAGGACCAACACGCGCGGAAAGGTGAGGGCCTCCGCGATGTCGTGCGAAATGGCAAGCAGCGTAGCATCGCGCCAGGTTTCTCGCGAGCGGACCAGCAGCTTGTGACGCTGTTCGAAATCAAGACCGCGAAACGGTTCGTCGAGAATCGCAAGACGCACGCCGGGACGGAGCAACGCGCGTCCAAGCCGTACGCGCTGGCCTTCGCCGCCTGAGACCAATCCTCCGGCTTCCCCGAGCGGCGTCTCCAGTCCATGGGGAAGATGTTCGATCACGCGGGTTAGGTCGGCTGCTCTAACAGCGCTCTCGATCGGCATGTGCGGGCTGTCCGCTAAGCCATAGCGCAGGTTTTCGAGCAGCGGCCGATTCCAGAGCTGCACCGCCGGGTCCACCCATGCAATGTGCGGGCGCAGTTGATCGAGATAGGAATCATCCAGTTCGTTGCCATTCACCAAGAGGGTACCTGACTCGGCGCGATACCAGCCGAGAAGGAGTCCAACGAGGCTCGATTTGCCGGCTCCCGACGCGCCGATAATTGCGATATGAGAGCCAGCGGGAATGGACAGATTGATGTCGCGGAGGACTTGATGTCCCGCCGCGACGACGCTCACGTTTTCGAAGGTAATCGCGACCGGGGCGTTCACTGACGCGCCTGTGGGTGTCCTGGGTGCTCGCTGTTCCAGCGCGCCCAATGGTTCAAGAAGTCGCAGCGTGACGTTGCGATAAGAAGGATACTGCCACGCAATGATGGCGACTTCCTGGCCCAGCGCGGGCAGGTTGAGCGCCCAATAAACCAGAAGCAGCACCGCGCCTGCTTCGCCGCCGCGCCCCAGGTGTGAGGCGAGAAGCCAGATGGCGAGCCCGAAGCCCGCAAGAAACTGAAGCGTCTCCAGCGACAGGACGGCGCGCTGCAGATTCAAACCGGCCCGCGCCCACTCGGTGAGCAGAGACTCGTGCTCGCGCCGCACCGCCGGTTGTCCGCCGTGCGTGTGGATGGCGATTAGTCCGAGCAGCGCGTCCAGATAGAAGTGCGTGAGCGCCCCGGCATGTGTCCGCAGGCGCAGATCGCGTTCCATCAGCAAAGGCTGCGATACCAGTGGAATCGCAACGGCGGCGAATGCAGAGAGCAGCGCGATGGGGGCGCTGGCTGGATCGATCCAAATAATGCCCGCAGTGGTGAAAACAATCTCAAAGCTGTAGCGCAGAAGCTGGCCGCCCAGTTCGGGAAGGCGGCGGATGAGATGGATGCTGTGGCTGCGCTCGGCCATGTCGGACTTGAGGCGGCTCTGAAAGTAGCGATCGCCCAGCCGGGGGATCTTTTCTAAGAACGCCAGGCGCAGATGAATTTCGAGATGGCGTCCCAGGCGCAGGAGGCTGGAGGTGATTGGGATTTCAAGCAACAGGAGGGCGGCCGAGAACGCTATAGTCACCGCGAAGAGGCTGCGGCCAAAACCGATCAATCCGCGCAACAGAATTGCCTCGACGATTACCGCCGCGCTAGCTAACGCGAGAGCGATGGTGATAGCAGTGGGAGCGAAGATGCCGTCGGCTCGAAGCAATTGCAGGAGCTCGATGCCAGGGCGCGCGGAGGGTTGTTGGAGCGCTGCCAGAAGCTCGGGTGACGACGGATGGGAGCTTTCACTCGGCCCCAGCGCGCGTACCAGAACCGCGCCGCGCATGAGGAGCTGCCCCTGTTCGCCAGCCGGTTGAACCGACCAATAATGCTCCGGGATGGTGTCGTCATGCCGGAGAAATTCGTCCACCACGCGAGCGCATTCAGCACCGCGATCGATGGCGCGAGAATGGACGAGCGACGCAAGCATGCGCACGCCGGCATCCAATGCCGCCAGCGATCGCCAGCCTGGATCATCCAGGGCCCGCGTGATAGCGTCGTCGCGATCAATCCCGAGCCAGTTCAAGCGGCGGCGCAACGGCGCCAGGAAATCCTGGGAGCCCGCATACTCGCGCCAGTCTTGTGCCGCGACGGGCTGTTTATGAAGATAAAGATCGGACAAAAAACGCGCGGTGCTCACCCAGCGCCGGCCCACCGCGGGATCCATCAACTCCACAAATCGGCCGAAGCGGCGCCAGACGATGACGAAGTGAGTGACGCCGTTGGGCAGCACAACCACGGCGATGGCGGGCAGCGCACGCGCTTCATCGAGCGGCACGTGATCGGCAGGCAGCATGATCTGCTCGGCTCGCAATCCGAGCTGATTTGCCACTTCCTCGATGGTGTCGATGGACGTGCCGTCGACGCCGGTCTGGCAGGCCTCACGGAGGCGTCCGTAATTGACAGGGATGCCAAAGCCTTCGAGTAGCGATTTGAGCGCGGCCGGTCCGCAGTCCATGTTGGACGTCTGGACGACCTCGGGGACGAGGAGGCGCGCGCGCGTGGTCATTGGTGAGCGCGGCCGAGGGTGCGGAGGGCGATGGAGGCTGGGGAGACGCGGGAGATCTCGATCTCGGCGGAAGCCGACGACGAAGTCGTGGCTGGTGGCTGGTAGCTGGTGAAGACCAATTCGGCGTGGTCAGAGGCGACCGTTTGGACCTGAGCGGGAAAGCTACTCGCATCCAGGCGAACCAGTGCGCGTTGGTCCATGTGAATGCGCGTGAGAGCGTCAGGCGAAAAATAGGCGATCGCGCGGCCGGACTCAATCCGCACGTTGGTGGTGGATTCGTATTGTGGGACGCGGGCGGCGAGCATCCACCAGGTCCATCCGAGCAACACAAGGGCGGCTGCTAGAACGCCGAGCTTCGAAGCGCGAAAATCGTCGGCGTCGAGAGCGCGAAGAGTTCTGCCGAAAGCGATGCCCTGGTTCACGTCTAATGAGTGTAACGTGCGGGCCGGGCGATACGGTGGCGCTAACGGGCCGCGCGCTGCAAACGAACCGCAAGCCGCGCATGTGCACGCGCGCCGGCCGGTCTCACCTAGTCACGGCCGATGCGTTCCCAGTCGGGGACCCAGGGATCGACGCCCGCGTTTTCGAGGAATAAAGGCTCGCATAGGAAGAAGTGCCGGCGGTAAGGAAACAGGTAACGCGCCGGCTCGGCCAGGAGTAATTCGCGCGCCTGGTTGTAGCTACGGAACCACAGGTTCAGAAACCCGGCGTTGCCGCTCTGGAACAGCCGCGTGGTATCGAAGGAAGTTTCGGGGCCGAACAGTTTCGCGCAGCGCAGCTGGGTCCAACTCTCGAAACCAGTTTCTTTTGCGATGACAGCCAACGCATGCTTGCGCTTGATGTCTGACGCGATTTGCTCGGGCGTCTTGTCGCGGAAGGGCGGCAAGATTCGGAATCGCTCGGCGGCTCGTAACACAACAGCCCGATCCGTCGAGTTCAATTCTTTCTTAAGCCGGCTGGCTCGAATTCCGAAATTCTTCTAAGTTGTCGGTTCGCATGGGTCTCTCCTGAAGTTGTTTTTTGTCGTTGGCCCGGGACGACAAAGCTCCAGAGTTTCCGGCGAACTGAAACGATCAAACGGACGAGGGTGAGGTCCTCTTTGTCGGGCGTGGGCGCCCCTCGCGGCGCCAGGACCATTGTGACACGGGCGGTTAACGGGCTGTCAGCCGACTCCTTGCAGGTCGATGTACGCAACTGCCGTGTGTGGATCCGGGATCGGCTCGCCATCTTCGCGCAGTCCTTCGAGATGTAGCTCGATGGCTTCACGAATGTTGCGCTCGATTTCCTCGACGGTCCTTCCTGTAGTGATGCAGCCGGGAAGGTCAGGAACATAGGCGGACAGGTTGTTTTCGCCCTGCTCGATGACGATCGCGTATTTTTTCACTGTTTCTCTCTTAAAGCAGCCTGCCTCAGAACACTCTTAAGCGTACCAGGATGCACGTCGTCGCCGGGATGTCCTGGAACCGTAACTCGTCCCTTCTTGAGCGCATGCTTGCGGTGACTTCCCCGTGTCCGAACGAGTCGCCATCCGCCGTTCTCGATTAGCCTTATGAGATCGCGGACTTTCACGTCAGCTCAGGTCAGATTTTCCCGCTTCTTCTTTGCCGAAGGCTCTAAGATAGTGACCAACCTCGTCAAAGTAAGCGGGTGGCATGCGCCAATCGGCCGGATGCCTTATCAGGATCAAGTCAGTTTGCCCTCTTCGGCCTTTGAGGAAAGTTCCATAGCACTGGAATGCCTCACCGTAGGCTGCTCCCAATATTTCCGGTAGCTTGTTCCGTAGATCACGGCAAAGGCAGGCCTATGTTTATCGATTAGGCCCTTGAGTAACTCTATCCGTGTCGGAATACGAAGACGTCTGTAAATTTGACGATTCTCCAGTTCTGGCAGATCGCATAGTTCGACGTATGGCCATTGCGACGTTCTGAGGTGATAGTTTCTCAGATCTTCAAATATTAGTCGTCCCCTTGTGCTCCAGGTGTTGAAGCGCTTTAGGAGAAATGCTCCATCGGCGTTCCCTCCTTCTTCCATGTCAATAAACCAATGCGGAGCGTCGGCGTTGCCGTAACCGGCAAAGGTTTCCATATGGCTGTGGATCAATTCGGAATTGAGCACGTCGGTCCTACTCCGTCGCGGCATGCTTCAGCAGCGGCTTCATATTCAAGTTGCGAATCAGCCGGTGCAGATAGTTGGGATGCAGGCCGAGCAGCTTAGCGGCTTCGGTATAGCTGCCTTGCGCCTGCTCGAAGGCGTTGAGGATGAGCTGCTTTTTCGCTTCCCGGAGGGAATCGTGAAACGCAGTCATGCTGACCCCGGCCGATTCCTCCTTTTCGAGCACTGCTTCGGGCAGATCCTCGGGAAGAATCATGTCGGATGATCCCAGCACCACCGCGCGCTCGATGGCGTTTTCAAGTTCGCGCACATTCCCTGGCCAATCGTAGTTGACCAAGCAGGTGCGGGCGTGCGGTGATACTCCCAGCACGGGCCGGTTGGATCTTTGTGAAAACTTGGCTGCAAAATAGCTGGCCAGTAGCGGGATGTCTTCGCGGCGCTCGCGCAAGGCGGGCATCCGCAAGGAGACCACATTGAGGCGATAGAAAAGATCCTCGCGGAAACGGCCCTTCTTGACCTCTTCCTCCAGGTCGCGGTTGGTGGCCGTAACCAGGCGCACGTCCAGCTTGATGGTACGAGTGCCGCCCACGCGCTCGAATTCGCGCTCTTGCAGCACGCGCAAGAGCTTGGCTTGCAACAACGGCGCCAGCTCGCCGATTTCATCCAGGAAAACAGTGCCGCCTTCGGCGACTTCGAGTTTGCCCTTCTTCTGCGCGATGGCTCCAGTGAACGCGCCTTTCTCGTGCCCGAACAGTTCGCTTTCGAGCAGCGTTTCGGCTAAGGCCGCGCAGTTGATGGCGACGCAGGGCTTGTTGGCGCGGCCACTGGTGCGATGGATGGCGCGCGCCACCAGCTCTTTGCCGGTTCCGCTTTCGCCGAAGATCAGCACGGTGATGTCGCGGGGAGCGACACGCGCGATGAACTGGTACACGTCGCGCATGCGCGGGCTGTCGCCCACCATGTTGTGCTCCAGGCTGATTTCGTCCTGCAAGCGGCGATTTTCCTGCTCGAGCGATTCCATGCGACGCGCGTTATCGAGCGCGGCGGCGGCGATGCTGCCGATGGCGGTCAACAGTTGCAGGTGATTTTCGTCGAAGCGCGCTTCCGGATTGGAGGCATCCAGGTAGATCACGCCCATGATCCGGTCGAAGACTTCCAGAGGCACCGCCAGCACGCTGCGGATGCGCCGCTCGATAATGCTGGCGGTGTCGGAAAACGAATCCTCCGCCGGCACATCATTGGAGAGTACTGCCACCCCGTCGGAGAGCACCTGCGAGACGATGGTACGGCTGACTTGCACCGCTTGATTGGGTCCGGCGCGCCGGTCCCATCCGAACACCGAGCTCCATTCTTCCGAGCCGTGTTCGCACAGCAGAATAGCGCCGCGATCGGCGGGCGCCACTTTGAAAATGGATTCGAGCACCTGTTTTTCTAGCGCTTCCAAGCCGCGCACCGAGTTCACTGCCTTGCTGATGAGCAGCAGAGCGTTCAAATCCCCTAGTGTCCGGCTGGTGGCCTTAATGTTTTCCAGGTCGCGTAAATAGCGGGCGTCCTGCTTGCGCAAGACGATGGTGGAGCCGGCGCCCGTATCGGCTTTGTCGAACTCCACCGAAGTGGAAAGCTGCTTAGCGCGTTCCGTCTCGGGCAGCACGAAAACGAAGAGCGAATTTCCGATCTTGATCTCGTCACCGGAGGCGAGTGTTCGCTCCGTGACAGGAACACCGTTCACAAACGTACTGTTACGGCTATTCAGATCTTGGATCTTGAATTGCCCAGCGTTGCGGGTGATCACGCAGTGTTTGCGTGACACTGCACCATCCAGCAGCGAAATTTGATTCGTGGGCTCCCGCCCAATGGAGGTTTCGTCCTCTGCAAGCGGGATGGTACTGCCATTGAGTGGGCCAGCCACCGCTTCGAGTTCAGCGGGAATGTCGGGCATGCTCTCGGGTAAGTATAACGGATTGCGGCTCCGTTGGGATTGCAGGGACGGAGCATGAACGTCCCCGGAGGAGAAGGGAGTTTCATCGCTCCTGCCATCTAAGGGAAAGACCCTATCCATGCGGATAGGGCGACTATCCAACCAGATAGCAGAAGTTTGTCCCGAGCCATAGAGACCGGCCGCCGCCGACTAAGGTTGTTCTAGCCGCTTGTCTTGTTTATTCAATGGTTTGGCTCCCCTTAGTACCTTCATCTTCCAGATCATGGTACTGTTGGCCTACGAGTTGCACTAAGAGGTACGTAAGTAATAAGCAGGATTTGCAAATCAAGCTAAAAGAAGGAGGCAACGCCAATGAGGACCAAGACGAACATTAAAGCTGGCACCGGTGTTTGGGGGAGCTAGTTAACCTCTCGTAACGAGAGAAGGGAACATCGCCGCGGCTGGGAACCACACCTGGCCGCGGCGGTTTCTTTTTTGGAGCCTTTTTTCGGCAACTGCTCAGCGATCGGGTGGCGCGTTACAATGCAGAGTCTGGGAAATGAGCGCACTTTCGCACGACTTGCGGTACGCCCTGCGTACTTTTCTGAACAGCCCGGGTTCGACGGCGGTTGCGCTCGCTATTCTTAGCCTGGGAATCGGCGCGAACGCCGCCATCTTCAGTGTGACAAGCGCGGTCTTGTTTCGTTCGCTCCCCTACAAAAGCCCGCAAGATCTGGTCTTTATTTGGGAGAACAAGCTGTCCAAGAATATGCGGCAACAGGCGCTCTCTCCCGCCGACTATCAGGAATTCCGGACACAGAACCAGGCGTTCGAACAGATGGGCGCCATCCGGTCTCAATCCTCGGTGCTGACCGGGGGTGAGGTGCCAGAGCGGATCGAAACCGCCGCCGTTTCACCCAGCGTCTTTGAGCTCCTGGGAATGGAGCCGGCTTTGGGACGTGCTTTTGCCTCCGATGAGGACCAGCCCGGCAAAAACCACGTCGTCATTTTGAGTTCGGGCCTGTGGCGCCGACGCTTTGGCCGGGACCCCAACATTCTGGCCCAAACCTTGTCGTTGGACGGAGGTTCGTTTACCATCGTCGGCGTCGCCCCGCCTCAATTTCGGCTTCCGGCCAGCCAGTCCGAGCTTTGGATTCCTTACGCGCCCGATCCCAAAGATTTTCTGCCGGAAAACCGGGCCCATCATTTTCTCAATGTCCTGGCGCGGCTCAAGCCGGGGATTTCCCGCACGCGGGCACAAAGCGAAACGCGCATCGTCGCGCAGGGGCTGGCGAATGAATACCCGGATACCAATGCGGGCTTTAGTGTGGATCTGGTTCCTCTTCGAGAGCAACTCATCGGCGATATTCGTCCCACTCTATGGATGCTCATGGCCGCTGTCGTCGCAGTCCTGCTGATAGCCTGCGTGAACGTAGCCCATCTGCTTCTGGCTCGAGCGGGTGCGCGTGAGAAAGAGATTGCAGTAAGAACGGCGCTGGGCGCGAATCCGGCCCGGCTGCTACGGCAGCTCCTGACCGAAAGCGTTTTGCTGGCCGTCATCGCTGGGTTTTTCGGGCTCCTGATCGCTTACTGGGGCACTTGGATCCTGGCCAAAGAGGCGCCAGCTGGCCTGGGGCAGAGCGGGGAGGCTACGCTCGATTGGCGAGTTCTGGCATTCACCTTGGGCGTGTCGATTCTAACCGGCGTGGCATTTGGCTTGGTACCGGCGTTATCCAGCGCGCGGTCCAATCTGAACCTGGTGCTGCGCAGCGGAGGCCGCGGGGGAACCGGCGGCCGCGCCCGGAGCCGCGTTCGGGACGTCCTGATGGTGTGCGAGGTAGCGTGCAGCGCCGCGTTGCTGATGGGCGCCGGTTTGTTGATCCGCAGCTTGGTCCGCTTACAGGAAGTGAATCCCGGCTTCCGCCCCGATCACGTGCTCACCATGCAGCTTTCACTTCCGCCGGCCCGCTATTCGGGCCTGAAGGTCGGCCAGTTTTACGACCAGCTTCTGCATCGGATCGAAGGGCTTCCCGGAGTACAAACGGCGGGAGTCTGCCGCGTTCTACCCTTGACCGGCAATGACGCGAGCTTGAATTTTCAGATCGAAGGACAGCCCGCGCTCAGCTCGGCCGATCAGCCGCGCGCCAAGTTCCGGACCGCGAGCGGCGGTTACTTTAGCGCCCTTGGCATTCCCTTGCTCCGTGGCCGGTTCTTTGACAATCGCGATAATCAGCAGACGCCCAAGGTGGTGATTATCAATGAAATGGCGGCGCGCCGCTATTGGCCCGGTGAGAATCCGATCGGCAAGCGCGTTCTCTCTGGCTTTGACGATAACCAATGGTCCACCATCATCGGTGTCGTCGGCGACGTCAAGTATGCCGGTTTGGATGCAGAAGCCAGTCCGGAAACCTACTACCATTACCTGCAGATACCACCGGAGGTAATGAATTTCACCGAGGCTACCGTGGCCCTGGTCATTCGGACCAGCACTGACCCGGCTGCGATGACGTCGGCCGTGCGCCAGGAGTTGCGGACGCTCGATCCCAGTCAGCCGGTTTTCAACGTGCATTCCATGCAGGATCTATTACGGGGCTCGCTTGCACAGCCTCGGTTCCGCACTTTCCTGATTGGCATGTTCGCTGGGTTGGCTCTCGTACTGGCTGCACTGGGGCTATACGGTGTGGTGGCGTATTCGGTATCGCAGCGGACCACCGAGATTGGCGTTCGCGTGGCGTTGGGTGCTCAACCCGGCAACATTTTGAACCTGGTGGTCTTGCATGCCGCGGGACTGGCGATGATTGGCCTTGTGATCGGCATCGCGGTCAGTCTGGCCGGCAGCCGGCTCATTGCAAGGTTTTTGTTCGGCATCAGCCCGGCCGATCCGATTACCCTGGGCCTCACCAGCGTCGTGATTCTTCTGGTTGCTCTGACGGCGGCCTTAGTACCAGCCTTAAGGGCTGCCAAAATAGATCCGGCAATCGCCTTACGCGCCGAGTGATTCGCCAAGCCTCCGCGCTGCTCGCAACCCTTTCATCTCTATAAAGTTCCGAACCGATCCGGCCGATCAATGCTTATGACGATTGTCAGTTGTTCGCTGCCTAACTTGTAGCGGTGCGAGCGATGCCGGGCGAGGTCGCTCGAGGGAAGCCTTAAGGAAAAAGACCAAGTGGAACCCGTGAAGCCTCAGCGAATACCTGTTCCAGCGAGACTCTTTATCGCTGTGATCGGGCTCGCCGGTTTGACGGGAATGGCCTTCACCTTCCACGGGTGGGTTCCCGAGCCACAACCCCGATTCGTCGTCTATCTGCTCCTGGCGATGGCGACCTCCGGGATGAAAGTCTCTTTTCCCGGCGTGTTCAGCACAATCTCGGTCAACTTTGTTCTGATCATGCTCAGCTTGATGGAGCTGACGCCGCCCCAAACTCTGGTGATCGCAGTGGCCAGCGCGGCCGCACAGACTATTTGGCATGCCAAGTTCCGGGTAAAGCTGGTCCAGCTTTTTTTCAACGCCACCTGCGTCGGACTGGCGGCTTTGGCTGCCATTTGGGTCTATCAACAACACTGGTTCGCGAATGTGCCCGCGGGCGAATTATTGCGTCTCACGGTGGCCGGACTGACGTACTTCGTGGTGAACTACGTGCCGCTGGCGATCATCATCGCTCTCACCGAAGGACAGAACATCCAGATCGTAATCCGCCGCTTCTGCGATTGGACATTCTCTTATTACTTAGTCGGCGTTTCGCTGGCGGAGATTGTGCATCAGGCCTCTGGACGACTGGGGTGGTCGTTCACTCTTGCACTGCTACCGCCGCTCTATCTGATCTATCGGTCCGTGCGACTGTACTTCGGCAAAATGGAACAGGAGAGAGCCCACGCCGAGAGCATGGCGGCGCTGCATCTGCGAACCATCGAAGCGCTGGCCACGGCCATCGAAGCCAAGGATGAATGCACCGGCGACCATCTGCGCCGCGTGCAGGTGTATTCGCTGGAACTGGCCAAGCATTTGGGCCTGTCGTCGGACGAGGTGAACGCGCTGCAGGCCGCCTCCATCCTCCACGACATCGGTAAACTGGCGGTGCCCGATTACATCATCTCCAAGCCCGGCAAGCTGACTCCCGACGAATTCGACAAGATGAAGGTCCATACCGTGGTGGGCGCCGAAATCCTGGAGCAAGTCGCGTTTCCTTATCCGGTGGCGCCTATTGTGCGCTCGCATCATGAAAAATGGGACGGAAGCGGTTATCCCGACGGTCTGAAGTCGGAGGACATTCCCATTGGCGCTCGGATTTTGTCGGCTGTGGATTGCCTGGACGCGCTCGCGAGCGACCGTCAGTACCGGCGCGCTCTTCCGCTGGACGAAGCGATGGATTATGTGGCGGAACTCTCCGGACGCAGCTTCGATCCGCAGGTGGTGGACATCCTGAAGGCCAATTACCGGGAGTTCGAGCGCCTGGCCCAAAACACGCCTCTGCGAAATCACCGGCTCAGCAAGGATCTGATCGTGGGCCCCGGTAAGGCTCCCGATGCCGGTTACGAGAAGAGCGCGACTGCGGCGGGAGCCTCGGGAGAACTCACTCCTACCGACTCCATTGCATCCGCGCGTCAGGAAATACGAGTGATTGTCGACTTGGCTTTGGACCTGAGCAAATCCTTACGGGCCGAAGACATTCTCTCCATCCTGGCCGCGAGATTGAAGCAGCTTGTGCCGTACGATTGCATGGTCATCTATGTTCGGGAACGATCGGTCCTGAAGGCGCGGTTCACCAGTGGATTGACCAGCCAGAGATTTGCGTCCATCGAGATTCCCGTGGGCCACGGCCTTTCCGGTTGGGTAGTAGAGAATGGCAAGGCCATCGTGAATGGCAATCCGGCCGTGGAACCCGGCTACATCGATGTGCCCGGCCAACTGGACGCATTGAACTCCGCATTGTCGGTTCCTATCGGCGATGGAGTGGATCAATTGAGTGGCGCGCTCACCCTATATCGAACCGAGAAAGACGCCTACAGCGCGGACCACCTGCGAGTTCTACTGGCCATCAAAGGCGACATCGCACGAGCGGTGGACGGGTCCATCCGGTTCCAGAAGGCGCAGGAGGGAACCGGCGCCGACGAACTCACCGGTTTGCCAACCAGATCCGCTTTGCTGGCGTACCTGCAGGATGGATTTGCCGCGCAGCACAAGCCGGTGACGATTCTGCTTTGCGACGTCGACGAATTCCGCCGCGTGAACGAGTTGTTTGGGCGTCCCACCGGGGATGAGCTGCTGAAGCTGGTGACTAACATTCTGCGGAACAACTCACGCAGTGCCGACTACGTGGCGCGAGCCGGCGCCGACGAGTTCGCCATGCTGCTGGGCGCGGCGCGTCCGGAAGAATTGGCGGGCAAGATAGAAGCGCTGGATCGCCTGGTTGCGAACGCCTGCCGCGGCCTGTGTGGAGAAGAAAGCTCCGGGCTAGCGGTGGGCGTGGCCTGTTTCCCGGAGAACGGCGCCGATGCCGATAGCTTGATTGCATTCGCCGAACAAGCCCTGGCCCGCGCCAAGGAAGCGCGGCGCGCCAGCCGCAACGTCGTGCTCCAACTGGAGGAGTCGGTGCGGCGGCCGGCGTAAAACAACAACCTTCTAGCGCCCCGCGGCAGCCTTCCAGGCCTTCACTTCCACGCCGCCGTGGATCATGCCCTGAATCATTCCGCTGAAGAACACGTAAGGATGCACGGGATCGAGCGCGCTGGCGTCGTCTAATCGCTTACGAAGATCGGCGGGGATGGTGAAGTCGAGCGAAGCGAGGTTGTCGTTAAGCTGCGCCAGGCTGCTTGCCCCCAGGATGGTTGAAGTGATTCCAGGCTGCGAGATTACCCATTGCAGCGACACTTGCGCAGGCGATTTTCCCAGCTGCTTGCTCGCGTCCAGCAGGACTTCCAGCATGCGCCAGTTGCTCTCGGTGAATTTGTTAAACGGGCTGCCCTTGGTGAGGCGGCCTTCGCCTGTTCCGGTATCGCCCTGACGTTTGTATTTGCCGGTAAGGAAGCCGCCGCCGAGCGGGCTCCAGGGACAGATTCCGATTCCCAGTTCTTGCGCCGCCGGAATGTGCTCGCGCTCGATGTTGCGCTCGATCAGCGAGTACTCCAGTTGCAGCGCTGCTACGCCTTCCTTGCCTTGCTGCTCGGCCAGCGTCTTGGCGCGCGCCACGTACCAGGCGGGAGTATCGGAGAAGCCGTAGTGGCGGATCTTGCCGGCGCGCACCAGATCGGTGAGGGTGTTGACCACTTCTTCCACCGGCGTCACCGTGTCCCAGGCGTGCAGCCAATAGAGATCGACGAAATCCGTAGCGAGCCTGCGAAGTGACGCGTCGATAGCGCGGTAGATATTTTTGCGGCCGTTGCCGCCCGAATTGGGATTGCCGGGAGAGCCGTTGAACGTGAATTTAGTGGCGAGCACGATCTGATCGCGCAGCTTGCGTTCATTGATAAACTTGCCGCACATCTGTTCGCTTTGTCCGCCCTGGTAACCGTCGGCGGTGTCAACGAAGTTGCCTCCGGCGTCCACGTAACGGTCGAAGATGGAGCGGGAGACGGTCTCGTCGGCGCCCCAACCCCATTGCGTTCCAAAGGTCATCGCTCCCAGGCACAGGGGGCTGACGCGCAATCCGGTGCGTCCTAGTGTGATGTAGCTTTTCAGGTCCATGTTGTGATGATAGCTTGGGCGCTCGCGTTCGCTCGCGCGCGGTTAGGGATTGGGGATTGGCGGGAGCGGCCCATTCGTTCCCCTATTCTGGATACTTTACCTTGCCCTGGCGAACGTAAACGCCGCCCTGAACGTACGTTTGGCCGCCGACCTTCTCCGCGTGGAACCCGATTCTCGCGACTTCCGGAGTGAAGACAAGAGAGTAGTCGCTGTCGTCCGGGTTCGGAGTGTCGCTGCCTTCGAAACCTAGCCGGACCCTTGGTCCGGTTTCGTCATCCATCGAAAGGAACGGTTTCCCATACAAACTAAGGAACATATCCACTCGCGTCCTTCCGTCTGCACCTCGCATTCTGAGGAACGGGGTTTCGTCGTGGAATACTCCAATGGCATCTGTTTCATTGGCCGGATCTTTGAGATCGATTGGCGGGCCACCTTCTGCCAGCCCGTGAGTGCCGAAAGCCAGCACGACGTTCTGTACCTTATCAACGCCCCAGTAGGAGATCTCGTGGCGGGATTGTTCAGAGGCGCGAGTTACGAGCGTGCCAAGTGCGCCGCCCACAAATCCGGCGGCCAGCGCAGCGGCAATTACACCAGTCTGTTTCATAATTGATGTCCGTCAACGTTTGACGCACTTTTCCGGCAGCTTGTTCCCGAGGCTACTTTTCCAATAGCTTTTGCGTGTTCACCAGCAGCGCGTAGTGGCCTTCGGTCAGTTTGTCGATTTTTTCATGCAGGTAAGCGATCTTGGTTTCCGTATTGATACTGGATTCAAATTCGATATCGGAGCGGATGCGATCGCGCGCGCGCTGGCGGTTCTGGCTGGTGAGGACGAACAGCGTCAGGAAAATCGCTTCGAGCGATACGATCACCGACAGGAATTCGAACGGGTAGGGGTCGAAGGCTTTCATGCTGCGGATCAGGCTGAGATTGATCGCGATCCAGCCGCCCAGAAACAGCGCATGGAACGCGAGCGACGCAATGCTGCCGGTGAAGGACGGAACGGCGTCGGCCAGTCGGGTGAGAATGGTCCCTTGCTCGGCCGCGACATCGTTGACGTTGCGGCTGACGGTGCGGCGGATCACCTCATCGCTTCTTCGCAGTCGTCGCGCGGCGACGCTCAACAGGTTCAACGCCGCGGGCGTGCATTGGCGGACGTAGGCTTCGAAATGCTCCCGATCCAAACGAAGCAGCTCCACCTCGCCGAGCGCCGCCACCCAGGCGGTACGCGTACCGCCATCCAGCAGCGAGATCTCGCCGAAGATGTCGCCCGGTTGCGAGGTTTCGAGCACGATCTTCTCGCCCTGGTCGTTCTTCACATAGATCTCGACTTCGCCTGAGCGCACGATATACATGGCGTGGCCGGGATCGCCGTAATTGAAGACGGTTTGGCCGGTCGAATAGCGGAGAAGCTCGATCTTTTCGGCCAGCGCGGCTTTTTCTTCCTGGCTCAGCTCGCGCAGGTGCTCGATTTCGTTCAGGATGGACGAATCAATTGGCATAGTTGGCTCCCGAGGGCATGGTTGTCTCAGGCTATCACTGCAGCCTCAGACCAAGAGGCGTTCGATGGTGCTGACAGCGGTTGGGCCCATCACCTTGCGTAATGTGTTGCCCCCCCAGAGGCTCAAGGAACAAAGATGCCCATGATCCGCTCTCTTTTAGGCCGGGACATATCGCTTAATCGCGAGGCT
This sequence comes from Bryobacteraceae bacterium, assembly GCA_049518655.1. GTDB lineage: Bacteria > Acidobacteriota > Terriglobia > Bryobacterales > Bryobacteraceae > Palsa-89. The sequence continues at coordinate 24,915 of JBEKRO010000032.1, read as the reverse complement.
CCGCGCGTGTTCCCGCGTTTTCGCCACGTCGTACGCGAGCTGCATGCGAAGAAGATGGTCCATCTCAGGACCGAACGCCTTTTCGATGCGCAGAGCCATCTCCGGGGTCAGGGCGGCCTTACCGTTGAGAAGGTCGGATAGCGTGGCGCGACGCACCTTCAAAATCTCCGCCGCCTTCGAGACGCTAAGGCCGAAAGCGTCAATGACCTCGGTCTTTATCAGGTCGCCCGGATGGGGCGGGTTCTTCATGGGCATGGTGAGCCTCCTAATGGTAGTCGATCAGTGTTCGGTTGCTCGTCATAGCGGAAAATCAGCCGCCAGTTTCCGGTGACAGTCAGGCTCCAGAACCGTTCCAAGCCGCCTTTGAGAGGATGTAGCTTCCAGCCTGGAAACCGGCCAAGCTGGTCCATCGTCTCGGCGGTTTCCAAGGCGAACAGAAGCTTTCGGAGTTTCTCGGCCATCGTGGATGGAACCCCCTTGGCGTTCCCGTCCTCGTGGAGTTGCTTTAGCCTTTTGTGACGAAAGCGAACAATTTGCATGTCATCAGCGCATGGATCCAGTATGTACGGTTATGCCGTACGCGTCAAGCGCTCTGCTTCGCTCAGGATGGACGAATCAATTGGCATAGTTACCTCCCGAGGGCATGGTTGTCTCAGGCTATCACTGCGATTTAGGCCGGCGTAGTACTCCCCCACCTAAGACCCGGGGTATAGCGAACTTGTACCGGAGCGAGTACGCTTCAATAGAGCCATTTTGGTGATGTCGGAAGTATTGGCCCACATGTGATAATCGCTTCGTCTCCCGAATGAAGTGAGGTGTTTTCCGTGAAAAACGTCGCTTTTTTGCTGATTTTCGCAGCGGCTGCCGCAGCGAATCCGATTTATACTGTCGCGGGCCTGGGTGGGCTGGCTGGGCCGGCCACCGGCTATGCCATCAATAGCTCCGGCACAGTGGCCGGCTGGGTCCAGAATCCTTCGGGCGGCCAGGAGGGATTTATCTCCACGCCAAGCGGCATGCAGGCTTTGTCCCCCGGACCTTCCGAATCGTACGCATACGGCATCAACAACTCGGGAACCGTGGTGGGGACGACCTATGACGGCAATGGGCAGGCGCATGGCACCATTTGGAGCGGATCGGGCAGCACCGATCTGGGCGCGGGCTCGTTTGCGATGGCGATCAATAATGCAGGCGAAGTGGTGGGTGGCGATGGCAACGCTTTCACGGTGGTGAACGGCCAACTTCAATATCTTGGGACGCCATCCGGCGTAAATTGGAGCGCGGCTTATGGGATTAATAACGCCGGAACGGTGGTGGGCGATGGGCAACTGTCCAACGGGACGTTTCGCGGGATCGTTTGGAACCCGAATGGCAGCATCACCGTGTTGAGCACTTTCGGGGGAAGCGGCAGCCAAGCCACCGGCGTAAATGATAGCGGTGAGGTGGTGGGTTTTGCGAGCCTTTCGGATGGCTACCAGAACGCTTTCTCGGAAATAGGCGGCCAGATGATCGACCTGGGTACCCTGGGAGGCGGAAGCAGTTACGCCTACGGCATCAACAACAGCGGCGAGATCGTGGGCTACAGTTGGCTTGCCGATGGCGGCCAGACTGCATTTCTCTACGCTGACGGAACCATGCTGAACTTGAACTCGCTACTCCCTGGCAATTCGGGCTGGGACTTACTTCAGGCCTATGGAATCAATGATTCCGGACAGATTACCGGAACAGGTCTTTACAACGGGCAACTCACTGCTTTTGTGCTGACCGATCCGCCATCCGGTGGGTCGGGCATTGCCGCGGTCCCTGAGCCAAGCGAGATTCTGGTAGGCGCGGGTCTGGCTTTGATTGGCTTGTGGCGACGGCGTCGGCCGCTTGCTTAGTCGCGCGGTTCGGTACGCGTCCTAGGCGCCGGGCTGGAAACAGGCAGCCGCGGCGAGCTAGCGGAAGGCCGAGCTTGACGTCGAAAGAGCCGAAGCACGGTCCAGACGGGCTGGCTTACTTGTTGGCGAGTTGCGGGAGCGGGAACCACACCCCACACGGCGGAAATTACAGACCGTCCTTGGAACATCATATTGCTTACCCCATATTCACATCGACCCGGGATTACTGTAACTTTAGACGAATCGATTGAAATCCTTGTTACTGTAATTATCCGCCCTTCGTCAACCTAGTACGTACTAGCAAATGCGAAGCCGGAAAGTCATCAGGCAGGTGCAGCGCAAAATCCGATCCGCCGCTGCAATCTGGACTGCGGGTATTGCAACGAATACGACAAAACTTCCGATCCGGTACCGCTCCCAACGATGCTCAAGCGGATCGACCGGCTGGCCGATCTGGGGACCACGATCATCACCCTGAGCGGTGGCGAGCCGACGCTGCATCCCAATCTGGACGCGATCATCGCTCGGATTCGCGAACGCGGCGCCATCGCGACGCTGATTTCCAACGGCCTGCTGCTGACACCGGAACGGATCCAAAGGTTGAATCGCGCTGGCCTGGATTATCTGCAGATCAGCATCGACAACGCGCGGCCGGACCAGATATCGAAGAAGAGCCTGCAGGTGCTGGATCGCAAGCTCGAGTGGCTGCGAGAGCACGCCGAATTCGGGATCACGATCAACTCCGTGCTGGGCGCGGACATCCGCAATCCCGAGGACGCGCTGGCGGTCTCCGGGCGCGCACGGTCGCTCGGATTCACTAGTACGGTTGGTATTTTGCACGATCATTCGGGCCAATTGAAGCCGCTAGGAGAAGCCCATCGGAACGTCTACGAGCAGTTCCTTCAACACAAAGATTCGCTATTCTCGTTCGCACATTTCGACAGCTTTCAACAAAATATCAGCCAAGGGTTGCCGAATGCCTGGCACTGCCGCGCCGGCACTCCTGTTCTCTATTTCTCAGCCCTCGTTCCCGGGAACTAACACCCGGGATCTGTCCGGTGGTGTGCCGGCGGACGCTTCCTGTACATGTGCGAAGACGGCCTGGTGCATTATTGTTCGCAGCAACGGGGCAAGCCAGGGATTCCGCTCGCCGACTACACCGTCGAAGACCTGCGCCGCGAGGCCGCTCGTCCCAAAGGCTGCGCGTCGTTTTGCACCATATCCTGCGTTCACCAAACCGCGATGCTGGACGATTTCCGGGAGAAACCGCGTGAGACGCTGGCCGGGATTCTGGAGCGACGCCGCGAAACCGATCCGAGCTTTCGCCCGCCAGCGGCGGTACGCGTGCTTTCGTAGGATGTTCCTGGATCAACGGAGGCGGGGCTTCTTCGGGAAGGTGATGTTGAGCGCGTTGGGAATTAAGGCAAAAGCCCAGTGTAAGGATTAGCGGGGCGTCGGCATCTAACGTGAGTGGAACGTCGCGTACTCGCAATTATCAATTCGGCATTGCTGCTGTTGATCTGCCAGACGAGAAGTTTTGGCCAGGTGGCCGACCCACTTCTTCTTACTTTTGACGAGATCCAGCGGCTGTATCAAGACGACGATCTTCCCGCGCCCTTGCGCGACAAGCTGCGAACGCTGCTGACCACGCCGTTCGTGCGGAATAGCGCCTCCGATAACGGCATGATGCCGCTCAAGCCCAACGATCCGCAGACCGCCAAGATGCTCCGCGTGGCCCAGTGGAACATCGAACGAGGGTTGGAATTTGACGCCGTCCGTTTTGCTTTCACCGATCCCAAGAAGTTCAACGCGCTGATGGAGGACAAAGGCTCCAAGGCCGACGATGACGAGCGCGCAAAAATCCGCGAGCAGATCGCCATCTTGCAACAGGCCGATTTACTGGTGCTGAACGAAGTGGATTGGGGCGTGAATCGAACCTTGTTCCGCAACGTAGCGGAGGAGTTGGCGAGCGCGTTGAATATGAACTACGCCTATGGCGTGGAGTTTGTCGAAGTGGATCCATTGACCATGGGGCTGGATCAGCAGGTGGTGGCGCGCGAGGTGGAAGATGCCTACAAAGAGCCCGACGACGATCGGCAGGGGATGCTGGCGCGGGTCAAGCAAATCATGACGCCCGATCCGGAGCGCTATCACGGCCTGCATGGTACCGCTATTCTGAGCCCGTACCGTCTGGAGAATGTGCGATTGACTCCGTTCCTGATCCAGGGGCACGACTGGTACAAAGACGAAAGAAGCGGCGTCGGCGGTGAAAGCCGAGGGCAAGTTCAGCATGGCGATCTTCAAGGAGCAATTGATCCGGCAAGTGCGCCGCGGAGGCCGCATGATGCTGATGGCCGATATTGTCGATCCCGAGCTTCCGTCGGGGCGTGTCACCGTGGTGGCGACGCACTTGGAAGATGTTACGTCGCCTGAGAACCGCCGCAAGCAACTGCAAGAGATGCTGGACAAGATCGATCAGATCGATCACCCGGTCATTATCGCGGGCGATATGAACACCTCCACGCACGACGGCGTTCCCATCAGCGTGACGCGTGCCATGAAGCAGCGATTTGGAAGCGGAAAGTGGTGGGCCGAGGAGGGCGCCACTTCTGCCATCAAATACACCACGCCGCTTGGATGGGCGTACGATTTGTCGCTGGGGCTGGTGGGGTTCGCGCGCAAGGTGGACGATCCCACGCGAGCCAGCATTCCGCTGATCGGCGATAATCCGGAAGCCAAATTCTTCGATACTCTTGAGAAATTCCGGTTCGACGACGGGAGCGCTTTCGACTTCCGCGGCGACAGCGAGCACTCGGCCAACGGGCGGAGCGGGAAGCTGGCCAATTCCAACGAGCGATCCGAGAAAGGCTTTGAGGCCACCGAGGAGTTAGAGCGGCGCTTTGGACCGGTGGGCCGGTACAAGCTGGATTGGATCTTCGTCCGTCCCGCGCGTCTCGATAAAGGTGAAAGCCACGAGTTTTCGGCGTTTAGCTGTTACCGCGGCCGGACGCTGCACGCTCTGAATCACGCGCTACCGGATCGGATTTCCGATCATAATCCGATCACGGTAGACTTGCCGCTTACGGGACCCATACGGACTACTGCGGATTCCCGTTAGCGCGGAGCTGACGGGCGGAGCCTCCGTGGTGGCGCAGAAGGGGCCGCTGGATTCCGGCCTTTGCGCGATCCGCGGGCCTGGCCGCAGCGGCTGTCTTTACCACCGGAAGCAGCACCTCGTCGGTATCGGAATCCGATCCGCTGTAAATCTCGAGAGCCTCATCGCCGCCATCTAGCCCGGAGGGGATGGTGAAGTTAATCTGATACAAGCCGGCGAAACCGGGAGCGAGCCCGGAGAACGTGACCGTAGCCTGGGCGGAATTGCCGGAGCCGTCTGTATCATAAATGTAAACCTGCGGCGTCACCGAGGTATTGTCGAGCGGACTGCTGGGTGCGGCCCCGCCGTCCACTGGATTTCCACTCACCGCTCCCATTCCCGCCAGATACAAGGCAACCGTTTCGCCCACTTGCGCGGGGCTGGCGTCGGTCACCAGCGTGTAGTCCGGATGCAGCGCGGCAGCTTCGCCAATGCTATCCGCTTGTCCATTGGCGGGATTGCTGCCGAAGACGCCAACCGACGTGGCTCCGGTAAATTGCGTCACCACGTTCGAGTTTGTGCCGTTGTTGATCACCTGAATCTGCGCGACCGAGTTTGGCATGGTGATGTAGGGAACGATCACTTGAATTTGGCCCTGGCTCACAAAGTAGATGGGCGCTGGAATTTCGTTAATCATCACCTGCACTCCACCGAGCTTAGTGGGAAAGGGGATGCTGGCGACCGTCGTCGCAGGTGCGAGGTTGGTGCCATACAGGGTGAGAAATTCTCCAGGCGATAGCTGCGCCGTAAAGGGCGCGGAGCTGGCTGCGTTGACCACGCCTTGAGGATTTAGATATACGCCGGAACCTGTCAGCGCGGGCGCCTGCAGTCCAATGTTGATTCCGAGATACGGACCGGCGCCATATCCGATCCGAATGGTTCCATCCGCGCTACTCCAATAGTTATAGGAGCTGTCCGAGGAGCTGCCGTTGCCGTTCAGTGTGTAGGCATCGAAGTAGGTCGCATCATAGGCGCCTCCGCCTGGGGGATTGACTCTCTCGTGGGCAATGATATTGTTTTGCGGAAGATCATTGGCCGCGCCGTAGTAGCTGTCAATCCCTCCGTTCGTAGTTTCAACCATATCGAGACCCACCTGATAATAGAGCGCCTGGTAGTTGGACGGATTACTGGTTGCGGCGCGAACTCCAGCGAACATGTCGAAGCCATTGGCGGAACCGCCAAAAATGAAGCTTCCGTCCGGCGAAAAATAGAGCACTTGCGTTCCATTGATTAGGTTGCTGGTTGCACCGCCGAAGCTGATCTGCGCGCCGCCGTTCTGGAAGCTGTAAGTCACTCCGGTGAGAGTTTCCGTGCTCGCGGTGCTGCTGGGCCCGATATATCCGGTAACGTTGACGGTTCCAATGTTCCCAGCGCCGTTGGCGGTCATGGTGAAGAGCGCGTCCCCGCCGGCGGTGGTGGAGGTGGTGTACGTGGGATCCATGTAGGCTACCTGGTAGGCGCCGTTAATGGTGGCGTTCGTGCCCGCTGGAACGGCCACCGGCACGGCGATGAACAGATCGTTGTAGCCTTCGATGTTCTCCGTGCTGCTGCCAATGAAAATGTGGTTGGACGCCAGGCCGAAAATGAAGTCGTTGGAATAGTTCGGATCGAGAGCGCTGATGTAGCCCTCGCCGCTGGCGGAAATAACATAACTTCCGCTTGTGCTTAAGGCGACGGGCGTGCTGGAACCGGTGGCGCTGTCCAGGAGGAACCCTGTAAATGCGTAGTTTCCATTGCCGTTGAAGGTGATAATGCCCTGGATGCTGATGGCCTGGTCTACGGAGATGGTACTGCTGTCCTGGAAATAGATAACTTGCCGCATATCGTAGGCGCCATTGAGTTGGTTGTCGCCGCTGGAGTCAAAAGCTGGCTGGGCGGAGGACTGCCAGGCGCACGCGCCCAGGAGGAGCACAACAAGAAGAGTGATTTTTGTTTTCATTGGATCGCACACGGGCCGTATTCCGGGCCTCTTGAAAGATTGACGCGCGAGACGGCAACCTGGTTAACGGGCCAGTCAGCTTAAATCAGCAAGACTGGGTTCTCATTGATTACAACACGAATTAGTGCCGGGGGACGCAGGAGATCGCTGTAAAACTTTGTCTGGACTTAAATGCCACTTACCGGCGTGCGCGGTTCAGTATCAGGGCGGGGTCAGTTTGGGTCTGGGGCAGAGCCGCGCGAAAGAACCGCCTCGACAATCTTTCCCACTTCCAAAAGCTCGTCCAGGTCGGAGGATTTTTGCAGGTAGAGATTTGCCCCCAGGTTGATCGCCTCCGCTCGATCCGCTGGTGATGCAGAGGACGTGAGCATGATCACAGGCACGCCTTTCAGCCACGGCTGCCGGCGGACATGACGCAGCACTGCGTCGCCATTGTGCTTGGGAAGGTTCACGTCCAGCACGATCAAGTGGGGTCGCCAGGTGGGCACGTCACCGCTCACTCCGCTCAAGAGGGCGATCGCCTTTTGACCGTCCGGGGCCACCACCACATTGCACGGCAACTGCCGGCTGCTCAGCGCCTCGCGGAACAATAAAACATCTCCGGGGTTGTCTTCCGCCAAAAGAATCTCAAACACGCCTGATAACCCTAATAGCATAGACAATCCCAGGGGCGTATATTGCGGAAAAAATCGTTGTAACGTGATCCGCAAGTCCGAGTCCTACTTAAAGATTGTTAGATTTCGAGTCGCATGGTAAGGCAGCTTACTCTCGTAGAGGAGTGACTAAACGCATGAAGAGCGTGACCGCTGAGAACAGCGTCCCGGCCCGCCGTTCCAAAGCAAATGGATCTTCGAAGCTCAATGCCTCGAAGAGCAATAGAGCAAAGGCTCACGGGGTGAGTGCCGCCAAGAGCGGCGCCAATGGGGTGAATGGGGCTCTGGCAACCGCAGCCGACGGAGCGAAGGCCCGCCGCGCTGCCAATGTGCTGCTGAACACGCTGATTGCCTTCAAGCGGGGGAACTTCTCGGTCCGCATGCCGGTGGACCAGACCGACCTGGAAGGCAAGGTCGCCGATGCGCTGAACGACGTTCTGGAAATCAACCAGAAAATGGTCAGCGAATTTGAACGTATTAGCCGGGCCGTGGGCAAGGACGGCAAGATTACCCAACGCGCTTCCATTGGTTCCGTCACTGGGGCTTGGGCCGATTGCGTGGAGAGCGTCAATAGTCTGATTGGCGATCTGGTGCAGCCGTCAACCGAAGTGGCGCGCGTGATCGGCGCGGTGGCGAAAGGCGACTTGTCGCAGAACATGTCGCTCGAAGTGGACGGGCGTCCGTTGCGCGGCGAGTTTCTGCACACCGCGCGCGTCGTCAACACGATGGTGCAGCAGTTGAATTCGTTCGCCAGCGAAGTGACGCGCGTGGCGCGCGAAGTGGGAACCGAAGGGAAGCTGGGCGGCCAGGCGGTGGTGCCGGCCGTGGCGGGAACGTGGCGCGATTTGACGGAAAGCGTCAACTCGATGGCCAGCAACCTGACGAATCAGGTTCGCAACATCGCGGGCGTGACCACAGCCGTGGCCAAGGGCGATTTAACGACGCGCATCACCGTGGACGCGCGCGGTGAAATTTTGCAGTTGAAGAACACCATCAACACCATGGTGGATCAGCTCTCCTCCTTCGCCGCCGAAGTAACACGCGTGGCGCGCGAAGTGGGAACCGAGGGCCGCCTGGGCGGACAGGCCGATGTGCGCGGAGTGGCCGGGACCTGGAAAGATTTGACCGATTCCGTGAACTCGATGGCGAGCAACCTGACGAACCAGGTGCGCAATATCGCCGAAGTGACCACTGCCGTGGCGAAAGGCGATTTGTCCACGCGCATCACCGTGGACGCGCGCGGCGAAATTTTGCAGCTCAAGAACACCATCAACACCATGGTGGATCAGCTCAGCTCCTTCGCGGCGGAAGTGACTCGGGTGGCGCGCGAAGTGGGAACGGAGGGCAAGCTGGGCGGACAGGCCGATGTGCCGGGCGTGGGCGGAACCTGGAAGGATCTCACCGATTCCGTCAATTCGATGGCCGGCAACTTGACGGCCCAAGTTCGAAACATTGCGGAAGTAACCACCGCTGTCGCCAAGGGCGACCTGTCGCGCAAGATCACGGTGCAGGTGCGCGGCGAGATTTTGGAATTGAAGAACACCATCAACACGATGGTGGATCAGCTGAGCTCGTTCGCATCGGAAGTAACGCGCGTGGCGCGCGAGGTTGGTACGGAAGGCCGGCTGGGCGGTCAGGCGGAAGTGGAAGGCGTGGCTGGAACGTGGCGCGATTTGACGGAGAGCGTCAATTCGATGGCCGGTAATTTGACCAACCAGGTCCGCAACATCGCGGGCGTTACAACGGCGGTGGCGAAAGGCGATCTGTCGACCAAGATCACGGTGGATGCGCGCGGCGAAATTTTGGAATTGAAGAACACCATCAACACCATGGTGGATCAGTTGAACTCGTTCGCGAGTGAAGTGACGCGCGTGGCGCGCGAAGTGGGAACGGAAGGCAAGCTGGGCGGCCAGGCGCAAGTGAAAGGCGTGGGCGGCGTGTGGAAGGATCTGACCGAGAGCGTGAACTCGATGGCGGGCAACCTGACCAATCAGGTCCGCAACATCGCGGGCGTTACGACGGCGGTTGCCAAAGGCGATCTGTCGACCAAGATCACGGTGGATGCCCGCGGCGAAATTCTGGAACTGAAGAACACCATCAACACCATGGTGGATCAGTTGAATTCGTTCGCGAGTGAAGTAACGCGCGTGGCGCGCGAAGTGGGAACCGACGGCAAGTTGGGCGGCCAGGCGCAAGTGAAAGGCGTGGGGGGCGTCTGGAAAGATCTGACCGATTCTGTCAACTTCATGGCGGGCAACCTGACATCGCAGGTCCGCAACATTGCCGAAGTTACCACGGCGGTGGCGAACGGCGATTTGTCGCGCAAAATCACGGTAGACGTGCGCGGTGAAATTCTGGAGTTGAAGAACACCATCAACATCATGGTGGATCAGCTCAACGGGTTCGCCAGCGAAGTGACGCGCGTGGCGCGCGAAGTGGGTACCGAGGGCAAGCTGGGCGGCCAAGCCATGGTCAAGGGCGTGGCTGGAACGTGGAAGGATTTGACCGACTCGGTCAATTCGATGGCCAGCAACCTGACGAACCAGGTGCGTAACATCGCGGAGGTGACCACGGCGGTGGCGACGGGGGATCTGTCGCGCAAGATCACAGTGGAAGTGCGCGGCGAAATTCTGGAGCTGAAGAACACCATCAACACCATGGTGGATCAATTGAGCTCGTTCGCTTCGGAAGTAACGCGCGTGGCGCGCGAAGTGGGTACCGAAGGCAAGCTGGGCGGGCAGGCCGACGTGCACGGCGTCGCCGGAACGTGGAAAGATCTGACGGATTCGGTGAATTCGATGGCGAGCAACTTGACCTCGCAAGTTCGAAATATTGCCGAGGTGACCACTGCGGTAGCGAAGGGCGATTTGTCGCGCAAGATTACGGTGGACGTGCGCGGCGAAATTTTGGAGCTGAAGAACACCATCAATACGATGGTGGACCAGTTGAATGCGTTCGCCAGCGAAGTGACGCGCGTGGCGCGCGAAGTGGGTACAGAGGGCAAGCTGGGCGGCCAGGCGGAAGTGACCGGGGTCGGCGGCGTCTGGAAGGATCTGACGGATTCGGTCAACTTCATGGCCGGTAACCTCACATCGCAGGTCCGCAACATCGCGCAGGTGACCACGGGCGTGGCGAAGGGCGATTTGTCGACGAAGATTACCGTAGACGCGCGCGGCGAAATTCTGGAACTGAAGAACACCATCAATACGATGGTGGATCAGTTGAATGCGTTCGCTTCCGAAGTAACTCGCGTGGCGCGCGAAGTGGGAACCGAAGGCCGGCTGGGTGGACAGGCCGACGTGCGCGGCGTGGCCGGTACGTGGAAGGATTTGACGGACAGCGTCAATTACATGGCCAGCAACCTGACCAACCAGGTGCGCAACATCGCGGGCGTGACCACGGCGGTGGCGCGCGGCGATTTAACTACCAAGATCACCGTGGACGCGCGCGGCGAAATTTTGGAATTGAAGAACACCATCAACACGATGGTGGATCAGTTGAGCTCGTTCGCGTCGGAAGTGACGCGCGTGGCGCGCGAGGTAGGTACCGAAGGCAATCTGGGCGGCCAGGCCGAAGTGAAGGGCGTGGCGGGCACGTGGAAGGATTTGACGGAAAGCGTCAATTCCATGGCCGGCAACCTGACGAATCAGGTCCGCAATATTGCGCAGGTCACGACGGCCGTCGCCAAAGGCGATCTGTCGCGCAAGATCACGGTGGACGTGCGTGGCGAAATCTTGGAGCTGAAGAACACCATTAATACGATGGTGGATCAGTTGAACGCATTTGCCAGCGAAGTAACCCGAGTGGCCCGCGAGGTGGGTACCGAAGGCAAGCTCGGTGGCCAGGCGAATGTGCGCGGTGTCGGCGGCACGTGGAAGGATTTGACGGATTCGGTCAACTCCATGGCCGGCAACCTGACGGCGCAGGTCCGCAACATCGCTCAGGTGACGACGGCGGTTGCGAATGGCGACCTTTCGCGCAAGATCACTGTCGACGTGCAAGGCGAGATTCTGGAGTTGAAGAACACCATCAACCGCATGGTGGATCAGCTCAATTCGTTCGCCAGTGAAGTGACGCGCGTGGCGCGCGAAGTGGGAACCGACGGCAAGCTGGGCGGGCAGGCGGAAGTGAAGGGCGTGGCCGGCACGTGGAAGGATCTGACAGACAACGTCAACTTCATGGCCGCGAATTTGACCACGCAGGTGCGCGGTATCGCGAAGGTGGTTACCGCGGTAGCCAACGGTGATTTGAAACGCAAGCTGGTGCTCGAAACCAAAGGCGAGATCGCGGAGCTGGCCGACACCATCAACGGAATGATCGATACGCTGGCGACGTTCGCCGATCAGGTGACGACGGTGGCGCGCGAAGTGGGTATCGAAGGCAAGCTGGGCGGGCAGGCGCGTGTGCCAGGCGCGGCCGGCATTTGGCGCGATTTGACGGACAACGTCAATCAGCTGGCGGCGAATTTGACCACGCAGGTGCGCGCGATTGCTGAAGTGGCAACTGCGGTGACCAAGGGCGATCTCACGCGATCCATCGCCGTGGAAGCGCTGGGCGAAGTGGCGGCGCTCAAGGACAACATCAACGAGATGATCGTGAATCTTGCAGCCACCACGCGCAAAAACAACGAACAGGACTTCCTGAAGACCAACATCGCCAAGTTCACGGGTATGATGCAGGGCCAGCGCGATTTATTGACGCTATCCCAGTTGCTGCTTTCCGAGCTGACGCCGCTAGTGGGCGCGCAGCACGGCACGTTCTATATCGCGGAGTGGCAAGAGAACAAGACCGTGCTGAAGCTGCTGGCCGGTTACGCGCTTGACGATCGCAGTCTGGTCCCGATGCAGTTCGAAGTGGGTCAGGGATTGGTGGGCCAGTGCGCCAGAGAGAAGGAGCGCATCCTGGTAACCAACCTTCCGAGCGGGTACATCCGCATCAATTCCAGCCTGGGCAGCACGGCCCCGGCCAGCATTGTCGTTCTGCCGGTGCTGTTTGAAGGCGACGTCAAGGCCGCCATTGAACTGGCTTCGTTCGGCGAATTCAGCGATATTCACCTGGCGTTTCTGGATCAGCTCACGCAATCCATCGGAATTGTGCTGAACACGATTCGCGCCACCATGCGGACCGAGCAGCTGCTGACGCAAAGCCAGGCGCTGGCCGAAGAGTTACAGAGCCAGCAGCTCCAGTTGCAAAAGACCAACGCCGAACTGCAGGAAAAAGCCCAGTTGCTGGCCGAGCAGAAGACCGAAGTGGAAACCAAGAACCAGGAAGTGGAGCAGGCCAAGAAGGCGCTGGAAGAAAAGGCCGAGCAGCTGGCGCTGACTTCCAAATATAAGAGCGAGTTCCTGGCCAACATGAGCCACGAGCTGCGCACCCCGCTCAACAACCTGCTGATTCTGGCGCGCATGCTTTCCGAGAACTCGGATAAGAATCTGAGCGCGAAGCAGGTGAAGTTCGCCGAGACCATTCACACCTCGGGGACCGACCTGTTGTCGCTGATCAGCGACATTCTCGATCTGAGCAAGATCGAATCGGGCAAAATGGACGTTGAAGTGGGTGGCATTCGCTTCACCGAACTGGAAGACTACTGCCTGCGCACCTTCCGGCATGTGGCCGACGGCAAGGGGTTGGAGTTCACGGTGGCGCTTGGAACGAACCTGGTGCCTGAGATCATCCATACCGATGCTAAACGTTTGCAGCAAGTGCTGAAGAACCTGCTGTCGAACGCGCTGAAGTTTACCGAACAAGGATCGGTCCAGCTTTCCATCGACAAAGTGGCCACCGGATGGAGCCCGTCGAACGGCATCCTGAGCCGCGCCAAGGCCGTGATCGCGTTTTCAGTTTCCGATACGGGCATCGGCATCGCGTCGGAGAAGCAGCGCATTATCTTCGAGGCGTTCCAGCAAGCCGACGGAACCACCAGCCGCAAGTATGGCGGCACGGGGTTGGGGCTTTCCATCAGCCGAGAACTGGCGCGGCTCCTGGGTGGTGAAATACGGTTACAGAGCGCGCCCGGCGTGGGCAGCACGTTCACGCTGTATCTGCCTCAAACCTACGTCACGCCCGCCGCGCAGCCCAAGAGCGAAGCGCTGCGCATCACTCCGCCGATTCTACTCGAGCAGGCCGCGAAGGAAACCGCGGATGTGGGCGTCGACATGATTCTGCCGGTGACCGCGATGGCCACCGAAGAGCTGGTGGAGGATCTGGTGATCGACGACGATCGCAACCTGGTGCAGCAGGGCGACGCGGCGTTGTTGATCGTGGAGGACGACATCACGTTCGCTCGCATTCTGGTGGACATGGCGCACGATCGTGGCCTGAAGGCTTTGGTGGCGCTGCGCGGTTCGAGCGCCATGACACTGGCGCGCGAGTTCAAGCCGGGCGCTATCACGCTCGACATCAATCTTCCCGATATGGCGGGCTGGACCATCTTGGATCGCCTGAAGCACGATCCCGCCACCCGGCATATTCCGGTGCATATCATTTCCGGAGACGAAAACCGGCGTCGTGGCCTGGCGCTGGGCGCGATGACATATCTCGAAAAATCGGTCACCAATGAGTTGCTGGCGGAGGCGTTCGCCGCGATCGAGCACTCGGTGCAGAAGCGCGTGAAGAAACTGCTGCTGATTTGCGCCGACGAAGTGGAGTTGGCGGGCATGATCGCAACGGTGGGCGCCGCCGATCTGGACCCCGTCGGCGTGGCCACGGCGGGCGAAGCTCTGGCCGTCCTCAAGCAGCAATATTTGGACGGCATCGTCGTTCATCTTCGCATTGATGGCATCGCACCACTGGCGCTGGTGGAAGAGATACAAAGCCACGCGGGCCCGTATGCGCCGCCCATTTTGTTAATGTGCGACCGTCCGCTGACCCCTGACGAAGAACTGAAACTGGCGCGGCTGGGACGTACCGGTATCGTAAAGACCGTCCAAACGCGCGAGCGGCTGCTGGATGAATCGGTGCTCTTGCTGCATCGAGCCGAAACCGATCTCGCGCCGGACCAATGCCGCATTCTGGAACAATTGCGGGAAACCGACGTGACACTGTTCGGCAAGAAGGTGCTGGTGGTGGACGACGACGTTCGCAACATTTTCGCGCTCACCAGCCTGCTGGAAGATCACAATCTGAAAGTGGCGCACGCCGAAAATGGCCGGGCCGGCATCGAACTATTGAAAAAGACGCCGGACGTGGATTTGGTTCTGATGGACATCATGATGCCGGAAATGGACGGCTACGAGACCATGAAAGCCATTCGCGAGGTGCCGGAATTCCGGTCGCTTCCGATTGTCGCCCTGACCGCCAAGGCGATGAAAGGCGACCGGGCCAAGTGCATCGAGGCGGGAGCGTCGGACTACATTACCAAGCCTGTGGATTTGGAACAGCTCTTCTCGGTATTGCGTGTTTGGATCAGCCGTGGACATGAGATCGCAGCGCCGGCAGGCACGGTCTAAGATGGGATACGATTCCAGGGCCGGGCAATCGATGGTAACGGAGGGAGTAGCCATGCAGCCGCTACCGGAGACTCCAGGACAGGATCGAGTCAAGATCCTGCTGGTGGATGACACGCCGGATAATCTGGTGTCGCTCGAAGCGGCGCTGGATGGGCTGGGCCAGCAGCTGGTGCTGGCGCGTTCCGGCATGGAGGCCCTGCGCCATCTGCTGGACGACGATTTCGCGGCCATTTTGCTGGACGTGAAGATGCCGGACATGGACGGCTTCCAAACGGCCGAGATGATCCGTTCGCGCAAGCGCTCCCGCCACACGCCCATTCTGTTTCTCACCGGCTATCGCAGCGACGAACATCTGTTTCGCGGCTACGATCTGGGCGCGGTGGATTTCCTGTTCAAGCCAATTGTCGCCGAGATTCTGCGCTCGAAGGTCGGCGTGTTTGTCGAATTGAGCCGCAACACCGCGCTGCTCCGCCGCCAGGCCGAAGTTTTGGGAAAGGCGGAGCAGAAATTCCGCTCGGTGTTGGAAGCGGCGCCCGACGCGATGATCATCAGCGATGAGGAAGGGTGCATCAGCCTGGCCAATTCGCAAGCGGAAATCATGTTTGCATTCCCGCGCGAGGAATTAATCGGACAGAACATCCGGATGCTGGTGCCGGAGTGGAACAGCCAATCGCGGCCGGCGCGGGCCAATGGCACGGCATGGCTGGCTTCGCCCACGGAGCTATGGGCTCGGCGGAAGAATGGCCTTCAGTTTCCCGTTGAGATTAGCGTGAGCCCGCTGCAGACCGAAGAAGGCCTGCTGCTCACTTCCGCCATTCGCGATATCACAGAGCGCCGGCGCGCCGATGAGGCCATCCGCGAGCTGAATGCCACGTTGGAGCAGCGCGTGGCCGAACGCACGCAAGAACTGCTGCGATCGAACGAAGCCTTGCGGCAGTCCAACGACGATTTGAACCAGTTCGCCTATGCCGCCAGCCACGATTTGCAGGAGCCGCTGCGCATGGTGGCGCTGTACAGCCAGATGCTGCAGAGGAAATACAGTGGGAAGCTGGATGCCAATGCCGACCAGTACATCTCGTATGTGGTGGGCGGCGCGCGGCGCATGGAGATGCTGCTCAAGGATCTGCTGGCCTACTCGCAGACCGGATCGTCGGCCGAGGGGCCGGCGGAGACCGTGGACTTCATCGATGTGATCCGCAAGGTACTTCTGAATCTACAGGCGTCGGTGGAGCAGAGCGGTGCGATGATCACCTGGGAGACCATTCCCGCCGTTCACGCGCACGAGATTCGCTTGGTGCAGCTGCTGCAAAATCTGGTGGGCAACGCGATCAAATATCGGGGAGAAGATGCGCCGCGCATCCACATCTCGGCGCAATGGCGGGAACGGGAATGGGTTTTAGCGGTGCGGGACAACGGCATCGGAATCGCGCCCGAGTACGCGCAGCAGATTTTCAAGATCTTTAAGCGTCTGCACGGGCAGGATTACCCGGGAACCGGCATCGGTTTGGCGATTTGCCAGCGCATCGTGGAAACTTATGGCGGGCGAATTTGGGTGGAGTCGGAAGGACAGGGATCGTGCTTCTACTTCACGTTGCCACCGGCACAGGGCCACATTCCGCTGTCGCAGACGGCAACCGAAACGGCGCGCGCCTCGTAATTGCGGTGCGGGCACGGTCACAGCCCGAACGCAGAGGGATACCGGACAGCGCCATGAATTCCAGCCAGCGCTCCGTCCGAAAGCTCCAGCGCCATGAACCACTCGGGAGGGAACGGGCTAACCAAGTGCCGGGCCTTTTCAATAGAGAAGCCGAATCGAGGATAGTACTCTTTGTGTCCGAGGACGATGACGATACGCTCCCCTCGGTCTCGAAGCTGAGCCAGACCACTACGAACCAGTTGGCTACCAACATTGCGGCGTTGGTGGTCAGGCAGAACCGCCATCGGAGCCAACGAAACGGCAGGCACCGGCCCTTGCGCCGTTTCCACGGTCGTTCGACTGAATAAAATGTGCCCGATTACTTGGCTATCAGACTCCGCGACGAGCGACAGCAAGACGGCTCCCTCTAGTCGCAACCTTTCGATCAGGTCAGCTTCGTCGGGCCGTCCGAAAGCAACTTCATTCACCATCCGGACCTGCTCCCGGTCATGAGGTTGCTCGTCTCTGACGAGTAAAGGCGATTTCGCGTTCATGGTGGGCATTCTTCCATTTTGGGGGCGGCGGCTCGCTATAGCGCGGCGTAAGCGCGTACCGGGAAGGTGCCGAAGGATCTGATCCTCACCGGTACGGCGGAGAACTTGAACCCTTCGTCCGGCAGCTCTTCCAAAGCGCACAGATGTTCGCAGATAGGGATATCCGCACCGAGAAGAGTGGTGTGGACCGGACGCCATCCGTCATCGATGGAATCGATGTTCAAAGAATCGATGCCGACTAAGACCGCTCCGCAATCCCGGAGGAATTGGGCCGCATCTTCCGTCAGGAAAGGATGACCGGCGAAGTATTCTTTGGTTGCCCAATGCCGGCTCCATCCTGTTTGCACCAGGACCGCCCGTCCTGCGCAGGCGACCTTCCCGAAATGTGTCGCATCGATGGCTCGTCTGCCATCCAGGAGGGGTCGAACGACTACCGCTGGGATCTCCGCCAGGGATTCCAACGGCAGCTCCGCCAGGCTCTTGCCAGAAGCAAAGCGGTGAAAAGGGGAGTCCACATATGTCCCAGTATTGGCTACCATGTCGATCCGCCCAATTTGAAACTCCGTGCCAGGTGCATAGTGCCGGCGGGATCGCTCGCGACTGAGGTAGTCGCAGACTATGGGAGCAGGTAGCCCCGGATAGGTTACCAGCCCGTGTTCGATTTCATGGCTGAGGTCAATAAAGTGACGACGAGGCGTCGTGTTAGGATCTGGCATGGAAATCCACCACCTGTCTGCTCGGCGAGAGGAAGGTAGAGCCTATATCGAGTTCCTTCGCACCCGCAATCTCAGTGTAGGAGTTTATCGGCTCTCGGCTGGCGGAATGGATGGTCAGCAGCCTCACGGGGAGGAGCAGATTTTGTCCCACCCAGGGAGCCACATCGATTTCATGAAATTACCGAGAGTTTGGAATTACTGGTGTTGTTTGCGCCCGCTGAAGGAACACAATAAAAACATTGTCACGCTGCAGAAGGGGCCGGCTCCCTCATGATCGCGGTTCAGTAACCGCGCGAAGGAAATCAGCGATCTCCGCGTGTCCGCCGGCTTCAGCAATACTCAGCGCGGTCAGGCCGCTGGCGGTAAGCTGCGCCACGTCAGCGCCCGATTCCACCAGCAGTCGAACGGCTTCCGTCCGTCCCATCGCGGCTGCGGCGTGCAGCGCGGTGAGCCCGCTTTGATCGGCGGCATTCACGTCCGCGCCTTGCGAGAGCAGCACAGGGATGGCTTCCGGATGGCTGTTGACCGCCGCCATCAACGCCGTGACGCCTTGGCTGGTGCGCGCATTTACCTCCGCGCCCGATTGAATCAGCAACTCCGCCATGGCGGTCTGTCCCCGGACCACTGCGGCGATGAGAGGCGTGATGCCGCTTTGTCCCGCCGCGTTCGGACTTGCTCCAGCGCTCAGCAGCGCCTTGGCCGTTTCGACATGTCCGCCGAGTGCAGTGGCGAGCAAGGCCGTTGCGCCGGATGGATCCGCGTCTTCGATCCGCGCGCCTTTGGCGAGCAGCATCGGCACCGCTTCCGCGTTACCGCAGGCTGCAGCCGCCACCAGAACCGGACGGCCCTGTTCGTCCAGTGTATTTGCGTCGGCGCCCTTTTCGAGCAGCACCCACGCCACCGATGAGGCCGCCGATACGGCCGCAGCCAAAGCCGTCAGCCCCGATTTGCTGACCGCGCCGATATCGGCTCCGGCCGCGATTAAAGCACACAGCGCTTCCATGCGCCCGTTTACTGCCGCGCCGATCAGTGGCGTGACACCGCGTGCATCGGCGGCGTTCGGATCGGCGCCCGCGGCGAGGAGCGCCTCCACCACGGCTCCGTGTCCTTCGATGGCGGCGGCCAGCAGGGGAGTGACCCCGCTCCGAGTGCGTTCGTGATGGCTGGCGCCCTTTTGCAACAGCAACTGAACCACGTGGGCGTGTCCTTGCGTGGCGGCCATCACCAGGACAGTGGCTTCGTCGCGATACCGCGCCTTCAGGTCGGCGCCCTGCAACAAAAGAAGCTGGAGTGCTTCGACGCGTCCGGCTACGGCCGCAGCCAGCAGCGGGGTGGCGCCGTTCTTCATGCGCGCGTTCACTTTTGCGCCACGCCCCAGCAGCGCCCGCATCCGTTCGGCGTCGCCCGCGGCGGAGGCTCGGATCAGATCGAGATCGCGTTCGCTTGGCATAGGAGGCTCGCGCGCAAAATTGCGCAAGGGTTGGGGTCTGGAATCCTGGGTCTAAACCTCGGCCGCGCTGACGGGTGACGCTTTCTCCTGCAGGTCCTCATTGAAAACCGAGAAGACTTCGCCCTTCCAGTGAACGTTGATCAAGCCGGAATCCGCGACACCGCCCTCGATTTCGACAATCACTTCGGCTGGGATCTGGACCAGCGTACCGGTGGGATCGCGCAAGCTGCTGCCGGGATGCTCAGCCAGCTTCACCGCTTGCAGGGGTTTGAAGACCTTGTAGCGAATGGGCGATCTGCTGTTCCGCATTCGTCGCTGACTCCTGGAGAATACTAACTTCGCTTCAGAATAGCATGCTGGGGGCAGCGTTCACGGACGGTGCAATACCCTACAGACTGTAAGATCACCCTATAGCCGAGGCCGTGGGCGACCGATTTCAAGAGAAGAGGAAATGGGATGAAACTCGTGTGCCCCGTTTCGGCTGTACTCTTGCTTGCGATCAATGCGCTGGCAGGTGATGTGCATGGGATTGCGCTCATCACCAAACGCCTGACCAAGAAAAGTTTGTCCCCCATTGTGTATAACTTGCGGGGAACTGCCACGCCCGCCGCGCCGCGCGATGCGGAATCTTCAAACGAGTTCGATCGCATGGTGGTGATCCTGGAAACTCGAAAAGACGCAGGCAAAGAGCAGGGGAAACTGACCCCAAGGGCCCCGGTTACCGAAGCGCTCAATCAGAAGGGAGCGCGGTTTGAACCCGAGCTGATTGTAGTACCCGTCGGCTCCAAGGTCCAGTTTCCGAATTTTGACCCGATCTTTCACAACGTCTTCTCGCTCTCCAAGGCGCAGGCCTTTGACCTGGGCTACTATCCGCAAGGCCAAAGCCGCACAGTGACTTTCAACAACCCGGGCGTGGTTCAGGTTTACTGCCACATCCACGCGAATATGTACGCCGCCATTGCGGTGACCGCGAGCCCTTGGTTTCAAAAGCCTTCCGAGGACGGCAGCTTCTCGTTTTCGAATGTGCCCGCCGGGCGCTATCGTTTGACCGCCTGGCACAAGATCGCGGGCCTTCACAAAGTAGATATTGAAGTGCCGGAGACTGGCAGCGTGGACGTGACCATCCGCGTTCCAGTAGACACGGAGCAATAGCCTTGCTCGGGCGAACATCCCTCACCACGCGGGCGTTCCTGTTCTCTTTCCTGCCCGTTTGCGTTGTGCTGGTGACCAGTTTCCTGGCGCTGAATACGTTGGTGCAGAAGCACGTGAAGGATGGATTGCGCGATTCATTACAAAAATCCGAAGAATTGCTGGATCGCGCCAACGCCGACTATTCGCGGCGCATCGGCCAGTTCGTGTCGGTGCTGGCAGATAGTGCAGGGCTGAAAGCCGCCATCGGTCTTACCCACGAAGCTCCCTCGACGCCCGAAACGGCCGCCGAGATCCGTCGCACCATCGAGGTGCAACTGCGGGAAATGCACGGGCTGGTAGGGTATGACCTTTTGGCTGTGACGGACTGGAAGGGACGCACGCTGGCCGCAGTCGAGTTCGGCTCCGGGTCCGCGGGCTCGCCCCCGCAGCTTGCCGACATTCCTTCGGAAACGTCGGTCATGCAGAGCGCTGGCGTGCTCTATGAGCTAACTTCGACGCCCATCGTCATCGGTGGCGAACAGATTGGCGAGTTAAAGCTGGGCGCGAAGTTCGATTTGAGCCTCTATCATTTGGGTGGCGAGACGGTGCTGTTGCAGAATGGCAAGGTTCTCGAAGCCACGTTGCCCCGCGCCACGTGGGGATCGCTCGAAAGCGAGCTGCGCTCGGGATGCCGCGAGCCGCTGGCCGAATGCGAAATCCGTCGCCACGGTGAGACCTTTCTGGCGCTGCCGGTCCAGGATGCGCGCCTGGGCCCGGGATTTCAGCTCATCGTTCTTCGATCGCTGGACGCCGCCGTGCGCGATTTCACGGCCGGATGGGTGAGTATCCTGGCGAAGGTGGGGGCCTGTGGCGTATTGCTCGCGCTGCTGTTCACGCTGGCGACGTCGAGGTCGGTGACCAAGCCCCTGCGCGAACTAGCGGCGCAGTTAGAGCGTGGCGAACGGGACCGCCAATTCCCCGAACATATTAGCGCCGGGCAAGCGGCGGGAGAACTGCACGTACTTGCTGAGTCGTTCAATCGCGTAGCGGCGGCCGAGCGCCGGACGCGCGCCGAGCTGGAGAAGGCGAAAGTCGCGGCGGAATCGGCGAACCGCGCCAAGAGCGAGTTTCTCGCAAACATGAGTCACGAACTGCGGACGCCGATGAACGGCGTTATCGGCTTGACGGATCTCTTGCTGGATACGCCGCTGGATGCAGAACAGAAGGATTTCGCCTCTACCGTGCGCGACTCGGCCAATTCGCTGCTCGCGATCATCAACGACATCCTCGATTTCTCGCGGCTGGACGCCGGTAAGCTGACGCTCAACCTGGCAGCCTTCAACCTGCTCGAGACGATTCTGGAAGTGAATAACCTGCTGGGGCCGCAGGCTGCCGCTAAGGGCCTGGAGATCGTGATCGAATACGCGGGCGGCGCGCCCGTAGGGCTGGTGGGCGACGCCATTCGCGTACGCCAGGTGCTGATCAACCTGGTGGGAAACGCGATCAAATTCACCGAGCACGGGAAAATCACTGTATCCGTCGAGTGTTTGAACAAAGCCCAGTGCCTGGACAAGACGCAAAAACAGGCGTCCCTGCTCCTGAAGGTGCGCGATACAGGCATTGGGATCGCAGCCGACAAACTGGACCTGGTTTTCGAAAAATTCACTCAGGCCGATGGATCGATGACGCGCCGCTACGGGGGGACGGGGCTGGGGTTGACCATCGTCAAGCAACTGGTGGAAGTTATGGGCGGCTTGATTGGCGTGGACAGCCGCGAGGGCGTTGGAACCACATTCACAGTCGCGTTAAGCCTTCCACTCGCCGAGGGGGCGGACGAATTCCTCGAGGATCAACTAACTGGCAAGGAGGTTCGCCAATGTTAAGACAAGCGCTAAGGCCCATCTTGTGGGTCGTTTTGTGCGGGGCGCTGGCGGTGCCCGTTCAATCCCAGGATTCCGGCTCACAAGATTCGAACTTCGGCTTCAGTCTGCCAGTAACCGCGAGCGGCGGCGCGATGTACACCGGCCGGCTCCAGCTGGAAGATCCGGGGACTACTCCGGTGACGGGCGGATTTCAAGTCATGTTGTACCCGACGGTCACACTCGGACGGCACTGGTTCGCCTATGCCGCGGAGCAGATTCGCCTGGCGCCTTATCTCTACTACGACGCCTACGATCCGGATCACGAATGGTATATCCAGACGTTGCAAGCTTTCGTGGGGTATCAGATTCGCCGGGAGAAGACCACGGTGGTGTTCAAGGCCGGCCAGTTGTCGTCTGCTTTCGGCGCTTTTCCGCTGCATTACGACGATGCTGAGAACCCGTTGCTCGATCAACCACTCAGTTACATCCAGACGCTCACATTACGAAACGATCAACTTCCTTGCGGGGTGGCGGACTTGCTTGGGCAAAACTACGGTTATGTTGAAAACTCTTGTGGTGGAGCGCCCGGTGGGAACGAAGGACTGACGCCCGTGAGTCTGTACGGATTGCCGGGAGTTCAAGCCGAAGTCTCCAGCCATCGAGTAGATGGCCGCATCCAAGTGACCAGCGGCTCGCCGTCCAATCCGCTGAGCTTGAGCCATGCTCCGGAATACGCGCAGTGGGTGGCGGGCGGTGGCTACACCATCCACCAGGGATTCCGCGTGGGCATTTCAGGATTCCGCGGACCCTATCTGTCCCCCGAACTTGCATCGCTGCTACCCGCCGGAACTTCGGTGCGCGCTTTTCCGGCGAGTGGTCTGGGTTTGGAGGCTCAATGGGCGCGAGGGCACTGGAGCGCCAGCGGCGAATGGCAGCGCTTCCAATACGATTTGCCGGGTTTCACTCAAGCGCCGTCGGTGATCTCCACGTACGGTGAGGCCAAGCGCACTCTGACGCCCCGATTTTACGTGGCGGGCCGCGCGGGATGGCTTAAACCGGGTGGGGCAGCGGATACGAGCGGGAACTCAACCAGTGAATTCTCGCCATCCATTGCATCCTATGAGCTGGGCGGAGGTTGGTGGCTGAACCGGCATCAGTTGCTCAAGGCGAGCTATGAATGGCTGAGGATCGAGTATTTTCCGGGAACGCAGACCAATGTTTTGGGAGTGCAGTTCGTAACGACTTTCCACGCCATCGACCAGGCGTTTCACTAGCCCGGGCGCGCCGGGCCCTTTAGGCAACGCCGGGTTTGCGGGAAAGGTCCACTTTACCGCGTATGAATCCGCCGTCCTCAATCACAATGCCACGCGCGTGAATATCGCCCACGAATTTCGCGCCATTGCGGATGTAGACTTTGTCGGCGCCGTCGATGTTTCCGTGCAGCGAACCAAGTACGTCAATCTCCTTGGCGTTGACGCTGGCGCGGACATTGCCTCGGGGCGCGATCGTGAGAAGGTGGCCGGCCACGTCGATGGTACCCTGCACCTCACCCTCGATAGTGAGAGGTTCGTGGCTGCGAATTTCACCTGTGACTGTTACGTCCTTGCCGAGAATGGCCGGGGACGATGATGTATCGGTTTGCAACGAAGCGGCAGCCGCCATGTTACTCCTGCTTTCTGGGCTTGGGGATTTGAACCCAACTAACGCCCGTCTGCTTCACTCTGATTATCTTCCGGGCGCAACGATTGGTACATCCTGACCAGAGCCCCTTCGTCCACGCCGATTGCCCTCGCGTATTGCCGGATGTAGCTGATGTTATAAATTCCGCCCGGCAAAACATCAAAGTTAGCATCTTCAATGGCCTTCAGGGTTGTGACCTTGAGCTTGGTGTTCCGTGCGATCTCTTCCAGACTGATCCCGCTGGTCTGGCGGATGGACGCAACGCTCCAGTTCTTTAGAGGCAATGTCGCCATGCCTGCTCCTGTCATGTCTATCGGCGAACAGGGCAGGACGCTACAGGGTTTAGGGCAAAAAAGCGAGCGAAACCGCTAGTTTTTCGGCGTCCCCCCAGGTGCCGAGCCGATTCGACCAGCGCCGTAAGATAGACTGGCGCCGTTCGAGGTTTGGCCACCGCATACAATCTGAAATAGTGACCCGGCAAGGATGGCTACTCGGGCTGGTGGTGCTTCTCGGGGCAGCCGCCTTCACCGGTGTGCGTTTCTGGAGCGTCCGGAGACCGCCGAGCCCTCCAGCGGCGAAGCTTCCCCCGAGCGCCCGAATGCTGCTCCAGCCGTTTCGTAAGGATAGCCTGGATCTGACGCTGGCCGCGAACGGCGAAGTGGAGTATCGCGTGGCGATGCAGAGCGGCGCGACACTGGTCTTTTCCTGGACCGCCAGCCGTGGTACGGTTTCCTGCCAGTTCGCGAATCAGAATCCAGTGAATACAGGTGAATCGCATGGCGGGTTCGTGGCGCAATCATCGGGATGGTACCGCT
>JBEKRO010000031.1:0-60280 GCA_049518655.1 Bryobacteraceae bacterium | reverse complement strand
TTTCGCCGCGAGGATGTGCCCATTTCGCTCGGCATCATCATCGATAACAGCGGCAGCATGCGCGAGAAACGGCAGAACGTAGAGACCTCTTCCCTGGACCTGGTGAGAGCTTCGAACCCCCAGGACGAAGTCTTCATCGTCAATTTCAATGACGACCCTTATCTGGACGTTCCTCTGACCAGCGACATCAAGAAAATGGAAGAGGGCATCGCTCGCATCGATTCTCGCGGCGGCACCGCCATGCGCGACGCTATCGATTCGTCGCTGACCTATCTCAAGAAGGAAGGCCATCGCCAAAAGAAAGTTCTGCTGGTGATCACCGACGGCAACGATAACGCGAGCAACATCAGTCTTGAAAAGCTAGTGAACCGCGCGCAGCAGAATGAAGTGCTGGTGTATTCGATCGGTCTATTGAACGAGGAGGAGCGACGCGAGGCGCGGTTGGCCAAGCGCGCGCTGGATGCCATTACTCGCGATTCTGGCGGCCTCGCTTTTTATCCCAAGGGTCCGGCCGAGGTGGATGCCATTGCTCTACAGGTGGCGCACGAAATCCGCAATCAATACACCATCGCCTATTCACCGACGGTCCAAGAGATGGATGGCAGCTTCCGCCAGATCAAAGTGACCGTGAATGGCGCGGGGCACCCGCAAGTGCGCACGCGCACGGGCTACTATGCAACTCCCGATACATCGCCTAAGAAAGCCCTGAGCCAGCTGCACTGATGCTGGAACCGAAGTGATGCTGCGCTTCGTGTGGCGCGCCAGCAGGGGATATCGCTTTTGTCCCTGGCGCAGCCCCTACTTGCGCTGGCGCATGGAAACCTATTGGGGCGTTTCAGCTGACAAGATCGGCTTTGCCGACTTCTGGCGTTTTATCTGGCAGCACCGCCGCGATCTGTTGCGCTTCCTGGAGTGGGCAGGAAGAATGGAGTGAAACTGAATCAGCCGGCTACTTGCCCGGGCCTAACGGCCCTGGAGGCATTGTTTCTTTACCGAAATAAGCGTCGTTCAGCGTCACCGCCGTATGCGCTTTCACCTGCTCCAAGGCTTCTTTGGCCAGCTTTGGCTTGAGATCTTTTTCGATTTGTGGCTTGACCTCCTCGAAAGACTTCGAGGTGCGCGCCGTGACCTTGATGATGTGGTAGCCAAACTGCGTCTTCACCGGTTCGCTGACTTCGCCTATCGGCAAGGAGAATGCCGCTTGGTCGAACGCCGCCACCATCTGGCCGCGCTTGAATTCGCCCAGGTCGCCACCTTTGGCGCCGGAACCCACGTCGTCCGATTCGGCCTTCGCCAGCGTCGCGAAATCGGCGCCCGCCAGTATCTGCTTGCGAATGTCCTGGGCCTTGGCCAGCGCTTCCGCGTCGGTCAGATCCTTCTCATTGGGCTTCAGAGGAGCGGTTGATCCCTTGAAGCGGATCAAGATGTGGCTTCCTTTGGCTTGCTCAAACTCGCTCTTGTTACTGTCATAATACGATCGCAGATCGAGCTCTGTGAAGTGCGTGTCGTCGGTAACCCGCTTTGCCAAAGTGTTGGCGAGGTAGCTGTCGCCTTGTATGGCCATCATCTGCTTCACTTCAGGGCTCTCATCCAGTTTGCGCTTACGGGCTTCCTGCGCCATGGTTTCCAATTCTGCGTACTGCTCAGCCACTTGTCTCTTCTGAGCTGGACTGGATGCCGGACGGCCGTTTTGCGCCAAAGCCATCAACAACACTTCGAATTGAGCGCGCGTCATTCGTTGATCGCCGATGGTGAGAACTACGGTGTCGGGTGCGAGATTACTTTCGGGGGCGGCTACCTGGGCCGGCGCCGGAGTACCAGTTTTGGGAGGAGAGGCAGGGGAGGGCGGTTGGGCAATAGCCGCGGCGGCGAGGCCGGAAAGAGCCAATACACGGGCAAATTCGGATAATTTCATGGATACTTTTATTGTACACTGGACCCGCGTAAGCTAGGCTCATGCCGCGTTTCGGGGGAATCGAAGCTGGAGGATCGAAGTTTGTTTGCGCCGCCGGCAGTGGTCCCGAAGACGCCATGTTTGCCGAGTTTCCTACCACCACGCCCGAGGAAACCATCGGGCATCTTGTCGATTTCTTTCGGGCCGCCGACCCAGTAGGAGCCATCGGAATCGCCTCATTCGGCCCCATCGATCGGAATCCGCAATCGCCTACCTTCGGCTACATTACTTCCACGCCGAAACGCGCCTGGCGGAACTTCGACTTTGCCGGGACCGTTCACCGGGCGCTCGGGACACCGATTGCATTCGATACGGACGTCAATGCCGCAGCCCTGGCCGAGTCCCGTTGGGGCGCTGCGCGCGGCCTGAGCACCTTCCTGTACGTCACGGTTGGCACAGGCCTGGGCGGAGGGGCGCTAGTGGACGGCCGCCTGCTGCACGGCCAGCTGCATCCCGAAATGGGCCACATTCGAGTGCCTCACGATCGCGTGCGCGATCCGTTTGACGGCAACTGTCCCTATCATGGCGACTGTCTGGAGGGGCTGGCTGCCGCCCCAGCCATTGAGGCGCGCTGGAACCAACCGGGGCATCTGCTTCCCGCCGGGCATCCTGCCTGGGACCTGGAGGCCGAATATTTGGCTCTGGGGATCGTGAATTGGACTTGCATCCTCTCGCCCGAACGCGTGGTGCTGGGTGGCGGCGTCATGCAGCGCGAGGAGCTATTTCCCAAGGTTCGGGCCAAGGTAGCGGAGTTGCTCAACGGATATCTGGATCCTCCTGAAATCGTGCCTTCCCAACTGGGCGGACGGTCGGGTGCGCTTGGCGCCATAGCACTGGCGGCCGGGGGCAGTCAGTACCAGGACCAACGGCCTTCCACGCTCCGGCAGGATTTCGCGTCATAATTGTTGTCATGGTGCAGTTTCGCAAACGCCGCAGCGCTGGCGGCTTCTCGCTGATTGAGCTTTTGATCGTGATCGCGATCATCCTGATTATTTTGGCTATCGCCGTTCCCAAGCTGGGAAGCGCGCGCATGAATGCCAACGAGATGGCGGTGATCCGCGAATTGCAGACCATTAACACCATGCAGGTACAGTACATGTCGCAGTTCCAGAGGTTTGCAACCACGCTGGCCGAATTGGGGCCGCCCACCAGCGGCGGACCAGGACCGCAGGCTGCCGACCTGATCCCTGGCGCGCTGGCGGTCGGTGACAAGGACGGGTATACATTCACCATGACGGCGACGCCTTCCGGCTACACTCTCAACGCGAATCCCAAGGTGTTCAATACTTCAGGCCGTCGTACGTTCTATACCGACCAGAACGGGCTCATTCACCAAAATTGGTCCGCTGAAGCCGCGAACGCCAGCAGTCCCGAATTCAAGTAGCATTCGCCCTGTTTCTCAATACCTCCGTTCGCCTTTGGGAAGTGGTGTCCGCCCGTGGGAATCACGCGGCGGAAGCTCAATTTCCGCAAACGAATGCGCCCCCGGCTACGTAGAATATTTCATGACGCCAAGTGGTTCCTGTCCTGTAACGGATGCGGCTGGAAGCACCATCCGCCGCCGTGACATCGTGGGATTTTCTCTCACCGAAGGACTGTATGTAGCAGGGGTATCGCTGCCGCGGCATTGCCATGCTGATTCCTATCTCACTCTGGTTCTTTCCGGACATTACATCGAGAGATACTCTCATCGCGAATTCCAATGGGGCGAGGGTGCGTTACATCTCTTGCCGGCAGGCGAGCGCCACGAGAATCAGTTTCCAGCGGCGGTTCGCTTGCTGCGGGTGAAAATCGAGCCGGGCGCGTTGCAGCGGTTGGGTGACGAACATGCTGGCTGTCTATCGGAACCGCGCGAGATCGCGGGGCCGCTGGCAAAGTGGCTCGCCAATAGAATAATGCGCGAGTTTATGGCGCAGGACGACATCGCGCCGTTGGCGATGGAGGGCGTGCTGCTCGAAATGCTGGCCGAGAGCGCGCGCTCCTCGGGTGAGACGCATGGATCCACTGCCCCGAATTGGTTGCGGCGAGTGCGTGAGTCATTGGCAGATTCCTATCTCAGAGCACCCAGCCTCGCGTCGTTTGCGGCCATCGCGGGAGTACACCCGGTGCATCTGTCGCGCGAGTTCCACCGGCACTATCACATGACGGTTGGTGAATACATTCGTAAGCGCCGTATCGAGCATGCTACCGAACTTTTACCCAGATCGGAGCTCTCGCTGGGCGAAATCGCAAACTCTTGCGGATTCTCCGATCAGAGCCACTTCTGCGCTCTCTTCAAGAAACACTCGGGCATGACCCCGGCGAAATTCCGCAATGCCTCGGGCGGTTCATCGCGCCGTCACTAAACCCAAAAGGCTATGCTCAACTAAACCCAAAAGGCTTGGGTCGGCTTCTCTTTGATCACGATCCCGTTCAGGAACGCCGCCGCTTTTGCGAGGCCTTCCTCGGCCGACATCAACGAGTCCTCATGCTCGATGGATAGCACGTAGTCGTACCCGTACATGCGCAGAGTGGAAATGAATTCCTTCCACCAGCCGAAGGAGTGCCCATATCCCACGGTCCGAAAGATCCAGGAACGGTTTCGCTCGTCAGTGTACTTCTTCGTATCGAGTACGCCGGCTTTCGGAAGGTTTGCCGCGTACATCTGAGTGTCCTTGGCGTGTACGTGAAAAATGGAATCGCCTAGCACCCGGATGGCTTCAATAGGATCTATGCCCTGCCAGAACATGTGACTGGGATCGTAGTTGCAGCCGATGGCCGGGCCCGCGATGGATCGCAGCTTCAGCAGCGTTTCAGGACTATACGCAACGAAGCCGGGATGCATTTCGATGGCGATTTTGACACCGTGATCTTTGGCGAACTGAGCGTGCCTGGTCCAAAACGGCGTGACCTTCTTCTCCCATTGCCAATCGAGCGCTTCGAGATACTCGGGCGGCCAGGGGCATGTGATCCAGTTCGGATATTTTGCCGAATTGCTATCGCCGGGACAGCCGGAAAAGTCAATGACCACGGGCACGCCGAGCTTCTCGGCCAGGCGCACCGTCTTCCGGCTGGTCTCCTGGAAAGCTTTGGCGAGCGATGCATTGGGATGCAGCGGATTTCCATGACAGCTCAATGCACTGATGGTGAAACCGCGGTCTTCCAGCTTCAGCTTGAACTCGCGCAACGCATTGCGATCGGTAAGCATCGCGAGCGGGCAGTGCGGATCGCCTGGGTAATTGCCGGTGCCCAGCTCCACGGTGTGAATGTCGAGACTCTGGAGTTTTTCGAGAACCTGGACCAACGGAAGCTTGCTGAGTAGTGCCGTGAAGACGCCAATTCTCATCGAAATATCATTATAGGGACGCCTAGTGACGGCGCGCGGCGCCATGTGCGGTCGGAGGTGACGGCGGTTGCATGGAGTTGTTTCGCTAGAGTAAGGCACGCGCGATCGCCAAGCGAGAGGCCGTGCGATTTGTTGAACTGAGTAAACTCCGCGCTTCGATACGCCATATCTTCGGACCAATCTTCTACTTGAAGTTCCAACTTCGCCAGAGACGCTCTTACCTCGGTCGGGGAGAATCCCTTTTCTAGGAGCTTGTTTGCTGTTTCGGCAAGATTCACTGCGCTGACCGCGGAGTTCTGCAACAGTTCCGCGATACGTTGAGAACCGGATTCCAGGCCCACCAAAGCAATGAGGGCCGTAGAGTCCAAAATATATTCAATCATCGAGTTCGCGGCGGGCTTCCCTGCGGCGATCTTGTATGATTTCCTCCGACCAGAGTGTGCCGGCAGGCCGGCGGCTGGAGAAGAATTCCTGCACTTCCCGGAGAGCCTGAGCGCGCGTATTGAGCACGAGCCGCTGTTTGCTGTCCAAACTGGCGATGAGCTCCGAGCCCTTGCGCAGGTTTAGTTGTTTGCGAACCTTAGCGGGGAGCAGTATCCTTCCCGAACCGTCTACTGCCACGGTGAATCGTTCCATACTGCCAAGATTAGCAGATCTGCCAGAAATCGTTAACCTGCCATACTGCGATGTTCGATGCCCAGCTGCTGGCACTTCTTGTACAGATGGCTGCGCTCCAGGCCAAGCGCCTTGGCGGTGTCCGTCATCTTGTAATTGTGCTTTTTCAGCTCGGCGATAATGATCTCGCGTTCGTGGGCGTCCATACGCTCCGAAAGCGGGCCGGATTCGGCGGATTGCGGGGGTGCGCTTGAATCGAACGGCAGCGCCAAGCGAGCGGTGGAGGCGTCTACGCGGTCGTCCGTCAACAGCAACAGCCGCTCCACGACATTCCGCAACTCACGCACATTGCCGGGCCACGAATAGCGCTCTAGCTCCGCATACGCCTCCGGCGCAATCTCGCGCGGCTTCCAATCGTTCTGCTCCACGACGGCCTGCGCGAAGAAATCCACTAAGAGCCGAATATCTTCCCGCCGCTCGCGCAGGGGAGGCAGGACCACGGGAAAAACAAAGACGCGATGATACAGATCCTGGCGAAATTCGCCTTTGCGCACCAGCTCATCCAAATTGCGGTGCGTGGCTACAATGACCCGCACGTCAACGGCAATAGGCCGGTCACCGCCGATCCGTTCCACTTCCTTTTGCTCCAGAACGCGCAGCAACTTGGCCTGCATGATCGGCGGCATGTCGCCGATCTCGTCCAGGAAAAGCGTGCCGCCATGCGCCTGCTCGAACTTGCCGGTGTGACGTGTGGCCGCGCCGGTAAAAGCACCCTTCTCGTGGCCGAACAGTTCGGATTCGATCAGCTCTGCGGGAACAGCCGCGCAGTTGAGCGTGATGAACGGGCCATTGCGGCGCTGGCTCTTCTCATGGACGGTGCGCGCAATCAGTTCCTTTCCGGCTCCCGTTTCGCCGAGGATGGCCACGCGAGTTTCGCTGGCTGCCACGCGCTCCACTTTCGCCATGACGCTCTGCATCACGGCCGATTTCCAGATCAGTTCCTGCTTGCCCGCGCGCTGACGGAGCCGTTTGTTCTCGTCTTCCAGACGCGCTAGCTTCACCATGTTTTCGACGGTGACCAGCAGCTTTTCGGTGGAGAGGGGCTTCTCCAGGAAATCTACCGCGCCTAGACGCGTTGCCCGCACCGCCATTTCGATGCTGGCTTGTCCCGAGATCATCACCACCGGCGCCGCCACGCCCGCCGCTTTCAAATCGGCCAGCAGCGCGAGCCCGTCCTTACCGGGCATAACGACGTCGGACAGAATTACGTCAAAGCGCTGCGCCTTCGCAAGTTCCAGCGCGCGATCCGCTTGATCGCACACCACCGCCTCATGCCCCGCCAGTCGAAAAGCCCGCGCCAGCGATGCCAGAGTGTTCGCGTCGTCGTCCACCAACAGCAATTTGCTCATGCATTCGCCTTTAATTCGATACGAAATGTCGCACCTTGGCCCGGCTCACTATGTACGGTGATGGTGCCTTTATGATCGCTTACCACGGACTGCACGATTGCCAAGCCCAGCCCCGTTCCGTGCTGTTTGGTTGTGTAATAGGGCGTGAACAGACGGTCAACTTCTTCCGGGGTCAGACCCTCGCCGGTGTCCGACACTTCCAGGGCGACCTTATTGTCGTGCCGCGCCGTTCGGATGGTAAGGGTTCCGCCCTGAGGCATGGCGTCCAGCGCGTTCAATACTAAATTCCTCAATGCCCTGCGCAACTGGTCTGGATCGGCCAGAACTTCGCCAACTTCCGCTGCGAGTTGCAATTTCGTTTCGACGCGCGGCCGGCCGGGGGCCTGAAGTTGCGCTTCAAACAGATGAACCACTTCGCGCGCCATTTGATTCACGTCAACGCGTTCGAGCTGCGGCGCGGGCATCTTGGCGAAATCGCTGAACCGTCCCACGATGGTCTTCAAGTGGTCCAGCTCCGCGAGCAGCGTCGAAGTGCTCTCGCGAAACACCTCGTCGAACTGCTCAGGCGACGCAGCCCTTGCGCGCTGTAAATTCTCGATAGTGATCTGAAGCGGGAACAGAGGATTCTTCAGCTCGTGAGCCAGGCGGCGGGCCAGTTCGCGCCATGCGGCCACCCGCTCGGCCTGGATCATACGATCGCGCTGCTCCACTAATTGCTCGGTCATACCGTTAAAGTCGCGCGCCAATTGTCCCACTTCGTCCGAGGACCCCACGTTGGCCCGCGTGTCCCATTTGCCCAAGGCGACCTCCCGCACGCTGGAAGCCAGATCTCGCAACGGACGTGTGACGCGTGACGCGGTCCAAAAGCTCAGCATCAATCCCAACAGAACGCCAGCGCCGCCCACGGCTGCCGCAGTTTCCTGGATATAGCGCTTCAAACTGAGCAACTCGGCGCGCGAGTTTTCAACCAACAGAATCGCCAGCAATTGTTTGTCGCGGCCCTCCAGCGGGATGGCTGTGATGCTGGTGGCGTCGGTTACGCGTTTCAACTCGCGAGGTTCGCGGCGGACATCGGCGACCAGTGCGCCGGCCAAGCCCTGGGGCATATCGAAATCGCGGATGAGCTCCAGGCGGACGCCTTCGATTGCGGGCAAGGAAGCAAGGAAGTCCGAATCCACTTGCTGGCCGCCCACTACGTAGAGAGTCTTGTCGCTGGGGGCAATGGTGCGAACGGTAATCAAACCAAGCGCCAGACCGTCGGCCAGGTGTTCTTCCCGCAGGAAGACGCCCTGCGCTTTCCAATCCACTGGCTGCG
Organism: Bryobacteraceae bacterium; assembly: GCA_049518655.1. Lineage (GTDB taxonomy): Bacteria > Acidobacteriota > Terriglobia > Bryobacterales > Bryobacteraceae > Palsa-89. The sequence continues at coordinate 51,662 of JBEKRO010000031.1, read as the reverse complement.
CCAGCCAATCTTCTTTGTATCCGAAGCGGGCCGGCCATTCGGCTGAGCTGATGATCGCTGTATCCGGCCCCACCAGCTCCAGGAAATCGAGCGATTGTTCTTGCGCCAGCGTCTGGGCCGCGGCGAAGTATTGCGAGGTGTCCAGTTGTCCGCCGGCTGGTCCAACAAGATTGACAGCCAGTCGCTGCACCGAGTCGGAGTTCGCGACGGCTTCCACACGACGAGCCACGTCGCTGCCTCGCCGTTCGAATTCGCGCTGCAATTGGCTCACGAGAGCCGCGGTGCGCTGCGCATCTCTCCGTTCGAACGATTGACTGACCAGCGTCGAAACTACCGCCGCGACAATCCACACCGCGAGAATAACGGTTGCGGTAATACTGAGGAAGACCTTCGTCCGAAAGTTCATGGTTGTACCCATGCGTCTTCCAGATGCAGCGTGAACGGGTCCGATGTGGGCGACTGAAAGTGAACTCGCGGCGCGATGCCATAAGTCTCACGCACGTGAATCAGCGGAATGATGCGATGGTCATCCAGCAAAGATCGCTCCACCTGGTACAAAGTCTCGGGCTTGGCGGCATCCAGCTGCCTGGCGCGATCGCTGGCTCCCAACTGTTCTGCGATGCGCCCGAGTTCATTCGCGGCGTCGGTCGATTCGAGCGGCCATTCCATCAATCGAAGATGGCCATTGCCGGCCGATGTGGGCTGGATCGTGATCCCTGCATCGCGCGCATTCAATGCAATGCGCTCTGCCACCGATCGCAGGAAAAGATCGTCAGCCGGGTAGCTGAGGCTCGTCGGTCCCAGTCGCAGCGAAGACACAAGCTGCTTGGCGTGCATCACATCCGGCGTCGACTGAAACAGGAACGCATAGCCTGAGAGCCATTGCGGCAAAAGACCGAAAGCCACTTCTCCCTTGTGCTGCGCGAGCACATTCAGGATGGGAACGCGGTCGATCAGTAGCGCGAGCGCTTGCAACAGCACGGGGTCCGCATTGGTTGAAGTAATTGCCAGCAGCGCACGCGGCGCGGACGACCACGTCGCCAAGCTTTCAGGAAGGATTCGCCGCGCGGGGCCTACTGGGATATCGAACAGATCGGCGCGCCCGTGGCCAGAGCCGAACTCGATCTCGACGGAATCGAGATAGGGCCGTCCACCCCAGTAGTTGTCGAACGCGGCCAGCGTCAAGCGCCGGCCCGGGTCCCAGGTAGTGACACGAAATGGCCCGGTGCCAATGAGCGCATTCGTATCGCTTTTCCGAAAGACTGCGGCACGTGGCAAAGCAAGTTCTGCCAGCAGTTCGGGCATGGCGTGGTCCGAGTGCACCACGATGGCTTGACCTCCAGCCTCAATCGAAACATCGCTATACGTTTGCTTGAGTGCCGCGAGTAGCGGGGGAGCGGCGGTTGCAGCAGTGAGCGCCTCGCCGTCATGGAACGTGACTCTCGGACGCAATGAGAATCGCCAACGCCTAAAATCCGGATCGTGCTGCCAGGCCACTACGAGCACGGGTTCGATCTCGCCGTGCGAGCCGACGCGCACCAGCGTCTCAGCGATCGGAACCGAAAGCGCGGTTTTGAAGCTATTGGGATCGAGCGTGGTCCAAGCGTTGGACAGCTCCACGGTCAAGGTTCCCCCATAGCGGGGACGCACGGCTCCCGTAAGCAAGCTAGAGAAGAGGAGGCTACTTAGTGCAAACGACGCCCAGCCGGGAAGCCTCATATTGTCCAGTTTGCAAGTTTCGTGCCACCATGGTCGCTTCACCGTGCATTTCCGACGGCCAAAGTGCAGTCACCGGGCCGGGTAATGAGGTGGGATCGCTTGCGGGAGTGGCTTGGCCGCTTACAACGTCGTATAGCCGAACTTCTTCCCGGCCGGTATCAGGACTGCTGGCAAAAACGGCAGTTCGGGAGCCGCAGGGATCCTCGACACTCGCGATGTCGCTGCCCCAGCCTTCGGATCCCGCGACAGGCTGCCCGGAGCGATCCTGCACGCGGCCATCCGTCATCGAGAACAGTCCGTTGGCAGTGGCGTAGAAGGGCGTTTTCATTGCGTCCGATTCGAGCGTGTTTCGATCTGCGATCCAACGGACTTGCGTGTCCGGCCAAGTCTCAGTTCCATTCACGCACGTCAACCGAAGTTCGGGTTTGAATGTTCCCTGGCATATTGCCATAGGCAGGAATGCACGAAAGCCGTCTGGTGTGGCTTCGAGCCGCCCTCGCGGATCGCGAGGCATTGGTCGAGGCAACACAAGGGAAGCTGTAGCGGATAGCATCCACTTGTTCTCCATGAAAAGATAGCTCGTCAATTTGTCCGAACTGAGAACCAGCATCTGGGCGCCGGAGTCGGTGAGCAAGATGTCGAGTATGGGATCCGGCTGTGTCCAGAGAGGTTTTTTCGTGATGCTAAGTTGCCGTTTGGTTTGAGCCGAGGAGGGTTGTTTCCACGGAAGCATCGCGACTTGCCGATTATCTCCGCTCGAAACTTCAGCTACGAAGAGCCAACCCCGTGCGTCCTCAGACAGCGTGACGCGCACACGCGCCAGCGTGGCAGGCGAGCCGGATTCAGGCGGCGTCCCCGCCGTCTCTGTACCCAACTTGCGCAATTCGTCCCGCAACAGGTTGCGAAAGCTCAACCATTCGGCCGCTGAGAGCTGCGACAGGTTCTGGGCTTCGAGCGAAACCGGTGTTCGGCGTGGCAGCAGGGATGAGATACGGGACGCCAGTTGGGACGCCGCGTCCGTCATTGTTTGCTCTGGCGGGGTCTGGGCTGGCGACTGGTCCGTTGTTTGAGCCGGCAACAGCAGCACCGAGCCGAAGAATAGAGCGAACGTGACTCGGATCATTCATTACATTATGATCCTGGGTCACACTATATTGTTGGCGCGCCATCAAAGTCAGCAAAAATCGGAGACAAACGAACGCGAGCAGCAACGCGCACCCGAGGCTGAAGGCCAGACCCAGCACCATTTCCGGGAATCCGCCGAGCGCGCTCAGGAAGGTCATTGCAATCCTCCAACGATTCTTCCATCGGCTGCCGCAGCCTTGGCCTGTAGATTGCCTGCATGAGTTTCCTCAAACAAACTGGCTTCTTCCGGAGTCGGATCCGCGATCAAATCCACCTCGTCGCCCACTCGTACTAGTTCAAACAATTCCTCGACGTCATGATTTCGTAGCCGGATGCACCCGTGCGACGCCGCGTGGCCGATGGATTCCGGATGGTTGGTTCCGTGGATGCCGTAGCCTTGAAAGCCGATGCTCATCCAGCGCGTACCCACCGGATTCGCCGGCCCTGGCCCCACCACCTTGCCGGCATGTGTATAGGTCGGGTTCACTACGTGGCTCGCGAGATGGAAGGTGCCGCTCGGGCTCGGCGTGGTCTTCTTGCCCACTGCTACCGAATACATCTTCAAGATTTTCCCGTCTTCCACCAGCACGATCTTGCGTGCCGGAATATTTACGATCAGACGCCGCGACGGCGCACTCTCCGCCGCCATTTCACTTGCCGCCGCCACCAGGATTGCGAAGAATTTCAAGGTCTGCATCGCTTTTTCTCCTCTTCGTGGAGAAGAAATGCAGACGGCTTGCCGACTTGCAAATTGCTCATTCCAAATAGATTAATTGCTTTGAATCAGTGTTCCATTCGAACACGATGTGTCAAATTAGACACGTTCATTTCCATGCCATGCTCCTGCGCCGCGTCATCGCGTGATAAACGCCGAAGAATGCCGCGCTGTTCACCATGCAGAAATAGAAGGGAAGCCGGAGCGCCCTGGGACGGAGGCGCCCGGTGAGACCGAACAGAGCCAGAGCGTAAAACAGGAGCTGGGCGCTAAACAGCACGCCGTACATCCCGGAATCCAGCAGGAGGGCATTCGCGGCCAGGGCTGTGAGCATCCCAAAAGGGACCAACAGCCGAGCCACTTTGTGAGAGAGGAAGAACAATAACGGTAGAGGCTGGAATGGATCGAGGAACTGTCCCAGATGCCTGAGCTGCTGGAGATTCCCCGCCATAATCCGGATGCGCCGCCCAAATCCGGTCATCTCACGAGCTTCTTCGTAGACCAAGGCGGCCGGTTCATGGACCGCGCGAAATCCTCGCCCAATGACGGAAAGCGGAATGACGTAATCGTCGTTGATTGTTTCACGGGGCGGGAAGGGATAAAGGTCCTTGCGGATCGCGTGCAGATGCCCGTGAGCGCCCAAGGTTGACGCCATCCCCGACTCCCGACTCTTGATGAACGCCTCGTACTTCCAGTAGAAATCCTCAGAAGTGCCGATATTCACGTCGTCCGGTTTCACCACCATGTAGCGGCCGCTCGCGGCTCCCACCGATGGATCCGCGAAATTCTCAACCAGCCGAAGCACGGAATCGGGCGCCAGCATCGCGGAAGCGTCGGAAAACACAATGATCTCGCCGTGCAACTTCCGCACTGCTGCGTTAAGCGCCGCCACTTTGCCACGATTCTTCGGGAGCGCCAGCACACGGACGCCGTCCATCGATCGCGCGATGTCAACGGTCTTATCGGTTGAACCGTCGGAGACGATGACGATTTCCATCCCATCCGTAGGGTAATCGAGCGCCAGCGCGTTCTGGATCTTCCGTGCGATCACGCGAGCCTCGTTGTAAGCGGGAATCAGCAATGACACGAACGGCCGGATGGGAGCTTTTTTCACCACACGATGAAAAGCCAAACCAAGGCCAAGCAAAACCAACGGATAGCCCGCAAACGCGTACAGTGGTATCGCGACGGCAATCCAGAAAATCAATTCGACCAACATAGGTCACCCTTGGCTCAAACCGCGCAAGCTTCCGCCGGCGTTGCGGCTGTTCGGAGCCGGCCATCCTCCTGGAACCACAATTCGAGCATCAGCAGCTTCCAAAGATGGTGATGATTATCGCGGCGTCCACGATCGTGCTCTTCCAGCAGATGCATCACAAACTCAGGCGAAACCATTTGCCGGTCGAGAAAGGTCCGGCTGGTCAGGTGGTCCCACACGAAATTTCGCAGCGAACCCCGGAGCCAACTTGCCAGCGGCACGCCGAAGCCTCGCTTGGGCTGGCGCAGCAGTTCCGGCGGCAACCGGTGGCCCACGGCGCGAATGAAAATATCTTTCCCCCGGCCATTCTTCAGCTTCCAGGAATGCGGAATGCGCGCCGACAGTTCGGCCAGGTGGTGATCCAGGAGCGGGCAGCGGATTTCCAGCGAGTTCGCCATCGACATGCGATCCACTTTCACCAGCATGTCGCCGGTGAGCTTGGCGGTGGCTTCAAAATAGAGCGCCTGGGTGAGCGCGGCGTTGCCGTCACTCAGCAAGGAGTGCGCCATTTTTCGCGCCAGGAACGCGGCGTCGGCGGGTGGCATCCACTCCGGTGTCAGCAAGCGCCGCAATAGATAGTGTGACGATGCGTTCTCAAAATAGCGTCCCCAGGCAGTCGGCTGGCTGATCATTCGGAGATAGTTCTTCCCGTAGGCCGAGTAGGGCAGCAGGTCTGCAAACCGCGAGACCAGCGCACGCACGGCGGAAGGAACATAGTCCAAGACTCGGAGCCGCTGCATGCTGAGAAAACTCGCGTATCCAGCGAAAAGCTCGTCCCCGCCGTCGCCGGTGAGCGCCACTTTTACATATCGCGCTGCGAACTGGGAGACCAGATAGGTGGGAATGGCGGACGAATCCCCAAACGGTTCGTCGAAGTGCCGCACCAGCTTGGCAACCAGTTCCACCGAATCGGGCCGCACGATCATGTGATGGTGCTCGGTCCCATACTTTTTGGCGAGCGCCCCCGCTAGCGAAAGCTCATTGAACCCAGGCTCTTCAAATCCGATGGAAAATGTTTTGATGGGCTTGGGACTTTGCAGCGCCATGGATGCCGCCACCGAAGTGGAATCGATTCCGCCGCTCAGAAAGGCTCCCACTGGAACGTCGGAGACCAGGCGCATCTTGACGGCTTGGTCGAAGGCATGACGCACATGGTCCGATGCTTCCAGTTCGCTGAGGCCCGTGGGAGGCCGCTCGGCGGGCACGGGCAAAGTCCAATACCGGCCCTCCTCAATTCCACCGCCGGCGTCACAGCGCAGCCAGCCGCCAGCCGGGAGTTTGTGAATCGCAAGATACGGCGTCCACGGATCGGGGACGTAGCCCAGCAGGAAATATAGCTGCAAAGCTTCCCGGTCGTGATCCAGCGGCACCCCCGCCGCGCGCAGGCACTTCAGCTCGCTCCCAAAATACAGGCCTTCCGGCAGCGTCGCGTAGTACAGCGGTTTCTTGCCGAAGCGATCCCGCACCAAGAGCAGCGACCGTGTGCGTGAATCCCAGATGGCACAGGCGAACATGCCGCGCAGGCGCTGCAGGCCGTCGATGCCTTCCTCTTCGTATATGTGAACCAGCACCTCGGTATCGCTCTGGGTGCGAAAGCGATGGTCATGCCGTATGAGTGACGTGCGCAGTTCGCGATAGTTATAGATCTCTCCGTTCGAGACCACCCACACAGTTCCGTCTTCGTTTGAGATCGGCTGGCGGCCGGTAGCCAGATCGATAATGCTGAGACGCCGCATTCCCATCCCCATTCGTCCCTCGATCCGATAGCCCTCATCATCCGGGCCGCGGTGCCGGATCTCATCGCACATCGCTTGGACTTCCGAGAAATCGGCATTTCTCGATCGCAGAAAATATCCCGCTATTCCGCACATAGAGGTTTGAAACTCTTATCTCGGGCCCGCCAGGAACTTGTGAACATCATCCTCACCGCGCTACCTCCCCGTTCCGCGTTCGACGCCCATTTCGACCCCCGGCTGCCTTTGCCCGACGGCGTTACCGCAAGTGAGTGCGCGCAGCAAGTGATCGACCTTGCCGAGCAGATCCAGCGCCACCAGTTTCCAGTTCTCGGAACAATTGTTGATGCGGGACCGGATATCCGCTGGCGACGCGACTATCCGCGCGGCATCGAAACCGGCCTCAAGTACTTTCGCCGCATTCCCTACCTGGATACGCCCCGCGCCGGAGACCACAAAGCGATCTGGGAATTGAACCGGCATCAGCACCTGGTTGTTCTGGCGCAGGCCTATCTGCTGACGGGCGATACTCGGCACCTGGACGAGATTCACGCGCAACTGGAGAGTTGGATTGCAGGCAACCCTTTTCATCGCGGAACCAACTGGGCCAGCGCGCTGGAAGTCGCGTTTCGCGCGTTGTCGTGGATTTGGGTCTATCACTTCGTAGGCTGCGAAATGCCGCCCGAGTTCCGTGCCCGATGGCTCCATACCTTGTATCTACATGGTTGCCACCTGGCGAATAACCTCTCGTTCTATTTCTCGCCGAACAATCATTTGCTAGGGGAGGCTTTGGCGCTGCACGCCTTGGGACTCTTTTTCTCGGGATGTCCGAAGGCCTTGCACTGGCGACACCTGGGTGCCCGGGTGATGAGCGAACAGATGGATGTGCAGATCCGCCCGGATGGATCGAGCTTCGAACAGTCCACTCACTATCAGGCCTATGTTTTGGACATGTTTCTTTTGCACGCAAATCTGGCGCGTCCGGGGCCGGAGTATCTCGCGAAGCTCGAGCGCATGGCCGAGTTTCTGCACGCAGTCACTGGACCCTCGGGCCTTCCGCCGATGCTGGGTGACGATGACGGTGGGAGGCTGCTGCTTGGCCCCATAAGACGCCCGCCGGTATCGGGGAAGTGCGAATCGCGGCTCTTTCCCGATGCCGGTGTTGCGGTCATGATGAGCGAGAGCACGCACGCCGTTGTCGATGCCGGACCGTTCGGCGGGCTCAACTCCGGCCACAGCCATTCCGATACTTTGAGCATCATTATTCGATCGGGCGACGAAGAGATCCTGATCGACCCCGGCACGTATACGTACACGGGCGATCCCGAATGGCGCGACTGGTTCCGTGGCACCAGCGCGCACAATACGATTCGCATTGACGGCCGCGATCAAGGAGTGATGGCGGGGCCGTTTCGGTGGACCGATCAGCCGGAAGTGACGATCCTCAAGTGGCAGACGAATTCAGAGCGCGATGTACTCGAAGCCACGTGCCGTTACGCTGGTTTCAACCACCGCCGCCGCGTCGAATTTCAGAAGCCGCACTTTCTTCTGATCACCGATTGCGTCGACGGACCACCCGGCGACCACGATGTCGAGCAATTCTGGCATCTCGGATCGCTCGCGGCAAGATCGAAGCTGATGTTGCCTGCCGATGCCGAACTCAGCGAGAGCTGGCGATCGACGACGTTCGGTGAAAAGCACCCTTCGCCAATGGTGCGCGTTCACCGGCGCTCGAAACTGCCGCTGTGCCAGGAAACTCGAATCGACCTTAATCGCTAATCAAATGCAGCACCACGCTACGCCGATGCGGCCGCTCGCGATGCTCGAACAAATAGACACCCTGCCACGTTCCCAGCGCCAGCTTGCCATTGTGAATTGGAATCGATAACTGTGCTTGGGTAAGCGCCGACCGGATGTGCGACGTCATATCGTCCGGCCCTTCCGCGGTGTGCCGGTATAGCCGCGTATCTTCGGGGACCAGGCGCGTGAAGAAATCGGCCAGATCGGCCACCACATCGGGATCGGCGTTCTCTTGAATCACCAACGATGCCGAAGTGTGCTGGCAGAAGACGGTCAGCAGCCCGGTTTGCGTTGCATGGCCGTCCAGCCACTTTTCGATTTCATGCGTGAAGTCGTACAGCCGTTTGCCGTGCGTCGCGATATGAATCTGGTGGGTGAACTGCTTCACTCCAGTCTGCTCAAACCAGCTCTACTCTACCGTCACGCTCTTCGCCAGATTACGCGGCTGATCCACGTCGCAACCCCGGCGCACTGCAATGTGATACGCCAGAAGCTGCAGCGGTACGATTTCAAGAATCGGCAGCAGCAGCTCGTTGGTGGCCGGAATCGCGATGGTGTAATCGGCTATTTTGCCGACTTCTTCGGCGTCCTGATCGCACACCACCGCGATCACAATGCCGTTGCGCGCCTTCACTTCTTGAATGTTCGACAGCGTCTTGTCATATCGCACGCGGCTGTCGTCGCTCGCTGGATCGCGCGTCGCGATCACCACCACGGGAAGATTCTCGTCGATCAGCGCATTCGGCCCGTGCTTCATCTCGCCGGCCGGATACCCTTCGGCGTGGATGTAGGAAATCTCCTTCAGCTTGAGCGCGCCTTCCAGCGCCATCGGGAAGTGGATGCCCCGGCCCAGGAACAGGAAGTCCGTCGCGCGAAAAAGCTTCTTCACCAGTTCGTCGTAGATCGACTCATGGCTCAGCACGGTCTCCAGTTTGCCCGGCAACTTGATCAGCTCCTGCACCAGGCAGCTGGATTGTTCGGGCGTCAGCGTCTCGCGTACCTGCCCCAGATACATCGCCAGGATAAACAGCGCCGTGAGCTGAGAGGTAAAGGCCTTGGTGGATGCCACGCCGATCTCAGGGCCCGCGTGCGTCATCAAGGTGCCCGCGGCCTCGCGCGTAATCATGGACCCCATCACATTGCAGATGGCCAATGTTTTGGAGCCATGCTGCTTGGCTTCGCGCTGCGCGGCGATGGTGTCCGCGGTTTCGCCGGACTGAGAGATCACCACCGTGAGCATGTCGCTTGAAATGATCGGATCGCGATAGCGGAATTCGCTGCCGTAGTCCACTTCCACCGGAATGCGCGCCAGCTTCTCGATCATGAACTTGCCCGCCAGCGCCGCGTGCCAGCTGGTTCCACACGCGATGATCTTCAGCGACTTGAATTCCTTGAACGCCTTGGGATTGATGTCCATCTCGTCGAGAAACACGCGGCCAGTCTCTTGCCCCACACGTCCCAGCACCGTATCGCGCACCGCTCGGGGCTGCTCAAAAATCTCCTTGAGCATGAAGTGCTTGTAGCCGCCCTTTTCCGCCATGATCGGATCCCACAAAATATGGGTCACCTGGCGCTTGATGGGACGTCCGTTGAAATCGGTCAAATGCACGCCGTCGGGGGTCAATACGGCGATGTCGCCGTCGCCCAGAAAGAACATGTCGCGGGTGTGGCTCAGGATGGCCGGAACGTCGGACGCCACGAAGTATTCTCCATCGCCCAGCCCAATCACTACGGGAGGGCCCATGCGGGCTGCCACGATCTTGTTCGGATCGGAACTCGCGATCACGCTCAGCGCGAACACCCCACGCAGTTCTCTTACCGCGCGCCGAACGGCTTCCTCCAGGTTTCCTTCGTTGTACTTTTCCACCAGGTGCGCGATGACCTCGGTGTCGGTCTCGGTAATGAACTTGTGGCCTTCCAGCTGAAGCTGGTGTTTGAGCTGAAGGTAATTCTCGACGATGCCGTTATGCACTACCACGATGTCGCCGGTACAGTCGCGGTGCGGATGGGCGTTTTCCTCCGTGGGACGGCCGTGCGTGGCCCAGCGCGTGTGGCCGATACCATAGGGTCCATCCACCGGGTTGATTCGGATAGCGTCTTCCAGGTTGCGCAACTTACCCGATGCACGCCGAATCGATAGATGATTGTCGCCGTTCAGGACTGCGATACCAGCAGAATCATACCCGCGGTATTCGAGCCGGCGCAGGCCATCCAGGATGATGGGGACTGCTCTTCTGTTCCCGATATAGCCGACGATGCCACACATACCCTTAGGATACAGGGAACGAACAAAACTTAAGTACTGGCTGGTCTATAGCCTTATCGAAGGGCAGCCCGCGCATGCTTCACCATCGGCAAATCGGGATCAGCGTACTTCCAGGAACCCAAGAAAGCTGTCCATGCCTGCCTCTCTTCCGCCCGATCTCCCGCGAGTTCATAGGACATGGCAATGCCGTACAACGCGTGCCCGCTGTTTGGACGCTCTTCCAGTTCCTGCTGGAATGCAGCGCTGGCCTTTTGGAAGTCCCTCGCACGCAGGTACGCAAATCCAAGGCTTTCGGATTCCGGCCGGCTACAAGTTGGAGGTTCCGCGTACCCGACCTCGTTCCGTTCTTTTTCGGCTGCCATCTTCAGCAACGCCACTCCTTCCTCCATATGCCCTTGCGCGCACTGTAGATTTCCACGCAGATCGAACGACAGCATTTCGAGAAGGTGAAAGACCTGATCCGGTTTGCCTCCGTCTGGTTCATCTTTCGTTACGGGATCCGATTGGAGCCGCCATTGCAATGCGTCCAGAAGATCGGATTGGTGCCTGGCGAGATCAAAGTCTTTGCTCTCCAGAGCGCTCATGGCCTTGGCGTACGCCAACAATCCGTCGCGATAGAGACGGGCCGGAGCCCCGGCAAGCTTCTCATCGCCGATCTCGACCGGATGATCGATAGCAGCCTGCCAGTTCCCAAAACGAATTTGCAATCGCACTGTCGTTGCGCCGAGCCCCATCGCGAACTGTGGCCGTCCAGCGGCCAAATCTGGATTTGGCGCCAAAGCGTCTAATTTGGAAGCCATCTCCGCCGCTTCCCGATACCGCCCCGCTTCGGCATCGCTCGCAACCAGGTAGCTCAGATTGTGGGCGTAGTTCCAGTCGTCCAGGGGAGTAACATGTTCGCGCTGCATGTAATCTTCATCTACTTTCATCGAACTCAGAAACGCAGCGCGCGCCCGTGTCTGATCCCCAAGCTTGTAATAGATGTGTCCCGGCATATGCACCGCGTGTCCGGAGTTGGGCGCGAGTTGGCCAAGCATGTCCGCCGCATGCAGAGCGTCAGAAGCATGCGGACCGGCCTCCAACAAGTGAATTAGATAGTGGTTGGCGGCTGCATTGTCGGGATGCTCCGCCAATATGCTGCGGACCATGAGAATCGGATAAAGCGCACGCTGCTTTGGCCGCCCATCGCCGTCGTACCCGTAGGGAGACGAAATCGCCAGGAACAGCTTGGCGTCGATGTCGTCCGGGTACTTGTCCACCAAGCCCTCCATCTCGCGATGCGACGCGTCGTCACCATCTTTCTGCTGCTGCTTTAGAACGGCTCGTAGATAAAATTGCTCGTGTTCGGAAGCGCGGTCCATCAGCGCCTCTATTTTTTCAAGCGCTGACCTTTTCAGATCCTCCATGTATTTAGAGCCAGCTACGGTCTGTACGATTCCCCAGTAGGCCATCGCTGCATTGGGATCAAGGCGAGCCGCCTCTTTAAACGCTCGATACGCTTCGAACTCCCAGAAGCAATGCAGCAGTTCCACGCCTTGGCTGAAGTATTTCTGCGCCTCGGGTGACTGAGTTGTAATGATCAGCGAACTTGTTCCGATGCCGGTCATCAGCGGCGGCGGAGGCATCTCCGTAAACCGATAGCCCGCCTCGGCGTGCCCCATGTGCTGCGAGAACGCAAGAGTAGCGCTGACCAGCAACATAATGATCGTCGCTATGGAGGTTCGCATCGTCACTTAGACGAGCGACTTATCGATTTATTCCCGAAAAGTACAAAGACCTTAGGATGAGGTACAGCGCGCCAGCCAGAAACCCCAGCAACGCCTGATATTCGCGATTGCGAACGTAAAGGTCCCACCGAAAACGCTGCGCCCGCCGCATCGACGCCAGCGTCGGCCAGAGAGCCGGCACGCGTTCGGCATACTCGGCGAAATCGGGAAACAATTTTCGTAAGTGCTGTTCTTCGAGCTCGATCGCGGGCAGATAGATGAACACAAACACCACGCCAAACAACACCGCCAGCGGCCATTGGCGCGACGCGATTGCGAATCCCGCGGCCGCCAACAATGTTCCCAGGTAGAGTGGATTGCGAACGTAAGCATAAGGCCCGCTTTCGGCCAGCCGGATGTTCTTCTCCACATGCCCCGTGGCCCAGGCGCGCAACAGCAGCCCGAGCGCCGATACCGGCAGGCCGACAGCCAGCGATCGACCATCCGGCCGCGAGAACCATGCGAATGCCGCCACCATGATAAATCCACACGTCACGCGCAAACGCGCCACTAGATCGGCGTATGGCTTGGGAAAAACGCTCATGCTGGATTTAGCGATCCTTGTGGGCGGCAAGGATCGGCTCCAGCGCCTCGAATACCTGATCGGGCGTGATTTCACGCATACTGGCATCGGGCTCTGCCGTTCGGCGATAGCTTGTCACAGCGTCTGGGCTCCGCAAAACGGCGATCGTGCCGCCGTACGGACCGTGCCGCGCCGGATCCGTTGGGCCATACATCGCGATACCCTGCTTGCCCAGCGCCGCCGCCAGATGCATGGGGCCGCTATCGAGACCAACCACCGCTGTGGCTCGCCGCGTGGCATAAATCAAGCCGGCCAGCGTGGAAACGTGCGTCTGGGTGCCCTGCAGATGCAACGAATACGGAGCATCCAGCATTAACGGCATCCCGCATTCGTGATGCAGCCGTTCGGCCAATTTGGCATAGTATTCGAGCGGCCATTGCTTGGCGCCCCATCCAGCCAGCGGACTCGCCAGAACGAAGTCACCCTCGGGCAATTTCGCTTGTTGCGCTCCAGGCGGCAACGGAAAAGTGCGGAGAACGTTCGACGCTCCGGCTGCCGCCGCGAGGTCCAGATTCCGCTCCACCGCATGATAAGAACGGATAGGCACCTTGGTGGAATAAAACCACGAAGCCGCCGACTCGCGGGCGAACTCTGCGTTGAATCCGAAAATACGCTCCGGCCGCGCCAGCGTGGCCACCAATGCCGATTTCACCAGTCCTTGAAAATCTACCGCGAAATCGAAGCGGGCCGAGCGCAGCTCGCGCCACGCATTGCGTAAGCCCGTGAATGTTCGCCGGTCCAGGTGCAGCACCGAGTCGACGTACGGATTGCCCTCCAGCAACAAGCTCCATTTGGGATCGATCACCCAGGTGATCTTCGAATGCGGGATGCTGTGCTTCAGGCTTGCCACGGCGGGCAGCGCGGCGATCACGTCCCCCATCGAGCCGAGCCGTACCACCAGGATTCGAAGTGGGGAGACCCGCGGCGGATTCACCATCAGCGGGTTTCCTGGTGGTGACGTTCCAATACGTGCCCGATGAAACGCTCTGTGATGTCGGCGTCCTCAGACAATCCCTCGCGGCCTTCACCCAGCACCACGTAATCCACCATAGCCAATGCGGCTACCAATTCGGCCCGCGCACGTTGCGCCAGCAGCGGTTGGGCCGGGTTCGTCACTTCCACCACTAGCAGCCGCCCGGGCTCGCGGGACTGCGCAAGTTTTCGCACGTGGTCGGCAAGCAGCGGATCGAAATAACCGGATACCCAGCGGGCGGCCTTGTCGTGTAGCCGCTCTTGGAGTTCGGGGAGCGGGACTATTTTCGTTCTCGTGTCCAAAAACAGAGTCTACCAGTTACGTGCTTCGCAGTTTCAGGGCTGCTCCACCTCTAGCTTTAGGCCCGCGACGCTCCGCACGCGAACCTGAGCGCCCGCTGGAATGGCGGAGGCGGCGATTGCGTCCCAGTATTCGCCCCGCACCAGCACTTGCCCCTCCGGCGCCAGCGCCGTCTGCGCGACGCCTAGTTCGCCGATCATCCCCTCGGCGCCCGTGAGCACCTTGTTACGCCGCGCCTGAATCACCATGGAGACCAGAAACATCGTGATCGCCGCGAACGGAAGCGCCACTGCGAGCGCCGTCGATAGATGAATCCGCATGTCCGGAGGTCCATTCACCAGCAGCAGCGCACCCAGCACCATCGAGATGGTTCCTCCGATGCCCAGCATGCCGTGTGAGGTGAATTTCGCCTCCAGCACGAAGAGCGCGAGCGAGAGGACCAATAACCCCACGCCGGTCCAGTTAATCGGTAGAACGGACAACGAGGAAAGCCCAAGCAACGCCAGAATTGCGCCGGCTATTCCAGGGAAAATCAATCCCGGCGAAGTAAATTCGACGTAGATGCCCAGAACGCCAAGAACCATCAGGATGAATCCGATGTTCGGATCGGCTATGGCTCCCATCACTTGCTCGCGCATCGTTCGCTTGGTTTCCATTACGCTCGCGCCCGCCAGGTGCAGCGTCAGCTTGCGCCCATCCCAGCGCGTGATCTCGCGGCCGTCCAATTGTTGAAAGAGCTGCGGTTCGCTGTTCGCAGTCAATTCGATCAGTTTTTGATCCTGGGCTTCTTTCTCTGTGAACGACTTGGCTTGCCGGATGGTCTGCTCGCCCACCTCGCTGTTCCGCCCGCGCCGCGACATCATGCTGCGCAGCATCGCCGCCGCGTCGTTTTCCACCTTGCTGCGCATCACCTGATCCATTTGTCCGACCAGCATGACCGGCGAAGACGCGCCCGTGTTTGTGCCCGGCGCCATGGCCGCGATATCGCCCGCTTCGAGAACGAAAAATCCAGCTGATGCTCCACGCGCTCCGCTGGGTTCGATATAGGTCACCACCGGAACCGTCGATGCATCCAGCTTCTGAATGACCTCGCGCGTGGCGTCCAGCAGACCGCCCGGAGTATTGATGCGCACCAGCAGCAACGCGGCGTTTTCTGACTGCGCTTGCTCGACGGCATGGCCGACGATTTCGGCCGTAATGGGATGGATCTCGCCTGCAATCGATACCGCGACTACGCGCGGCCCAGCGCCTTGGCTGAACGCAGGAAGCACGAATAGCAACGCCAGCGCTCCGAACTTGCAAAACATTCGCAAAGCACATTCACTATAGCTTTTTTCGCACCTCAGCTTCACCAGCCAGGTGGCGCAATGCCGCTTCTATCGGATCGTAGACGGAATCTCTCTCGACGTGATCTCGTACTGGAAGTTGTCGGGATCCAGGCTGTCGATCCGGCCGTCCTTCGTTTCAGCTTGCGGATACATCAGGAAGCCCACCGGCGCGCCGGAGGATTCGGGCAGTGCAACATCGTGCGCAAAGTTATACGCCATCCAATTCATCTCCCACGAGCCGAACAGGCGCTCTCGTGCCTTTTGCACCATCTGGTCGTCCAGTGGCCGATTTCCGGGTGGCTCCTCGAGAACAACTTTGCGGACGTCGGCGGGATCCACTGGGACCCAGCCGTAACGGTCGATGTACACCTCGGCGCGACAGTGCTGTGCTTTTGTGATTTTTTCCGACGATGTCCCAAGGCTCTTGTATCCCAGTTCCGATTTGGCGACCCGGATACCATACACGTCTCGCGCTGGGAGGCCCGCCGCGCGTGCTAGGCCGACATAGAGCGCGTTCAGGTCGGCGCATTTCCCGCCCAGGTCCTTGGATTCCAACATAAAACGGATATTGCCCACGCCGCAGCCGCGCGTTTTCGGATCTCGAAACGTGTTGTCCACGATCCATTCGTAGATGGCGCGCGCTTTCTCCAGGTCAGTGCTCGCGGCGCTGGTGATTTCGGTTGCCGTAGCTTTCACGATGCCGTCAGTCGGCAGCAGCTTTGTCGGCCGGAGGAAATGTTCCAACTCCGCGCGGTCCGCTCTCGGCGCGTTGCCGGGCGCCGAGAGATCGACCGCATAGTTCTTGGTCGCGATTCGGCTCGTGAGTGTGAGGACCGGCTTCACGCCGGCCGGAAAGTCCGCGGCTATGATTCCGAGTCCGTCGGCCCTGGTTTCGACGATTCCGGCAGTACCGCCGCCGGCGTTGAACCGATTGGCGAGCGTCTTCTGGAAGGGCGTCTTGCTCATGAGCGCCGCTGGCAGCCACACGCGCGTGGCGTCGGAAGACTTCAGAATTTCGACGCGCGTTGTCACTTCGAATGTGCGCCACTTCCCAGAGGTTGCGTCCTCTGCAAACAGGCGTGACGTCTTTGGAAACGCGGCGCTGGCGGCCACAGCGCCCGCAGATCGAAGAAAATCCCGGCGGTTCACCGACGCATCCTTTTCTCACTGATATTCTACACAACGCTCGTTGAAGGAGGCGACCAGCAATGCGTCTTAGTCATGCTTCTCGAACGCGTCCTGCAGCTTCCGCCAAGTAATCAACAAATCTTCCGGTAACACGCGCGTCTCCGCCACGGTGGTCATAAAATTCGTATTGCCCGGCCAGGGCGGCAGCACGTGCATATGGATGTGCTCGGCGATTCCGGCGCCCGCGCTTTCGCCCAGATTCATTCCGAGATTGAATCCCGCCGGCCGATAGATCTCCTGCAAGTGAATCTGCGATCGCTGCACCAGCAGCATCATCTCTTCCAGCGTCTCTTGCGACGCGTATTGCAGCATATCCACATGCTCGTAGGGAACCACCATCAGATGACTGGTAGCGCCACGGACTCCACAGGTGGTCCATAAATGGGAACTGCGATTACTAACTGTGTGAGTTCTCCGGAGGGGTGGCGATGGACGCCTTGGTGAAGGCCGCGGCCATTACGGCAGCCTTCTGCGACTCGGTGTTATTAACGAAGGAACTCTAGCGACTTGATCTTGGCTAAGTCCAGTTTCTCGGAGCTCTGGGATCGATTCGCGAGATAAACGACCCGAAAATCAGTCACCAGCGACAAGCGATGCTCGGTACCGTCCTTCATCACGAGCAGGGCACCATTTTCAGTGGTCTTTTTGATCGCGGCGATGGTGTCAAGCCAAAAACTCACTAATGAATCGCCATCGGTTTTACCTTTGATGGCGAATCTGGAGCAGATGCTCTTTGAGCATCCCAAGCCCTCGATCTTGGCCATGCGAATTGTTCCATCGGGCAATGTGATTCTTGCCGTCAATCCCGACGAATGCACTTCCTGGACTTGTGGATTAAGCGCGGGCGCACCTTTCGTCCCAAACGCCACGGGGCCAAAAGGCGCAGCGAAGCAAATCACTGTTAGCGCGATCAGTTTCATGTGTTGTTCCTTTCTATTGTTCGTTGAGTACTGCCTGGATGTCCGCTTCGTATTCGCTTCTGCTACAGAGGCCCAGGTGCGTTGCGGCAATCCGCCCGGACTTGTCGACGATCAGCGTGGCCGGTACGACCTCCGGACCACCATATTGGTGCGCGACGTCAGCATTGCCGATCATCACGCGATAGTTCATCTCTTCCTCGTCCATGTATGGCTTAACCGATCTCCAGTTCTGGTCCAGCGACACACCGAGTATCACGAAACCCCGATTCTGGTAGGTCTTTTGAAATCCCATGAGCAACGGAATCTCGGCTTGCACGGTTCAGACCAGGTGGCCCAGAAGTTCACAAGTACCACTTTGCCTCTGAAATCGGAGAGAGTGACGGGTTGCCCAGAGGCATCATTCAGCGTGAAATCCGGGGCCATAGTGCGATCTGCGAGCTTCTTAAAAGCAGTACTGGCAGCCAAGCCCGCTGGGTTGCCCATAAGGAATTGCCGTACCGGGCTCGATTGACTGACACATGCCGATATGCAACGTTGAGCAAATATTCGCGTCGCCGGAAACGCAACAAGCAAGAGGCTCGTTGCGAGCACCCCAGCCGCCAACCACGCCCACCTTCCGCCCGGACGCTTTCGGTTTCGTCGCTCCTGGAACCGCACAAGGCCACGGGCAACGTTCGGTTGCCACTTGCCATCCGGAAGGCGTGCCTCCAGACGATCGTCGATCCAATGGCCGAGGTCCAATTCCTGATCCCTATGCATGTCACCGTTTTTCATAACGCTGGATGTACTCCTTTCGAAACGCCTGTTGTGCGCGGATGAGAAAGGTCCCTACCGAGCTCGGTTTTAAATCCAAAGTGGAAGCGAGTTCATCGTAACTAAAGCCATGGTTGCGAAGAACCAGCAACTCTGCTTGTCGGGTTTCTAAGACGCTCAAGACTACGTCCACCCGTTGTTGCTCCTCGCGCACTCCGAACAGTTCCTCCGGTGTTGGCGCAACTCGGCCAAATGAAAATAGGCTTTCGTAACGGCGTCGACGGATCTGCCGGCGCAACTCGTTCTGACCAACTCGAACAGCAGTACGGTACATCCAGCCTTCCGGTTCTCACCTTGAGCCTGGGGAGTTCGCGACCATTTCAGAAGCACTTCGACCGCGAGCTCCTCCGCCCGGGCCGGGTCCCGAATCACGCTGGCGATCACGCGGGCAAGTCGAGCGTACTGAGCCCGAAAGATTGCTTCGATATCGGGCAGTGCCTCGCCGAGTTTCATCTCAACCGAGGCTTCGCTGATTGCGCCCACAATGCTATAACACCTCCCGACCGGGATTTGCGACACTCCGCGAACATATTTCCGGCCGTTCTTTTGGCATTAGGACTCTCGCCGTTGGGGGCAAAGTGGTTCGCATCCCATATTTTGACGATCCAACGGCCTGATCTCTTCCCCAGCAGACTGAATTCAAGTCCTATTTAGAGTGGGGCGGACAGAAGAAGAACTAGCATGCCTGGACTTCACTCCACGATGCAATAGCAGTAGAGAAATTGCTGCGTGGTCCCGAATGGCGTGCGGTGCATCTCCTTGGAGCTTTCGATCAGTCGGAAGCGGGCGCCAAACTCCGCGTGAAGCGAGTCCGAGTCATACCGGACGACGTCGAGACCGCTGCATTGGTTGGGTCCTTCCGGTCCGAAGGTGCCGACAATGACATGGCCTCCGGGTTTGACAGCGGAGGCGACTTGACGAACATAAGCGAGACGTAATGCCGGCTCTTGCAGAAAATGAAATACGGCGCGATCATGCCAAACGTCGTAAGTACGCGCAGGTAGGACTGCTTGGGTGATATCGGCAACGACCCAAGTAACGTGCCGCGATGCTGAACCCAAGCGTTTCTCAGTGTGTTCGATTGCCGTCCGGGAGATGTCCATCACGGTGACGTTGCGATATCCTCTGCCAACTAAATCGTCGACGAGAGTGGATTCCCCGCCGCCCACGTCGATGATCGATGCGGAGCGATCAACCGCGACGCGTTCAACCAAGGCAAGCGAGGTTTCGAGATGGGGACGGAACCAACTCAGCTCAGTTGCTGCTTTTGTCCCGTAGATACGTTCCCAATGGCCCTGTGTATCCATCTTCTGATGCCATTTTAACGCCGAATAATAAGGAATCGATGGAGCACCGAAGGTTGGTTGACAGGAGTTTAGTCGTTTTTTGCGAACGCGTCCCGCAGCTTCCGCCAAGTGATCAACAAATCTTCCGGCAACACGCGTGTTTCCGCCACCGTCGTCATAAAATTTGTATCTCCGGGCCAGCGTGGCAGCACATGCATGTGGATGTGCTCGGCAATCCCGGCGCCTGCGCTTTCCCCCAGGTTCATTCCAAGATTGAATCCCGCCGGCCGATAGATCTCCTGCAAGTGAATCTGCGATCGCTGCACCAGCAGGATCATTTCTTCCAGCGTCTCTTGCGACGCGTATTGCAGCATATCCACATGCTCGTAGGGAACCACCATCAGATGGCCCGTGCTGTAGGGATACAAGTTCAGAATGATGAAGTTCTTGCGTGCCCGGTGGACTACCAGATTTTCTTCATCCTGCTTGGCGGAAGCGGCCCCGCAGAATACGCAACCGCTACCAGTTTTCTCTTTTTGAACATACTGGTAGCGCCACGGACTCCACAGGTGGTCCATAAATGCGAACTGCGATTACGAACCGTGCGAGTTTTCTCCGGACGGGGACTCGGAGGCGGGCGCCGCCGATGCCTGCCCATCGCCGCTCGCGGAGGTGTTCACCAGATCCTTCAGTTCTTTGCTGGGTTTGAAATAGGGGATCCGCTTGGAGGGCACTTCCACGCGAGTGCCGGTTTTCGGGTTGCGTCCCACGCGCGGTTGCCGCTGCCGTGTGCGAAAACTGCCGAAGCCTCGGATTTCAATCTTATCCCCCCCGCGCAGAGATTTTACGATGCTGTCGAAGATAGCTTCCACGATTACCTCGGAATCCTTACGGGTCATTTCCACAACCCGGGAGACTTCCTCGATTAACTCAGCCTTCGTCATGTGTGCTTTCTCTCCCTTTGAGTCCGGTTTCTACCGGCCTTCACCCTTGACTCTGATGTTCATCACTTCTTCGATAGTCATTGTTGCAGCAGCGGCGTGACGCTGATAATCCTCCAGCCGCGTTCGTTCCTCATCATCGGTCAGAGCGCGAACGCTGAGCCCGATTTTCTTCTCGGCTTCGTTCAGCCTCACCACCTTGAAATCCATTTCCTCGCCAATGGGCAGCGGTGATTCGTCGTGCCGGTGCTCCGACGTGCCAGGAATTTCCGAACGATGGCACAAGCCTTCCACTCCCGGCGCCAGTTCCACGAACACGCCAAAATTAGCGGCCCGGCAAACTCGACCGCGAACCACATCGCCCACTTGATGTGCGCGGAAGAAGCTCTCCCACGCATCCGGTTGCAGTTGCTTTACTCCCAGCGACAGTCGCCGGTTGGGTGCGTCAATCTGCAAGATCACGGCTTGCACCAACTGGCCCTTCTTCACCACTTCGGAAGGATGTTTCACGCGCTTGGTCCAAGACAAATCGGAAATATGCACCAGCCCGTCGATGCCTTCTTCGATCTCGATGAACGCGCCAAAATCGGTGAGTTTGCGCACCCGCCCTTCCACCACCGATCCGGGCGAATAACGGTCGGCCACCGTGGTCCACGGATCCGCTTCCAGTTGTTTGATTCCAAGAGACACCCGGCGGTCCCTGGGCTTGACGTCCAAAACCACCGATTCCACCTGATCGCCGGCCTTCACCACTTTGCTGGGGTGCTTCATCCGGCGGCTCCAGGTCATCTCGGAGATGTGGATCAGCCCTTCGACGCCCGGCTCCAATTCGATGAAAGCGCCATAGTCCGTGACGCTCACTACGCGACCAATCACGCGCGCACCCTGTGGATATCTTTCTTGAATTGTCTCCCACGGATCGGGAACCAGTTGCCTGAGTCCTAGGGAAATGCGTTCCTTGTCGCGATCGAACTTCAGCACCTTCACCGTGAT
Source organism: Bryobacteraceae bacterium (assembly GCA_049518655.1). Taxonomy (GTDB): domain Bacteria; phylum Acidobacteriota; class Terriglobia; order Bryobacterales; family Bryobacteraceae; genus Palsa-89. Next base: position 29,955 of record JBEKRO010000031.1, on the reverse strand, counting down.
CTCATCGCCGGCGGTAACCACTTCGGAGGGATGATTCACGCGCCCGTAAGACATATCGCTCACGTGCAACAGCCCGTCGATGCCGCCCAGATCGATGAACGCGCCGTAGTCCGTCAAGTTCTTGACGGTGCCGGTAACCACCGCGCCTTCTTCCAGCACTTGCAGCGCGGCGCTCTTGCGCGTGTGCTGCTCTTCTTCCACCGCCATCTTACGCGACACCACTACGTTGCCCCGCCGGCGATTGAGCTTGACGATCTTGACTGGAATGTCCTGGCCCAGAAGCGAATCCAGATTGTGCGTTGGCCGCGTGTCGATCTGGGAGCCGGGCATGAACGCCGGAACGCCCACATCCACTGAGAGCCCGCCTTTGATGCGGCCAGTCACGCGGCCGGATACTACCAAACCATCCCGTTGCGCTTTCTCCAGGTTTTCCCAGGATCTCAGTCGGCTAGCCTTCTGGTGTGACAGCAGGATGTAACCTTCGGGTTGCAGCCCTTGCCGGTCCACCATCACGTCGATCTCGTCGCCCACCTTCACCTGGACGCTGCCGTCTGGCTGGGTGAATTGCTCGATCGGGACTAATCCTTCAGACTTGTAACCGAAATCGACGATGACGTCTTTATCGTGGAGTTTTACCACCCGGCCTTGCAGCAATTCGCCGTCGTGTGGCGGAGCGAAATGGGTGTAATCGTCAATGAGCTGCTCGTAGTCCGTCTCGTCGGACACGGGCGGGTTCAGATTTCGCTCATCTGCTTTGCTGGCCATGGCCAAACTCCCGATTCATACAACAAACGACGGGCACCAACCCATAGGCGGGTAAAACGTCAGAATTCAAAACGACAGGGTTCAGCGCTTCGGACATCCCCAACCGCTCTATCAGCCGACAAACCGTTGATACATCAGCACTTCAGCACTATAGCGGAGCCGTTGGCGGAAGTCAACCGACCCAGTACCACGCGTCGCGGCAAGGCGAACTTGGATGGCTGCTAATTCCGTCCACACAAATCCGGCGTCTGACACATTCCTCCGGCGCACGTGGGGAACTGACTGTTTCCATTGGATGCTTGCGTCTTTCCGTTGGACGAATGAGCGGCGAAGGTCGAAAGAGCGGTCTTCAGGTGCGACTCGCCGCAACTGGGGCAGGCGGGCGCGTCTTGGTTGCGGCGGACCAGCTTCTCGAATTTAGTTCCACAGTCGTCACAGATATATTCGTAAATAGGCATTTTCCTCGGGCTCCCGGCACTTGTGCGTTTTACTAATTCTAGCGCATCGGGGCGATTCAAGTGCCCGGCGCAACTGGAGGAACGATCAGCGGCGATTTACGTACTACAAAATGTTCCGCTTCCTTTGGGCGCGGCTCGGTAAGTGGCTGTGGATAATGACAGGCCAAGATGATGAGAATGCCATTCGCCTGCTTCTGGCTCGTTTGTACGATGCCTGGGAGCGGGGTGACGGCGCCGGGTATGCGGCGTGCTTTGCCCAAAAATCCGACTACATCACGTTCAATGGCATCCATCTTCGCGGCCAGGCCGAGAACGCGGAACTGCATGGCGCGCTTTTCCGAAGCGCCCTCAGGGGCACCAAACTGTCGGCTGAAATCGAGAGCATTGAGGTACTCTCCAGCGGCGTGGCGCTGGTTCACACCGTGGGGCGCGGGCGGAAGAAGAGCTATCAGACTTATGTCCTGGTAAAGTCCGGCGGTCAATGGGAGATCCGATCGTTTCAGAATACGCGGGTCCAGCCATTCAGCGTTTGGATTACCCGTTGGATGCAAAAACGAGCCAGGCGTTGATGGATGTTTGGGCGGGGTTATTGGAGCAGCGCTAGCACGAGTTCGTCAATTGCTTTCGTGACGCCCGGGCCGGGCTCTTCGAAATTATTGACCAGCAACGAGAACGCTACGGGGCCGTATGCTGGTGTTTCAGCGTAGCCGGAGATCGCTTTCACATGATCCAGCGTGCCGGTCTTGGCGCGAATCGAACGCGCTTCCGGATGCCCGGCGAATCGCGAGCCCAAGGTTCCATCCTCACCGCCAATTGGCAAAAGATTGAGCCATTCTTCATGATGTGGAGACTGATGCATGTGCACCAGGAGCTTGGTGATGGCCGAGGGTGAGACCAGCGTGGCGCGCGAAAGTCCCGATCCGTCGGTGAACTGGTACTCTTCGGCGGATATGCCGATGCTGGTGAGGAATTCATCCATCGCCGCAAGGCCGGCTTCAGGGCTGCCCATGTGTCCGGACGCAACCGCCACTTCGCGCAGAAGCATTTCCGCGTGCAGGTTCTGGCTGACTTTGTCCACCACTTGCAAGAGTTCGAATAGCGGCGGCGACTCGCGTTCCGCGAGAACAACGTCTAGTTTGGCAGGTGCTGACGCCGCTTCGTCGGGAAACCGATGGCGAGCCACGGCCTCACCGCGAATGGATATCCCGCGCTGCTGCAGCGCGTCTCGCAAAACCTCGGCTGCGTAGAGCGCTGGATCGCCGATCGCGAGTTCTTGCGTATATCCGGCGTCTCCTCTTGGAATGACGCCCCATACATGCAGTTCGCGGCCGGAGGCGCTGCGATAAACCTGGATTTTTCTTGCTCCACGTTCACTCGTGACCACGCGATTGTCGATCACAAAATTTTCAAACGGCGGCGTGAGGGTGATGCGAGCCGATTCACCCGCGTGTACTCCTGGACGCAGCGTCAGCGCGAAGGTATTGTCATCGAGAATCAGCGCGCTCACCGGAGCGCCGTATTCCCGCGTCGCGCTGTCGGAAGACCATGGACCGGGTTGCGGCTCCCAAACGTACCGGCTGTCATCTCCCACGATATTGCCTTCAATCCGCTTTAAACCGCGGGAGACAAGCTGATCGGCCAATTCGTCGATGGCGCGGAACGAGTAGATCGCCGATGCGGCGGTGTGGCTGCGGTACGGATATTCGCGCCCCGATAAACTCGGATCGCCTCCGCCCACCAGTTCCAGATCGCCCGGCAGCGCGCCGGAGGCATCGATCGGAACTTCCGCTCCGATTTGCGTTGAGAGCTTATATTCAGCGCTGAGCTTCGAAAGCGCCAGCGCCGTGGTGAACAGCTTCATGTTCGATGCGGGGACGAACAGCCGCTCAGAATTGTGCGCGTACAATACGCGCCCATCGCTGAGACGCAGCACTCGCATTCCTACAAAGGCGTGCGAGAGGGGAGCGGCCGTGTCAACGATATGGTCGAGTCGCGACGCCAGATCGGCCGCCGTCGCGAAAGGAACCAAAATGGCAACCCCGAGCGCAACCGCGAGTAGTCGTGTCATGTGCGAGTGTCGGCGGGCGCAGGTATTCGCTGGACTCGGATTTTCTTCTCCCGCTTGCGAGTCTGAGCAATGTCGTAAGAGGCTTGCATCCGCATGAGCGTGTCCATCTTTACTCCGAAGGCCTTCTCGATGCGCAACGCCATGTCGCCGGAAAGATCGGCGCTGCTGTTTAGAAGATTGGAGAGAGCGGGTCTGGAAACGTGAAGCGCTGCTGCTGCGGCCGTCACGGATAGCCCTGCAGGCTGGATAATTTCTGTCCGAATGAAGTCTCCCGGATGGGGTGGGTTTTTCAGTGGCACGACGTTTAGTCCTCGGTCCTAGTGATAGTCTTCCAAACTCAAATCGACAATCTCCCGCTCAGCGGTGTTGATGCGGAATGTCAGGCGCCGGTTGCGGGTGACGCTGAGGCTCCATGTCCCCTTGCGATCGCCAGTGAGTACGTGTGCCTTCCAGGAGCTAAGGGCCCGCAATTCCCCCGGGTCCTCCATGTCATCCAGATATGCAAGCATCTTTCGTAGTTTATCCACCACATCGGGTGGCACACTCTTTTCGCTATCTTCGGTGTACAGCTTTTTCAGTCCCTTGTGGGCGAAGTTTCGTATCGTCACTGATGGGCCGTAATCTGTAGCGTAACACTTATCAGGTTTCTAGACGCCGCAGGAGCAGCGTCCACGCCTATCCCGGTGCTTAGAAAACAAACTTCGCGCCCACCTGAACCAGCCGGGGAGCTGCGGCGCTGACAACTTGGCCGAAGGTTGAACTGCTGATGTTGCCGTCCACGGCTTGCGGTCCAAAGAACTGAGCGTGATTGAAAACGTTGAACGCTTCGAGGCGGAATTGAAGCGACTTCGATTCGGTAAGGCGCAGGTTCTTGAGAAGCGCCATATCGAAGTTCTCCATCCCCGGGCCATGGAAATAACGGCGTGAAGCATTGCCCGGAGTGCCGAGGGCATTGTCGCTGAAAAGCGCGGCGTTGAAATACTGCTGTCCGTTGCGGGGATTGTTATTCAGATTGAGAGAGCCCGGCGAGACGTCCGGCTCATCCACGCCATGGTTGTTGATGCCGTTCGGCTCGGCGCCCAGCAGAGAATTGTCGCCATAGCTAATGAGTGTCACCGGCAGACCGGTGCTCAAGCGCGCAATACCGGAAAGTTCCCATCCCTGCGTCCAACGGTTGGAGTTATGGAGCAGATGCGCAAAAGGGAGCTGATAGTTGTAGCTCACGACGAAATTCTGCGTGATATCAAAAGCGGACAAGGCTCTGCTGAGCGATGGATTGAGCGGGTTCACCTCCTCGCCCAGGTTGGATGATTGATCCAGCGACTTGCTGTAGGTATAGGCCGCGAGCAACTGCAGCGGTCCGCTGGTGTGGCGCACGGTGACTTGCAGGGAGTTGTAATTGGAGTTGCCGATCGTGGTCTCCAGCGTGTCGCTTCCAAAATTCGGCCCGAGTGGCCCCCTGGTTCCATTGACCACCTGCCCCGCTGCGGTGGTGAAAACATTGCTCTCATTGAACGGACCGCAAGGCGTTTGGCCGGGCGCCAGGTTGGCCGGGTTGCTGAGTTGGAGACAGAGCGCCGGATTGCCGGGATTGGCCTCCTCGAGCACCAGCAGATGATGAGACTGAGAGCCCACGTAGCTTACGTCAAGAACGGTGTTCTTTCCCAGCGCGCGCTCGATGGAAAGCATGTATTGCTCTGTGTAGGGAATCTTGTTGTTGGTCGCGTAGTTTGGCATCCCACTGATGGGTTCGAACCGCGACCAATTGATGTTGGCATCGGGATGGGTGGCGCTGGTGCTCAACGGCGCGAGTTGAACCGGAAAATACTGGCCGACGCTTTGACCGTTGGCCGCTGTGACGAATGGAGTGGCAAACAGGGGCGGCGCGGGGCTGCTGTAGGTGGTCCCATAGGGCGCGTTCGCGCTACTGATTCCAATGGACAGCGCCTCGATGGCGGTGTAGAACATGCCGTAGCTGGCCCGGAGGCTGGTTTTGCCGTTGTCGGGTGAGTAAGCCAGGCCGATGCGCGGCGCAAAATCCAGATTTCCGGCTGGCGCCAGGTTGCGCCGTACACCCGGATCCGATGGGAATAGGATGCCGGCGGGCGCACCAGGGAAAACGACGGACTGCCGGCCCGGCGCAAACGTCGCGATCTGATTGTATTTTTCATACCAAGGTTCGATGCGGTCCCAGCGCAGGCCGTAGTTCAATGTGAGATTCTTCTTCACGCGCCAGCTATCCTGCGCGTAAAGGCCGGCGTACTTGTTGCGGCTGTAGAAAGCTTGCAGTTGGCTTTGGTTGTACTGGCTGGGGATACCAAGCAGGAAGTCCGCGAAGTCGACGCCGGTTTCGCTGCCGAAGAAAATGAAGTTGCCATTCAACTGGGCGATCGGATTGGTATTGACCTGATCGTAGTGGAACTCCGCGCCTAGCGCGATGGTGTGAGTTCCCAAGACTTTTGAGAAGTTGTCGCGCCATTGAAAGGTGTTGTTCACCTGCCTCAGTTCGTTGGTATTGGTCCCAATAGAGAAATTATTGAAATCGACGCTTTCCACTCCTTCTGTTTTGGGCGACAGAGGAACGATGCCGGGCGTGTTCTGGCCCACCACAAATCCCTGAGACGCCAGGCTTGTGCCGACGCCGCCAATGGGCTGGCCCAGATCAGTGGCGTCGCGCAGAAAGCTGAAGTGAAATTCGTTTACCGCGGTGGAATTGAGCGTCTTGGTATCGCCCAGAGAGAGCAATTGCGCCCGTCCGGAATTGAGCGCGTTGAAGCCCGGAACACTCGCGCCGCCCTGAGCCACAGGATAGGGATTATTCTGCGACCAGCCGTCGAGAAAATAGTAGGCCGACAACATCCCCCAGCGGGTTGTCCCATCCAGCCGGAGTGCGCCTTTGTCATCGTTCAAGGTCTGGTTGTAGGACGAGGTGGAAAATGTGCCGTTCGCATTGTTGGGCGTGGGAATGTACTTCAACAGATTGGTTGCCGGCGCCGACCACGCGCTTTGCGGAATCACGGCATTGGGCAGAACGCACTGCGTGGAACTGCTGCATCCGGGGAAATAATACGGCTCGCCGGCCGTCACGCCGTAGCCCAGTTTTTGGGAAAGCTGGCTCGCCCAGGAAGGACCGCTCACGGTTCCAGTCAGAGAACTGGCTACGTCGCTGAGATTTCCGCTGCGGGCTTGTAGCGAAGGAACAGGGATCTCGCCTGTATCGATTCCCTGCGTCGAACGGGTTCCCTGATAATCGGCGAAGAAGAAAACTTCGTTCTTGCGGATTGGGCCGCCGAAGGTTTCACCAAACTGGTTTTGATCGAACGCTCCGCGAGTGGGCGAAAAATAGTTGCGGGCATCCAGATCGGTATTGCGCAGGAATTCGAATAGATCCCCGTGGAATTCGTTGCTTCCCGACTTCGTCACCACGTCGATCTGGCCTCCGCTGAACTCGCCATATTCTGCGTCGAAGTTGCTCGTGAGGATCCGGAACTCGGCGATGGAATCCAGATTGGGAACGATTGCCGCGCCCATGTTGACGTCTTCTTCGACGTCGCTGCCATTCAGCACAAAGCTGTTGGCAAACTCCCGCTGGCCATTGATCGAGATGGTGCCCGGATTCAGGTCGCCGGAGGGGGAGAACGCGCTGACGCCTACATCCTGCGCAGTGTTGGATGTTAACGATGTGACCGGCACAACGCCGGATTGAAGCGCCAGCAGGTCTGTGAAGCTGCGGCCATTCAGGGGTACGGCTGTCATCTGTTTACCGGTGATGACCTGGCCCAACTGGGTATCGACGGTTTCGACATGCGTGGCCGATGCAGAGACGGTTACCGCGTCGGTCCTCTCCCCGATCATAAGCGACACGTCTGTTACCACCTTGCTGTCAACGTTCATCACAACGCCAGTGCGTCGGACCGGCTTGAAGCCAGGTGAGGTTATATCGATGTCATAACGCCCGACGGGCAAACTCTGAAAGGAATAAAAGCCCCGGCCATCGGTAGTAATAGTCTGTTTCGCCGCGGTGGCCGTTTCCGTGGCCGTAACCTTCGCGCCAGGAACGGCTGCTCCGTTAGGATCGGTGACGTTTCCCAATAAGCTGCCACCGTCGCTGGCCGACAGGGCCCCAACCAGGCAGAGGAGGGCTAAGGTCACTTTTGCAATTGGTCTGCATTCAAATACCGTCTGCAGAGAACGGGGTGAGGTATGCCACCCAGCTCTAATGGGATTACAGTAGGATAACAAAGGGAATTTCAAACTAGGATCTCTTTGGTCCTATATTAAAGATCTGGCAGATTCCGGTCAACAGAAATCAGCAAGTGAGTTGCAAGTGCCACTGAATGGCATCAATCTCGGGTCGACTGGAGCTCCAACGAAAGAGATCAAGATCCAGGTTGTGTAATCCGAGAAAGGCTACTCAGCTTCGCTTCCAGGATGATCAGAAGAACCAGAAGGAACACCATAAAGGTGCCAAGCAAAGGAAGAATCATCACGGCTTGAATCCCCCACGCTTCCGCGAAGTAGCCGAGCACCCACGGCGCGAGGAAGCCGCCCGTCATCGCCAGCGAAAACAGACCGTTGTAGAAGCCCGGATGGTAATACGGAAAGCGATGCGCGATCTTTTCCACCACCAGCGGATAAATGGAAGCGAAGCCTGCGCCGACAAATAGAATGCCCATCACCGCGCCGAACAGATTAATGGTGGACGCCAGCACAATCATCCCGAGCAACGCAGACATAATCGATCCAATGAGCAGCAGAGCGCGGTTCACGCGTTTGAGGACTAGTTGCGACCTCAGGATCAGTTGCGCCATGATGCGTCCCACCAGTAGCGAAGCCCAATACAGCGCCAGCAGCAGCAGGGAATCCTTCGGACTGATGCCGAGCCTGCGAATCAGAAACAGAGGCAGCCAGCCGGCCATGGACCATTCATTGCCAAATTGAAAAAAGAGCAGCAAGCTGAATAGTACAGCGCCGGGATTCTGAAAATCGCGCAGCACCTGCGCCAGTGGAAGGGTTTGAAAGGTGGGGTTCCGGGAAAAATCTCCCTTGAAGCAGATCACGGCGTACAGGCCCGGGAGCGCGGCGAATAAGATCAGAATGCTGGGAACCGTGTACACGTAGTATGTTCCCGCTACCAGCAGCGCCGTCAGTAAACTGCCCGATCCGAACAAAAGGCCCGCGAAGTTCACAGTGGCGGCGCGATCGATCTGATAGATGGGAGAGATGGCGTGGAATACGCCGGCATTCAGCAGACCCGTGCTGAATCCAATGCAGAGCACGCCCCACAGTCGCCAGGCCGCCGAAGCGGGCGGGGAGGAAAGCGCCAGGAAAAGAAATCCGCCGCACGCCAGCAGGCTGGCGAGAACTAAAACAAACTTCATCCCGCGCCGGGGAAGTAGAAAGTGAGCGGCCCCCACCGACAAAAGCAGTCCGAATGCCAAGCTGAGGAAATAGTCGCCGACTTCCGTGAAGCTGGGCCGCAGATGGTAACCCCAGGCCGGTAAGATAGCGCCCAGGAATGACATCTGTATCCCCGAGACCAGGAAGGCGGCCATGGAGCGCCATGCATCGTGCGCCGCCGATTTATCGCCATCAGGGTCAAGCTGCAACTGAGCAACGCTCGACATCAGAGGTCATTGTACCGCCAGTCCTACTGATTTCTGTAGGGTCACTCGGACGCCTTCTTCCAGAAATAGGATCGAAGAATCGGCGAGCTCTGAATTATGAATTACTTAACGCCTTGTTTCAGCTGGTGGGTGAATTGCTTTTTCAATCGGCAAGTAGGGTTGATCTTCCAAGGCTACGGGAGTTGCCTCTTGGTTTTCGTCAATGCCCCGCAGGGATGCGGGGCATTTTTGTAGCCTTCTATCCCGCATATAGTATCTGAACCTTTCAGAATTCCTACATATGGTGCTGCCATAGAAACTGTTTGACAGGCTTCGCTCTCAGTTTTATGATGGTCTCATCACTGAGAAAGGAGGTGGTCCAGTCTAACATGGGTATATGTAGTGACTGTAGCTTTAATATCACGCGCGAGGTGGCCGACTCTTAAAGTCGACCCTGCAAACGTTCAGGTTTCGTTAGTGACGAAGCCGCTGCTCCTGTGGAACGGCCGCTTCGCTGCGCGATACTTAAGAAACACCTGGGATTAACCCAGGGCTACCTGCCCCCGCATCACCTGCCATGGTGCTGCGGGGGTTTGCATTTTCCAGCAGACAGCGCTTGACGTCTGCGCTACACTGAAGTTTCGAAAGGATTCTGCTGCAATGAAAGCCGCTATTCACCCCGCCTACGAAGAGATCAATGTGATCTGCGCCTGCGGGAGCACTTTTAAGACACGATCTACCCACAAGGGCGACATCCGCGTGGAAATCTGCTCCAGTTGCCATCCCTTCTTCACCGGCCGCCAAAAGCTGGTGGACACCGAAGGCCGCGTGGACCGTTTCCAAAAGAAAATGGCGAAGTCGAAAGACCTGAAGGACAAGAAGGAACTCAAGGACAAGAAGCAACCGGTGGCAGTGCGTTAAGCGTTAGCGCTTTTTTTGTTGCTCTTGCTGTCGGGCTCTGGCTTCGCGCTCCTGGTGCAATTTCTCATACTTCGGAAGCTGTTCCGGCGTCAGCATCATCCGAATTTTTGCGATGTGCTCGTCACGGATCCTGCGAATCTCCTGATTCTCCCGCTCCCTCGCCTGGCTGAACTGCGCGTCGGTATCATCCAGGATTGCGCTGAGCTGGACAACTTGCGCGTCGGTCAAATTCAGCCGCGCCTTGCTCTCGTCCATATATTGCTTTTGCCAATCACCTCGCGGAGGAGGCGCATTCACCGTGCGAGCAATCGGTGGATTATAGGTGCGGTAGCCGAGCGCGCCTACCACTGCTCCACTCGCGAACACGAGTAGAAAATAAAGTATGATCTTACGCGTCATCTTCCGTTCGGTTCAGTATAGTCGACCGGGATGCCTACCGCGGAAAGGTTCTCGGTGGGATTGGCGTCCGCCAGCACGTCGACATAATTGGCGATCACTGCTGAGCGATCGCTGTCTTGGCTAGCCGGCACTTGCAGCATGATTCCCAATAGCAGGCAGATAGCGGCGGCGCCAGCGACGAACACTTGCGTGAGTTTTTTCACACGCCGGAGGAAGAACTGCCGAGCCTCAATCTTGCGCCACAGTTCTGGCATGAAATTGACGCTCGCCTCAGGATCTGGCAGAGCGCTCCGGTATCGTTCGAACAGATGGTCAAGCTCCGGATTCTGATCCATTCCCATCTCGGCGCCTCCTTGCATTCTCGACTATACCAATCCCTACTGCTCCTGCGACCTGTTACTCTCCAGGCTTCCCCTTGCCTTTGCGGGTCGCTTGATAGGCGTTCAATACTCTTTGACGCGCCCGGAAGAGCCTAACCTTTAAAGCATTTTCGTTCACTGAGTAAATCTTTTCAAGCTCTTTCAGCGAGAGCCCTTCCACTTCTTTCAGCGTGAGAAGAATTCGATCCTGCTCGGAAACCGACTGTAACAGCGAATCCACTAATTCTTTGACTGCCTTTTGACGCTGTTCCTCATTAGAAGCTTTCCCACCGGCCGCGGCGTCGGCCATCATCACCTGCTGCTCGCTCAGATCCGACATGCGCGCTTCATTCCGGCGGCGCTGCTTTCGCAGATAATCATACGAAGCATTCACCGTAAGCCGATATAGCCACGGCTCAAATACTTCCGGTGTCCGGAGTTGATCGAGCGAATAGTAAAGCCTCAGAAAAACTTCCTGGGCCACGTCTTCCACATCTTCCGGCCGTCCGATCAGCCGCGCGATCGTACCTAAGATCCTCTTCCTGTATGCAACTACTACCTGATTGAACGCGGCATCATCGCCCTTCTGGGCCTTCTGAATCAGCTCAAATTCAACCAGCATGCGGCTTCTAGAATGCTAGCCGCCTGTTCGACATTAGAGGCGTACCAGCAAATTGTTAGGTTACAAGGGCTTGGGGCGGAAAGCAAAGCCTTTCGCAGCAACGCCTATCCCAAAAGCCAATAGACGAAGCCGAGTAAGGCAATTTCAGCCGGATCAATCGCTTGGCGTCAGTACTAGGGCTACCTACGACGCCCATGCTAAAATCGCTGTGTCTCCCCCCGCAACTGCGTCGCACGCAGGATGAGCCGCAAGCAGCCAGACAAGATGGATTTTCTTCAGGGTCTCAATCCGCAACAACAAGCCGCCGCTGCGCATGTCGAAGGGCCCCTGCTCTTGCTGGCCGGCGCCGGAAGCGGCAAGACGCGGGTGATCACGCATCGCATGGCGCACCTGATGAGCGAACACCAGGTCCCCGGCCCTTGCATCCTGGCGGTGACCTTTACCAACAAGGCTGCCGACGAGATGCGCTCCCGCATGAACAACCTGCTGGAAGGGGGTAAAGATGGCCCGGTCGTCTCCACCTTCCATTCCTTTTGCGTGCGGTTGCTGCGGCGCGATGGCGCCAGCCTGGCTGAAATCCGCAACGGATTCACGCGTCAGTTCACCATCTACGACGCCGACGATCAAGTGGCCGTGATCAAAGCCATCTTCCGGGGTCTTGGCCTGGACGAAAAATTCATGCAGTACCGGGCCATGTGCTCCTGGATCAGCGCGAAGAAGAGCCGCAAGGAATCGCCCCAGGACGTCTACGGCGTATCCACCGATCAGAAAACTTCGCAGCTCGCTTCCATCTACGAACAGTATGAAGGCCGTCTGCGCCAGGCCAACGCGCTCGACTTCGACGACCTGCTGCTTGAATCGGTCCGCCTGCTTGCTCACGACGCCAATCTGCGCTTCCAGATCAACAGGCGCTTCGAATTCGTCATGATCGACGAATATCAGGACACCAATCGCAGCCAGTATGAGCTGATGCGCCTGCTCACGGAGGGACACAAAAACATTTGTGTGGTGGGCGACGAAGATCAATCGATTTACGGCTGGCGCGGGGCCGACATCCGCAACATTCTCGACTTCGAGCACGACTTCCCGAACGCCACGGTGATCCGGCTGGAGCAGAACTACCGGTCCACCAAGAACATACTCGAAGCCGCCAGCGCGGTGGTTGCCAACAATACCGAGCGAAAAGGCAAATGGCTGTGGACCGAAGCTGGGGCGGGCGAAAAGATCGGACGGTTCGAAGCCTTCGACGGTGAGCAGGAAGCGCTCTTCATCGCCGACATGATCGACAAACTGCTCTTGGCTAATCCCGGCGATCGTGCGGCCGTGCTTTATCGCACCAACTTCCAGTCGCGGCAGATCGAAGAAGCGCTACGCCGCTACAACCGCGATTACGTGGTTCTGGGCGGCTTCAGCTTCTACCAGCGCGCCGAAGTGAAAGATGCGCTGTCGTATCTCAAGGCCGTGATCAGCCCGCAGGACTCCGTCGCCATGCTGCGTATCATCAACACGCCCGCGCGCGGAATCGGTAAGAGCACCATCGAGCAGATCGAGCAGTATGGATTGCAGCATGAGCTGAGCGTGTGGTCGGCCATCGGCCGCATGCTGGAGGAAGGCCTTTTCCCGGCGCGCGCCGAATCGGCTCTCCGCACCTTCAAAGGCATGATGGAGGAACTGGGGAGCGCTGCCGCTGAAGGTAAAGTAGACGACCTGCTGCGGCAAATCCTCGAACGCACCGGCTACGCCAGAATGCTCGAAGCCGACAACGATCCGGAAGCGGAATCGCGCCTGGGTAACTTGAACGAATTGGTGAACGCTGCGTCGGAAGCCGCCGAGCGCGGCGAGAACATCGCGGAGTTCCTGGATCATGCTGCGCTGGTTTCCGATACCGACAATCTGGACGAGCGCGCCCCCGTCTCACTGCTGACGCTGCACAACGCCAAAGGCCTCGAATTTCCGATCGTCTTCCTGGCCGGAATGGAGGAGGGACTCTTCCCCCACATTCGCGCACTCGATTCGAAAGCCGCCATGGAAGAAGAACGGCGTCTCTGCTACGTCGGCATGACTCGCTCCGAGAAGCGGCTGTTTCTGACATCGGCGCGCTATCGACGTCGCTTCGGTGGCGGCCAGCAGGAAGCCACCATCCCCTCGCGATTCCTGCGCGAAGTTCCGCGTACGCTGGTGGAAGACCTTGGCCAATCGCGGCAAAGTACCGTGCAACGTGCGCCGCAAGTGGATCTCTTCGCCGAACAGTACGAAGTTCGCGAAACAGCCAAGCGCAATCTCTACACCGGCAAAACCTACAACTCGGTGGAGAACATCCAGCAGTTTTTCAACGAGCGTGGAAACATACCCGCTCCTTCACAAACCACCAGCCACCAGCCACCAGCCACGCCGCCAACACCCAAGCCCTCTCCCGCGCCGCAGACCGTTCGTCCTGCTTCTGGCCGCAGCCGTGGATTTCGCGCTGGCGCGATGATCCGGCATCCCAAATATGGCCGCGGAACGGTGCTGCGTCGCGAAGGCGATGGCGAGGATGCTAAGCTCACGGTAAGCTTTCCCGGCTACGGTTTGAAGAAGCTGGTGGAGAAGTACGCAGGAATCCAAGAGGATTGAACACTCAAAAAGAATGAATACAAAGTCCATTGCAGACAGAGCAGAGCGCAAGAAAATCAAGCGCGCAGCCCGCAAGAAAGCGGCTCCCAAGCCGAGGCGGGCATCCGGAGTCGCTCGTGGCTCCATGAAGAAAAAAGTCACCAAGATGTCCAAGGGCCAGAGGAAGCGCTAGTGATCTAGCGTTTTCCTCCGATGAATCAGCTCCTTCGCACCAAGAGCATCGATGCCCTCATCGCGGCTTCCGAAGAGCCTGACCGGCGGCTGAAAAAGTCGCTGGGTGTTTGGAGCCTCATTGCGCTGGGCGTGGGAGCGGTCATCGGGTCTGGTATTTTCACGGTCACCGGAACTGCAGCCGCGGGCGAGCATTTCCTGGCCAAATCTATTTTCAAGGCGCCTGTTCTCGATCTGCTGCTGAACGGCGGTAACGCAACTACCATGAGCGGACGGCTGGGCGCGGGTCCGGCCATCTCGGTGTCCTTCGTCCTGGTAGCCATCGCTTGTGGATTCGCCGCCATCTGCTACGCCGAGCTGGCTTCGATGATTCCCATTGCGGGCAGCGCCTACACCTATTCTTACGCGACGCTGGGCGAAATTTTCGCGTGGATCATCGGCTGGGACTTAATCCTCGAATACGCGTTCTCCAACATGAGCGTGGCGGTGGGATTCTCGGCCTACTTGAACGATCTGCTCGACAACCTGTTCCATTTCCATCTGCCGCAGCAGCTCTCGCAGCCTATCTTTGAAGAAGGCCAGCGCACCGGCGCGTGGTTCAATCTGCCCGCGTTTATTGTGCTATTGGTGTTGAGTTACGTGCTGGTGCGTGGTGTCCGCGAAAGCGCCCAGACGAATAACACCATGGTGCTGATCAAGATCGTCGCCATCTTGTTGTTCGTGTTCGGCGCCGCGCACGCGGTGAACACTGGCAACTGGCATCCGTTCATGCCCAACGGTTATTCGGGCGTGTTGTCGGGCGGCGCCATCGTTTTCTTCACCTACATCGGATTCGATTCGGTCTCGACAGCCGCCGAGGAATGCGGACGTCCCCAGCGCGATATGCCGATCGGCATCTTCGCGACGCTCTTAGTCTGCGCGCTGCTCTATGGTTCGGTGGCGCTGGTGCTCACCGGCATCGCCAACTGGACCACGTTGAACAACGATGCGCCCGTCGCGAACGCGCTCAAGATGATCGGCATGAACCGGCTGCGGTTGATCGTCACTGCTGGAGCATTGCTCGGGATGCTGTCGTCGCTGCTCGTCTTCCAATACGGGCAGGCGCGCATCTGGTTCGCCATGTCGCGCGACCGCCTGCTGCCCGGTATCTTCTCGCGCGTCCACCCGCGCTACAGCACGCCGCACGTCAGCACCTGGGTGGCTGGCTTCGTGGTGGGAATTCCAGCCGGCATCTTCGACGTGAGCTGGTTCGCCGACCTCTCGAATATCGGAACACTTTTCGCGTTCATTCTTGTCTCAGCGGGTGTGATCGTGCTGCGTAAGAAACAGCCGGAGCGTCCGCGAGGCTTTCGTGTGCCCTTAGTTCCACTCTTGCCTGGAATCTCGATCTTCTGCTGCATGGTTCTGATGCTTAGCCTGCCGCTCGAAACATGGCTGCGATTCTTCGTTTGGCTGATTATTGGGCTGTTCATTTACTTCTTGTACGGCAAGAAGCGCACGGCTGAATTGACGTAGATCCCCCCCTTAGATTAGTACTTCTCCTACCCTGGTACCAGTACAAAAGCACTAATTTCCTATTCGGCGTTTTCAGGCGCTGCTCCAAGATAAATGGCTTGGAGCAACTCTCGGATAGTCCTGCACCGCGGCTGGTTTTCGAACCGCCCGAGGAATCCACTAGCACTGTGTCGAGGCCGACGACTGCGGCCGAAACAGAGCAACAACTATCCTGTAATGAGAGAGTTAGTGCCAAACTACCGGCTGCGGCGCCCTTCTGGCCGGACGATACAGGAATCCTGATCATTCGTGCCACTCGATCCTGGATTCAATACGGAACGGTGGGGTTTGCAGTGATGTGCATAGTCGTTGGTGCGGTGGAAGCCCTCTTTGGCCGTTAGGTCTAGGTGATTCACCTTACCTTTGCAGCGAGTCCACGCTAGAATTCGGTTGCAACTTAGTACGAGAAGAGCGAAACTACTTAAGGAACTAGCTCACTCCTCCGAGGGCTATCCGATGCCCGCCTCATCCCTTTGGGATGGGGCGGGTTTAGTTTTTACCGAAGCGCGCGCAACCAACGAGCTTATATTCGGCAGTGCGCCAATCCTCGTTTTTCCAGGTACTGCTGATGGTAATCTTCGGCGCGCCAGAATTCCGCCGCAGGAACAATTTCCGTTACGATCGGTCTGCGATACTTCCGGGAGTCGCTGAGCTCCTGCTTGGAAACTTTTGCAATGCTCTCCTGCTCGGGCGTGTAGTAAAAGATCGCCGAGCGATATTGTGTGCCGACATCCGGCCCCTGCCGGTTGAGCGTGGTAGGGTCGTGATTGTCCCAAAAGACTTTTAGCAGCTCCTGATAGGAAACTTGCGCCGGGTCGAACTCGACGTGAACTACTTCGGCGTGTCCCGTTCGATCGGTGCAGACGTCGTGATACGTAGGATTGTCGAGAGTGCCGCCCATGTATCCCACGGCCGTGCCAGTCACGCCTTTGATTTGGCGAAACGCCGCTTCCACTCCCCAGAAACAGCCAGCTCCGAATGTCGCTTGTTCCATAGTTCCAGTTTACGCCCGCTTGGGATCTGATCCAGCTGCCGAGTAACCGTTACCGCGCGCGTCAAACGTATGTCGAAAGCGTCTCACGGAACGGGAGAAGCAACACGATGTGTGATTATTCGCTGCATACGTATCCCAATCGGCTTGCAACCGATGGCGAGGAATTGGTCGTTCACAGGTTCGGTGCGGGTTCGCTCGGATTGGCATCTCCGAGGGATCTAGCTCCGCTAGTCTCGGCGAGCCGGGGCGCTCACGGCTCCTTGTGGTCGAAAGTGAAGGCGTGGTTTGTAGGGTGCAATCCGAAGTGGGAGGCGGAAAAGCGAGTTCCCGCGGTCTGCATTCCGCCCGGCGCGCGCTTGGTTCTGCGGAACATTCCCAAGAACTTGCAGCGCGAGCTCGGTATCGGCGAAATAGAGGAAGTGCAGTTTGTGGAAACCACGGCCGAAGTGAACACGTACCGTGACGCCGTCCGCTTTAAGAATCGCCGGCTGGCTCTTTTGCAGCAATTGCGAGAAGGACAGCGCGTCCAGGTTCTTTCTGTCGCGATCGAGGAATTTGAGCCGGCCGAGACATCCGTTTGGACAGTTTAGGAAAAAGGAATAGCGTTTAGCTTCCCGCTTCCGGCCGGAAGTGCAAGTCCACCGCGTAGCCTGCGAGATCTACGTGCACGATGTAAAGAACGTCGATATGAACGGCGCCGTCGGCAATCCCTACCTGGACATCTTCGCCGTGGAGGGGCAAACCCAAACTGGCAGCCTTGTTGAGCACCTGTGCCCGCACTACTTCGACAGGTTTTTTCGCTGTTGTGGGATCATCGGCTAAATTATTGACGTAACTCTGCAAGCGCCAATTTGCCGCGTACGGGGGTACCAAAAGCACGCCCAGAACCACCAGGATTAAAAGCACCGCGGCGCCCGCGACCAACCGCGGGACTCGGCCATTCACCGTTTACTTTCCTCGAGCGATTCCAATTCCTTCCAGATATCGTCGTCGTGACTTTCCCAATCCGGACTCTTGGTAGTGACGCGGAACTCGGGCACTTTGAGCGTGCCGTGGCCGTACAAGCAGATGTACTCGGTGCGCGGCTGTCCGAACAGCAGCATGTTGGGCCAGGATCCCGCGCTCACGGGCATGCGGAGCCGGCGCAAGCAGGTGCGGCAGCGATAGCGCTGGTCCCAGATAATGAGGTGCATCACGCCGAAGCAAGCCAGGAAGAATAGGAGCATTGCACTGGTAAAGCCAAGATCGTGACCGAACGGCTTCTGTTCGAAGCCGGATGTCACGGCGCCGCGGAAGCTCACCACGATAGCGGACCAGACGAAACGCATCACTACAGCTCCGGCTACCAGCTTCAGTAGCAAAAAGCCCCAATACTTCATGATCATTGGATTCCTTTCGCGTGCTCCGGGTTCCCGCTTTTGGGTCCACGCGCAAAACAGTTAGCGCGTGTCATGTGATCTTTATCGGCTCGCCATTAGCTCTTCAGCAGATTGCGGGCCAAAAATATAACGTTAGCCGGACGCTCCGCCAGTCTCCTCATAAAATAGGGATACCACGCATTGCCATACGGAACATAGAGCCTCAAACGGTAACCAGCCGCCACCAAGCGACGCTGCAGGTCGCGACGGACGCCATACAACATCTGAAACTCAAAACGATCCGCCGCGATGTTTCGTTCCCGAATATATCCTAAGGCACGGTCTAGAATGTTTTCATCGTGCGTTGCAATGGCCGGATACGTTCCATGATCGAACAATTCGAACATCAAACGCACGTAGTTGGTATCCACGTCTTTCTTGCGGGGGAACGCTACGTCCGCCTGTTCGCGATACGCACCCTTGACCAGCCGGATGGGAATCGATTGCCGGCACAAGTTTTGAACATCGCTTTCGCTTCGGTGCAAATAGGCTTGAATCACCGCGCGAACGCTGCCGTACCGGGCGTGAAGATCGGACACCAGTGTGATCGTCCGGTCGACATATGCGCTCGATTCCATATCCAGTTCCACCCTCGCCGCCATCGATTTGGCGCGCGCCACCAGGCACTCGACATTGGCCCGGCACTCCTGTTCGGAGAAATCCAAGCCCAGCTGCGTGAGTTTGACGGACACGGTTGCTTCCAGCTTGAGCTTCGCGATCTGCTCCAGCGCCGCTAGACAAGCGTCGCGCGATTGCTCCGCCTCTTCGAGCGAAGACACGCTCTCGCCCAGATGATCCAGCGTGGCCAAGTATCCGCCGGCGTTCAACTGCCGGCAAACCGCGACTTCACGTTCCAGTGTTGAGCCGGCCACGAAACGCGACGTCAGCCGGTCGGCGGCGGGTGAGGTTTCCATCCAGTGACGAAGCCACGGCTGGCGGGAAAGCACCAAGAGCAGGCTGCGGAGCACTCATCCACTAGAATACTAGGTTCCGTGGCGTTGTTCGATGAATTGTGCGTTAAGGCCTCGGCCGTGACGTCCGAATTTGTCCGCGCAGATCACCGCCACGAGTCGCCGACTATGCCTCCATCTGAAAGCGTCGTGATTTTCGGGCTGAGCCGCTCCGAGCAACTGACGGAACAGGATTCAACTCCGTGGTGCGGCAACTGGCAACGTGCGAAGAAGCTTCTGTAAGGCCAGAGCACAGCGCGTGTAGTCCCCAGGATCGTCACCAAAGGGATCTTCAACCTTCCAGCGGACCAGCATCTCGGCGGGCACTCCCCGTCTTTTGAGTTCCTCATAGATTCGGGCGCTGCCAGGGTCGACAATGGCGACGATTAGGTCGAAGGTCCAAAGGCCCAGGCCTTGAAGGTCCCTCGGTATATGCGCTGATGCATCAATTCCGAAGTTGGAGCGCAAATTCTCGGCGGCATTATCCGGCCTCTCCGATGGCACCAGCCTGATACCGGCTGATTCAAATTGGGTTGAATTGGCATAGCGACGTCTGGCCAGGTACTCGGCCATTACGCTTCGGCAGGTGTTGCCGGTGCAAACGAACAGAATTGCACGCGGCTCGGCCATGGATGCATTTTCACACCGCATTGCTTGCCTTGCAACTTGTTAGGCTCCGCGTAATTTGTCGGGTAACGGCCAAGCCGCCGCGATGAGACCGAGTTTGAGAGACACCGTGCCGTGCAGGTTGAGCTTCGCGATCTGATGCAGCGCCGCTAAGTAAGAGTCGCGCGATTGCTCAGCCTCTTCGAGCGAAGTGACGCTCTCGCCCAGATGATCCAGCGTTGCCAGTGCGCGCGTGGAGCCGGCCACGAAGCGCGACGTCTGCCGGTCCGCAGCAGCCGATAAGCCCTCCACCGGTCCGTGCCGATGGATTAGACTAAATGGCGGCGACGACCTGTAGCCATGTCGCCGAAAGGAAACAAGATGAGAACTCGCGGAACTGTCGCATTGATCTGGGCTGCGATGGTGTTCGGATCTGCATTGGTGGCGGACACGCCAAAGCCCGCGCGTACCCAAGCGGGTCTAGTGCAGGGCGTCACGAAAGATGACATCACGGTCTACAAAGGCATCCCGTTTGCGGCGCCGCCCGTCGGCGATTTGCGGTGGCGAGCGCCCGAGCCGCCAGTGGCATGGACGGGAGTCCGCACAGCGGACAAGTTTGCACCGGCGTGCATGCAGGTGCCCTACGTGAACGCGGATCTCGGAATGGAAGCCGTCACCACGAACGAGGATTGCCTGTACCTCAACGTTTGGACGCCGGCCAAGTCGGCCAAAGAACGGTTGCCGGTAATGGTGTGGATCTACGGCGGAGCCTTCAACGCTGGCGGAACTTCAGTCAGCCTCTACGACGGCACCTATCTTGCCAAGAGGGGCGTGGTGCTGGTCAGCGTAGCGTACCGGCTGGGCGCGTTCGGTTTCCTGGCGCATCCGCAACTGAGCGCCGAGCAGGGCGGTCATTCCGGCAACTATGGACTGATGGACCAGATCGCCGGCCTGCAGTGGGTGAAGCGCAACATCGCTGCCTTTGGCGGCGATCCGAGCCGCGTCACTATTTTCGGTGAGTCGGCCGGAGGAATTTCCGTGAGTATGCTGTCGGCGTCTCCGCTGGCGAAGGGTCTGTTCCGGGGCGCTATTTCCGAGAGCGGGGGAAACTTCGGGCCCGAGCGCCAGGCCGGCAACGAAGGTGGCGAGAACATGGACTCGTTGGTCACAGCCGAGAAGAACGGCACGGCTTTCCTGGCGAAGCTCGGTGCGGCTTCGATTGCGGACGGACGGAAGCGGTCCGCTGAAGAAGTCTTGAAAGCTTCCCCTGCCGGCTTGAGTCGCGCATGGCCCATCTTCGACGGCTATGTGCTGCTCGGCGATCAGTACAAGCTCTATGAAGCAAAGCGCTACAACGACACAGCCGTCTTGATCGGCACCAATTCCGACGAGGGCGCGTTCTTTGTCCCATTCGCCAAGGCTGATGCGTATCAGAAAACCATTCGTTCCGGTTATGGCGAATACGCGGACAAGATTCTTGCCGCCTATCCTGGCGCCTCCGATGCCCAGGCGCTCCGCTCCTCCCGCGACATGTTCCGCGATGCTAGTTTTGCGTGGCCCACTTGGACCTGGGCGCGGCTGCAGGCGAAAACCGGCAAGGGCAAGGCGTTTGTCTACTATTTCAGCCATCGGCCGCCCTATCCCAGCGCGCCACAGTTCAAGGATTGGGGCGCGGCCCATACAGGCGAGATCGCCTACGTCTTTGGCAACTTTTCCGCCACAATGCCTCCCTCAGAAGCCGATCGCGCGGTATCGGACGTGGTTTCTTCCTACTGGGTGAACTTCGCCAAGTCCGGAGATCCCAATGGAAGTGGTCTGCCTCACTGGCCTGCTTTCACCAACACCAGCGCGCAAGTGATGAACCTGACCGATTCGTCCAAAGCCGTGGACGTGCCCAATCTCCAGAAGCTGGAGGTGTTGGACGGATATTTCGCCTGGCGTCGCGAGGCTGAAAAGGGCCGCTGAAAAACGGCTGGCGACACGCAGCATCACAGCTTCAGCAGCTTCACCATATTGCCGCCGAGGATCGCTTCTTTCTGCGCGTCGGGAATTTCCGCCTGAAGAATCACGTCAATGGTGTCCGGCCAGACCAGAGGTATGTCTGTCCCGTACACCACTTGGGTGGGCCCCATCTCCGCCACCAGGTGGCGGATGCCTTCCGCTGAGAAAATCATCGAATCGGCCAGGATCTGGTCGTGCAGATATTCCCGCGGATGTTTCTTATTCACGCACTTAGCGTTCGGTCGCACGTCGCAAGCTACATCGGTGCGTCCGAGGTAGGAAGGCAGAAAGCCGCCCGCGTGCGCGCCGCAAACTTTGAGCCCCGGGAAACGGTCCAGGGTCCCCTCGAAGATCAGGTGCGTCAAGAAGAGTTCCGTCTCTAGCGGATTTCCGATGATGTTTCCCAAATCGCCCGCGCCTGAGAACGCATCCATCTTGGCCACGTTCTCGGCGTTATTGGGATGCATGAACACCATTACTCCCAGCTCCTGCACCTTGGCCCAGAAGGGATCGAACTTTGCGAGCGACAGCGGCTCGCCTGCTACATGCCCGCCAATCGCAACGCCGCGCATTCCCAAATCCTTGACGGCATGTTCGGCTTGCTGCGCAGCAAGATCGGGAAATTGCAGCGCGGGCGAAGTGAACGCCACGAAGCGGTCCGGGTGGGCCGCGCACCATTTCGATAGACCCTCGTCTTGCACCTGCACGATCTTGGTGGCCAGATCGCGATCTGCCGCATACCACCAAAAGGTGTTGATGTCCAGCGCCTGCAAGTCAATGCCGCGCTTATCCAGCTCGCGAATGCGTTCCGGTCCCAGTGCCCGGCCGCCCCCGCGTGCGTAGCGCTCCAGCGGCGTACCCTTCACCACCTCCGCAACCTCGGCGATGGCGGCGTGCGCATGCACATCCACTACCTTGACGCGCTTCCCGCCCACGCGCACTTCCCGCCGGGCCACCGGAGCGTCCGCCTGCGGCGCTTGGGGGGCGCCTTCCATGATGCCGCGGCCTGCTAGAAGCGTTCCAGCCGCCGCGCCCGCTACGTTCTTGATAAACTCCCTACGATCTCGCATGCTGGTGCTCCTTAGCCGGATCTTGCAAATTCTCTACCTATCACTTCGATGCCCGGTCCTGGTTGTACCAGCACCAATTCTACTCTGGGTGAATAACGCGCGCTAATGCCACCGTGTTCTGAAGGCGCGGTTCTCCTGCATGGCCGAGCGACCCAGACAAAAGCAGGCATGACCCCGGGCGCGGGAGATCATTTCAAGGCCGCATATTCTTTGCGGGCCTGGAGCAGCAGAGGAACATCCGGATCGGCGTCCTTCCAGAACGCGAAAAACTGCTCGTAGGTTTGCTTGGCGCGCGCCGAATCGCCCATTATCTTCGCTGCACGTGCCAGGCCGACTTGCGCTGCGGCGTCCTCGGGCCCCTAATTGGCGGCCTTGCGTTCGACCATCTGCGAAAACACGCTTCCCGCCTCCGGGGCTTGACCGCCCGCGAGCATCGTCAATCCGCGGATATAGGCCTCCGGTCCCTTGATCGGCACAAACCCGTTCGCGGATTGCTGCTCGTCAAACTTCTTCGCTGCCGCGGCGTCGCATAGCGCCATGACGATGGGCGGTCCGTGCGAGCCATGAGGAGCACACTTTCCGAACAGTGCGTCGGCAGTCGCAACCCTTGTGAGAATTTCCTGTGGATCGGCCTCGGACGGATGCTGGCGCGCCAAGTCCGCGCTCTGGCGGAACAACTCCGCCGCTTGCCTGGAGTGCCCGAGCGCGGCTGCGTTGTTCGCCTGCTCGGCTAACGCACTTGCCCCCCTGGTGATTCGCGAGCCACTCAGCTTCCCGCTGCTGGACCTGCCCATCGCCTTGGGCGTAGCCCATTTCGAGGAGTAATGCGTGAATGGCGGGACCGTCGAATCCGTTCGAGATAGCTTTTTGCAGTATGGCCTTCGCTTCGTCGAGCCGATTCAGTTCCAGCAATGCGTAGCTCGCAGTCATGTAGCCGGCGATGATCCTGGGGCCGTTCCGGATCGCCGCCAGGGCCTCCAGCAGCGCTTTCTCTGGCTCACCCGCCGAGAGGTGATCGCTCGCCAAGTTTGAATGAAAAATGGGGTCTCGAGGATATCTTCGGGCGAGCAGTTCATTGAACTCCCGGGTTTTCTTTTCGTCGCCAAGAACGTTGTAGCGCTCATCCTCAATAAACAAGCGCTCGCGCTCGCTGACGCGATCCTTTAATGCATAGGCTTTCTCGATAGCTTCTTTCCCCTCCGCCGCATCGCCTGCATAGAATTGCTGCAATCCAAGCACCGCAAAGGCGAGTGCAAAATTGGGGTCGAGCTCGCTGGCATGCCGGTAATAGGGGATGGCGGCTTGCCGGTTCCCAGTCCTGCTCCATTCCTCGTCACCCATGTAAAACGCCTGAAGGGCTTCCAGAGAGTTGGTGGTGAGCGCTTGTTGATAGGCGCGGTTCTCCCCTTGTATGCTGCTGAGCGATTCTCCGAGTTTGGCGCGCATCGAATTAGTGGCCTTGCCGAGTGCCTCCAGCACGTGCTCTTTGCCGCTGGCTTCCGTCTCCTCGCGGGCGAAGGTCTCCCCCGTTTGACAATTGACCGCCTGAAGCGCGATCAAATAGCGGGAGCCGAGTTGCGCGATGGAACCCTCAAGCGTGGCTTTCTGGCCCTCCCGGATGCAGATATCGCGCGCGATCTCGCCGGTGACGCGGGCGTCGGGCGGGCGGCCCGACAGCTTCATGGTCTGACGGACTTCCGCCTCGTCCATGGCCTTGA
This sequence comes from Bryobacteraceae bacterium, assembly GCA_049518655.1. GTDB lineage: Bacteria > Acidobacteriota > Terriglobia > Bryobacterales > Bryobacteraceae > Palsa-89. The sequence continues at coordinate 5,662 of JBEKRO010000031.1, read as the reverse complement.
GGAACGGCGATTGTTGGAGTTGAAACGCCAGCGCTTGCTTCAGAGCTGTGTCGAAAACCGGATCGCCGGTCTTATTGTCAAAGTCCGCCACCACCAGCACATCCTGATCGGTGAGCTTGGGCTTGGCTTGCGCGCGTTGTTGCCAAAAGAGCGTGGCACCGGCTGCGAGCAAGACCAAGACGGCGGCCGAAACTGCATACCACCTCACGCGGCCCTTGCCTTTCGCCGCTCCCGCCAGCGCCGTCTTGAGCTCGGCGGCGGATTGGAAACGCTTGGCCGGATCGTCCGCCAGACATCGGCGCACTATTGCTTCGAGTGCCGCTGGTTTCAAAGGCGTTCGTTCGCGGCCGGCGCGCGCGCCGGTCAGCAGCTCGTACAACACGCAGCCGAAGGCGTAAATGTCCGATCGCGCGTCGGCGGCCTTGCCTTGCCATTGCTCCGGCGCGCCATGTAGGCCGGCGTCCCCATCACCCCGCCCGCGCGGGTGAGCTCCGAGGTTTGCGTTTCGTCGTCCGCTTTCTGCCCTTCGCGGCTCTGCTTCGCCAACCCAAAATCCAGCACCTTCACGCCGTGCGCGGTGAGCAGGATGTTGGCGGGCTTCAGATCTCTGTGGACGATGCCGTACCGGTGCGCCTCTTCCAGAGCTTCGACGATCTGCACCGCAATTCGCAGGGCCTCCGCGGCCGGCATGGGACCTTCGGGTAGCGTGCCATCGATGTACTCGAAGACCAGGTAATTCGGGCCGACGTCGTAGAGCTGGCAGATATAGGGGTGATTCAGCGATGCGACCAGTAGCGCCTCGCGCTCGAAACGATCCGTGAACTGTTCTTTCGATACCTTGATAGCCACGGTGCGGTTCAGGCGAGTATCGCGGGCTTTGTAGACCTCGCCCATACCGCCCGCGCCGATGGGCGCGAGGATCTCGTAGGGGCCGAGTTTGTTGCCTGCGGGAAGCGGCATATGAGGGGTTGCAGTAATTTTACCCGATCAGTGCGATGAATCGCGCATTATCGCCCCGGCGGATAACTCCCCAGCACCCGCAGAAAATCCGCGATCTCACCCAGGTGCCGCAGCGCGTTCTGCACTCGTGGATCGTTTTCACGGCCCAAGAAATCCAAGTAAAACAAGTATTCCCACGGCTTCCCCCGCAGCGGCCGGGATTCGATCTTAGTCAGGTTCAGATCGCGCAGTGCAAACGCGCTCAAGCCGCGGAATAGAGCGCCAGGAATGTTGCGTGTCGTGAAGACCAACGAAGTTTTCCATTCCTTGGCGCGCTTTTGGGCCGGGATCTTCTTCGATGAATACAGCAAAAAGAAACGCGTGAAATTTTGCCGGTCGTCCTCAATCGAACGCTTGAGGATCGTTCCGCCATAAATGCCCGCGGCTACATCGGAGGCGATGGCGGCGGCATCCGGCCCACGCTGCTCCATCACCATCTTGACGCTGCCAGCGGTGTCGTAGAAAGGGACGCGCTTCAGTTTCGGGTATCGGGCGAAGAATTTGTGGCACTGGTCCAAGGCTACCGGGTGCGAATACACCTTGCGCAAATCCTTGAAGCGGACGCCGGGCGGCGCGATCAGGTTATGGACAATGCGCACATTGGTCTCCGCGGCGATCCGGACATCGAAATGCAAGAGGTGATCGTAATTCTCGTGGACCGACCCGGCCAGCGTGTTCTCCATCGGAATCACCGCGGCGTCGATCTTCCCGGTGCACAGCGCCGCGAAAACAGATTCGAATGTGGGGTAAGGGGCCACCTCCACCCGGGGGCCCAAGAGTTGGCGGGCTGCTTCCTGGCTGAAGGCGCCTAGTTCGCCCTGGATACCTGCACGCTGCACTTTCATGGCTCCTCACCCCGCTGCTCGTCCACTGCCACGCTATTCAACTTCCCGCCGGCCGTTCCGGTTTTACGAGGTTTTTCTCAAAACCGATCACAAGGGCCGTTGCAAGCGCCATTTTGCTTGCCATAAACCGTTGTAATGTCGGCTGCTGTTCGGAAAACCGAACAAAAGATTCCTTCTTGCCTTGCTCTTTGTTGCTGTGACGGATATAATTCGACCCTGTAGATCGTCTTACGAAAGTGCTCGATCTTGAAACCGCAATCTCAGGCGTTTCCTGTAGGCGCCGGGAAAGCATCATATCATGGAGGACCCTGGACAGAAACTACGGCGCATCCGAGAACGGCTTAGTTTACGAGTCCGGGACGTGGAGCAGGCCAGCCTCAAAATCGCGGACAAATACCACAACGACGATTTTGCCGTCCTCATCAACCGCGTGTCGGAGATTGAGAATCGCAACTTAGTTCCTACGATCCACAAACTGTACTCGCTGTGTGCGATCTATCGCCTTGATTTTCAAGAAGTTCTTGAATGGTACGGGATCTCGCTCGGCAGCCTGCCTGCCGATGCCTCCTGCGTCGAGGTGCCGCAAACGCACATACTTTCCTTTCATAGCGAAGGCGCTCGCGGTGGCGTTTCCGGTGAAGTGCTGCTGCCTCTGTCGCTCGATCCCGGTCTCGACCCTCGCCGCACCACCTATCTTACTCGCATGGTTCAGCGCTGGGGTAAACTGCCGCTCCTGTTTCTTGAGTCGCTGAATCTTAAGGAACAGCGCTACGCTCTGATTGGTACCGACGATTGGTTCATGCATCCCCTGTTGCAGCCGGGAACTTTTGTTTCCATCGATGAGACGCAACAGAAGATCGCAAATTCCGGTTGGAACACCGAGTTCGAACGCCCGATCTACTTTTTCGAGCATCGCCAGGGCTTTATCTGTGGCTGGGCGAGCCTGAACGCGGACCAATTGATCGTGATCCCGCATCCGTTGTCCACCTGTAGCCCGCAGGTTTACAAATATCCCAATGACATCGACTTGATCGGACAAGTTTCCGGGATCGCTATGCGTCTGGATCAGGGGCGGCGACGCCGTGCGCGGCTTTGAACATCTCCAGCAGCGCGGTAAAGTCGGCGATGTAAAGACGTCTCTCCACGCCTCGGACCGAAACCGGAAGCAGGTTCCGGTAGGGCGTAAGCCGGATCCAGGTTTCTACCACCACACGTTTGTCTTCGAACAGGCCCGTGATGTAAAGATCCAGGTCCGCTTTCTGCTGCTCGATGTTGAAAGAGAGCCACTCGGCGAATACCGCGGCATGACTGTTCTTCAGCGCTTTGTTTGCTTCATCTTCGCCAAACACCAACGATAGCCCGTGATGCTCGTAAGCGCCATTGTTGGGGTTACGCAGCGACGCCAGATAGACCAACCTTCCGAAGACAGTGGGAATTTGGGAGATGGTGTTGCGCCAAAGGTCGGCAGCCGCACTCCGGTCGAAGGCAACACCAACAGTTCTCTCGGCGTTCATACCAAACACCTGAAATGATACACCGGATCTGCCTGGAAGGAAAGGCAGTATGTTCCGTACCGCCGGCCAGCGATGTTCGGGTTTCCGAAAGTTTAGAATTGTTTCCGTTGTAAGCCGCACGTCACTTTAATTGCCCCGGCGATTTGTGAATTCAATTAAAAAACGAGGGGATTCAGCTATATTGAGCAAACGGTCTTCAGGAGCTGCTTGGCTTCTTTCAGCAAGGGGAATTGTTTCTCGGCTTCCTTAAATTCACGGGTGTGTACACAGCGCCGCGCGCCGCGATGTTCGACCGGAAAACGCAAGTGAAGCATCTCGTGAAACAAGATGTATTCCACCGCCAGCCGCGGAACGCTGGGGCGGTCCAGTAGGCGGCTCAAGATGATTGCGTTGTGCGAGGGATCGTAATGCCCCAGCATCACGCGCGACGGCTGGCGGCTCCAGCCCAGCAGCGGCTGCGCCATCAGCCCATGAAAGTGAGCCTGATTCAGTTGCTCGAACATTTCTTGGAGATGGTAGGCATCGCCTTGCGGGCCCGAAACGAACTTGCGCCCGCGGGTCTGTTTCACCAATTGAAGGCTGCGGCGCATCTCCTTGCGATTGAGATACCGGCGATAGCGCTCGGCGTGAGTTCGGGGCGCGGGCCGGCGCAAAAGCTTGGACATCAGAATATGCGCCAGCGATTCCAGGATCGCGGCGGGCGCGCCCTCCAAGACGTCGGTAATGCGGAATTCCATGCCACTCTCGTCCCATCGCACCGAGCTGTTGGCGTTGGCGAACTTGCAAAATGTCAGGCGAACGGCTGGAACGCGGGTGCGAGGCTTCAGCTCGCCGAAAACTCGCGTGAATATCTCCTCGGGTGTCTCGAAGAAAATGGCGCTCTGCAGCACTGCTCTCAGAATACCTTTTTCAAAACCGTTTCTAAACAAGTTTAACGCTGAATGCGAGCCGAGCCGCCCTTTGCAAACGCACGCACTTGTTCCAAGGTGGCCATCGTGGTGTCTCCGGGGAACGTGGTTATCAAGGCTCCATGCGCCCAGCCCAGCTTGAGAGCATCCTCGGGAGATTCGCCCGTCAGTAATCCATAAAAGAACCCGGCGGAGAATCCATCTCCGCCGCCCACGCGATCGTAGACATCCAACTCGCATTTCGGCGCCGAATAAGTCTGGCCGTCTATCCAAGCAGTCGCACTCCAGGTGTGCCGGTTGGCCGAATGTACTTCGCGCAGACTGGTGGCTACGATCTTCAGTTGCGGATAGGTTTTGACGGCTTCGGCCACTCCGGCCAATCCCAGCCCCTTCTGCAGGTCTTCTTCGTTGCCTACCAGCACGTCGACGTTTTGGACGATGCGGCGCAAAACGTTCAAGGCGCGATCGGCGCCGCCCCACATGTTCCAAAGCTTCTCGCGAAAGTTGAGATCGAACGAGACCACAGCGCCGGCGGCCTTGGCGGCTTGCATGGCTTCCAGGATCAGATCGCCGGTGGTGGGGGAAAGCGCGGCGAAAATGCCGCCACTGTGGAGCCAGCGTACTCCACGCGCGAAAATGCCCTTCCAATCGAAGTCGCCAGGCTTTAGCATCGCTCCGGCTTCGTTCGCCCGATTGTAAAACACGACCGGCGGCCGCACGCCGAATCCGCGATCGCTGTACACCGTCGCCATGTTCGGGCCCGTGACGCCGTTGTGATCGAACCGCTTGTAGAAGGGCTGAACACCCATGGCCCGGACGCGTTCGGCTATCAAGTCGCCAATGGGATAGCCGACCATTGCCGCGGCGATGCCAGTGGGCACGCCGAAGCAGTTAGCGAGATTGGCCGCGACGTTGAACTCGCCACCGCTGACGTGAATTTTGCATTCGGTTGCTTTGCGGAACGGGACTACGCCGGGATCCAGGCGATAAACCAATGCTCCTAGAGATAACAGGCCCAGCGCGCCTTCGTGAGGAATGTCTAAGACTTGCCTTATGGATACACTGCTCAAAGATCACGATAGCAAACAGGCGGGTAATTCTACGGAGCGGATTCCTCGAGCAGCAGAATCTCAACACGCCGATTTTCAGCCCGTCCGGCCTCGGTGTCGTTGGAATCCTTGGGGTCGTTAGACCCGTAGCTCTGGATTGAGAGTCGCGACTCGGGTATACCGTAGCGGCTGCTGAGTACCTCCAGCAGGTTTACGCTGCGCGCCGCCGACAGCTCCCAATTGTTCTGGAAGCGTTTGTTGTGAATAGGGATCGAATCGGAATGTCCAACTAACGCGACCCTGTTTGGGACGCTGTTCAGCACCTCGGCAATTTGCGAAACGATGGG
>JBEKRO010000030.1:0-60506 GCA_049518655.1 Bryobacteraceae bacterium | reverse complement strand
CCCACCGCGCCGACGGCGGTTCATATTCTCAAATCGAAGAAGAAGGCGGCTCACGCCGCCTAAACCCAAACCGGACAGATCACGTGTTAATCAAACCGGACATCTTGACTTGTTAACGACAGCCGGGATCGCTCGCACTTGCTCCGGCCCGATGCTAAGATGGAGAGGCAATGGAAGCACGGACACAGCCGAAAGTCGTAGCACAGAGCAGCACCAGTGGGCAGGGTCCGAAGGTGTCTAGCACATTTCTAGCACAAACCGAAAACCAGGGCGTTTCCATTGTCTGTAAGTAGTTAATTCTAAAAAGCGCGCCCGTAGCTCAGTTGGATAGAGCGTCTGGCTACGAACCAGAAGGTCGCATGTTCGAGTCATGCCGGGCGCACCATAGAAATCAACGACTTGCTTCTGACCACCAGCGAAATTTGAGTATCCAGAGATCGAATCTGGGTGGGCAGTTGGGTGGGTTGTTGACCTTCTGGCCACCACCCAGACGACGACCAGGCCTATGGCGACGTTCAAGCCAGCTGATTCGCGATATTTTTGTCAATTCGGCTGCCAAGGCGTTGCGAAGGATGCCAGAAGGTTGAGGATGTGATCGATGGAGTCCAGCGGCGTACAAGCAGACAGACGCTATGATGTCTGCCCAGGCGGGTCTGTGGAGATCGTCCACGATCCCGCAGGTGGTCTGCCGCACCGCAGGCGGCACTCCGAACGACTACGTGCCGTTTTACTTTGCTCCGCGGTCACCGATGCTCTATGCGATCTACAAAGGAAACGTCGAGGCCTACAAGGATGGCCAGAATCCGATTCTGCATCTGACCAGCTCCGTTGAGGCGGTCGAGGAAGCCGGTCTTCCCTTTACTTTTACGGACGGTCACGCCGAGATGGCAATCAGCAATTTTTTTGCTGATACGGAACGATTAGATAAGGTCGACTGGGACATCATGAAAGCGACGTATTGGGCGGACACGGTCGAAGACAATGATCGGTGCCGGCCGGCGTCTGGCCGAATTCCTGGTGCACGCCTTCTTCCCATGGGACCTCGTTTCGATGATCGGCGTGATCAACAATGCGATCGCGGATAAGGTGAAAGAAGCGATCGCGCCACTGGGCCATCAACCGGAAGTCAAGGTTCAGAGAAACTGGTACTACTAACGTTATGATCAAGCACGTCACCGGCAACATTCTCGACTGGAGCGCTGACGCTTTGGTCAACACCGTGAATACTGTCGGCGTCATGGGGAAAGGTATCGCGCTGCAGTTTCGTCAGGCATTCCCCGACAACTACGACGCCTATGTCAGAGCCTGCGAGCACGGGGAGGTCCGGCCAGGCCACATGTTTGTTTTCCATCGCCTGACCCATCCGCGGTGGATCATCAATTTTCCGACCAAGCGCGACTGGCGGCACCGCGCGCGCATGGCGGATATCGAATCGGGACTCAAGGCGCTGGTCGAAACCGTGGGGCGCGAGGAGATCAAATCGATTGCCGTGCCGCCGCTCGGTTGCGGCAACGGCGGCTTGGATTGGAACCAGGTCGTCCGCGCATTGAAAGTGCTTTCAAATCGCTCGCGGACGTAGCCGTCTTTCTGTACGAGCCCAAAGGTGCGCCGGCCGCCGATGAGATGAAGATCGCGACTAGCAGGCCAGGATGACCGCGGGTCGGGCGGCACTGATCAGCCTGATTGATCATTACGCGCTTCCCTGGTACCGCGTGACGCTGCTCGAAATCCAGAAACTGGCTTACTTCCTTCAGGCGGCCGGAGAACCGTTGAAACTGGAGTTCGTCAAAGGCAAATACGGGCCATACGCGGAGAATCTTCATCACGTCCTGCAGCGGATCGAAGGTCATTTCATAGGGGGCTATGGCGATCGTAGCCGCGCTGCTTCGATTCAGCTTCTTTCCGGTGCGCGCGAAGAGGCCACAGGATTTCTCGCCTCCAATTCCGATACCCAGAGCAGGTTAGAGCGCGTCTCGGCCTTGATCGAAGGCTTTGAGACCCCGCACAGCATGGAGCTTCTGGCGACTGTGCATTGGCTGGCAAACGAGGACCTTAACGCCAGGACGGATCCGAATGCGGCAGTCGCGGGTGTTCAGGCGTGGAATGAGCATAAAAAGCTCGCATTCAGCGCGGAACATGTTCGGACAGCCTGGAATCAGCTCATCGAGAAAAGTTGGACATAGGTTACCCAAAGAATGACGCTGAACAGGCGCAGCGCACGGCCAGCGTGGAACGGGATACTGAAATTCGTGGCTGGTTCGATTCGCTTCTTGTTTTGTGGCAACGAGCATGGGATCTTGCGGAACCGCGAGTGCGCGCCGGAGTAGAAGCGTCGCTGTGCCATCTCGAACAGCCGATCCAAGGCGCTCTTAACGTGTCGCGAAGGGCGATCCCCAGCTAAAAGCTTCGGTGCTGATCCTTAAGCTGCTTGGTTGGGAAGAACGGGGTCAGGCCGTGACTCTTCGATCTTTGATTTCTTCTCCGTGTCCCTCTACATCTTCGGCGAACATTGCCGGCGCTCCACCATTCCAGCGGATTACTATCATCCGAGCATCGGTTGGTAGAGGGTCCCATATAACTTCAATAACTTCACATGAAGGGATGGTTATAGCGATTCGCTTGTCGCCATGCGTTTCAATTGCTACGGTTTCGAACTTCAATCTAAAACGCTTGCCAGTTAACATGGCATTTCCTCCCTGGCGGTTCAGGGTCGACCACAGGATCAGAGACCACGATAAGCGCTCTCCGTCAAACACCTTGAAGCCAACCACTGCGCCCCCGTCATATCGCCACCGAACCGCGTGTGGGTTTCCGTCTACCGACGGAGCCATAGCGAGAGCCCAGGCCGAAGCCTACGAACCCCGGACGGCCTTCAATTCTTCTTCCGCTCGGAACCAATCTTCTTCGGCTGTCCCGTCAACACGACCCTTGGCTTCCCACAAGGAGTAAGCGAGCGCGGCAATTTGCTCGTGCCCAGGCTGTGCTTCGGAGTCAGTCGGAATTCGAGGAGCGGCAGCAGGTTTCGTTGCTTGTTCGGCTATATGATGTTTTCCTTCCTCTGACTAATTTCAGTGTCCAAGTTTAGCTACACTTCCGCAATGATGCTTTTGTCATTCTTCTTGGAACCGGCATCACGGCCAGTGCTGATAGGGCGGTGCTTTAAGGCAGCGTTGTTTATCGCGATACCGAGCAATGGAGTGGTACCGATGTCGATGTAGGCAAACTCGGGACGAAGCTAAACGCGTGGGAGGGTAGGTCAGCTGCAGGTTGAAATCCACATGCACGGAATTGGATCGTCGCCACGAAATCGCATGGTTCCTGATGTATGGGCCGCGCCCTGAAATCGATCGCTTCCACCACAGTATTTCATTCACTCTCTGCGTTTTTGGCTGGGCTGATCGTCGTCGTTGAAATAGCGTGACGCAACGTAGAACGGTTGGTGCCGGGCGGAACGACGTTGACGGCGAAGATCACTATCGTCAGACCCATGAGCTGCGGGTCGTCAGAGTGCTCGCAGGTGAGGCGATCTACTTCGTCCGGGCTATGGTTCGTGGTCAACTGACGCTCTTGAGCGCCGGTCTATTTATATTCTCCCTTGACAGTCTGCGAGCAGTGGCGATTACAGATGTCCGTATGGCCGTGATGAATGCACTATTGCGAGCTGAAGCTGCCTGGGCGCACACTTCAGTTGACACAGTAGATGTGCAATCGTCCATTCGGAAGCGTACGGGCGCTTGAGAAATGTGCTGTAACAAGCATTCTGGGTCTGGCTCGGGTCCCTTTAAGCGCTCGTTTATGACGGCTCGGGACCAACCCGCGAAAGAAGTTACTGATCGGCCAGTGGCAGAGCGAGCCACTAGGCGCAAACTCTTCGTGCTGTTTTCTTGTGACAGAGCATGCTTGGTGCGATTTCTGTGCAACTGGAATCAGGCTCGTCGCAAAGATTAGACCTATGGAAGGTGCTCGATGTCGGACACCCCAGCTGACTTGCCCAGTCTCGCTCCGCTTCTGCAAGATTATTCGGTCGAAGTCAGCCCAACAAACAAGAAAATTATTGCCTTCTGCTCGGAGCGCCTCGAACCCGGCACGGAAGTCTATCTCACCTGGATTCCCGGTGAGGATCCGTTCCACATGGTTGCGCCCGCAGGCACGCTCCGCCGCGCCGGATTGTTCCCCGTTCCGCATATTGTCGCACACCATCTGGAAAGTGCTGCGCAGCTCGATGACCTCCTAGGCCGCTTCGCCGGCGAGGCGGGGGTGGACCGCGGGCTGTTGGTCGGCGGCGAGCGCACCAAGCCTCTCGGGCCGTACGACGCGACCCTGCAGGTGATGCAGTCCGGCCTCCTGCAGAGGCACAAGATCCTTCGCGTGGGAATCAGCGGATTTCCCGAAGGCCATCCGGCAATTTCCGAACAGGTGCTCGGCGAATCGATGGTCGCAAAGATGAACTACGCGCGGCAGATCGGTCTGCAGGTCCAAATCGTCACGCAGTTCTGCTTCGAGGGCCAGCCCATCGTCGCCTGGCTCAAGCGCATTCGCGCCATGGGCGTCGATCTCCCCGTGCGCATTGGCCTCGCGGGCCCCGCGGGCATCGCCACGCTCATGAAATACGCGCTGCACTGCGGCGTCGGCAATTCCATCCGGGCGCTCACTAAATCCCCGTCGTTCGGGTACCTGCTTTCCGAGCGTGACCCCGAGCCCGTGATGCGCGAGCTTCTTTCCGCAGCCCCGAACGGCGACACGTCCGCGCCTCCGTTCGGCATCGCCGCGATGCATTTCTACACCTTCGGCGGCCTGAAAAAGACCGTCGAGTGGATCAACACCGCCCGCGGCCAGCAATGCGCCACAAGCTGAGGCGACGGACGCAGTGCGCTTGAACCAAAATTTCCGCTTTAGCTTCAAAAGCTCCTGCCCGCTTGAATGAAAGCACGATGAGGCGACGATTGAAATGATCAGTTTGAAACGAAATGCGCAGATGGCCCCATTGCTACCGCCGACGGTACCCGTTTTCTTGTGGAGCGACTTTGGCCGCGTAAATCTCGCATATATACCTGACGGTAAGCTGGTTGGCATCTCAAAAGTCCTGCGAATGATCCACAGTTTGGCAGCTAGGCTTGTTATCCAGGACGATCTAAGAGACCGATGTTGCAGAGGCATTCATGGCAGTTGTCCAGGGATGTGCTGTCAAGATTGCCGGGAGACACGAGTGTGTCGCAATTCGGGGCGTGAAAGATGCCAGCAGCGCTGTGGTCGTGTTGCGATGCGACATTTGTTGTAATGCCGGAACGCGACATTTGCTTTTGGAATGCTGCCGCCCAACGGTTGTTCCGCTGTACGTCAGTGGACGTTCTGAGCAGGAGGTTGGTTTTGGTATGACGCCCGGCACAGAAATGCCGACTGACGGATTGCAACCTAGTCGCCGAGTGTCTTAGGACGTTTTTCGAATACTCTTCGAACAAGGTGTTAGTGCATTGGGCGTTTGAGCGATAAATGAGGTGTATGGAGACGTCACATTCGGACGCGATTGTATTCTGCGGGGCGACGGGGGATCTCGCGTACAAACAGATCTTCCCAGCGCTTCAGGCCTTGGTCAAACGCCACAACCTCGACGCGCCGATCATAGGCGTGGCGAAAGCTGGGTGGACTCTCGACCAGCTTAGAGCACGCGCACGCGAGAGCGTCGCCCAGCACGGGGGGGGTGGACGAGGTCGCCTTCGAGAAATTGTCGGCCTTGTTGCGGTACGTGGACGGCGATTATCGCGAACCCGGGACGTACGCCCAGTTGCGTAAACACTTGGGCAATGCCCATCGCCCGTTGCATTATCTCGCGATTCCTCCGAGTATGTTCGCCACTGTTGTGGATGGGCTCGCGCGAGCGGGCTGCGCCGCAGAGGCGCGCGTCGTCATAGAAAAGCCGTTCGGGCGCGATCCGGAGTCGGCCCGCGAACTCAATACAATTCTGCATAGATCCTTTCCCGAGGCAGCTATCTTTCGGATTGACCATTTTCTCGGCAAGGAACCTGTCCAGAACATTCTCTACACGCGCTTCGCCAATCTGCTCCTCGAGCCAATCTGGAACCGCACTCACATCCACTCCATACAAATCACGATGGCAGAGAATTTCGGCGTCCAGGGCCGCGGACGCCTTTACGAGGAAGTCGGTGCGATCCGCGACGTGATTCAGAATCACCTGTTGCAAGTGCTGGCTTGCCTCGCGATGGACCCTCCGACAGGAGAGGACCACGACGCGATTCGTGATGAAAAGGCTCGCCTGCTCAAAGCCGTTCGGCCACTTGCGACTGCTGATGTGGTGCGCGGACAGTTTCGCGGTTACAGGCACGAAGAAGGCGTGGCGTGGAACTCTCAAGTGGAAACCTATGCCGCCGTCAAGCTCTTCATCGACACGTGGCGCTGGGCAGGCGTGCCGTTCTTCATCCGGGCCGGAAAGCGCTTACCGGTTACCGCAAACGAGGTGATCATCACCTTCAAGCGCCCTCCGCGCGAGACCTTCGCCGAGAGGAATCCGGGCACGGCAAACCGGCTCCGATTGCGGTTGAGCCCCGAAGTCGTAATCGCCCTCGGCATGCGCGTCAAGCTTCCTGGTGGACAAATGGCGGGAGAAGATGTGGAGCTGATCGCTACACATCAAAGTGGGGACGAAATGACGCCTTACGAACGCCTGCTGGGAGACGCGCTGCATGGCGACCTGTCACTTTTCGCGAGGGAGGACGCGATTGAGGCGCAATGGAGAATCGTCGGGCCCGTATTGGGTGACGTGACGCCTGTCTATGAATACGCGCCAAACACCTGGGGACCAGCCGAAGCAAAGTCGATGATGCAGCACCCGGACGGCTGGGTCGACCCGAAACCCGCCGCTGTGCCATCGGGTCAGTAAAGCCCGTCGCTCAAAAGGCGGAAGAGTCACATCCTGGAACGCTCTTAAGGTGCCTATCGCGATCGGGTTCGCGGGTGCTCACCGTTGCGGCGTCGATGTTTGCCTCAACGTGACAGAGGGTCAGGTTCGAAGGATCAAACTCGACCGAGCCCGTGACATGGCTGAACTCACCCTTCACGTTGGAGATCATCATGTGCCGGACTTTAAAGTGCGCTCCGGCGTGCTGAGGGTCGATTTGATAGCTAGCCATGCGCTAATACACGTCATTCCCGCGACCGGGCCCGGCCGCATCCGTCATCAGGCCGAATACCTTGGAAGCCTGCGGAGTCTCGGCCGTGATGACACTCTTGACAAATTGCCAGGGGACCATCAGCTCCAGCGCCGGAACGTTGACGGGAGAAATCCAGATGCCTGCGCCGTAACCCATCTCCGCCAGCATGCCGGTCATAGCGAAGCCTCCGGCCGCTTCCGCCGATCGGAAGTATTCTTCCAGCTCCTCCGTGGGAGGTAAAAAGATCCCGGCCTCCGTGAAGAGTTGTACCATCCCCGAGGATTTTAGGGAACTCCGGCGTCACCCAGATCAGAACGTACCGTCGCGCGTCGCTCATCGCAACCCTCTCCTAAACACTCAAAGCCGGACACGGCGACTTTTGAATGATCCGTACGGTCATTCTCTTCGGGATGGCATCGGACATGCTACTCACCGCCTCTCGCAAAATGGATTTCATAAGTTGTGTCGCCGACCGTTCTCTTAAGCGTCCCTAGGGGCTGCCCCAACTCATTCAACTGACGGCTGAGTGCATCCAGAACCTCGGCGGGAACGTTATTGCTTTCGCTTGCCACCGTGAACACGATCGTTCCGTCAGCGGCTCTTTTTCCCGTGGCGATAATCTCAGATGGACCGCCGGCGGTTGAAGCTCTAACCTTTAAGTCGTAGATCATCCCGTCCATAATACCCCTTGGCAAGATTTCCGGACGGCCCTACCCACGTTGCGTCCTGCGCCCGTTAGCGGCCGGTAGTGGGGGCCATATCGAAGGCTGAAAGCAAATTTGCCGTGTTACCTCGCTCAGGAAACGAATCAGATGCATGCGCTGCACTCCCATAAAGACTGCTATCTGGGTCAGGAGATCGTGGAGCGGGTCCGGTCGCGCGCTGATTCATCGCGTTTTGAAGCCGCTCGAAATTGAAGGACACAGGCCGCCCGAACCCAGCACGAAGCTACAGGCCGACGACGCGCACGCCGCGGAGGTCACCTCTGCCGTCTACTCTCCGGCACTCGGTAAAGTGGTCGCGCTGGGCTACGTTCGGGTGGAGTACGCCGAGCCCGGGACGGAGATGGTGGGCGGAGAGTTGCGAGCCGGCGTGCGAATTCCACGATGATGGCCTGAGGGCAGTGGCAGTAGTCTTATATCCTTAGATTCTTGGCATGGTGAATCCAATACCCAACGCTCCGCGTAAAACCATGCGTCTCCGCTGCCTGCAACATGTCCCGTTTGAAGGGCCAGAAGAGATCGCGCACTGGGCCCGTGAGCGCGGACACACGCTCCGCATCACGAGGCTGTTCCGCGATGAGCCTTTGCCTGCTGCCGAAGAGTTCGACTGGCTGATTGTCATGGGTGGCCCGATGAGTGTTTACGACGAACACCTCCATCGCTGGCTTGCCGACGAGAAGTCTCTGATCGCACGTTGTCTGCAGGAGCGGAGATTCATCCTCGGCGTGTGTCTGGGATCACAGTTGCTGGCCGAATGCCTCGGTGCGCACGTCTACCGCAATGCTGTCAAGGAGATCGGGTGGTTGCCGGTGCTGTTTCATGCCGGGGTAGCGGCAGGAAGCCTTCTGGAGGGGTTGTCTGCGGAGTTGACCGTGCTGCATTGGCACGGTGAAACGTACGATCTGCCCAAGGGCTGCCTCCACCTTGCGGAAAGCCAAGGGTGTGCCGTGCAGGCGTTCGAGCATCCAATGGCCCTGGGTCTCCAGTTCCATTTCGAGACCACCCGCAACGGGCTGCAGCAACTCATACTACACTGTCGGGAGGACATTGGGACGGGCCCTTATGAGCAATCGGTCGATGCGATTCTCTCGGGCGAGACAACGCACGGCACTACGGCGCGAAGCACAATTTTTCAGGTTTTGGACAGAATCGCCGAACGAATAGCGAGCCATCGCAATCACGCTTCCGACCGGCTGGAATGACCGGGATACTCTGTCAACAAGGAAGCAGCGGCGCTGGACCAACGCTGCCAAATGACTGCATTCGATGCTTCTCCTACTCGCGTCTGGTGAACGCCAGGGCGAGCAGCGTGGCCTGCTCGATGGCATGGGCCTTGGCCGACCCCGTGGCCGGGCTGCCGCTGGCGGAACGCTTGATCGACCGCAGCGGAAGTGGTCTGCTCAGCCGCCGCAACCGAGGTGACAGATCTGCAGGTTGTCCTCCGCGGCAAGCTGCAGGAAGCGCTCCACTCGGGCACTGGAATGTTCCGGCCCCTGTCCTTCGTAGCCGTGTGGCAGCAGCATCACCAACCCCGAGAGAAGTCCCCATTTGTTCTCTGCCGCGCTCATGAACTGGTCGATAATTACCTGCGCGCCGTTCGTGAAGTCGCCGAACTGCGCTTCCCAAATCACCAAGGCTTCCGGATAGTCGCGGCTGTATCCGAACTCATAGCCGAGGACCCCGGCCTCGGAGAGCGGGGTGTCGTAGCATCCAAAAACTCCCTGTTCCGGATGCAGGTGTTGCAGCGGAACATATTCCACCTCGTTCTCCAGATCGAGCAGAACGGCATGCCGCTGGTTGAACGTGCCCCGGCGGCTGTCTTCTCCGCTCAGACGCACCCGGATACCCTCCCAAAGCAGTGTCCCGAATGCCAGAGCCTCGCCTAAACCCCAATCCACCAGCCGTTTGCCGCATGTCATCTCTTGCCGCTGCTCCAGGCCTCGCTTCACCTTGGGATGCGTATGGAAGCCCTCGGGCGTGCAGGTGATGCGCTCGGTGACCTGTTTGAGGCGCTCGAGTGGGACGCCGGTATCGATCTCGAAATCGGCCGCGAAGCACCCTCCCTCGAATGCCGACCAGTATTCCGGGAGTTCGCGAAGCACCGGCCTCTTTCTTGCGCGTTTGGCCTGCTCCTGCTGCTGCTCCAGTTCCCTGCGGATCTGCCCGGCCAACGCCTCTGCGTCGCTCGAATCGCCGCCCGCGCCGCTCGCGTAAGTCCGCCACAAAGGAGGAAGGTTCTGAATTCTGGCGTACAGCACCGGCTGTGTCGTGGTGGGGTCGTCTACCTCGCTGTGCCCGTGCAGGCGATACCCGATCAGGTCCACCACCACATCGCTCCGGAAGGTGTACCGATACTCCGCCGCCAGGCGGGCCACCTTGACGACCGCGGCGAGATCCTCGCCGTTGACGTGAAAGATGGGAATCGGCAGGCGCCTGGCAACGTCCGAGGCGTAGCGGGAGGAGTGAAGATCCCGCGGGGTCGTGGTGAAGCCGATCAGGTTGTTAACGATCGCGTGGACGGTACCCCCCACGTGGAGCGGGCTTGCAACGACTGCCACACGGACTTATCAGGACCCTCGTAGCCGGTGGCAGCGCCGTAGCGGAAGCTTTCATGAGTACCTTACAGAGAGTACCTGTTCCACCATGTCTTTCCAGAAGTCGACTCCCGGAATTATGGTTCGGTAAAACCGGTTTGCACTAGTGGCATGTCGCGGAGAAATCGTTAGCACAGCGCGTGGCGCACGCACTCATGCGTGCCGTGTCGAGACTCTTCTCGACACCTGTTGTGGGATTGAAAACGAACGCCCAGGCGTCGGCAGGAGTGCCGACGCGGCACGCATGAGTGCGTGCGCCACAATGAGGGCATAGTAACAAACTCGCTGCGACAGGCCACTAGGATCTTTCACTTACCCTTTCACCGATCTGAACGCCCGCGGACTGCGCCAGTATGGGCACGTCCAATCCATGCATCAGATGAGCAGGAGGCCGCAAGAAAGTAGTCACCAGGTTCGCAGCAAACAGGGTCACGGCCGTCAGCTCGACCATGGCAGAAACAGGAAGCACGGACCAAGCCTGCCGGAAATAGCCCTCGTACGCCGGAATTTCAGACCCGACCCGTAGAGCGCATCCCAGGTTCAACAGCGCCAGCGATGCGAACATTAAGTTCTTGCTGAACAGAACACGCGCACCGCAAAACGCAGGCAGAATTCTCTGGCCGATGGCGAAGACCATGGTTGACAGGAATCCGACGGTCAGCGCGTGCCGCGAAGCGCCCCAAATGCCCCCTTCGCGATCTGCCAGCGCGGCCGCGACCGATAGCATTGCCGCCACAACTAGCCAAATATAGGCGCAGCGCACGAAGACCGGGAAGCTCGCGTGTACGCCGTTGACCTTGGCCGGCTGCATCGCGGGTTCAAAAACATGCAGGGCCGAAATAGCCAAAAAGGCGGCGATCGGCAGCAGCACAGCAGAGAGGATTGCAACTCCCGACAGCATCGCGGCCACGGCGGCCCAGGCGACGAACAGAGCGGCATACAGACGCCGGCCGTTCGGCGTTTTCAGTCCAAGAAATATCGGTAGCCACCGGGCGTTAAAGCCCCACACCGCCGGAACCAAGAATCCCCAGGTGGGCAGCATCAACAGACGCTGATCGAGCATTAAGGGAACAGCCGGGCCCTGTCCGCTCGCCGCGACGTAAAGGGTCACGCCGAGGTTAGCGATGAGGGTCGCTAGAAAACCAATAGTCGAACCGACCACCACCAACATCCAAGGCTGCTTGGGGCGAGGTGCTGCTCCCGTTGCCGGTTCGGGCCGGTGACTTGACACAGTTCGAAAGAAAATGAGAAACGCGGCGAGTTCCAGCGCCGCCGACGCCGGCAGCGCTACGCGCCACTGCCAGGCGGTGATGTTGACGGTCCAGCGCAACAGGACCCCAGCCGTCCAAATTGCGAAGCAGATCCAGGCGCGCGAGACCGCGAAGGGCGGCAGATTCCCCATCTTCGACAGCGAATAGAAGCCGATGCCGAGAATGAACGTCCCTATCCAGCCGAAAATCTGCGCATGCCCGTGTGCTTGCAGCCACGCTGGTGACAGGCTGGCGACCGTGTGAGTGCTGCTGATCGAGAGGAGATTCCAGACGTCGAGAAACGTTCCTGGCAAGAGCATGAAGAGTAGGCCGGCGAGGATGTAAGCAGTCAGGAGCCGCTGGAGACTAACTTCCCGAGTGACGATATCGGACCTGCTCGAATGCATGACGGCGTTACCTGCACCCATCACGCCCTTGCATGCACATCGCGTTCCAGGTTGACGGCGCGGGGGAAAAGTATATTGTTTTCAAGATGAATATGGTGATGCAGGTCGCGCTCAAATTCTTCTAAGCCGTGATACAGGGCCCGATAGCTGGGACAGGCGTCGTCGGGTGGGTGAAATCCTCCGGCCAGCTTGCGTATTTGCGTGAGCAGTTCACCGGCGTCGTCATGTTCGGCGAGCATCCGCGCGATCGGATTCTGAACCGACCCGAAAAATGGCGGAGGTACGGGTTCGCCGGCGAGAACGGCCGACTCCATTTGGGATAGATACGGGAATAGCAGGTTCTCCTCCTTCATCATGTGTGTAAAGAGTTCCTGCGCGATGGCCGCGAACAGATCGCGGATCGATGACAGTTCCGGATTGCGCTCGCCGTGTTTTTCCACCACCTTCCCGGCCAAGGCTTCGAGCCGCGGCGCCTCCCGGCGAACAAAGGCGTGGTGTTGCTCGACGATATGAGCCGCCAGATCCGCGAGCTTTGCATCTTTCCAAAGCGAGCGGCTTCTTCCGGTGAAGGGGGCGTGTTCGTTCCGGCCAGCAGTTCCAACGCGCGCTCCACTGGGACTTTAGCGCGCTCGCACGCTTCTCGTAAGGGCCGCTTCCCACCACAGCAATAGTCGATGCCGAGCGATTCGAAAACGCGCACCGTGGCCGGGTTTTCGATCGCAATGTCTCGTACGGCCTGATCAGCACTGAGTGTCATTTGCTACCTCTGATTCGAGGGTACGGCTGGAGCCAGAGGAACTCAGTGACTTAAGTCACCGGTGCGAGAAATCAGATTACGGACGCCAGATCGGCTTCCAGCGCCTCGCGGTCGATGATAGTGATTTCGCGGCCGCTTACTTCGATGAGCCCTTGTGCCTGCAGCCGGGCCAGATTGCGTGACACCAGCTCGCGTACCGTGCCGATTTGAGCCGCCAGCTCCTGGTGGCTCGCCTGCACTATAAAGGCCAGCCCGCGATCACTGGGATGGCCCCCCACGTTTGCCTGGCGCAGAAGCCAGGAGATCAAGCGGTGACGCACGGTGGTGAATGACAATTCCTCTATGATCCCGACCAGGCGGCGCAGGCGCGCGCCGACTACCTGAAGCACCTTCAGCGAGACCTCAGGATGCTCGAGGCAAACCGCGCGGAAGTCTTGACGCGAGATGAACACAAGTTCCGAATCTTCCATTGCGGCGGCCGATGCTGGATAAGGGCCTCCGTCGAAGACCGGAAGCTCCGCGATGGAACTGCCGGGACCCTCGATGGCCAGCACCTGTTCCCGGCCACTCGGTGAGATTTTGAAGATGCGGACACGACCTTGGGCAACCAGGTACAAGCCTTTGCATGCTTCTGCTTCGGAGAACAGCAGCTGTCCTGCTGCGTACGTCTGCAACATGGAGCGCGCCGCGAGCAACTGGATCTCGGAATCGGTGAGAGCGACAAACAGCGGCGCCGCTCTAAGCACGTCAGTGATCGTCGCTTGGTGACGAGGCATTCTGCTGTCATTAATTGTCACCCACTGGGCGGTCTTGTGCGGTGCACGAGGCGTCTCTGGTTCAGGCTTAGAGAGGTCCATGTATGGAGGGCCAGCGGCCCTTCATGACAGCGGATGGTTCGACGCGAATTGAAACGGTCGCCGAACTTTTGCAGCGCCAACTGGACAGATCTGGTGCGTCAAGTTTGAGGAGCCGCCCCAGTAACATCGTTTTCCGGCACGCACACGTCTATATATTCGCCTGAGCACGGCGAGTAACGCCGCTCAGATGCCTGACTGCGTTAGCTGCCGTCATAGCACTTCCGAAAGCAGACCGATTCCAGAGCGGCGGAGCGGGGAAAGGCACGTTTTTTTCAAAACGAATATGCCGGAATGCAGGTCGCGCTCGAATTCTTCTAAGCCGACCGCGACAGCTGGGGCATGCGCCATCGACCGAGCCGAAGTAGTGCTGATCAAACGCTTCATGGCACCGCATCAAGCGGCTGATGCCGCTCGTAGCGGTGACAGAAGTCACAGATATCCGAATTTTTCCGAGTTAATATCGGGCTGGAAATGATCGAGGCGAAACGATGATCAAAGAAGATTCCTTGCTGCCGGACGTGATAGTTGAGCATCCAGCCACTCGTCTGGTGTTTGATCGCTATGGTCTTCACGGTTGCGGTGGTCCGAAAGGACCTCGCGAGACGGTGGGGTGGTTCTCGCGGCTGCACAGCGTTCCGCTGGACACGCTTCTATCCGAATTGAATGAGGCAGCGGCCATGTCACCGCCGATGCGTGTTGAAATCGGACCCTCGCTCGGAGACACTATTTTTCGTCCGTTCTTTCTGGCCGGGATCGCTACAGTGTTCTCGCTCGGATGCCTCTGGGGCGCCGTAAATCTATGGATCATGGGTAAGAATCGCGCCTTCGGCAGTGTGAACTACTCGTGGGTCTTGGCGCACGCTGATGCGATGGTGTTCGGATTCGTAGGTTTCTTTGTAATGGGTTTCGCCTACCAGGCGTTTCCCCGATTCAAGCACTCAGCATTGTGGCGGCCCGGACTCGCCTATGCGGCACTCCCCCTAATGGCGGTTGGTATCTGCCTGCAAACGATTGGGCATCTTCTGGCGCCGCAGTCATGGTTTCTGGAACTCGGAGTGGCAGGGGGGGTGGTAATAGTTCTTGCCGTCGCCATCTTTTCGGTGGTTATCACACAGACTTTGCGGCGCGCCCACAAGCCCGAACCCTACGATCGCTTTGTCTTTGCATCGCTAGCGTGGTTCGCCGTCGCGGCTCTGGTAAATCCACTGGTCTTTTGGCTCTTTGAGGGAGCGCAGACTCGCGAGGAGTTCTTATACCATGTATCGTCTTTTGACATTCCGTATCGTGACGTAGAACTGATCGGCATCGCCGTTGTGATGATTCTTGGCGTATCACTCAAGTTTCTGCCGCACGCCTATGGCTTCCACACGCCTGGACCTAGATGGCGTGGGTTTGTCTTCTGGGGCATAAACGGTGCGATCGCGGGTGGCGCGCTCACATTTATTGGCGCGATCGCCTTTGGCAAGTTCTGGATGTTGATACCGAACGAGCTATGTGCCCTATTGCTGTTAATCATTGCAGCCGGCACGATTCGGCAGTACCGCGTATGGGGGCCCGTGCATTCAAGCGAACAGGATCGAGGTCTCAAGTTTATTCGTACGGCGCACGTTTGGTTCGTGGTCGCGACGGGGATGCTGGTGCTCACGCCCATCTATGACGTCGTCATCTTCCAACCGCTCACGCACTCGCCCAGCCCGTTCTCTCACGCGTATCTTGGCGCTTACAGACATGCGCTGACGGTTGGTTTCATCCTCATGATGATCGTCGGCGTATCCAGCAAGGTCGTCCCGACGCTTTCTGGGGTGGACCTCCGGCGAGCAAACCCCCTCTGGCCGACGTTTGTCCTTCTCAATCTTGGCAATTTGCTGCGCATAGGGACTGAAATCGCGACCGACTACACTCCTCGCGCCTACGCGGTGATGGGTGTCTCCGGATTCATCGAGCTGGCCGGATTGGCGCTATGGGGTTTCGAAATTGTCCGGAACATCCGCTTTGGGCAGCACCTGATAAGACATCCTGAACCGCCGGTGTCCGTTCCTGCCGCCGGTGATTGGGTCCCGGGTCCTCAGACGAGGATCGGCGAGATCTTGGAACGCTACCCGGATACTTTGCCGCTTTTCCTGCGGCGCGGCTTCACGCCACTCGCCAATCCGGCGCTCCGAAGGACAGTCGCCCGCATTGTGACGGTCGAACAGGTCTGCCGCCGCGAATCGGTTGATCTCGATTCCTTTCTTGAGGAGTTGCGTTCGTCAGTCGAGACAATAAGGAGGCCATAGCAAGCTTACGGTTCACGGCGTGTACTAGGGGAAACACTTGGCCGGAGGATAGCGTGAGTCATTCCAGTGAATGTAACCAGCCACGATGCAAGGGCGAGGTAGGTGAAACACCTCGGGACCCAAAGGAGAAACCGCAGTTGCCAGAATTCAGCGAGGCGGTACGTAGCTACTGCGTACACGCCAAGTGGAAAGACGGCTCCCCAGTAAAGGGGATCGTAGGACAGCGGAAATCGCTTGATGATGTGCCTCCAGAAGCCAAGAATCACGAGCATTGGGATCCACCACGTAGCCGTGGCCCAAAAAAAGATAGTGAACCCCTCGACGAACGGACGAAGTTCGTTGAGGGGAGAAGAGGCCACACGTTGCGTGAGAAGAGCTCCGACGAGAGTCGAAATAGCCATGGCGCCCATGTTAATCCAATAGGGTGGCATCAAATCGGACGGCGCAAACGTGAAAAACGTGTATCGATAGAAGATCAGTGAGATCATCCAGATGTACAGCATCCCGCCCCAGAGCCACAATGCCAAACCGAGAAATAGCAGCATATCGGCGCCGTTGGGAAACGCCGGGATCAATAACAACGCGAGCTGCGCGACCGCCTGCGTGGAGACAACCGCGAGTAGCCAGCCTCCATTGATGCCTTGATCTAGAGCAGGTTTAGTCTCCTTTACCGTAAAAGTCGCAAAGATGGTGTAGGTCAAGAAGATCCACGACACGATAGCGGCAATCCATAGGATGAACGCGATCGAATACCTGCCTGTGATCAGGATTAACTGGCATCCGAGTAGTGCTGAACCCGCGGGGATAGTCAGGAAGCCAGGTGCTCGTGCGTGGCTCGTGATGTCGGCCCGGACGTCATCCCGAAAAACAACGAGTCGCGCAAGCGTCAGAGAAACGAGCAGAACAAATGCACCCAGGTTGAGTACTGTCAGGATCTTTGCAGTGCGGGCGAGATTCTCAATATTGCAACCGATCGCCACAATGCTGGTCGCCATCACCAACGCAAAATAGGCGGGCTGCAGATTACGAATCCGTTCCTTGTCGACCAGTTTGACGAGATACACGAGGCCTCCCGATCCGCAGTGCTCAACGCCATGCGCATAGAGACATTCCGTTCACCCGACGTCCTCACCACCATTGCAGACGATCTATTGTATATCCGGGTGTCCGGTGGGTCCACGATCTGAAACACGGATATAGTCCGGCACACAGTCCTGGGTAACGGCGTTGTCCGGGGCACTCCTGTGATTGCCGTCGTGGCAGCGGAAGCACCGGGTACAATCAGTGTGACCGATGTTGTTCGGATAAGTACCCCAGGTAACTTTCATGGCTGGGAAAACCGTTGCGGCTGTAGATCGTGAGTAGGGCCTTGCCGGAGGCCTCGGCCGCGTCCTTGTGCTGCTGGAGGCGGACGGGTGGGTAGTACGCCAAGAACGAGCGTAGAATCCGTCCAGCGGCATCCTCATTCCCTGCATATGGAAACGTGAGGATCGCGACGCTCTCCTTTTTGGCGCATGGGATCCTCTGATTAAGCCGGGCAAATTTACACACACAAATTACTTTACGTGGCGTTTCCACTCTCGGGCCAGACGCTGTGCTTCCGCAATTTGCGCCGGAGTCATTTTGGGGGTGATTAAGTCTCGATTGTTTGGCCCTTTGGCACTGCCACTGGCCCCGGCCAAGCTGTACCACATGTACGCCTGAACGTAATTTTGCGGAACGCCGATGCCCATGTCGTACATGGAACCAAGATTCAACTGCGCGCTGGGAGTCCCCTGGTCTGCTGCCAGGCGATACCACTGGATGGCTTCCTTGTAGTCTTGCGGAACACCATCACCTTTGTCATACATAACACCGAGATTGAACTGCGCTGCGGGGTCCCCCTGGTCTGCCGCCAGACGGTACCACTTGAGGGCCTCCTTGGAGTCTAGCGGAACACCTTTGCCTTCCTGGTACATGAAACCGAGATTGAACTGCGCAACAGAATTTCCCTGTCTTGCCAGCGGCAGAAATTCTTTCAGAGCAGCAGCGTAATCGCCTTTCTCTAAGGCTTTTTGCCCTTCCCACCAGTTTCCCGAGGTCGAAAGAACTGGTGCGAACGTGAGAAGGGCGAGCCAGCAACCCACAAGAAGAGCGAGCCAGCAACCCGCAATGAGAGTAATCCGACGGCGGTGTTTGAATTTGACGGACAAAGCTCGCTATCAATAGTGCATCGGTCGAGGAATGGTTCCCCATCGCTAAATGAGAACTTCCCCCGTATGGCACGTGCATCGCTGGGCGCACTGCCCGATTCTGCTCGCAACCTCGTCTGGTCCGATCTTGGATTCTACGCCTTGGAAAGCCTCATACAGAGTATCTTGCTCTTCCGAGGAGAGAACCTGTTCGGCCAACGGTAGAAGAACATGGTTCTCCTTCCAGATGTGCTCGCGATAAAGGCTGGCGAGGGCTCGGAGAGTGCGCAGCAGAGATTTTGGCGCCGAAGCGTGGCCTGCTGCATAGGCGTCAGCCGCTTCCAAGAGCTCCAGGGTAAGGGAGCCAGCCTTGCGGTGCTCGTTCTGGAGAGTAGTGACGGGGCAGGCGGAGTCCGACACGCACTTCGCTTGAAGTGCTGGGAAGAGCAAGCCTTCCTCTTTCGCCTCTTGACATTGGCCGGCAAAAATACGCAGGAAGAAGATCACCTCCGCGAGAAGCGAGGTGTCGATTCGCCTCCCTTGTTCGAGGCGATCCGCGATTGTCGACATAGTGACAACGACTGTCTCGATGCTACGATGATCGTGTTCTAAAACGGCGGTAGCAGTCATGTGTGATAGCTGTGTCATTGCCATTCCTTTCAATTCAGATCGAACTGCGTGTTGACTCCTTCGAGCGGCTCCGTGCGCTCTCCCGATCCTTCGCCTGGGGCCAGCTATCTTGCAGGAAAACCTCGATCCATTTTCAGTGTGGACCACAACACGGAATCTACCAATAGTTTGTTTATTCCAGGGAATAGGACGATTGTTGGATCGGATCGAGCGGAGCTTTTTGCAACCTTGGAGGTAGCTTGCTGAGTCACGCAGATACCTGCAACGGGCTGCGCTCCAGAGGCAAGACATGAAATACCTCACCGTTCAGAAGTTGTCAGGCTTGCCCATTCAGGGATGAAGGGCACTCCCCGGCGGGACGCCATCCGGCGCCCGATGATCTCTTTTGCAGAATCCGACAGCTCCTCTTGCGCCACTGGAAAGACTTCCTGGTCTTCCACTGCAATGTGAGACCGGTACAGATCAGAAAGTGATGTGAGAAGAGTTTTTAGCTGGGCAGCTTCTTGCTCCGTAAGGCGGTCTTGTTGAAGCCAGCGCTCGCCGATCTCATCGACTTCGCGATGCCAAGTTGCCGCGGTCTTGTGCTCGCCTTCAAGGCGGTCAAGGCGCGCGAGTATTCCTGCTACCCGCGGCAGCTCCATTTCCCGAAGCATCGGGAAGAGATCGTCTTCTTCATCCGCGGTGTGTTTCGGTGCGGCGTGGCCAAAGTACTTGAGGGCCGCATCGAGCGCATGGCGGTGTTCCGCGTCCAGCGAGCCGCCTTTCACCTCCGTTGTCACTTTGAGCAATGCCTGCAGGAACCGCTCGATGCGGCGATGACAGTCCGACAACAATCCGATCGGGTTGGCGAAAGTGTTTTCGGTCGTTCCAATCGAAACGGGCATTGCTATTTCTCCTGTCTCACGAAATGCTCCGCATTGATCTGTGCGAAGTGCCGCCACTGATCCGGGAGATCGTCCACAGCGAAGATTGCAGAGACCGGGCAAACGGGCACACACGCTCCGCAATCAATGCACTCGACCGGATCGATGTAAAGCTGGGCCAGCTCTTCAAAGCCCACTTCATCCTTCTTGGGATGAATGCAATCGACCGGGCACGCATCCACACAAGCGGTGTCCTTCACGCCGATGCATGGCTCAGTAATGACATAGGCCATGGGAACCGTGGTTTCTGAATCCAGTCTACGGGACTAACCAGCCGAGGGCAGTGACCTAAGTCACACCGCGCACCGGTGCAGCTTCCCAGGATCAGCCGGCATCCGGTTTCCGTTTGGTGCAGGCTTCCTCTTCCATGCTAACCGCACGGGGGAACAAAAGGTGGTCTTCTGCATGGATGTGGTCGCTCATGTCCCGTTCAAACGCTCTGAGACCGTCATACAGAGCCAGATAGCCTTCCGGCGCGTCCGCAGGTGGCGTGTAGCCGTTGCTCAGGCAGTTAATCTCTTTGAGTTCTTCGTCCGTCTGGTCGTGCTCCAGGACCATCATCCGGATCGGGTTCTCCACCGTGCCGAAGGGCGGCCAGGAGACAGCGGTCCTCACACGGACTGCCTCTTCCACACGAGCTATATAAGGAAAAAGTGTCTGCTCTTCCTTCACCAGGTGCATCTGGAGCTCCTTCGCCATCGCGGAGAATAATGCCTCCATACGCTTCAACTCCGGATAATCTTTACTATGCCTGGCGATGACTTCTTTGAACAGCGCTCCGAGCCGGGCCACCTCTTGCCGGCAAAAGGTATGATGCTGCTCAATGATATGATCCATCAAGCTGGCGAGCGGCTTATCGCTCCAGGTCTCCGCGAGCTTGCTTGTGTCCCGATTCATAATTTAGTTCCTTTCACCGTGCCTCCGGTATCGGAAGCACGGGCTGGCGATGGCGCGAGCTTAGAAATGCCAGCAGCGCAGATAATTGGTCCGAAGTCAGATTCCCGTTATAGGACGGCATGTTTGTTGCGCCGCTGTAAATGCGCGTGGTCATTTGGGCAGGATTCATGGTATCGCCCGCATACGTTAGATCCGGGCCGCGGATACCGCCATAGCCGGAAATGGTATGACAATATTCGCAGCCTTTCTCATGGAAGACTCTCGCCCCATCGGCGACGGGGCCACTCGTCGAGCCGACCACCTGCGCGGGCAAGGGCGGCGCCTCCATTCGGGGCGACCACGGAGCGACATGCCCGACTACACCGTAGTACGCAATCATAAAAGCAATAAATGCCACGATGACGAATGACCATGGACGCCGGAGTGGACTGCGTTCGCCCTTGCCGGCTACCAACGGGAGGAGAATCAGAGCCGCTCCGAAGAGGGCCGGCCCAAGAATGATCACCCAATCTTCCGACCATTTGGGGATCAGGGTAAGGACGGCATAGTACCAGAGAAAATACCACTCGGGTCGTGGAGAGGCTTCGACAATTGTAGGATCCGGCGGTTTGCCCAATGTCGGAGGGCCAACAATCATTGCGAGCGTGACGACTGTCGCAATTACTAGAAACCCAAAGACGACGTCGCGCCAGGCGGCGTCGGGCCAAAATGGCTCCCCATCGCGAGCCAGCAATGCGTGATACCAGGAGCGATAGGTCTTTGGGTCCACAGGGCGTCCGGCCTGCGGCGGCTCTGAGATACCGTTATGCAGAACGAGATAGAGATGGAATCCGATCAAAAGGAAAATGAGCCCCGGAATGAAAAAGACATGCGCCGCAAAGAAGCGGCTCAACGTAGCACCACCAACGGTGTCTCCGGCCAGAATGAAATGCCCCAGCCAGTTGCCGATTACTGGGGTCCGCCCGGCTTGTTCTGCTGCAATCACCACCGACCAAAAACCAGTCTGATCCCAGCGCAGCAGTTGGCCCGTAAAGGCCATCAGCAGCGTCAGCAATAACAGGCCCGCACCGGTAAGCCAGTTCATCTGTCGCGGATACTTGTACGCGGCCATCAGGTAGACGCGGATCGCATGCAGGCCGATCAGAATGATCATGGCCGTGGCGCCGAAGGCGTGAAGGCCTCGCACGATGCGTCCGAAGCTCGTGCCGGTAATGAACACCAGCGAATCGTAGGCCTCGCCGGAGGACGGCACATAACCGCTCGCAAGCGCAATGCCGGTGACGATTTGGATGAGGAAGGCAACGAGCGTCGCGCTGCCGAGCACGTAAAACCAGGCCGACTTACGCGCGCGCGGAACCGGGTGCTTCATCAACGGCCCGATCAGAGCAGAAGCGCCAGTGATGTCATCGAACCAGTTCCACGCCTGCTTGAGGATTCGCATGTCTCCCTGTGCCTCTCCTAGGTAATGGGAACAGGGCTTGTCAGGATTTGCACTTCGTCATTTTGGACGCGGACCGGATACTGATTCAGAGGTTTGGGCGGGGGCCCGGAAGCCACTGAGCCGTCCGCATAGAAGACACCGCCATGACAGGGGCACATGAACAGGTTCGCGTCTGCCAACCACCGGACGGGGCAGCCCAGATGCGTGCAATTCATCGAAAACGCGATGAATCGGTCATCGCCAACGCGACGGACCCAGGCCGCAGTCTGTGCCGTCACACCAGACCAAGGCAATGGCGAAGGGTCGAGGAATGATACATTAACTGTCGACCCAAGCCGGAAATCGTTCAACTTACCCACGGTACGCCAGACCTGTGGCGCTTTTCGAAGGCCAAGTAGAAAACCGATGCTCGGGATGGCAACGAGTGCGGCGCCGATGGCTCCCAGCGTGACGCTGAGACGGCTCAGAAATTTTCGCCGGCCTGTTTCCTCACACGCTTGCTGTATGCTTTCAGATCGGACGTTCTCGCTCATCTGGTTATCTCCTTCGAATAGGCGCCTGTAGGGCCGGGTCGGCGATTCCAGATCACGACCTGATGAGGACGCCAGAGATATTGCAGCGGAAACATGACCAGGTGGACGAGCCGGCTGAATGGAAACAGAAGAATGACAACGAACCCGGTCACAAAATGGAGCTTGGGCAAAAACGGAAGGGAAGCGACCGTGCTCATGTTCGGGTGCAGCGTGGCCAGCGACCAGAACCACGGAACGGCCGTGTGTAGGTACCACACGCCGCCCCAACGGTTGAAAATCGCTACGCCGACGCCGGTCCCCACTTGGACCAGAAGCACGAACAGGAGCACGCCATCCATATAAGATGTCGCCGCTTGGGCCAGCGATTTCGGGACCAGACGGCGCGCGATCAATACAACCAATCCGAAGAGCGTGTATAGGCCTAGCGCCATCCCGGTCAATTCCAGCGCGAACCGCCTCATCTCGCCGCCGAGAAGCCATGCCGCAACTCCGGGGAGCAGCGCCGCGAACAGGTGCGCCAAGAGAATAAAGGTGATTCCGTAATGCCAAGGCACGGAACCCCAGAACAGTTTTCGATTCTCGAGGATCTGTGAGGAAAGGCTCGAGTAAGTGTAGCGATTTGTGAAATAGCGATAAACGCCAACCCCGATCGCCAGGACTAGCGCTATGTATGGGAGTGCGATAAGAAGGAATGCGTCCATGGTGCTATCCTCAGGCTTCCATAGCCTCCGCCTGAGCACTGGATGCCTCCTGCTGATACTGAAGCAGGCTCAGCAGTGCTCGCAAAACGTGTTTGTAAGGATTCTCAGTCGGATCGAGGATCTCAACCATCCGCGAAACCGCTGGAAGCATGCAATCCTCGATGAGAGGGCTGCGTTCCTGTTCCGCTGCGTGCATGTATCGAAGCAAGAGGCTGATGTGATCGGGCAGTTCGAAGCCGAGCGGGATTCCGCGGGCCTCCATTCGCCCCTTCAGCTCTGCCAGAAAGAGACCCCGCCTGCCGTCGTCGCCAAACAGGTGATATCCCAGATTGGGCGTGCAATCGGGACGCAGATCGAAGGCGTTGGTGTAGGTCTCCTGGAGCTGGCCGAGACTTCTTCCGGCAACCGCGTTTTGAAAGTCCGCGATGTGCGCGTGCGCGTCGGAGAACTGCAGCACAAGTTCGGCCATGCAATCGCCGACGGCCTTCCCGATCGGGCACTCCGGATAACCCAGAATTTCAGCGAACAAAGAATAGAGCGCCATGTCCTATAAGCCCCTTTTCGGCCAGTACAGGAAACCCGCGCCGCGCTGTTCCTGAAACGCCTGCGTGTCGATTCCGAGTTCGACCACCTGTTCCCGCATAAACGGGGGCACAACCAAGCGCTCATCGAACCCCGCGAGCGCCGTCAGGTAGAAAATACCTTCCACTTCCTCTGGGGTCAAGTGCGCCTCCTCAAGGGCTCGCTGCGCGGTTTCCATGGAAATGTCGCCGACGGTTTGGGCGCGCTTGTAGATACGGACGCCCAGCAGTTTGCGGTAGACCGCGATCACTTCCGATTCGTCTCCAGCCGAGAAAAGACTCGCCATATAACGGATGGGCAGGCGGGCGTTTTCAAGCGAGCTGAAGAAGTCCGTCTCCATCTCGTAGAAGCCCTGCTGGTTCAGCGTGGCGGTCACCGGCAGAAGCGGCGGCACATAGAACAGCATGGGCAGGGTTCGCCACTCCGGATGCAGAGGCAGCGCCATTCGCCACTGCTTTACAAACTTGAAGACGGGCGACTTCTGAGCGGATTCCACGATCTTCCGATCGATGCCGCTATTTGCGGCCTCGCGAATCACTTCAGGGTCGAACGGATCGAGGATCATATCCCGTTGCGCTTCGACCAGCTCCGATTCGGGCCTTGAGGCGCTTTCCTCGATGCGATCGGCGTCATACAGGACAACGCCGAGATAGCGTATCTTTCCGACGCATGAGTGCATACAGGCGGGAGCCTCGCCCATTTCCAGGCGAGGATAGCAGAGGATGCATTTTTCCGCCTTGCCGCTGTTCCAATTGAAATAGACTTTCTTGTACGGACAGCCGGAAACACACATGCGCCAGCCCTGGCATTTCTCCTGGCTGACCAGAACGATCCCGTCCTCTCCGCGCTTATAGATCGCGCCGGACGGACAGGCGGCGACACAACTCGGGTTCAGGCAGTGATTACACATCCGCGGGAGATAGAAATAAACGAGTTGCTGCAGCTCGAAGAATCGCCGCTTCTCTTCTTCGTTCAGGACTCCCAGATTCGGATCGTTCGCCGCGTAAATGGGCGAGCCACTCAGATCGTCGTCCCAGTTCGGGCCGGCCTCGATCTCCATGTCCTCGCCCGTGATCATCGAAATCGGGCGCGCAACAGGCTGGTCGTCGCCCAATGGCGCGTCGATCAAATCCTTATAGCGATAGGTCCACGGATGATAGTAGTCGTCCAATGTCGGCAGCCGTGGATTGTAGGAGAGGTTGATGAGCTCGCTTTTCTTGCTGCCGAGCTTCAGACGAAGCTGGCCATCTTCGAGCACCCAGCCGCCATCGTACTGCTCCTGATCTTCATACAATGTCGGGTATCCGGTACCCGGCTTGGTCTCCACGTTGTTCCACCACATGTACTCCGTGCCAGGCCGATCGGTCCAGAGGTTCTTGCAAGCGAGACTGCACGTGTGGCATCCGATGCACTTATCGAGATGGAAAACCATCGAAATCTGCGAGCGCACATTCATGCGTGATTCCTTCCTAGTCCCACTGTGGTTTGCCCTCCAGCTTGTGGACGATCACGTAAGTGTCGCGATCCGTGGCCGGCGGGCCGTAATCGTTAAAGCGATAGCAGTTCTGCGCGTAACCTCCGGCCATCAATACGGGCTTCAGCCGCATTCGAGTGATGCTATTGGTTCCTCCACCGCGCCGGTTTTTGCGGACTGGAGACTTGGGAAAAGAGATGGTCCGTTCCGGAGCATGGTAGAAGATGCAAATGCCGCGCGGGATCCGCGCGCTGACCACGGCGCGCGTCACGATGACTCCATTGTCGTTGTAGGCCTCCACCCAGTCGTTGTCCAGGACTCCGATGTCTGCGGCATCCTTGTCATTCAGCCAGAAGGGTTCGACACCTCGCGACAGAGTGAGCATCCGCAAGTCGTCGTAGTACGTGGAATGAATGTGCCATTTTCCGTGCGGCGTGATGCAGGCAAGTGTGACGGCCTTCCCGAAAGCCTTGCTGTTGACAAGATTGAGCGTATTTGCGAGAGGGATGCGAGGT
Organism: Bryobacteraceae bacterium; assembly: GCA_049518655.1. GTDB lineage: Bacteria > Acidobacteriota > Terriglobia > Bryobacterales > Bryobacteraceae > Palsa-89. Next base: position 34,610 of record JBEKRO010000030.1, on the reverse strand, counting down.
TTAAACGTGGGGTAGGACTCGCCGAAAGCGCGATATGCCTCGTGATCGAGATAAAGGTGCTGGCGTCCGGTAAGCGTGCGCCACGGGATCAGACGCTCGATATTCATAGCGTAGCCGGTGTATGCCCGGCCGTTGTTCACGATGCCCGACCAGCAGGGGCTAGTCAGGATGCGGCGAGGCTGTTTGCCAAGGTCGGCAAAGTCATAACGGACGCCGCGATAGCTCTCCGCCAAATCCGCGAGGGGCAGTCCGACTTGACGCTCGCGTTCCTTGAAGCCGCGATAGGCCACCTCGCCATTGCATTCGGGCGCAAAGAAGAGTACGAAGTTCGCGGCATCCACGGCATCCTTCAAAGAGGGATAGCGATGCCCATTCCATTCATAAGCCGGAACGGTCTTTGCGAATTCGTCATATAAGTCCGCAACATCCATGTCGATGCCGTGGTCTTCGACTCCGTGCTCCTTGACTCCCGGTCCAAGAGAGTTGAAGCGATGCGCCAGATTGACGTAATCGCGTTCAACGACCGTCAGGTGGGGCATGGTCTTGCCTGGCACGGGTTCGCATTCCCCCTTGGTCCAATCCCGCACTTCGGGCTGCGCAATCTCATCCCGGGTATCATGCAGCAGTGGAGTCGCGACCAGGTCCCGAAACGGGTCGGGGAAGTGGGTGCGCGCAAGCTCACTAGTCTTTTCCGCGAGAGCCCGGAAAATGTCCCAGTCGCTCCGCGATTCCCAGCACGGTGGAACCGCCGCGCCCAGCGGGTGAATATAAGAATGGAGATCAGTGGTGTTGAGGTCGTTCTTCTCGTACCAGCTTGCCGACGGCAGAATCACGTCGGAGTACAGCGCCGACGTGTCCATGCGGAAGTTCAGATCGACAACCAGGTCCATTTTGCCCTGCGGCGCCGACTCGCGGCATTCCACTTCCTGGACGGTATCCTGCGCGACCTCGTCGGCGATTGCGTTGGAGTGCGTTCCCAAGTAGTGGCGCTGAAAGTATTCCTGACCTTTGGCGCTGCTGTGAAGTGCATTTGCCCGCCAGATTAGCCATACGCGAGGCCAATTTTCCGGAAGATCGGGTTCTTCGACCGAGAAGCGGACTTTCCCCGTCCGAAGCTGATTCACCGTCCAGTCCGCAATTTCCGGAACGGTATGTGCGCCGGCTTCCTCCGCATCACGCACAAGCTGGATGGGGTTGCGATTGAACTGCGGATAAAACGGAAGCCAGCCCATGCGCACTGCGTCGACCTGCAGATCCATGAAGTGCTCGCGCGCGAAGCGGCCGCCCGGCGGATGATAGTCGTCATGCCGCCTCTCATACCGCCACTGATCGCTATGAACATAGTGGAATGACGGGCCGTTCTGGAGCCGTGGCGGCCGGACCCAATCGAGAGCGTTCGCCAACGTGCCCCAGGAAGCCATGGGAGTAAGCTTTTCCTGGCCGGTGTAATGATTCATCCCTCCGCCGTTCACCCCCACGCAGCCACAAAGGATCAGCGCCGAGATGCCGGCGCGGTAATGCAGATTGTTGTGATACCAATGGTTGATGCCGGAGCCGACAATAATGGTGCATTTGCCCTTCGTCTTCTCGGCGGTGGTGGCGAATTCGCGGGCGAGCTGCACAACGGTGTTTCGGCCGGTCCCGGTGAACTTCTCCTGCCAGGCCGGCGTGTAGGCGATTTCCTCGTCGTCGTAGCTGGTCGGGTAGTCGCCGGCGAGACCACGCGGCACGCCATACTGCGCCATCAGGAGATCCAGACCGGTGGTGACCGCCACGCGGCCGTCGATCGTTTCGATGTAGCGGACAGGCACCCCGCGGCAGAAGGTCCGTCCGCCTCCGAAATCGATAAAGGAAATCTGCAGCACGTCCTCGCTGCCCTCAATCAGGCTCAGTTGAGGATCGATATCCGTTCCGTCCAGGCCGTCTTTCAATTGGAGGTTCCATTGGCCGTCCTGGCTCTGCCAGCGAAAGCCGATTGAGCCTTGAGGCATACGCGCCTGGCCGCTTGGGCTGTCAAGGACCACGCACTTCCATTCGCCATTCTCAACATCGCGATAACGGGCCAGCCGATTGGCCCGCAGAAATCGCCCGGCGGCATGCCCATCAGCCGTCTTTTCGATCTCGATCAGAAATGGAGTGTCGGAATACCGCTTCAGGTAGTCAACGAAGTACGGAACCTGCCGGTCTACATGAAATTCCTTGAGGATGACGTGATTTACCGCCATCCACATCGCCCCATCCATGCCGGCATTCACCGGAATCCACCAATCGGCGTGTTTAGAAACCTGGCTGAGATCCGGGGACAGGACCACCAATTTGGAGCCATTGTGCCGGGCTTCGACGACGAAATGCGCATCCGGCGTCCGGGTCATGCTCAGATTGCTTCCCTCGACCACGATGTACTTGCTGTTGAACCAATCCGCGCTTTCCGCGACGTCGGTCTTCTCGCCCCACGTTTCGGGCGAAGCGGGCGGAAAATCGGCGTACATGTCGTAGAAGCTGAGCATGACGCCACCGAAGAGTTGCAGGAAGCGGGAGCCGGCCGCGTAGCTCAGCATGGACATCGCCGGAATGGGCGAGAAGCCGATCACGCGGTCCGGGCCGTATTTCTTCGCCGTATACAGCATGGAAGCCACGATGAGCTCCAGGCATTGGTCCCAACCGGCCCGGCGGAATCCGCCTTTCCCCCGCGCTGTCTGATACTCGTGACGCTTTTCTTCATCCTCCACAATCGATGCCCAGGCCTCGACCGGATCTTTGTGTTTGGTTCGAGCGCTCTCCCAAAGATCCATCAGGACTCCGCGCAGATACGGATACTTCATCCGCAGAGGGCTGTAAACGTACCAGGAGTACACGATGCCCCGTTGGCACCCGCGCGGCTCGTACAGTGGCAGGCTGTTTTCTAGTTTCGGGTAATCGGTGGCCTGCATCTCCCAGGTCACGATGCCGTTCTTGACGTAGATATTCCATGAGCAACCGCCTGTGCAGTTGACGCCATGCGTGCTCCGTACAACTTTATCGTGCTGCCAGCGGTTGCGATAGAACTCTTCCCACAGCCGCAGCTTGGGATTGACGATATCTTTGATCCAGCTCACAGGGGCGCTCCTTGGCCTGTGGCTCTTTGAACCAGGGCCCGACGTACTGATTTCACGCGGTCGCGCCAGAGAAATCCCGTGAGCGCAACAAAAGCGGCACCCAGGAGCAGCGCGGCAAGCAGAACAATTTGGGTACTCCACTGCGATTGCTGTCGTGATTCCGCCTGTTCGAGGAAGGCCATCAGATCGGCTTGTTCCTCGGGGACCAGTGGATGCACGCCGTAAATGGGAGTCATAACCTGGAAGTAGAGAGTCTGCATCGCAGATTGAGTTCCGCGGGGACCAAGCTTCCGGTAGGCTCGGGTCAGATCGGGCCCCAATGTTCCTCCGCCCGGAAATGAAATTCCTGCAATGCTGTGGCAGGAGACGCAGGCGGGGCCGCCATTGTGAAGATGAGTGTCGCCCGTGAACAGTCTTTCGCCGCGAAGCGCCGATCCTGGCGCGGCTTGGGGAGTCGTTTGTGCTCTCGCTATCTGCGGAGCCAAACCGGTGATGAGGCAGACTGCCAAAATCGCGACGGCCAGTCGGGGCATAGGGCTTAGTAGCCGCTGAATTCTTCTATCCTTATATCATCGCTATCCACACCCGCGTTCGTAAGCATCGTTTGAAGATCTCGGACCATCTGCGGCGGGCCTGCAATGTAGTATATCGGTCCTGCCGTGTACCACTGTGGGGAGGCCGCTGCCTTCAGGTGCCGATCCAGCATTCTGTAATCAATCAGCCCCACTTCGCCCTTCCAGGGACGAGTCGATTTCTCGATTTCGGTCATGGTCGCAATCAGCTTATAATTCGGATTCTGGATCTCGAGGGTCTGGAGTTCTTCCAGGAACGCGGCATCCTCGGGCCTGCGGTTGGAATAGAAAAGAAAGATGCGATGCGGCAGTTTTTCTTTGGCCGCATTCACCACGATGCTGCGGAAGGGTGTAATCCCGATGCCGCCGGCCAGGAGCACCGCCGGGCGCGTCGCGTTATTGTGCAGGATCAGATTCCCAAACGGGCCTTCGATTTTGACTTCCGTTTGGAGCGGCACGCTCTTCAGAACTCGTTTGAAAGCAGTATCGCGCACGCGAGTCGTCACCATGATGATGGGTTCGTGGGGAGCGGCGCTGATCGAGAATCCTCGCGTATTGCCCTCGGCATCTGTCTCCGGCGGCTTCATCAGTGTGATGTCGACGAACTGGCCGGGTTTGAAGGTCCATCCAGCCGGCTTCTCGAACTCGAAGGCCATGGTGTTTTCGGCCACCTCATGCCGTTCGGTTAACCGCGACATGAAAGTCGGCCAGTTGGCAACCGTGCTCATCTCTCACCCCTTTCCTTAATTTGACTTCAGTGACACGAGATCGATTCGATCATTCACGCAGCTGCACGCCCCCTGTTCTTGTCCAGAGATGAGCGCAGGAGGATCGCTCTGTACGTATTTTCGATGTCCGCATAGGAAATGTCCTTTCTGAGAGCGTCTACCCTGGCGTTGAGGATAACGTCGTCGATCGACAGCACTCCCATCAACATACCTTCGCGATCGATTACCGGAAGACGCCTGATCCCCTCGGATTTGAGGGTTTTCAGAGCGGTGTGGACATCGTCATCCGGCGTACAGGCAAAAAGCCTCGACGACATCGCAGACCGCACGCAGACTTCCGAGGCTCGGCGGTCCCGAGTGCCCAACGCGATCGAGATGTCACGATCTGTGATCACGCCGATCACATTTCCGCCCTCTCCGGCCACAGGAAGGAACCCACAGGCATTCTTCCACATCAGTTCAACAGCCTGGGCTAAATTCGTCTCTGGGCCACAGAACGCCGTCTGCTTCGTCATCACGTCGCGAACTTTCATAGGACCTCCTTCTCCTTTTCAGGGCTCTCAAACCTGTAGCCGGGAAACGGCATCAGGTGCGGTCAGCGTGACGCCGCAATGATTGCAGCTCCCCGCGGCAACCCACGGGTTCTCGATGCCGTTCTCAAACAATGTCCTTACGAGTCGACGAGGATCGCCCAAATCGCTCCAGCCGATATCGTCGAGGCTGGCGACGGCGAGTTTCTCTGTGCTCACTGCCAATACCTGTTTCGAGAAGTCGGCGGGCGGGAGTTGATCATAAATCCGCTGCATCATCTCAATTTCCATCGTGGAGTCCGGTAATGAGAGCATCGGTTCGAAGGCGCTATACAGAGTCGGGGATGCGTCCCGGATCATTCCCAGAAAGGCGGTGGCGCTGCCCACCATCACAAACGTATTCCAAAGACAGCCTCGATCCAACAAGCTCTGTGCGATCTGATACGAGGGCTTCTCCCAGAAGCGTTCGACGGGCCTCAGCACGTCACCCGAGGGATTCGCAACAGTTGCGCCTGGTTCGATCCAGCCGTATTCGATCTCGGGATGTGTCGCAGTGGCGCCCAACAGGATCACCGATTGCGCGTTGGTTTCCGCAAGATCGAACGCTGATGCGACTCCGGTCATGAATTCGCTTTCCTTCGAGTAATGATGATCCGAGGGGAAAAAAGCAACCAGGGCGGGCTCGTCGTACCGAACGATGCGGAACAAGCTCCAAAGAATCGCAGGCAGAGTACCTCGATTGCTTGGCTGCACCACCATCCGGTTTGGCGGCACTTTCTCAAGTTCTTTCTCGTAGAAAGGCTCGTGTGCCCTCGTCAGCACAAATAGGGTCCGATCACGATCGATGCTCTCCGCGATTCTCAGCCGAGTTTGGGCGAGGAGTGTTCTCCCCTCCAGTAACGGGGAGAATTGCTTTGGCCGATCGTCGCCCGAGACCAGTCGCGTTAGGGATCGCAGGCGAACTCCATCGCCTCCTGCCAGAATCACACCCCATCGGTGTTCATTTGACTTTCTTTTCATTCGATTCCCTTCTAGGGTTTTGGCCAAGCACTCGTCTGCGGAACCCCACCGCTGGATAACAAAAAATCGCTAGCCCACATCAAACAAAGTCTTTGCTCAATCGGGCAAGGGCAAGCGCTCCCAACGACAGCCCGAAGTCGCGGAGCGCGATATCGTAGAAGCCGGAGTAGGACAGCAGATTTATGATGATGCCCCACAGCCAAGCAAATACGATCCAAGCCCCGATCTTCGGTTTGAACGCGACAATCAGGCCGGCTATGATTTCGATTGCGCCAACCACGAGCATGAGATTGTGACCGCCAATAGGTGAGAGGTTGGCGATCCACGGTGCGAGATAATTGTCCCAGTTCACAAGGAGATGCAAGAATTTATCGATACCAGCAATGATTGGCGCTGCCGTAAATGCGAAACGAAGGATCTGGTACGCCTGCCGGGCAGGCGGTGCCGACACGATATCCCCAGCTATCGGAAAACCATGTGCAGAAGCTGCGTGTCCGCCTGACATTGCTTTATTCTCCTTTGCTTTCAATGGAGCCTATGCTCGTGCTTCCTAGCTTGATTGTGATCGGATGCGGGCAGAAGGACAATGAACCAACCGTCACTCCAACTGAGACAGGCATAACGGACGCTCGGCATTCAATCCAGTACACACATGCGTGAGCCTCTTTTGAGGGCGATTCGCAGCCAATGCCGACGGCGATCACCAGTTTGAAAAGAGATCGTGTCCACATACTGCGGCAATTCTGATTCCAGAGCCCATAGGGGCGTCCACCGGCCTTCTTGTTGTCTACGTCGACCGCGCGGCGCCATCGGAATGTTCGCGACGGGGAACCACGCTGTGAAGTTGGTCGAGTCCCGACACCAACATTTGCATTTGACGCCGCGCGCGGTGCTCGCGGCTCTTTACCGCCGGAACGCTCAGGTGCAGCAAATTCGCCGTCTCAAAAAGGCTCAGATCCGTAAGGTCTCGTAGGCGGATCACTGCCTGATACTTGGCGGCAAGCTTGTTGATCGCTACACGGACCAGGCTCCTGATTTCTGCGCTCGCATTCCCTGAGCGGCAAGGATTTGGTCCGCGACTGGCAGTTCTGAAAGCGTGGAGGTGGTGGCACTCATCGCCGAGCACTGTGGGGGTCCGTACAGGACGGCCATACGCGTGATCGCCAAAGCCAGCTTCGTCCCCTCGGCTCCGAATCCGTACCTGACCATGCCATCATCCGTCGCGATTCCGAACGTGGGGACAAAAAACACCCACGTTTTAACCGGGGCTCTGATTCGGAGGACTGAGCGCATCGGAATCCCAATCCCTGCGCACCTTGCCTAAAACAGTTTCTGCTCCACGGGGCAGAAGTGAGCCGAGCGGCCGCCGATCTTGATCCGCTCGATGATGTGTCCCTGCGGGCACCTCTCCCCCACGCGGCCGTACACCAATAAGATCCGATCGTACCCCCGCTTGGAGCCGTCGGCGCCGGGGGTACCGGTCGCACCTAATCGTATGGCCTTCCGCAGAACGGTCCGGATGCCACGGTACAGAATCTGTAATTGACTCGTCTTCAAGTGCTCCACGCGGGTCAGGGGGTGCAGTCGGGCGACGTACAAGATCTCGTCTGAATACAAATTGCCAATTCCGGCGATAAAAGCGGGATCCATGAGTACTCGCTTGAGGGTCCCTCTTTTGCGGATGAACAGCCTCTCAAATTTCAGAAACGTAAACTCGGGGGCCAGCGGCTCAGGCCCCAGGTTTCGGATTTCCGGCAGGTCGAGGATGGCCTGCTTCGCCCCGCATAGCACCTTGGCGAATTTCCGCAGGTCGGAGAGCGCCAACTGCTCCCCGTTGTCCAACTCGAAAACCAAGTGGATAAAGCGGCCCCTCGGCGGTGCGTTATCGCCGGAACGAGCTGACTGCCACTGGCTGTGGTGGTGACCTCCGATGCGTTTGCGGAGCCATCTACCCACCAGAAGGCGGCCCGAAATCTTTTGATGCACCGCCAGAAGATGATCGCCGCTCAGAGAGATCAGGATGTACTTGGCGCGACGGCTGACGGAGTTGATACGTCGACCCCTGATACAAGACCGGAAATCGGCCTCTGCCGCCGGCAGCCGGAAATACTTGGGCCAGTCCGTCTGGACGTCAACAATCCGCCGGCCAACGAGCCGGGGGCGCAACTCGTTGGCAATGACCTCGACTTCCGGCAGTTCGGGCATCGTTTCACGCGCTGCCGAGGATCTTACGGTAGGTCGCTTCGTCGAATCCAACGACGAGAGTCCTACCTCGTCGAAAAGTGGGAGCGCGGAGATTACCGCTGGGTCTCAACAGCAAGCGGGCCAGCATATCCGGTTCCTGTTTGCTCACGTTGAGCTGGACGTGAATGATCCGCTTGCCTTTGGCGATGTAAATCTCATCCACGTCTCGAATTATTTTGCGCACGTCGTTCCATTTGAGCGGCGTTTTTCTCGCGTCGACTAATGATGCTGTTTCGACATTGTTAGTCGCAAGAAACTCCTGCGTCTTCTTGCAGGTCGTTCAACCGGGCCGATGGTAGCGCCAATCAATTCGTTCCAATTTCGGAATCCGCTCGTTTCCAGTGTGATGCACCGCCACATCCTCGGCAACAGTAGCAACGTAATGCAATATGAGACATTTGTCACGAATACCCCTGCGTATCGAACGGACGCATACTTCACGACTGGCTGATCCTCCTCCGATGCGATCTCGTGCGCCAATTAGTGGAGTAGTGTCCTTATCTGGCCTGCGAGCTCGCCGAACACCATCTTGCCTGGATGATAGAGCGACGCTAGGCCGTCCCAATCCACCAGCACAAGAGTGGGTGTCGTGCTTGCGCCCGTGACAAAGTTCCGCTCGCCCACGATTACCGGCATGTCCAAAAGTCTCCTGTAATACCGGCTGAGCACCTGTTTGATATGTTCTATTTCTTGCCTAGGTTCAACCGGCTCACGACCATGCTCGTCAAGGTAACCGTACCGGCGAGTGGGACCCACCACCACCAGCCCCGCCGGGCCGAACTGCTTCCGGATCCGTACCAGGACTCGGCCCTCCGCACGGGAGTCTTCGCAATAACGCGCCCAGAAGAAAAGAAGGGCCGGTCGCCCGCGCAGCTGCCCGCGTTATCGGCCGGACCCGAGGCGAGGACAATGGACCAACCGTCATCCGGGTCGCAGAACCGTGACGAATCTCGATCGCTGACCTGGGTGTGGCACCAGGCGGCTCATCGGTGCCACAACCGAGGATCGCTCTGCGGTAGTAAAATTCTGAGGAGGGCGTCCTCCGCGAGAGCCCTTCGAAATGAGAGGGCGGGTATGTTGGCTGGAGATGTATACAAGCTCTTCGAAGGGATGGCGGATGCAGCCTTCGTCGTGACACTCGAAGGTGAAATCTGTTTCTGGAATGCGGCCGCCGAGCATCTGTTTGGCTATGCGCGAGCGGACGTTCTGAATCGAACCTGTATAGAAGTCCTTCAGGGCAGGGGCGCGCTCGGCACGATCGTGTGCACTGGAGAATGCAGCGTGCAGCGTTGCGCGGCCCGCTCAGAGTCGATTCCAACGTTCGATCTGGAAGTTAGGACACGCTCGGGCCAGCGCAAATGGGTAAGTGTTTCGACGATCGTATTTGAAGATTCACGACTTCATCGACGCTTGATTGCCCACCTGAGCCACGACATCAGCAAAAGGAAGGAAACGGAACTGGCCTTTTCGCAAATGCTCGATCTGTCGAAACAGGTCGTTTCGATCGGAGGCAATCAGTCTGAGCCAGCGCCCATTGAGGCCTTATCAGATCAGGAGCGGCGCATCCTGATGCTATTTGCCAAGGCGAAGAACTCCGGCCAAGTGGCAAAGGATTTGAAAATCACGTTGCCGACGCTAAGAAACCATCTTCACGCGATTAACCAGAAGCTTCGCACGCACAACCGGCTGGAAGCCGTTCTTCACGCAATGCGCCGGGGCCTTATTTAGCTTCCCGACGCAGCTCATTGCTCGTCCGAGCGCCACTATGAACTTGAGATGCTGTGCGATCTCGCTGCGCTATTGATGGCTTGCTCGCCGCACTTGCAGTATGGCGCTTTTCTGAGCCGCATAGCCGCTCATGAGCGTGATGTCAATGGGAGGCCGGGCTAGGGGAAGCGCTGGTCATCTCATCGATCGCCAGCGCAGAATGCGCAGACGCAGCGCCTGCCCGCATCTCGGCAGCAACCCAAATCGCTTCCATGATCTCCTCGGCTGTTGCGCCCTTCATAGTCGCGCGCTTGGTGTGGCCGCGGATGCAATATGGACATTGCGTAACGTGCGCTACCGCAACGGCAATTAGTTCCTTGGTCTTGGAAGGCAATGCGCCGTCCGCAAAGACGCGCTGACTAAACGATTGAAATGCCGCGTAGATCTCGGGTGCCAAGTCCTTCCGTTTCTGTGACAATTCTTTCGAGGCCACAGGATATAAATGTTGTTCCATAAGAAGTTAATCAATCACTCTTGATTGTTTGCACGGCCAGTAGTATCACGTTCGACCTTTATTCTGTTCGAAGATCCGGCCGGATGGCAATGAATCAGCCATCACTCTGCGTGGAACGGGCATAACAGCGCTTACCGGCACGGATGCAGCCCGTACCGCCGTCCATTGAAGAACGTGTTCAGGAGCGTCATCCGCCTGAGCATTATCCTGGGCACATTGTCTCATTTGGGGACGATCTGCCCGCTCAACCCACCATACGGCTTGCCGGACCTCTCTAACGCCGGTGACGTGCATCCTGAAGGCCGTTACAAATGAACTATTGTTTCGTGTGCGACAGGGGCGCAAATTTGAAGCGTGAGGCGCAAACGGCACTCCGAAAGGCGTTCTGATGACGTGTGCTGAGAAGCTAGCAACCTTCGTTTGCCGCTCAGCCTACGAAGATCTATCAGACACGGCGCGAGAGCAATTGAAAATCCGCTTCTTAGACTCGGTGGGGTGCGCACTGGGAGCGCTCGAAGGTGAACCGGTTCAGATCCTCCGGCGGCAGATCAGCGAATTCGAGCCGCAAGGCAAGTGCACGTTGATTGGCGGCGGCACAACAGCACCGGATTCGGCTGCCTTTTACAATGGTGCGCTCGTCCGCTACCTCGATTTCAATGACGCCTATCTGGCGAAGGGTGAAACCTGCCACCCCAGCGACAATCTTGCGGCTATCCTGGCCGGCGCCGAACACGCCGATGCATCGGGTCGGGAGTTGATGACTGCGTTGGCGGTTGCCTATCAAGTGCAGTGCCGGCTCAGCGATGTCGCGCCGGTTCGGGACAAGGGGTTCGATCACACCACGCAGGGATCGTACTCGGTCGCAGCAGGAGTTTCCAGAATCCTAGGTCTCGACGAGGTCCGCACCGCCAATGCCATCGGCATGTGCGGCACTGCGTTCAACGGACTCCGGGTCACCAGGACTGGGCAGCTTTCGCATTGGAAGGGCCTCGCCTTCCCGAACACAGCCGCCTGTTGCACGCGACTTGTGTTTCTGGCAATGAACGGCATTACCGGTCCGCTTGAGGTCTTTGAGGGGGACAAAGGCTTCATGGATGCGATCGCCGGTGTTTTCGATATCGACTGGCTTCGCGAAGACCTGGATCGTGTAAAGCGAACGATTCTCAAACGGTTCAACGCTGAGATTCATTCACAAGCAACGATTCAGGCTGTGTTGGACCTGAAGGCGCGCCACCAGTTCTGCGCTGCCGATGTGCAGCGGATCGACATCGAAACCTTTGATGTGGCCTTCAACATCATCGGTGGAGGCGAAGAGGGCGACAAGACAACTTCGGTGACGAGCAAAGAACAGGCAGATCACAGTCTACCTTATGTTGTCGCGGTTGCGGTTCTGGACGGTGATGTCATGCCGGCCCAATATGAATCGGGCAGAATCCTGAGGGAGGACGTGCAGAATCTCCTCCGGCGAGTCTCCGTGACCGCAAATCCGGCGTACTCGCAGCGGTTCCCCGACGAGATGCCTTGCCAAGTCCGGGTGACACTCAGCGATGGGAGAACTCTGACCAAGGAGGGCCGCGATTACCCCGGGTTTGTGAGCCAACCCATGTCGTGGGAATTAGCTACCCAAAAGTTCAAACGGCTGGCAGCACCGTACGCAACAGACGCCGAGGGAAAAGCGATTACGAACGCTGTCGCCGACATGGATAACACACGGGTGCGAGATTTGATGCGGTTGTTTAGCTCCGTTCGGATACACAACCAGGCGGGGAGTCGCAAACATGCCTGAGCGGGCGTTCTCCTTTCTGCGTATCAATGAACGATCGCCCAAACCGCGAGCCGTCGGGCTTACGGAAATCCGCGGCCCTTACTACACGCCGTTAGGGAAACGGCAACTGGAAGACATCCTCGAATCGATGGGATGGTACGTGGACTCCCTTAAGTTCGCAGGCGGATCGTTTAGCCTGATGCCTCTTCCGGCGTTGATCGAGTTGCTGAAGGTATGCCATGACCACAATGTTCTGGTCTCGACCGGCGGTTTCATCGAGCATGTGCTCACCCAAGGATCGGCCGCCGTCGACAAATATATCGAGGAATGCAAACGGGTCGGCTTCGACATCATCGAGATCTCATGTGGGTTTATTACGATTCCCGCCGACGACTGGCTTCGGCTCATTGAAAGAGTAAAGAAAGCCGGGCTCAAGGCTAAGCCGGAGATCGGTATCCAGTTTGGGGCTGGTGGCGCAACACGCGCTGAGGATCTGGAAGCTGCGGGGACTCGCGATCCAGAATGGCCGATCCGGCTTGCGAAACGGTTTCTCGATGCCGGCGCGTACCTGATCATGATTGAGTCTGAGGGTATCACCGAAAACGTGAAAAGCTGGCGCACGGATGTGCCGGCCAAAATCATCGGCTCGCTCGGTCTCGAAAAAGTGATGTTTGAAGCCGCCGATCCGGACGTCTTCGCCTGGTACATCAAGAACTATGGCCCGGAAGTGAATCTATTTGTGGATCACAGCCAGATCGTGCAACTCGAATGCCTACGCTCGGGCATCTGGGGGACCGCCGACGTTTGGGGCCGTGTGTTGACGTACAAAGCCGACGAGGAAAGCCATGACGACGGAAGGCGCTGAACCGCGCATCGATTATAGGAAAGTCGCGCCCCAAGCGGTCCAGGCCCTATGGACCGTGGAGCGATATGCCTGCGGCTGCACACTGGAGCCGACGCTCTTAGAACTGGTAAAACTCCGTGCCTCAATGATCAACGGATGCGCCTATTGCGTCGACATGCACTCCAAAGATGCCCGCACTCTCGGTGAATCCGAGCAACGCCTATATGCCTTGAGTGTGTGGCGCGAGGCTCCCTTTTTCGCGCCAGCGGAACGCGCTGCTCTGGCCTGGACCGAGGCGGTGACCGAGGTAAGCGCGGGCCACGTTTCGGATGAAGTATATCGCCTCGCCCGCGAGCACTTTGACGAACGGCAACTCGTGGATCTGACGATGGTGATCATCGCCATCAACAGTTGGAATCGATTGGCCATTGCGTTTCGCGCGATTGCTGGCACGTACGAACCGGCGAGGCAGCACTCCGCCGGATCGGAGGTGTCCCCATGATCAAGTTGAAACGTGTTTACGAAAAGCCCGAGGCACACGATGGCACCCGGTTTCTCATCGAGCGGCTCTGGCCGCGGGGTGTCCGCAAGGCGGACGTGCACGAGGATGGCTGGGTGAAGGATGCCGGGCCAAGCGATGGGCTGAGAAAGTGGTTTTCTCACGATCCCGAGAAATGGACGGAGTTCCAACGCAAATACTTCGCTGAGCTCGACACCCGGCCGGAGGCTTGGGAGCCGATATTGAAGGCTGCCAAACGCCGCACGGTTACGCTTCTCTACAGTTCCCATGATACGGAGCACAACAACGCTGTAGCGTTGAAACGCTACATCGAGAAGAAGGTGGCGCACGCAAGCGCCCACCGCCAGGAGACTCATCATGACGGCAACGAAGTCCACCAAGGTGCTGGAACAGGAGCATCAAACGATTCAAAAGGTCGTTGCGACGATGTCCGTCGTCGCTGATCGGCTGGATACCGGCCACAATGTAGAGGCCGCCATCCTCCGGGATATAAGCACCTTTCTCCACGATTTCTCAGAGGAGTGCCACCACGCGAAGGAAGAGAGATTTCTATTCCCTTTGCTCGAGGCTAGAGGAATACCTGCGTCCGGTTGCCCCATTGCGGTGCTGCATAACGAACACGAGAAGGGGCGCGCGTTATTGACCCAACTAGACGACGCGACACAGGCCTTCCTTACAAGCGGCGCCGCCAAGGATGCGCTGGGCATTACCTTGCGAGCACTAGTCAGGCTTTACGTGGATCACATCTGGAAGGAAGAATACCTCCTGCTCCCAATGGCTGACAAGGTCCTGTCGGAAAGCGATCACGCCACGTTGTGCAAACAGTTCGATTCCATCGAATCGGGACTTGGCGCGGGAAAGCATCGGCAGTTGGAGCAACTCTCAGCGAGATTGGAGCACGCACTAGCACAGGAACCAACCAAATGAACGATCTGGATGCCATTTTCGCCGGTGCTCAGAGGTCACCCGAACCGACCGGAAGTCCGTTCCTCTCCTTCGAACTTCAAGCGGAAATCCATGGACTTCGGACGGAGGATCACCCGTGGCAAGCCGGCCGGAACGCGAAGATTTTGGTAAAGTATCCTGACCTTCGCATTCTGCTCATCGGTCTTCGCGCCGGCACGCACCTGGCCGAGCACCGTGCGGCGGGATCGATCTCCGTTCAAACGATCACTGGCCACGTTCTCATCCGAGCGGCAGGCCGGGCGTTTGATCTTCCCGAGGGGCAGTTGCTCGCTCTCGAACGGGACGTGCCTCACGATGTAGAAGCGCTCGCGGAGAGCGCCATTCTCGTCACTATCGCCTGGCCGGGAGCCGAACGCCGGTAGCCCACGATGTGGCCGCTTCTCCTATACTTCGTGCTCGTCTTGCTTCTGGTCATCGGGATGTTGGCGGTCTCGTATGTGCTTGGAGAGCGGCACACGGACCGTGCTACTGGCGCTCCCTACGAGGCCGGGATAGTTTCTGAGGGATCGGCACGTGTGCGCCGGTCCGCGAGATTTTATCTGATTGCGATGTTCTTCGTGGTGTTTGACCTCGAAGCGGTCTTTCTCTTCAGTTGGGCCATCGCTGCCCGGGAACTTGGGTGGGCTGGCTTCTGGGAAGCGTTGATCTTCACAGTCGTTCTGCTCGCGGCGCTGGTGTATCTGGGCAGAATAGGGGCACTCATTTGGTGGAACGCAAAGTCCGCGATGCCGGCAGGAGGACGAAATGCGCTGGTCGCTAAGCAGCCCACAAGGTAGCGGGAGCCGAGTCGCGGAACCGGCAGCATTCGACGAGGAGGTCAAGCGCAGCATCATTTTGTCCCGGCTGCAGGACATCATGGCGTGGGGGCGCAAGAACTCTATTTGGCCTTTTAATTTCGGCCTTTCCTGTTGCTATGTCGAAATGGCGACGAGTATCACCAGCAAATACGACCTGGCACGCTTTGGCGCCGAAGTGATTCGCGGAACTCCAAGGGAAGCGGACCTGATCGTTATCGCAGGAACGGTGTTCATCAAGATGGCGCCGGTGATCCAACGTCTTTACGAGCAGATGATGGCGCCGCGCTGGGTGATCTCGATGGGATCGTGTGCCAACTCGGGCGGAATGTACGACATATACAGCGTGGTTCAAGGCGTGGACAAGTTTCTTCCGGTCGACGTTTACGTGCCGGGATGTCCGCCCCGGCCGGACGCGTTTCTCGAAGGACTGATGTTGTTACAGAACGCCGTGGGAACGGAGCGAAGGCCCCTGAGCTGGGTGGTGGGTTCACAGGGCGTGGAACGGCTTCCTGCCCCTTCTTTGCGCGATTTAAACAAATCCGTCCGGCAGCAGGCGATTGATTTGCGTCCGCCGGACGAAGTGTGATGCAAATGGTTGAAACCGCCGAAACGTCGCTCAGAAGCGAATTTGGAGCATCGCCAGCGGCATCGGAGGCGTATCGGGATGGTATTCCGACCTTCTGGGCGCATCGCGAACAGGTGCACAGCATCCTCGGGTTCCTCAAAGAGCGCGCCCCCGGTCCCTACAAAATGCTGTACGACCTCACCGCGATTGACGAACGAACGCGCACTCATCGTGGAAGCGAGCCAACCGGCGATTTCACCGTTGTTTATCACCTCTTTTCGTTCGAACGGAACGAATATATCCGTCTCAAGACATCACTCGACCAGGACGCGCTTTCGGTCGATACCATCACCGACCTGTGGCCCGCGGCGAACTGGTACGAGCGCGAAGTCTGGGACATGTTTGGGATCACGTTTTCTGGACACCCACACCTCACCCGCATTCTCATGCCGGCGACCTGGGAGGGCCATCCCTTGCGGAAAGACCATCCGGCGCGAGCGACCGAGATGGGAGAATTCCGGCTTCCCGACGCCAAGCAGGATGCCGAGCAGGAGGCGCTTCGATTCCGCCCCGAGGAATGGGGCATGGCGCAAACTCGTGGAGACAGTGACATTATCTTCCTGAATATCGGCCCGCAGCATCCCGGCACGCACGGCGTCCTGCGCGTCGTTCTTCAACTCGACGGTGAAGAAATTCTGGACTGTGTGCCCGAGATTGGATTTCATCATCGCGGCGCCGAAAAAATGGGCGAGCGGCAGACCTGGCATACCTACATTCCATACACCGACCGCGTTGACTATCTCGGTGGCGTAATGAACAACCTGGCGTACCTGACCGCGGTTGAGAAGCTGACCGGAATCAAGATCCCAGCGCGAGCTCAGGTAATCCGGGTCATGCTCGCCGAACTGTTCCGGATCATCAGCCACCTGGTGTGGTACGGAACGTTTTCGCAGGATCTCGGGCAGTTGTCGCCGGTATTTTACACCTTCAACGATAGGGAGCGGGCGTTCGCCATCATCGAGGCGATTACCGGCGCGCGGATGCACCCGAACTGGTTCCGGATCGGCGGGGTCGCGCAGGACCTGCCGCGCGGCTGGGACGCGATGTTTCGCGATTTCCTGAAATACCTGCCGCCGCGGCTCGCCGAGTATGATCGCGAAATTCTGCGAAACCGCATTTTTCAGGCGCGCACGAAGGGCGTTGGGACGATCACCACGGATGAAGCAATTGATTGGGGCATTACCGGTCCCATCCTGCGTGCATGCGGCTTCGAATGGGACTTCCGTAAAAAGCAGCCCTATTCGGGTTACGAACAGTTCGATTTCGACATCCCGATCGGCCGGAACGGCGACTGTTTCGATCGCGCGACGGTGCGGGTAGAGGAGATGCGCCAAAGTCTCCGCATTATAGAACAGTGCGTGAACCACATGCCGGAAGGTCCCTATAAGTCGGATCACCCGCTCGCAACGCCGCCGCGCAAAGCGCGGACGATGCACGATATCGAAACGCTGATCACGCATTTCCTAAGTGTCAGTTGGGGTCCGGTCATTCCGCCGGGCGAAGCACTGGGAGCTATCGAGGGGACCAAGGGCAATAACGGTTACTACCTGGTCAGCGACGGCGGAACGAATTCTTACCGGACACGGATTCGGACGCCATCGTTTGCGCACATGCAGACGTTGCCGCTTATGTGCAGAGGCGGGCTGATCCCCGATTTGCTGGCGGTGTTAGGCGCCATGGACTACGTACTGGCCGATATCGATCGCTGAGGAGGAAAGGATGTTGTCACCGGAAGAGCGACGGGAGATCGAAGCTGAGTTTCCCCGTTATCCGACCAAACAGGCCCTCTCGATTGACGCGATGAGGATCGTGCAGAAGCATCGGGGCTGGGTTTCCGACGAAGCTCTTGAGGATATCGGCGGCCTGCTGGGACTGTCCCGGTCCGATCTGGATGGCGTAGCGACATTTTACAACCTCATCTTTCGGAAGCCGGTCGGCAAGCATGTCATCTATTTCTGCGACAGCGTTAGCTGCTGGATCATGGGCTGCCGGAGTCTGGGCGATCAACTCAGTACTCGCCTGGGTACACAATTCGGAAAAACTACCGAGGATGGCCGTTTCACCCTCCTGCCGATCGTGTGTCTGGGCGCCTGCGATCACGCCCCTGTGATGATGATCGACGACGATCTCCACCACGATCTGGAAGCCGCCAAATTGGATGGAATTCTCGAGCGGTACCGATAGCATGGAGACTCCGCTCACAAACAACATCCGGTCCGGCCAGGAGCCTCCCGATCTGCGGGCCTACGAGCGAGCGGGTGGCTATCAAGCATTGCGCAAGTCGCTGAGTTCGATGACGCCACACGAAGTCATCGAAGAAGTGAAAGCCTCGACGCTGCGTGGCCGTGGTGGCGCGGGCTTTCCGACAGGGGTTAAGTGGAGCATGGTGCCAAATGGGGACGCCGCGCCGCGCCCGAAATACCTGGTCGCGAACGCCGATGAGATGGAGCCGGGTACGTTCAAGGACCGCTTTTTACTCGAAGGCGATCCGCATCAGTTTCTTGAAGGTATGATGATCGCAGCCTACGCGACCGGCACGGATGTTGCGTACGTGTTCCTTCGCGGCGAGTACAAGCTGGCGGCGCAGCGAATCTCCAAAGCGATCGCGGAAGCTTACGCGGCGCGATATCTCGGCCGGAACATCCTGGGGTCCTCCTACAGCCTCGAGATGTATCTGCACATCAGCGCGGGACGGTACATGTGCGGCGAAGAAACCGGAATGTTGAACGCGCTTGAGGGGAAACGGGCTAACCCGCGTGCGAAGCCGCCGTTCCCGACCGTGTCCGGGTTGTGGGGCAAGCCAACGACGATCAACAACGTCGAAACCTTGTGCAACGTCCCGCATATCGTGAACCATGGCGCCAGCTGGTTCCAGGGGCTAAGCCGCACCAAGGATGGCGGCACAAAACTGTATGGTGCCAGCGGAAAAGTGAAGCGGCCCGGTTTGTGGGAGCTGCCGATGGGCACCACGGTCCGAGAAATTCTGGAAGGGCACGCCGGGGGTATGCGCGATGGTCTTCGCTTCCGCGGTCTGCTTCCGGGCGGCGCGTCCACGGATTTTCTGACCGAACAGCACCTCGACGTGCCGATGGATTTTACCGAGGTTCAAAAAGTAGGCAGCCGCATGGGCACCGGGACCATGATCGTGCTGGATGATCGGACCTGTCCGGTTGGGATGCTCTGGAATCTCGAACACTTCTTTGCGCAGGAATCGTGCGGCTGGTGTACGCCATGCTGGAGCGGCCTTGCCTGGGCGGAGCGCCTGCTGAACGCGATGGAGGAAGGGCGTGGCGAGCCGGGCGATCTCGAAAAGCTCGCGTTTCAAACAAAGTTTCTGGCGCCGGGTCACACCTTTTGCGCCCTCGCGCCGGGCGCCGCGGAACCCCTTCAGAGTGCACTGAAATACTTTCACGAAGATTTTGACCGGCACATTCGTGAGAAACGATGTCCCTGGAAATGAAATTGGCAGCTGTCTACATTGACAATCACGAATACCAGATGAATGCGGAGCAGAACCTCCTGCACCAGTGTTTAACTCTGGGCTTCGATCTGCCCTACTTTTGCTGGCATCCGGCGCTAGGCTCCGTTGGCGCATGCCGGCAGTGCGCCATCAAACAGTTCAAGGACGAGCACGATACAGAAGGCCGTATCGTCATGGCCTGCATGACGCCCGTGTCCGAAGGAACGCGCATCTCGATTAGAGACCCGGAAGCCGCGGCATTTCGCGCGGGCATCATCGAAGGACTGATGCTCAACCATCCGCATGATTGCCCGGTTTGCGACGAAGGCGGAGAGTGTCACCTGCAGGACATGACTGTCATGACGGGGCATGACTACCGCCGCTACCGGTTCACCAAGCGGACGTTCCGCAATCAGTATCTCGGCCCGTTTCTGAATCACGAGATGAACCGTTGCATCCAGTGTTACCGGTGCGTGCGGTTCTATCGGGAGTACGCCGGAGGGTCCGATTTCAATGCTTTTGCGCTGCGGGATCTGGTCTACTTCGGACGCGACCAGGATGGAGTTCTCGAAAACGAATTCGCCGGCAACCTGGTCGAAGTCTGCCCGACGGGTGTATTCACGGACGCTACGCTGAAGCGCCACTACACGCGGAAGTGGGACCTGCGGCTCGCGCCTTCCCTCTGTGTCCACTGCGGACTCGGCTGCAACATCAGCATCGGCGAGCGATACGGGATGCTGCGGCGCGTCGAGAACCGGTATCACAGCGAAGTGAACGGATATTTTCTGTGCGACCGCGGGCGATACAGCTACGAATTCGTGAACAACGAGCGACGCATCCGCCAGCCCAGACTGCACGGAGAGAGAGTCTCTTCCGATGCAGCCAGGCAGACCCTGAGCGATTTCATTTCGGATCGGCCGGATGCGATTGGGATCGGCTCTCCGCGCGCGTCGCTTGAAAGTAATTTCGCGTTGCGCTGTCTCGTCGGCCCGGACCGGTTCTACGCCGGCATCCCCAAGAGTGAACTCATGTTATTGCGGCTGATGCTCGACATCCTCCGCTCCGGGGTGGCGCGCACTCCGTCGCTTCAGGAAGTGGAATTGTCCGATGCCGTATTCATCCTGGGCGAAGACGTCACCAACATGGCGCCGAGGATGGCGCTGAGCCTTCGGCAGTCCGTCCGTCAGCAGCCCATGCAGATCGCTGAACGGCTTCACATTCCTCTGTGGCAGGACCATGGAGTTCGTGAAGCGATCCAGGACGACCGAGGCCCCCTCTTCATTGCAACTCCCGGCGCCACCCGGCTCGACAACATTGCCGCGGCATGTTACCGCGGCGCTCCAGACGATCTGGCCCGGTTGGGTTATGCGGTCGCTCATGCGCTCGACCCCGCGGCGCCGTCGGTGGAAGGGCTGACCGCCGATCAACAGATGTTTGCCCAGCATGTAGCGGGCACTCTCAAAGCCGCAAAGCACCCGTTGATTGTGGCGGGCGCGAGCCTACACAGTGCTGATGCGATCCGGGCGGCCGCAAATGTGTCCCGGGCTCTGCCCGGGTGCGCGCTGTCCTTTCTAGTGCCCGAGTGTAACAGTTTCGGCCTCGCCCTGATGACGGCTGCTCCGCTCGAAGAAGCGATAGGGAGCGACGCGCAAACCACCATTGTTCTCGAAAACGACCTGTACCGCCGCCTGCCGGTGTCGGCGGTTGACGCGTTCTTGGACGCACGCGAGCACGTCGTGGTGCTCGATCACATGGAGAACCGGACGACTGCAAAAGCCGAGTTGCTGCTTCCTGCCGCTACCTTCGCCGAAGCAGATGGAACGCTGATCAGCAGTGAAGGCCGGGCGCAGAGATTCTTTCGTGTGTTTCCACCGGAGGAAATGGTTAGACCAGGCTGGCAGTGGCTGGGCGGCTGGCAGAGTCTGGATCTGTTGATCGCGGATCTGAGCAAGGCGATTCCCGAACTGGCCGGAATTGTTCAGGCCGCTCCGTCCGCCACATTCCGCATGGCGGACGCGAGAATCCCTCGCGAGCCTCACCGCTACAGTGGCCGCACGGCCGTGCTGGCAAACGTCAGGGTGGACGAGCCAAAGCCACCTGAAGATTTCGATTCCCCGCTGTCGTTCTCGATGGAGGGAAATCCGGATCAGCCGCCAGCCGCGCTGATTCCCTTCTTCTGGTCTCCCGGCTGGAATTCCATCCAGGCTGTGAACAAGTACCAGACTGAAATCGCGGGACCGCTGCGTGGCGGAGCCGCGGGCATGCGACTGATCGAGCCAACGCGGGATGGCATGGCATTTTTCAGCTCCATTCCCCCGGCATTTCAGGCGCGCAATGACGAATGGCTCCTGGTTCCTCTGTTCCACATCTTCGGATCGGAGGAGTTCAGCCGCTTCGCGCCCGCAGTGGCGGAAGTGTGTTCCCAGCCTTATGTAGGATTGGGCCCGGACGAAGCGGGCGCATTCGGACCGGAAGCGGAACTGCTGGGCCGCCGTCTTCCGGTCAAAGTCGTTTCCGGCCTGCCGAAAGGCGTGGCGGGCCTGCCCTCCGGATTTCCTGGATTAGAGGGTTTGGAGCTTCCCGTGTGGAGCAGGATCACTCGAGTATGATGACCAGTCCTTATCCCGTTGCCACGATCATCGGCATCCTGGTCGCCGCGCTAACCATCGCCTCGGGCTTGATCTGGCTGGAGCGGAGGCTTCTGGCGTTGTGGCAGGATCGTTATGGCCCGAACCGGGTTGGACCGTTTGGCCTGCTGCAGGTGCTGGCCGACATGATCAAGATCTTCTTCAAGGAAGATTGGATTCCTCCTTTTGCCGATAAAGCGGTCTTCATCATCGCGCCGGCCGTCATCGTCATAACCGTGCTAATGTCTTTCGCGGTGCTTCCCATCGCGCCCGGAATCGTCGTGGCGGACCTCAACATCGGGCTGCTGTTTATTCTCGCCATGTCGTCGCTTGGGGTCTACAGCGTGGTACTGGCGGGGTGGTCGTCGGACAACAAATACTCGCTGATCGGAGCGTTCCGCGCCGCCGCGCAGATGCTGAGCTACGAGGTCTTCATGGGCCTGTCGCTCATGGGCGTCGTGTTGCTGGCCGGGTCCTTCGACCTCGTTCAAATCGTCGAGGCGCAGCGCCACATCTGGTTCATCATCCCGCAGTTTCTCGGTTTCGTGCTCTTCATGATCGCCGGAGTCGCCGAGACACGCCGACTGCCGTTCGACCTTCCCGAAGCCGAGAGCGAGATCGTCGCCGGGTTCCACTCGGAGTACTCCGGCATGAAGTTCGGCATGTTCTTCGTCGGCGAATATCTCGGCGTCACGCTGATCTCCGCTCTCATTGCCGTTCTGTTTTTCGGCGGCTGGCTCGGGCCGGTTCTGCCGCCAGTTCTCTGGTTCCTGCTCAAGACGTTTTTCTTCATCTGCTTCTTCATTCTCTTGCGGGCGTCTCTGCCGCGCCCTCGCTTCGATCAGTTAATGAATTGGGGCTGGAAAGCGATGCTGCCGCTTTCCCTCGTCAATCTGCTCGTAACCGGTGCGATTGCAATCGCGCTATCCCCTGGGAGGTCACTGTAGCGATGCTCAGTATTCTCCGAACGATCTGGGATGTATTTCTGCACATGTTTCACCGCCGCGTTACAGTGCAGTATCCCGAAGAGAAGCCGTACCTCGCTCCGCGATACCGCGGCCGGATCATTCTCTCGCGCGATCCGGATGGAGGTGAGCGCTGCGTGGCGTGTTATTTGTGCGCAGTAGTCTGCCCGGTTGAATGTATTGCGTTGCAAGCCACTGAGGATACATCCGGGCGACGCTATCCTGAGTTCTTCCGAATCAATTTCTCGCGCTGCATCTTCTGCGGCTTCTGTGAAGACGCCTGTCCGACTTACGCGATTCAGTTGACGCCCGATGTCGAAATGGGCGAATACAAGCGCCCCAATCTGGTTTATGAAAAGGAAGACCTTCTGATTAGCGGGCCGGGGAAATACCCGGACTACAACTTCTGGAAGGTTTCTGGGGTCGCGATCGGAGGGAAAGATAAGGGAGAGGCCGAGCGCGAAGCTCCGCCGGCCGATCTGCACACGCTGTTGCCGTAAAGGACCCATGCTGATCACCTTCTATGTCGCGGCCGCAATCGCAATCGTTTCCACGGTCCTGATGATCACCAGACTCAACGCGGTGCACGCGCTGTTGTATCTAGTCGTGTCGCTGCTCGCCGTCGCGACGGTCTTCTTCATTTTGGGCGCGCCGTTTGTGGCTGCGCTGGAAGTGATCATCTACGCGGGCGCCATCATGGTTCTTTTCATTTTCGTGATGATGATGTTAAACCTCGGTGACCTCGCCACACGGATGGAACGAGCGTGGCTGAGTCCTAGCGCTTGGGTAGGACCCGCAATACTTGCCGTCCTTCTGGTGATCGAATTCGCTTATACGCTTGGATCTGCCGGCCGAGCCGAACTGGTTCACGAAACAGCACCGAAGGAAGTGGCGCTGGTGCTCTTCGGACCATATCTGCTGGGCGTGGAACTCGTGTCGATGCTCCTGCTCGCTGGGATTGTGGGAGCGTATCACCTGGGTTGGAGCAACCCGAAAGAAAGGGAATCTATCGATGCACTCGAATCTGATAGGCAACGCGCTGTTTCTGGCGGCAATCTTGTTCGGACTGGGACTGGCCGGACTGCTGGTGCGGCGCAACGTGATTTTCACGCTGATGTCGATTGAGGTAATGCTCAACGCGGCGGGACTCGCATTCGTTGCTGCGGGAGCGCGTTGGGGTCAGGCGGACGGCCAGGTCATGTTTCTGTTTATTCTTGCCATGGCGGCCGCGGAGGTTTCCGTTGGACTCGCTCTCCTGCTGCGGCTTTACCATCTCTTCAAGTCGCTCGACATTGATGCGGCGAGCACCATGAGGGGCTGACACATGCTTCAGTTACTCTGGTTGATCCCGGCCATCCCCTTCGCCAGCACGTTGGTTTTGGCGCTCTTCGGCCGAAGGATGTCGCAGCGCATGGTTGCGATCGCCGGAGTAGGCTCGGTCGGTCTCTCGGCTCTGATCTCGCTGGCTATTGTGCCGGCCTCTCTGGCCTCTGGAACGCCCTTCACCCAGGTCTTGTGGACCTGGATCGATGTGGCGGGATTCCGTCCCGAAATTGCGTTTTATCTCGACCCGGTATCGCTGCTCATGGTGGTGGTCGTGACCTTCGTGAGCTTTCTCATCCATCTGTACTCCGCCGAATTCATGGAGGATGACGAAGGTTACGCCCGGTTCTTCGCGTACATGAATCTGTTTGTCGCCTCCATGGTGGTTCTCGTGCTGGCCGACAATCTCTTGCTGCTCTATCTCGGATGGGAAGGTGTCGGCTTATGCAGCTACCTGCTCATCGGCTTCTGGTACAAGGATCCCGTAAACGGGCTGGCTGCTCGCAAGGCATTCATCGTCACGCGCGCTGGTGACACCGCCATGATCGTCGGACTCTTTATCCTGTTTCACACCCTCGGAACGCTTCAGATCCAGGACCTCATGCATTTGGCAACCGTGCATTGGGCGGTTGGCTCGCCGTATGCCACGGCTGCTGCGGCTCTCCTGCTTGGCGGCGCCGTCGGCAAGTCTGCTCAACTGCCACTGCAGACCTGGCTGCCCGACGCCATGGCTGGTCCGACTCCAACCAGTGCACTGATCCATGCCGCGACGATGGTCACGGCCGGCGTCTATCTGATTGCGCGCACGCATGTGCTGTTTACGCTTGCGCCGGACGTTCAGTTTGCGGTCGCGGTTATCGGCGCGGCGACGCTCCTCTTGGCCGGTTGCAGCGCTCTCACGCAGTCCGACATCAAACGTATCCTGGCTTATTCCACAGTGAGCCAGATCGGATATATGTTCCTCGCGCTCGGGGTCGGCTCCTGGGCGGCGGCCATGTTCCACTTCATGACCCACGCCTTTTTCAAGGCTCTTCTTTTTCTTGCGTCCGGCGTCGTCATTGAAGCGCTGCATCACGAACATAATATCTTCCGCATGGGCGGACTTCGCAAGGAACTCCCCATTGCGTTCTGGACATTTCTGATCGGCGGCTGTTCGCTGGCTGGGTTGCCGCTGGTGACGGCAGGATACTTCAGCAAGGATTTCATCTTGTGGGGAGCGTGGACCTCGCCCCAGGGCAATCCGGCATTTTGGATCGTCGGCGTTATCGGCGTGCTGCTGACCGGGCTCTATACCTTCCGTCTCATCTTCGTGGTGTTCTTTGGAGCCAGCCGCACGCCAGTGACTCACCGGCCACATTATCGGATCATCGTGCCGGTCATCTTACTAGCCACGCTCTCGATCGTGGGGGGATGGTTCAAACGCTCGCTGGTGACATTCCTGAATAGCGCGCTGCCGCCGCTCTCGGAAGTCCACGTCAGTCGGTTGTCTGAGACTCTCTCCAGCATCTTCGCCGGATTGGCTTTTCTCCTCGGACTCGGCCTTGCCTACCTGTTCTTCCTTGGAAGACCGGAGTACGCTGAGTCCCTGATGAGAGGCGGTTTCATGCGCCGGCTCCATGCATTTTGGCTCGCGGATTGGGGTTTCGATTGGCTGTACGACCGGACACTGGTGCGGCCGTTCATCTGGATCGCGACGCTGAATAGGCGCGATGTGGTTGACAACGCATTCACGGCAGTCGCGCGTTGGCATCAGGCGGCCTACTATGCTCTGAGTCGAACCGAGTCCGGCCGGCTGCGATGGTACGCCGCTGCGATCGGAGCCGGTGCGGTCGTCTTTATCGGGGTGATCCTGTTTACATGATTCTCGCGTGGCTCATCATCGTCCTTCTCGGCGCAGGCGTACTGGCGACCGTGGCTGCCCGTTGGAGTTCCGCTCTTACTCGGTGGATTTCGCTCGCTGCCACGCTGCTCGACTTCTCGCTGATCGTATTCCTCTGGATACGACACGCCGGCCACGTCACCCTTGGCGGCTCCAGCGCCTGGCTCGAACAGGTTGATTGGATTTGGATTTCCGAATTTGGCATCCACTTTCACCTCGCTCTCGATGGACTGAGCCTGCTGCTGCTGGCGCTGACGTTCTTTCTCGGCGTCGTTTCGATTGTCGCTTCCTGGACGGAAATCACCGAAAGCGTTGGCTTCTTTCACCTGAACGTGTTGTGGATCTTGGCCGGCATCACCGGCGTGTTCCTGGCTGTCGATCTGTTCCTGTTCTACTTCGCCTGGGAACTGATGCTGGTCCCTATGTACTTCCTGATCGCGCTGTGGGGACACGAGCGCAGAATCTACGCCGCCATCAAGTTTTTCCTGTTTACCCAGCTCAGCGGGCTGCTGATGCTGGTGGCGATTCTGGCGCTGTACTTTCTCCATCATCAGAGCACCGGGACCTATACGTTCGAGTACGGCGATTTGATAAACACGCGGCTTTCTTCGACCGCCGCACTCTGGATCATGCTGGGGTTCTTCGCGGCTTTCGCCGTCAAGCTGCCGTTATTCCCATTTCATACGTGGCTACCGGACGCGCACACGGAAGCCCCGACGGCAGGTAGCGTGATTCTTGCCGGTCTGTTGCTGAAGACCGGGGCGTACGGGATGATCCGCTTTGTAGTCCCGTTGTTCCCTGGCGCCGCCCGCGAGTTTGCGCCCGTAGCGATGGTTTTGGGCGTCATCGGAATTATCTATGGAGCGGTAATGGCTTTCGGCCAAACTGATATGAAGCGCTTGGTGGCGTACACGAGCGTGAGCCATCTCGGTTTCGTGGTGCTGGGTGTCTTTTCCTGGAATGAACTCGCCTTGCAGGGAGCCGTGATGACCATGCTCTGTCACGGTATCAGCACGGGAGCTTTGTTCATTTTGACTGGGGCTATTCAGGAGCGTATCCACACGCGTGAATTGGGACGCATGAGCGGGCTATGGGCGACCGCGCCGCGGCTCAGCGGGGCGGGACTATACTTCGCGCTGGCTTCCCTGGGGCTTCCGGGCCTCGGCGATTTCATTGGCGAGTTTCTGGTGCTGTTGGGCACCTATCGCACTCATCCGGTTCTGGCGATTGCCGGTTCCATCGGCGTGCTGACCGCGACCTTTTATGCGCTGCGGCTGGTGCAGCGCGCGTTTCAGGGGCCCAACACGCACGCTTGGGCGATCCCTGATCTACTCCTTCGTGAAGGCGTCGTCATCGCCTTGATGGCGGGCAGCCTCTTGTGGTTGGGTTTGAATCCTCAGCCGGTGCTGCGCACGTTCAGTCCGGCGATGCATGCGCTGGAAACTGTTGTTCAAACGCACAGGTGACATATGAATGCGATGGACCTTCTGGCACTTCTTCCTCTGCTGCTGATTGCAGCAACGTCTATCGTGGTCATGCTGGCGATTGCCCTCCGCCGGAGCCACGCGCTCGCGGCCGGTCTGACGGCGCTTGGCTTGTGCGCCGCCTTCGCGTCGCTCTTTGTCGCTGCGCCTCGCACCCCGCGCGATGTCACGCCGCTCTTGAGCATCGACTTGAGCGCGCTTTTCTATACGGGACTGATCCTCGCCGGCTCGATTGCGGTGGTGTTTCTCTGCTACGGGTACTTTAAGAGCGAGGAAAACGATCATCCCGAAGAGCTGTACGTTCTGATCGCGATCGCGACTCTAGGCTCCGTCACGCTGGTTAGCGCCAGCCACTTTGCCTCGTTCTTCCTCGGCCTTGAAATTCTCAGCGTCTCTCTGTATGGATTGATTTCTTATGAGCGGGAGTTAAAAATCTCTATCGAAGCGGGCCTGAAGTATCTGGTCCTCACGGCCGCATCCGCGTCGTTTCTTCTGTTCGGCATGGCACTCGTCTATTTCGAACTGGGTACGATGGACTTCCGGAACATTTCGGCCGCTTCGGCAGCGCCCAGTGTTGCGTCTGGTGTGATCGCCATCGCCGTCATGCTCATCCTCGTAGGCATTGGCTTCAAGCTCGCGTTGGTTCCTTTTCATATGTGGACGCCGGACGTCTACGAGGGCGCACCGGCGCCCATCACGGCATTTGTGGCCACCGTCTCAAAAGGCGCAATGTTTGCCCTTCTGCTGCGCTACTTCAATCAATCCGGGGCCCGCAACAGTAGTGCGTTGCTCTTGGTCTTTTCGATCATCGCGGTGGCGTCGATGTTCGCGGGGAATCTGCTGGCTCTACTTCAAAACAACGTCAAGCGCATCCTGGCGTACTCCTCGATCGCTCACCTCGGATACTTGATCGTTGCATTCGAAGCGGGCGGAAGCATGGCAGGCTTTGCTGTTGCGTTCTACTTGGTGGCCTATTTTGCGACTATGCTGGGAGCCTTCGGCGTCGTCACCGTACTTTCAACGTCCGGAAACGATCTCGGCGATCTTGCCTCATATCGGGGCCTGTTCTGGCACCGCCCCATCATCGCCAGTGTTTTTACGGTGATGCTGCTGTCTCTGGCCGGAATTCCGCTCACGGCAGGATTCATCGGCAAATTCTATGTCATCGCCGCCGGCGCTTCCGTCTCGATGTGGCTGTTGGTGTTCACTTTGGTGGTCACGAGCGCCATCGGCCTTTTTTATTACCTGCGAGTTCTTGTTGCCTTATACAGCCACGCCGAAGAACCGATTACTACTAGCACTCCGTTAAGACAAGGCGCTTCTTTGCCGTTAACGTGGACGCTCGGCGCGCTGACGGGAGCCGTGATCGCCATCGGATGCTATCCCAGCCCCATTCTACGGCTGATTCAAGCCATGATTATCGGACCGGGTTAAGCGCGACTGGTTCTGGAGGGACAAAATGTTGGTACCGTTTTCGAAGATTCTGATTCCGATCGACTTCTCGGAGCGCTGCCTGGGCGCTGCCCGTTTCTCTATACCTCTGGCGGAACGTTTTCACTCGGAGATTACGTTACTCCACGTTGAGGCGCCGCCGGAAGCCTACCCCGACCGGGACCTTGAAAGAGAGGTTCCGCCCGAAAAGCGGTTGCGTGATTTTCTATGCGCGGCCTTTGCTCATCTGGATGTGAAACGAATTCTTCGGGTGGGGCCCGATGTCGCACACGAGATCGTTCAGTACGCTCGCGAGTATGGCTCTGATTTGATCATGATGCCCACACATGGATACGGAGCATTTCGTCGCTTTTTGCTCGGCTCAACTACCGCCAAGGTACTGTACGACACGAGCTGTCCCGTTTGGACAGGCGCCCATCTTGCACAGGGTCCACCCGCCGAATGGATTAACCCGACCACAGTTGTGTGTGCCGCCGATAATGATGCGGGGAGTGAGAAGGCCCTTGAATGGGCTTCACGCATGGCTTCCGCACTCGATGCGGATCTCGTTCTGTTGCATGTTGAACCCCGGTTCGTGTTGCGTAGTGAAGACTATGACTCCCAGGAATTTCACGAACAGGTGATAGCAGAAGCCAACCAGAAGATGGACAACTTACAAGTGTCTGCCGGAACTCGGGCCAAAGTCGTCATCCGGGGCGGTATTGTTCCACACGAGGTATCTAAGGTTGCCGAAGACCTGGACGCCGATCTGCTCGTCATCGGCCGCAGATCTGATCCAGCTTCGGAGGGGTTGGGCCTGAACACGTATGGGATCATCCGCGAATCCCCGTGCCCGGTCGTGAGTGTCTGATCGAAGTTTGTTTGCTACTTGAGCGTGCATGAAACAGGCTAGAGGAAATGAATGCTTGTCCTTACGGCCCAATAACATTTAAAACGTGAAAGTGAGGTAGAACTATGTGTGATTACTCATTGATGATGGTTCCCAACCGGCTCGCCATAGAAGGCGAGGAATTGGTCGCCCACAGGTTTCAAAGCGGAACAACCGGATTCGTATCCTGCTCTGAATTCGACATATGGCGGGCGGAGCGCCGCTCGAAGAGCCTTTGGCAGCGGCTTACGGCTTGTTTTTCGTCCGCAGCCGAGCCTATACCGGTCGTGTGCATTCCACCCGGGGCGCGCCTCCGCGTCCAGGGGTCTCCGGAATCTCTCAGTGGGCGGTCGCACTCTGGCGCATCCCAGCTGGCGACTTTCACCGAGCTCTCGGCCGAAGCGAACCAGCACCGTGACGCTTTATGTTTCGACGATGGGGCCATAGTTCGCTTGGCAATGCTTGCGGAAGGACAAAGGGTGAAGGTGCTGCGGCTTGCCTCGTTTGAAGAGAGGGAGCCCACATCGGGAACGATACAACGCGTTCACGCTGCATAGGCGATCAAGCGAATAGGCTAGCTCTTCGCGGAAAGCTTCTTAACCGGCGGAGCCGTTCTGTTTCGGCAGCTGATTCAGGTATCCCAGATGTTCCTGCTGATCCAGTAGCAGATGAAAGTAGATGAGGCCTCCGTAGGGGGCCCATCTCTTGAGGACGCGCTGAGCGCTGTCGTAGTTGAGCGGTTTGCGCAAACCCAGCCACCTTTCCAGGTTGTTGCGTGCGCCAACGTCATCGCCTGGAAAAATGTTCGTCCGGCGTAAACCGCGTAGCGACACGTATTCTGCAGTCCAACGCCCAATCCCGCGGAGTTGCTGCAAGCTGGCGAGGGCGTCTCGGTCGGTTGCCTGTTCCAGAGCGGCAGGTTGGATCCGGTTGTCGCTAATCGCTTGCGCCAGTTCGATCAGCGAACGCGCTTTGTTATGGCTGTACCCAAGCCGCACCAACTGCTCGGGATCGGCGGACTTTATATCGTTTGGCTCCGGAAATGCGCGCCCGCCGTGCAACTCATGCCCGTAGTGTTCGACCAGCCGGTTTAGCAGGATGATTCCCACCGTCAAGCTGAGTTGCTGGCAAGTGATGCCGTTGGCCAGCGCTTCGAAGAGGGTCAAGAAGCGCGGCGGCTTAAACCCACGGAATCGCTCTGCCAGCGGGGCCAGCTGTCTGTCCGATCGTGCGAAACGATAGAAAGCGGAGAGATCGACGTCGATCCCCAGGAGCCTCGTTAGGGCGGCTATCGCTTGCTTCTTGATCAGAGACGAAACCCGAGCGCCGTTCAGCGTTACCACCAACTCAGCTCCGCGTTGCACTGCGCTAACGTCCACAGGCACACCCTCGATCACGAGGACGCGCCGGTATGTTTCGCCATCCCATAAATCCCATGTATTGTTAGGCCGTCGGCGTAAGACCCAGCTCGTCAGATCCAGCCGGAACGGCTGGTTCGGCGTCAACCGAAAAGGAGGCATTTCGCCTTCCTCGCAAAGCTTAGGCGGGAGCGAAATCGCGTTCGGCTTACGTTGATGCCAACGCCAAGGCAGGTTGATATATGCATCGGGGATCTTCCGCCAAGTAGTTTCCTGTAATCGCATAAGCGCGGGCTCGCGACCCGCCACAGATTTTCCGATATTCGCATTTGCCGCACTTCCCCTCAAGCTGGTTTTCATCTCTCAACGTGAGGAACAGCGGAGCATTGCGGTAGATCTCCACGAGCGAATCCCGGCGCACGTTCCCGGCGGCGAGAGGCAGAAACCCACTTGGACAGATGTCGCCAGTGTGGGACACGAATACCAGACCCTTGCCGTCATTGATACCGATCTGACGGCGGATCGTGCTCTGGTGACTATTGGCTCCATTTGGCTGCCGCAGCCGGGCAATATACCGCCGATAGTGCTGCGCCTCGGTGGTCTTGACGTCAAACGGAGCGTCGAGGGAAATGGAGAGCAGGCGCGCAAAAACCGATTCGTACTCCTCCGCCTGAAGGTCGTCGGTTAAGAGCGCGCGTCCGGTAACGACCAGGAAGAAAACGCTCCACAATTTGGCGCCGTTATCGGCTACCAGTCGGGCGATCTTCTCCAATTGCCCCAGATTGCGCCGCGTCACGGTGGTGTTGACCTGCGTCTCGAGTCCCAGGTGACGCGCTTCCTTGAGAGCTGCGAGGGTCCGATGAAATGACCCGTGCACGCCTCGGAACCCATCGTGACCGATCTCATCCGCACCGTCCAGGGAGACAGCCATGCGAGAACGCCCGCGCGTTGAATTGCGGCAATCGCCTCGCGGCTGAGGAGCGGCGTCGCGCTTGGAGTAATCGTCGTCCGCAGACCGAGGCGGACGCTCTCGGAAAGAAGCTCGAAGATATCCGGTCGCTTCAGAGGGTCCCCGCCCGTAAATATCATGAGCGGCTCCCCAAATGAACGTACTTCGGACAACAGGCGGAAGCCCTCTTCCGTGGTGAGTTCATCTGGATTGCGGCACGGCACCGCACTCGCGCGGCAGTGTGCGCACGCAAGATCGCAGGCTTGCGTCACCTCCCACATCACGAGCAACGGAGCCGAGTCGAAGCGTGTCATGACCAATAATGCTCCAAAGGACCAGACTTGAGCAGTGACTTTGGTCACCACCTATGCCCGGGCACCCGCCCTCATTTGCCCAACCATCCCGCGATGATCGCTAGGGGAATGGAAATGAACCCAGCCGGGATCAATACCGCAAAGATGTGCGCGGCCCACTTGAGCATTCTCGTGTACCGCGGATGCGAGACACCAAACAAAGGAAATATCGTCCACAAGCCGTGGTACAGATGCATGCCGAGGAACACCATCGCCACCATGTAGAAGAGCGACACCCAAACAATGTGAAACCCCGCCGTGAGATTTCCATACACATCCAGTTCATGGAAAGGCAACCCAAGCGAGCCAGTGGTCAGGTGCAAAATATGAAAGACAACGAATGCCAGGATCACGGTTCCGCTACGCATCATCGTCCGTGAGGCGTAGGCAGGAGGAACATCCTTCTTCATAAAGTAAGGGATGGGTCGCGCAACGTGCCGTCCCAGCCACCACAGCCTGACGCCAAGCAGAATATGAAGCGAAACCGCAGCCAATAATAACGTCCGCGCAGTCCATAGCATCGCGTAATGGGAGTGGAGAAACACTGCATACGCATTGATCTGCTCGCGGCCCACATAAATCTGCAAATTGCCAATTAGGTGACTGAGGACATATAGATACAGAAGCGTACCAGTCGCTGCCATGACCGCAGTTTGACCGATCGTCGTGGTGAAGAAAGGACGCTCAATCTTCATTAAAACTGCTTTTCCGTCGTTCCGTGGGAGTATGTCGCCCCGGCCCTGTTTTTCTCGTGCGCTCGCGCCCTGGAACATCATTTGTTCAGTCGCCCACCTAGTCGCTCTTTTCGCGCTTGAGCCCTTTCATCATGAGCAGAAGCATCACGAGCGGAGTCTTTGCCACGATGGCGTGGTTGAGAAAGGGTGGCATGTGCGCGAACGCCCCGGCTTTCACGGCTTGGGTTTCCGCCCCGAGCGTAAGGTCCGCCTCGCCTTCGAGGAAATAAAGAGCCGCGGGCATCGGCGCGGTGTGTGCCGAAAGCTCGTGCCCGGCGGAAAATCCGAATAGGACCACTTTCACATCCGCGTCATCGTAGAGTGTCCTGCTGAGGATTCCTCGCTGTGGGATGTCAATTTCCTTGATGATCTCGGGAGCGAAGAAGTGCGTCGGATTCACGAGGTGTCTCCTTTCGGGCGGCCAAACCGGTTGAACGCTCATCGTCTATCGAGTGCTGCCACTTTTCAGATCGGATATCACGAGGTTCTGGCCGCATCTAGCCGGTGCTTCTGCCGTCAACTGAAGTATCCGTTGCGTCGGCTTGAACTCGCAATAGTTCGTTCGTCACGCCCACACAAACGTCTGTCATCGTGACTGGTGGCTAGGTTTCAGCAAGAATAGGATCAGAGACGGGAGGAGCAACGTTATTCGTGCCGCTCAAGCAGCCGCGGAAGGGCTTCAACTCTGGGCTTCAGAGCTATACAAGAGAATGCTGACCGCCTTCTATGTGGAAGAGCGGATGAAGATTTTCGTGCGCCAAGGAAAGTGCTCGTTCCACGCGTCGACGAGGGGACACGAATGCCTCCAGGTTGGCATGAGTTTACTCCTGAAACCGCGCCACGACTGGTTCTTTACGTATTACCGCTCGAAAGCGCTGGCGATAGGCCTGGGGATGCCGCTCAAGGACGTCTTTCTCGCCATGCTGAGCCGTGACGGGGATCCCAACTCGAACGGGCGAAACATGCCGGAGCAATTCTCATCACAGGATCTTCGGCTGGTCGCACAGACTGCCTGTACTGGAACGCAGTATCTGCCTGCGGTCGGCATGGCCCGCGCCGTCAAGATGGACGGAAGCGATCAGATCGTTTATGTTTCTTCCGGCGAAGGGGCCACTAGTGGGCTGTCCGCTCTGAATCTTTAGCATGCTGAGACGCGGTGACGATAATCGGTGTACTTCCATTGGAAAGGTTTTGCGGTTTTTCCATAGAGCCGGATATAGCGCATGATCTT
>JBEKRO010000029.1:0-61681 GCA_049518655.1 Bryobacteraceae bacterium | reverse complement strand
GACGAAGCCAATTTCCTCGGCCCCGGCTTGGTGGATGTGGCGACACACCTGGCCGACAGCGGGAAGCAAGTGCTCATCGCCGGCCTGGATACCGACTATATGGGCCGGCCCTTTCCTCCCATGCCCGAACTGCTCAGCCTGGCCGAATCCATCACCAAGACGCTCGCGATCTGCATGCGCTGTGGTAATCCCGCGAAACATACCCAGAGATTAGTGGAGTCCACCGACCTGATCGTGGTGGGCGCGAGCGGAATGTACGAAGCACGCTGCCGCCGTTGCTTCGAGCCAGGCATGCCAAAACAGGCGTTCCTGGAATTCGCGGTCCCCCGCACCAAGCCCAAGGACGGCTGAAACCGGCGGCAAGGGCCATCCATCCAAGAAGTTATATAACTGGTACTCTACGGAGCAGAGGTCACATGTCCATTTTCCCCAATCCCAGCCCGGGTTCAGGTTCCGAGCCGCCGTATTCGCCTCCGCCAGCACCTCCCTCCGCCCCCCCGCCGGGAGCGCCCGCCTATTATGCACCGCCGCCGCAGTATTATCCGCCACCGCCCCCACCGGCGCCCGCGAGCGGAGGCTTGGGATGGAAACTGGGAGTCCTGGGTGGCGTGGTAGTCGTGCTGATTGCCGCCAATGTTTACCTCTACATGCAGTTGGACAAAGTGAAGAAGGATCTAACGGCGGCGAACGATACGGCGCAGTCGCGGATCGACAGGCTGGAGGAATCCACCTCGGTGAGTACGCAGAGCAATCGGCGGACGGTGGAACAACTTCGCGACCAACTGGAGCGCGCCCGCCGGCAAGCAAGCCTGGCTGCCGGAGAGGCCAAGGATGAGGCGCTCAAGAAAGTGGACGAGACGCGCGCCGCTCTGGAGTCCGCGCAAGCGCAGCAAAAGCAGGAGCTTTCGTCGGACATTTCGAAGGTGCGAGATGCGGCGGACAGCAAGATCTCCGAAGTTGGTACCCAAGTGACCGCCGTGAAGGGCGACGTGGCATCGACCAGGTCGGAGTTGGAAAAAACGGTGGCCGATCTGAAGCGGGCCACAGGCGAGCTCGACGGGCACAGCGTACTCATCGCGACGAACCAGAAGGAGCTGTCTGCCCTTCAGGCGCTCGGAGAACGGAACTACGTGCAATTCACCATTACCAAGTCCAAACAGCCACAAAAAGTGGGGGATGTGATGGTTCTCTTGAAGCGCGCCGACCCTAAGAAAAATCGTTATACCATCGAGCTGACCGCTGACGACAAGACCACCGAGAAGAAGGATCGTGGCATCAATGAGCCCTTGCAGTTCATGACGTCGAAAGCGAAGCAGCCTTACGAGCTGGTGGTGAACGACGTGAAGAAGGACGCCATCGTCGGCTATTTGTCGATTCCCAAAGTGTTGAACACCCGGAACTAGCCGGTCCGCACATAGGCCAGGGCGACAACTTTACCGAGAGCCGGCGAATAAGCCGCCGATGTGATCTCCGCGCCCGTTCCATTCAGTTCCAGCTTCGTGCCGGGCGCAGGCGGTTCCGTCGTTTCCAGAGTCAACGGTTTGAGGACGCGATGAATCTGGCCGCGCGAGCGGACACGCTCCACGATCTCTTGTCCCAAATAGCACCCTTTGCTGAAGTGCAGCGCATGCGGCTGGTTCGCTTCCTGGGCGAGAAAACGCTCGCTGATGTCTTCGCTGTAGCGCGGCTTGCCATGTTCCAGGCGGACCACGCGAGCGGCCTCGGCATCGGCCGGTTCGGCGCCCGCTGTTTCCAGACGCGAAATGAGAGCGGCCTTTTCGGAAGCGGGAGCGAAGATGAACAATCCTGTGCTGCCCGTGGAGTTCAGGCGCGCGACAAACGAAGTGCCCCAGTCTTCGCTCGAATATTCGGCCTCCGGTATCGGCGCTCCTGTACGTTGCAACACGTCGGCCGCCTGTGGACCTTCCACGGCAATGGTCGCGATGGCGTCCGTTGCATCCTCCAGCGTGACATCGTCGGCGATGATGAAGCGATCCAAGTGCTGATACAGCGGCTGGCGCGTCTCGGGCTCGATATCCAGCAGAAAGTAATCCGGGCGGCACAAGATATTCGCGTCGGCGAGCACGCGCCCCTTGTCGTTCAAGAAAAACGCATAGCAGCCGGTGCCTGGCGTCAGCTGCTGGATGTGATTGGTGGTCATGGCGTGCAGCAGGCGCGCGCGATCCTCGCCCGTCAGTTTGATTTTGCCGCGCGCCGACAGGTCGATCCAGGCGGCGTGATTACGGAGTGCTTCGTAACCAATCATTGTAGTGAAAGGTACCTCAGGTAATCCGCGATCCCGATCACGATTAAGCCGGAAATAGCGATACTCAGTGCGGTGCGATTTCGCTTCGCTTCATTAGACGGTCGCATCACGTAAAGGATGGCGGAGACGTAGATGTGCAGCACCAGCAGCAGCTTGATTCCCATCCATATGTGATAGCCGGGAGGATAGCTACTCTTGGTCGCATAGTTATACAGCCCCGAGCCGAGCGTCGTGATCACCACCGCGAGCAGCAACGGGCGGAAGATGGTCACTGCCTTCGAACCAACCGATTCACGCTCGGCTGCCGGAAGCAACGCCAATGCAGGGGCTAGCACGAAGCGCGCGTACATAAACCCACCGATCAGCGTAACCACGGAGGCGATGTGAATCCACCGCATACACACTCCGAGCACTGCGCGTACGGCTGGGTCCATAATTCGAGTATACGATCATGATTCACGAAATTTTGGCGGTCGGCCCGTTGCAGTGCAATTGTTCGGTCTTTGGAGACGAGGGAAGTGGCGAAGCGATTGTCATAGACCCGGGCGATGAGATCGGGCGGATCACAGCGGTTTTAGAGAAGCATCATCTGCGTGTGAAGGGGATTATCGTCACGCACGCGCACATCGATCACATCGGCGGAGCGCAGAAGTTGAAGGCGCTCACCGGCGCTCCGGTTTACATGAATTTCAACGATCAGGAGCTGTACGATCACATCGATACGCAGGCGCAATGGCTGGGCGTGGCCACGCCGTCCAAGACCGATATCGATGTAAACGCGCGCGAAGGGGAAAGCGTGAAGCTGGGCGCGGCCGACTTTCAAGTATTGGAGACGCCGGGGCACACCCAAGGCAGCATCAGTGTGTGGATTCCAGCCGAGAACAAACTGGTGGCTGGCGATACGCTGTTTCTGGACAGCATCGGCCGAACCGATTTGCCCGGCGGCGATTCGCGGCAGATTCTGCGCTCCATTCACGACAAGCTGTTGCCTCTGGACGATGCGGTTGTCGTGATTCCGGGGCACGGGCCGAACACGACCATCGGGCGCGAGCGTCACAGGAATCCGTTCCTGCAGGGACTGTAATTGAGATGAAGCAAAGCGAAACAAAACGACAGCGCCTTCTGGAGTTCTTCAGGCTCAAGGATCCAGTCTGGAAAAACGAAGATCATCCAGAGTCAAAGGACGGAGCCGCTGCTTGGGGGATGAAGCCCGTTTCCAGAGGATTCAGGAGCGGCGCGATCAGCCGTAATGGCGATATACTTTTCGACGCGTCCGCATGATTGACGTGCTGAACTTGACTGAAATCTACGCCGGCATTAGGCCAAAAGAGTTTGCGTTTACACAGCGCTTTCTGGAGGGGCTCGAACATTACGACCTGGACTCGCACTTGGCACGCTATGCAGGCTTGCTAAAGAATGAATGGACCAGAAAGGGGCGAACGCTAGGAGTGGTCGATCTAATCATCGCGGCGACCGCGCTCGCTCATAATCTGGTGTTGATGACGGATAATCGCAAGGATTTTCCGATGGGACAACTGACCCTGTATCCGCTGCCCTGAGAAAGCGCGCCGACGCTATACTTGAATTGATCCATGGCTTCTGAACCAGCCACCAGCCACCAGCCACCAGACCCTGACAAGAAGCCCGGCTACCAGCCCTCCATCGGCCGCAAACTGTTCATGCTTGGCCTGTGCATCGCCGGATTGATTTTCGTTTGGACCTATTATTACTTTGCCACCCACCCACATTAGCGGCCGCTAAGGTTTCGGCGCCGACTTCAGCTTCAGCTCCCCCATGACATCCGCGACCAGCTCCTTGGCATCGGTCAAGCACTTCGAGATCATCTGTATGTCCATGGCGGGCTTTCCGAGCTGCCGGGCGCTCTGGCAATAGACACCGTGCTGGCCAACCAGAACTAGCGCGTCGGTTAACAAGTCGAGTGTGACGGACAGTCGGCCACGCTCGGGACCCATCATAAACTGTTGCTGCTCCAGCTCTTCGCGGCGCTCGTCGTAAACAGACATATTGCTTCCATTGTAGTGGCGGCAGGCCTAAAGTCCTGGAGCATTGCGACCGATAGTACTCGTTAGGAAGGTACTACATGTTCGCAATCCGCCAAGTGCTGATCTCCACCCTAGTCTTCGCAGTCGTGCCGCCGGCTGTGATCCGCGCCGCTTCCGACACCGTTCAATACGTCGGGGGAACGGTGAAGTCGATTCCAGTAAACTCCACCGGCACATTCGATTTTGAGGATGCCAAGGAGTTCCATTTCACCTATAAGGGGTCGGTGTACAAGTTACCCTACGATCAGATCACCGGCACCAGCATCGAAAAAGCTGACGTGCGGCGCGTCCTGCACGTGTTCCCCGCCATTTCGCCCATCGCCAGCCGTCGCAAGCAAACGCTGGTCATCAACTACACGGATGCCGCTGGCGCCGCCGGAACGCTGAATTTCGAATTGGCGGAGTATCGGGCCACCGACGCGCAGGAGACCCTCGCGGCTAAGAGATCGCCGATCTCGCCTGCCGCCGCCGCAGCAGCGTCAACCGCGCAATCGAATACCTGGTGGGGCGATAACGTTTGGAAAACCAAGCGGAATCAGGCCACGTGGGACACGCAAGCTGCGCTTGCCCTCCAAGGGGCTCAAGCTGAAGCCTCAAAAAACGCCGCGCAAAACGTCGCGCCTACCCAGCCCGGTCAGCTTGCACCCGGCGGGACGAAATAACAACAATTACCGGCAGAGTTCGCATCGGGCACGGGTGACAAACCCGTGCCTTGTCTATTTGCAAGTAGTAACTGATCTGACATTTAGCTAACTCCCCTTTTGGCGGTACGGATGCTAGTCTGATATTGCGTAGCCGGAGGCTAGCATGTCGACTGCAATCCTTTTGAGTCGGGCGCTTCAGGAACGGCTGGATTCCGCGCGCCACCTAACCGACTCCATCTTCAACCTTCTTAAGCCCCAAGCGTTTTACTCACGTCCTATTCCCGAGCGGCATCGTCTCGTTTTCTACCTCGGGCACCTGGAAGCGTTCGATTGGAATCTCATCGCCCGCAAGACGCTGGGCGTGCCCTCTTTTAGTCCACAGTTCGACACGCTGTTCGAATTCGGCATTGACCCTCCGGTGGGCCAAGCGGCGAGCGATCAACCGGCGGATTGGCCGAGTATCGAAGAGATTCAACGCTACAACCATCGCGTGCGCGCGCGAATCGACGAGTTACTCGATCAGACTCCCGAGCAGATTCTATACGTCGCGCTGGAACATCGGCTCATGCATGCCGAGACGCTGGCGTATTTGCTGCACAACCTGCCCTATGATCGGAAGACACACACCGCTGCTCCCTTGATCCATTCCACGGCGCAACTAGCAAATCCCATGATCGAAATCGCGCCCGGCATCGCCACCTTGGGACAAAAGCATGGCGAGTTCGGCTGGGATAACGAGTTCGCCGAGCATCAGGTAAATGTTCCAGGCTTTCGGGTAAGTAAGTTCAAAGTTACGAATGGCCAGTATCTCGATTTCGTTCGGGAGGGCGCTTCCCCGCCCCACTTTTGGAAGGCGCAGGCCGGCCAGTGGTTTTATCACGGAATGTTTTCCGAAGTTCCGCTGCCACTGAACGCTCCCGTGTACGTGACGCATGGTGAAGCTTCCGCATACGCCGACTGGTCCGCAAAGCGATTGCTCACCGAACCGGAGTTTCACCGGGCGGCGTACGAAACAAGAGGGGGCGCAGAGCGTCCCTATCCGTGGGGAAACGCCGAGCCCGATGAAGCCCGAGGCAATTTCGACTTTCACCGTTGGGATCCAGTGGACGTGGACGCAAATCCGGCGGGCGATAGCGCCTCCGGGATCTCGCAGCTTGTGGGGAACGGTTGGGAGTGGACTGCCACTCAGTTTTGCCCGTTTCCCGGATTTCAGCCCATGCCGTTTTATCCAGGATATTCGCAGAATTTCTTCGACGAAGAGCATTACGTTATGAAAGGCGGCTCACCAGTGACAGCCGCTTGCATGTTGCGCCGCTCTTTCCGCGACTGGTTTCGCCCCAATTATCCCTAT
Source organism: Bryobacteraceae bacterium (assembly GCA_049518655.1). GTDB lineage: Bacteria > Acidobacteriota > Terriglobia > Bryobacterales > Bryobacteraceae > Palsa-89. Next base: position 55,357 of record JBEKRO010000029.1, on the reverse strand, counting down.
GTCTACGCAAGTTTTCGATTGGTCGAAGATTAAAGGCGAGGATAACGCCGCTGTCCGCGAATTCGCGTCGGACGTGCGCACGGGCCTCGCCAAGCCGCAAAAGGAGTTGCATTCCAAGTATCTTTACGACGAGTTGGGAAGCTCTCTCTTTGAGGCGATTACCCACCTGCCTGAATACGGCCTGACGCGCGCGGACGAAGGTTTGTTGCGGCGGCATGCGGGCGATATCGCGAGCCTGCTTCCCCCCAGCATCGCTGTGATCGAACTGGGCAGCGGGGTTGGCCAGAAGACGCGTCATCTTCTGGAAGCGATTCCCGGCGACGCTCGCCGCTACTATCCCATCGACGTCTCGGCCGACGCTCTGGCGCGCTGCGAACGGGATTTGTCCGACATCGCCGATGTGCATCCGCTGGTCCAGTCCTACCTGGATGGAATGGCGCGCGCCACCGCCGAGCGCCAGCCCGGCGAATCGTTCCTGGTGATGTTTCTGGGCAGCACCATCGGCAATTTCGAGCGCAAGTGCGCTCTCGAATTCCTGCGCGATCTACGCCGCGCCCTGTTTCCCGGGGACATGCTGCTGATGGGTGCAGACCTGGTCAAGGATCGTGAACGCATGCTGGTAGCGTATGACGATCCCACCGGCGTCACGGGCGCCTTCAATCTCAATCTGCTGGGACGCATCAACCGCGAGCTCGGCGGCGATTTCCAACTGCGCGACTTCGAGCACCACGCGCGCTGGAACGAAGAGCAGCGTCGCATTGAGATGCACTTGCGTTCGCGCTTGAATCAGACCGTGTTCATCCCTGAGGCGGATCTCACGGTCAGCTTCCGGACCGGCGAGACCATTTGGACCGAGTCCTCGCACAAATTCCAACTCCCAGAGCTGGATGAAATGGCGGAGCAGGCCGGGTTCGCAGTCGAAGCTCAGTGGATCGATCGGGATTGGCCCTTCGCGGAAAATCTTTGGACGGTTCATTGAACTCCGCAACCCTGGAGTTTTACCAGGTCTCTTATAGCATTGGCGGTAATCTCATCCTGGACGATCTGAACTTCCGCATCCAGCCAGGCCGCACGCTCGTGTTGCTCGGCCGTAGCGGCTCTGGAAAGACAACCGCGCTGAAAATGTTGAACGGGCTGCTCTTTCCCACTTCTGGCAGCGTGTGGGTGGAACACCGCTCAACCACCGATTGGGATCTCATCGAACTGCGCCGCAGCATCGGCTACGTCATCCAGGACGTCGGGCTGTTTCCGCATTTCACCATCGGAGAAAATATCGGCTTGGTGCCGCGATTGAAGGGCTGGACGCCCCAGCGTATTACTACTCGCGTGGCTGAGCTACTCGATCAAGTAGGCCTGGAACCGGCCCAATTTCGCGATCGGTATCCGCGCCAGCTTTCGGGTGGTCAGCGCCAGCGGGTGGGCGTGGCGCGAGCTTTGGCGGCGGAGCCCAAGCTCCTGCTTTTCGACGAACCGTTTGGTGCGCTGGACCCCGTAACTCGCGTCGAATTGCAGGACCAGTTCCTGGAACTGCGCGACCGTGTGAAGAAAACATCCATCTTCGTCACGCACGACGTGCGCGAAGCCTTGCGCCTGGGTACCGAAATCGCGGTCCTGCATCGTGGCAGACTGGAGGTGCTGACAACCCCAGCCGAGTTCCTGAATTCAACCGGCCCGGAAGCGCGCGCTTTCCTGGCCACGCTATGATCTCGAAGCTCTGACCAAGAAGCCACCATGATTCCTCCCTACTTGCTCCAGGAGATGGCGCAGTTGACGGGCGAACATCTTGTGCTAGTGCTCAGTTCCATGACCATCGCCGTCGGCGCCGGGCTTCCGCTCGGCATACTGCTCACGCGGCGGGCATCGCTGCGCACTCCGCTGCTGGGCTTTGCGAATGTGATGCAGACCATCCCCAGTCTCGCCTTGTTCGGATTCTTGATCCCCATTCCTTTTATCGGCGGCATCGGCAAACGGACCGCAATCGTCGCCTTAGTGCTGTACGCGCTGCTTCCGATTCTTCGCAATACGCTGGCGGGGATTCTCGGTGTGGACGCCGCGGTGCGTGAGTCTGCAATCGCCATGGGGATGACCGGCCGTCAGCTGTTGTGGGAAGTGGAACTGCCGCTGGCCGCTCCCACCATCATCGCCGGCGTTCGCATCGCCACTGTCACTACCATCGGAACGGCAACCATCGCGGCCGCGATCGGAGGCGGCGGACTCGGCGTCTTCATCTTCCGCGGCATTGCATCGGTGGATACCACACAGATACTGGCAGGGGCGATCCCAGCGGCCCTGCTCGCTCTGCTCTCAGACGGAGGATTCAGTTGGATCGAACGACGATTCTCTGTGCCCTAACCGCGCTTCTCACCGGGTGCGGCGCGCGCAACCACCTGGTGGTCGGCTCCAAGAACTTTACCGAGCAACTGATCCTGGGCGAGATCATCGCGCAGCACATCGAAGCCCGGACGCATCAACCGGTGGAGCGCAAGCTGGACTTAGGCGGAACGCTGCTGGCGCATCAGGCGCTGCTGGCGAAAGACATTGACATGTATCCGGAGTACACCGGCACCGCATTTACTAACGTCCTGAAGCGCAGCGGCGTCACCGATCCGGCTGTGGTTCTGGAGCAGGTGCGCGCAGAATATTCGAGCGGCTTCCATCTGGACTGGCTCAATCCGCTGGGCTTCGACAACTCGTTCGCCATGACCATTCGCGGCGAGGATGCACGCGCCCGACACCTGCAAACGTTGAGCGACGCAGCAGCCGATCCGATGGGCTTCACGCTGGGCGCCGGATACGAATTCCTCACGCGCCCCGATGCTTATGGTGCGTTGAATCGAGCGTATTCCATCAAATGGATTGGGCCGCCGAAAAGCATGGACCTCGGACTTCTCTACCAGGCCCTGGAACAGAAGCAGGTCAGCATGGCCGCCGCCAACACTACCGACGGACTGTTGAACAAGCTGGATGTCACCGTGCTGAAGGACGACAAGCATGTGTTCCCGCCCTATCAGGCTTGCATCGTGGTTCGCCAGGAAGCGCTGGCAGCGTATCCGAATTTGCGCGCCATTCTCTCCGAACTATCGGGCAAGATCTCCGACACCCAGATGCGCAAGATGAATTATGCCGTTGACGCTGAGCACAGGCCGGCGCGCGACGTGGCCAAAGAATTCCTAGTCGGCGCGAGATTGCTCTGAATTGAGCTGCGCTGACGCCGCCTTCTGACTCACGCGCGAAATAGCGCGCACCAGCTTGCGATAGGGCGCTTGATCCAGGCCCGGAAATCCGAGCCACTCGCCGTCGCTCCACGTGGAATAATGCCAGCGCGCGAGTAACGCCAGATGCTCCTGCTTTTCCGCAAGCGGAGGCGTCACCGGCTGAATCGAGGCCACCAGTTCCCGCAGGCGCTGATCGAGCGAAACGAAGGACGTCAACGGAAACTCCACCGGCGCTTGCCACGCGCCTTGGCAAACGAACCATAGCCGCACGCGATCGGGCGATAAGCTCGGCGCGATGGCGACTCCGTACAGCCGATTGATGTCGCACACCAGATCGCCGCGCAGCGCGAGCACCGATTGGATGCGCTCCAAACGCTTATGCTGGCGTGCGGCCTCCTCGAAGTTCATCTCGCCGCTCAGGCGATCGCGCGCGGCGGAGACGACGCTGATCAGCGCGGCCCCGTTGCCCGTGAGAAATTCCTCCACACGCTCGGTCTCGCTCAGGTATTCTTCGCGGCTCACTACCTGCTGGCAGGGGCGCAGACAACGGTTCATCTCGCCGTAGATGCATCCCGGATGTTGCGGGCTGGGCTCCAGATTCTCCTGGCAGCGCCGCATCTGGAACAAATCCAGGAACTGGTCCTCGAACAGTTCGGCCGCGGCTCGCGATTGGAACGGCCCGTAGTGTAAAGCGCGGCTGGCGCTGAGTCGCGTACTCACCTGCGTACGCGGAAATTCATTCGCCAGAATCAGCTTCACGTAGGCGGGCATCCGCAGTTTCACCATGCGCAGGTAATCGTCCGGGAAATAGCGGCGCGCCAGCGCGTAGTGCAGCAGCATCGATTCAAACCGCGACGCCGTCGGCCAATACTCCACCCGCGTGGCCACCTCGCGGAGATTCAGAGACCGCCGTGGCGAAGCACCCGGGTTCGAATCAGCTTGCTTGAAAATTCTCAGCAACCGCCGCCGCAGCATGCTGGTCTTGGCCAGGTACGACGACCGGTCGCCCGCCCAAACGATGAACACCGCATCCGCATTCGGAACTTCGCCGAGCCTTGCATCCAGGCTTTCCTGCTGCAAAGCTTCGCGGTCGATCGTTACCGGATCGGGAACCTGCATCGTAACCAGTGTAGAGTGCTGATAGGGATCTTCTATGGAAGCCGAGAGCCGTCCTCCAGCGTGGAAGACCTTATTGGCTTTCGCGATTATCTACTTTGTGTGGGGATCTACATTCCTCGCTATTCGCGTTGGAGTGCGCGAAGTCCCGCCGTTCCTACTCGCGGCGATGCGGTTCCTGGCCGCGGGCTTTGTTCTTTATGGCTGGATGCTGGCGCGGGGCGAACGCTCGCCGAGCGGTCGTCAATGGACGTCGGCGTTCTTGCTCGCTTTCCTGATCTTCGTTCTTGATTACGGGCTGTTGTTCTGGGCCGAGCAGCGTGTGCCTTCCGGCCTCGCGGCTGTCATGATGGCGACCATCCCGTTGTTTATGGCGCTGTCGGAAATCATTTTCCTGGGAACGCAGAGGCTCACCGTTCGCTTAGCCGTCGCACTCTTCATTGGGATTGGCGGGGTGGCGGCGCTGGTGAGCCACTCGTTGAACCTCGGCGGTGCGCCGATCGACGCGGCGGGCGCCGTGGCGCTCATCATTGCGTCGATCAGTTTCGCGGTGTCGTCCGCGCTTACGCGCAAATTGACGCTTCCCCCTTCCAAGGTTATGAGTTCGGGCGCGCAGATGCTCGCCGGAGGAGTGCTGTTGGCTTTAACGGCGGCGGCGCTGGGAGAATTTCGAAATTTTCATCCGTTCGCCGTCTCGCGCGGAGCTTGGCTGGCGTTGCTTTATTTGATCGTCGCCGGATCCATCGTCGGCTTCACCGCCTACGTGTGGCTGATTCATCATGAATCGCCAACAAAAGTCGGAACCTACGCGTACGTGAATCCGGTTGTGGCTGTGCTGGTTGGATATTTCCTGGGCGGTGAGACACTGGGCTTGCGAACCATCCTTGGTACTCTGCTCGTTCTGGTCAGCGTGCTGGTGATCACCACGACGCGCCGTACCCCCGTGGTTACTGGTGAACGGACGTGAAAAGGGTCTGTGGCCCGGCTACGCCACCCAGATTAAAGGTCAGCGGCACCTGATCGTTGTCCGGCACTGCCGGAACAATCACGTTGAACTGATACAGCCCCACCAGAGTGGGAGCCAGTCCGTAGTACGACAGCTCTGCTGCAGTCTGTCCGAACGAAATCGTGAGGGGCAGTTCTAGCTGATTCTGCTGGGTGACGATCTGTCCGGCGGGGAAGTTCGGCGTCACCGGGCCGAATCCAATGCCGTATAAAGTGATCGTCTCGCCGGGTTTGGCTGGCCTTGAGTTGACGCCCGCCAGCGATCCAGTTGGGAGAACATAGGTCCCGTCCGGCAGCAGTGCGACGACGTACTGATTCGCGCCGAGCTTGAACGAGGCCGGCGCGAGCAGACCGGGTTGAGTGGCGTTCACCGTGATACTGAACGGTGCGCTGCTGGCAGTGCCGTTGGTGACGGTAAGCTGCTGGTCTCCAGTGGCGATATTCGAAGGCAACTGCGCGTTGATTTGGCCGGGATTGGCGGCGATGTAAGCGATGAACGCCTTTTGATTACCGATGGTCACAGTGACGCCATCCAGCGTTGTCGGCGCGTTGTTGCCTTGAAAATCGGTACCGGCCCACTCGCGCGTGTCCGGTGCCAGGTTCGATCCGTAAATCTCCACCCAGGAGCCTGGCGCGACACTAGAGAATCCGCCGAACTCCGACGCGCTCACTACTGTGGTGACGGAGGGCGCACCAGAACCGGACTGTACCGCGCCCGTTCCGCTCAGTGGGAGCAAGAGCGGGGAACCGGGGGCGTTCGCGACAAGCATAAGCGCCGCGCTTCGCGCACCGGACGCCGTGGCCGCCAGTGTTACCGTCACCGTGCAACTCGCCGTAGGAGCAAGCGAGGCGCCCGAGCATGTGCCTGAAGTGCTGAAATCACCCGCGGTCACGCCGAGAATTGTGATTTTACCGATCGTCAATGGTGCGGTGCCCCCGTTGGTGAGCGTGATGGTCTGTTGCCCGTTGGCCGCGAAACTGAGGCTGGCGGGCTGGACCGTCAAAATGGGAAGGCTTCCGCCCAAGGCGGCGAGGACGTGATAAAAGCCGACCGCTATCGCCACAACTCCGGAGAAGCCGTTCACTTGTACCGGCGCATTGCTGTTCACGTTGCTCCCGTTGCCGAGTTCGCCTTCCAAGTTGGAGCCCCACGACCAAACCGTAGCGTCGCTTTTCAGCGCCAGGCTAGTATCCCCTCCGCTCGCAATCGCCGCGACACCCGCCAGGCCACTCACCTGTACCGGCACATTACTGTTCGCATTGCTCCCACTGCCGAGCTCACCGTCCACGTTATAGCCCCAAGACCAAACGGTCCCGCCGCTCTTGAGCGCCAAGCTGTGATAAAGCCCTCCCGCAATGGCCACCACTCCAGTCAACCCATTCACCTGTACCGGCACGTTGCTGTCCGTATTGCTGCCGTTACCGAGTTCACCGTATTGGTTGTCGCCCCAGACCCACACCATCCCATCGCTCTTGAGCGCCAGGCTGTGATAAGAGCCTCCCGCTATCGCCACTACGCCTGTCAGGCCGCTCACCTGTACCGGCACGTTACTATTCGCATTGCTGCCGTTGCCGAGTTCACCGTATTGGTTGTCGCCCCAGGCCCACACCGTTCCGTCACTCTTCAGCGCCAGGCTGGTACCGAATCCATAGGGATAGCCGCCGCCCGCTATCGCCACCACCCCGGTCAAGCCGGTGACCTGTACCGGCACGTTACTGTTCGTATTGTTCCCATTTCCGAGCTCACCGGATTGGTTGGAGCCCCAGGCCCAGACCGTCCCGTCGCTCTTCAGCGCCAGGCTGTGACTCCCGCCGCCTGCAATCGCTACAATGCCAGCCAATCCGCCCACCTGTGCCGGCACGTTATTGTTCGTGTTGCTCCCGTTACCCAGTTCACCGGACTGATTGTCACCCCAGGACCAAACCGTCCCGGTGCTCTTCAGAGCCAGACTGTGGTAAAAACCACCGGCCATCGCCACCACGTCTGCCAGGGTGCCCACCTGCACGGGCAGATTACTGTTCACATTGACCCCGTTGCCCAGTTCACCGTACGCGTTGTCTCCCCAGACGCGAAGATTTTCCGCCGGGCCGAGTGCATCAGTATCGGTAACAACGACATCATCCAAGTAGTAAAACGCCCGTAGACTGTTGCCGCCAAACTGAAGGTCTGTGCTACCTGAGGTGGCCTGCGCCGTAAAAGTGTAGAACTGGTAACCAGTGCCAAATGAGCCAGGAATCGTTAAGAGATTTGTGCCGTTCCAGTTTGCGACGAATTCGCCGCCAATGTTCTCGCGGCTTGCGTCCAGGTAGAACGTGACGGTGTAGGAATGACCCGGGGTGGTTGCGAAGGACTGATCGATGTAGTCGTTCTTACCGTTGAGAGCTCCAAACCTCGCTGCATAGGTGCCGGAATAGGGGTAATATTCAATGACATCGAAATCACTGCCGATTGCCGCTAACGTTGTTAGCCATTGCGCGAAGTCGCCGGTCTCGAATCCGCAATTCAGCACTAAGTTGCCCGGCACGGCATCGCAAATGCTCGCGGTTGGGCCCGCGGCAACAGCAGGCATCCCCCAAAACAGGCCAAAAAAACCGCACAATAAGGTACCGCGAAATACATTCATGCCGGCTCCCAGTCTACCGTAGGCCAACGGAGAACAATCAATGCTGGCAACAAGTTCGAGTCACTCGCCCGCCGAATTCGCCATTGCGCCCAAACCCCTGGTACCTCGCCCTGATTGCGCTGGCTGTCTCATTCGAGTCATAATGCGCGTGAGTGCACTGTCGCGCTCGCTCGCACCATGGTCGGCAAAAAGATTCTTCACTACCAACTAATCGACAAGATTGGCGCCGGCGGAATGGGCGAGATCTACAAAGCGCAAGATAGCCGGCTCAACCGTCTGGTAGCGGTGAAAATTCTGTCTCCCGGGCTGTCCACCGACCCGGAGCGCAAACGCCGTTTCTTTCAGGAAGCACAAGCGGCTTCGGCCCTGAATCACCCCAACATCATTACGTTGTATGACATCGTCTCGGAAGGAGACATGCAATGCATCGTGATGGAGTACATCGGCGGCAAAACTCTGCGCGACCTCACTCCCGCCGGTGGCTTGCCCCCACCGCAGGCGCTGCAATACGCCGCTCAAATCGCGAGCGCCCTTACCGCAGCCCACGCCGCGCACATCATCCATCGGGATCTCAAACCCTCCAACATTATGGTTACCGCCTCGGGCCTGATCAAGGTCCTAGATTTTGGCCTCGCCAAATGGGTGGATTCGGGCATGTCCGGTCAAACCGGCGAGCAAAGCACGATGGAGACCGCTCTCACTCGCGAGGGCTCCATCATCGGCACCGTCAGTTATATGTCGCCCGAGCAGGCCGAAGGCAAACGCGTGGACGCGCGCTCCGACATTTTCTCGTTCGGTTCCGTGCTGTACGAGATGCTGACTGGCAGGCGCGCATTCGAGGGGCGGTCCGGCATCTCCACGCTTTCCGCCATCCTGCGCGACGACGTCAAGCCGATTTATGAAACGGCGCCCGCCGTCCCGCCGATGCTGGAGCAAATTGTCCTGCGCTGCCTTCCAAAAGAGCCCGCGGCTCGTTGGCAGTCCATGAAGGAGATTGAAAGCGCGCTCCTTGTTCTGCAACGGCAACTAGACCCCGAGGGCCACTTCGCCTCCCCGATCCCAAGCGGTCAGCTACCCATCGCAGCGGATGCTCCCGCGCCCTCGTTCCCGAGCGCGGCGCCGGTTGCTCCTGCTGCTGTTGCATCGGTTTCGGTAGACTCGGACCCGTCCATCGAAGTGCCGCCCCCGATCGCTGCCCCGCCCCGCAATGGTCCTTCCAAGCCTGATCAACTAAAGCCCGCTCCACCAATAGGCGGGCCACCGAAACCACCTCCCTCCTGCGGAGTCCGGCAACCGCCCGCTGCTCCCGGACCGCGAACCTCCCTATCTCCTGGCACTTCCCCCAAGATGCTCGTCGCCATTCTGGGTTTAATTGGAGCCGTTCTCGTTGCTGGCGCCGGCGTCGGTGGCTGGTATTGGTGGAAGAGCCACCGGCCGTCCCCTACTCCCGTCGCGACGGCAACTGCGCCGCCCGCCGTAGCGGTAGCGCCAACACCTCCGCCGGAACCAGTCCAGGCAACGCCTGCGCCGGCCGAGACCCCGCCGGCTACGTCTCCCGCTGCCGAAACCACCCAAGCGGCCAAATCGAAGCGAGTGCCTAAGCCCAAACCAGATAAGACTGCCAAGGTCATCATTCCTCCAGCGCCAGCGCCAGTTGCACCCACGCCTCCCCCTCCCGCGCCAGTTGCCGCTCCGCCTCCCGCTCCCCCCAAGCCTGTGGTGAAGCCTATGATTCAAACCACGCCAGTGATGGTGAATGACGCTTTGCCGTTCGTCATGGACCTGGCCGAGGATGTTCCATCCGATGCACCTGAGGGACAGGCCCTGCATTTCACCGTTACTCAACCGTTGCAAGTGGGCGACAAAACGGTAATCGCCAAAGGCGCAGTAGTCACGGGCACCGTCATGGGAGATAGCGGAAAGAAAAAGTTCCTTGGCATCGGAGGGCACAAACTCACTTTCCGTCTCACCCAGGCTGAAGCCGTGGACGGAAGAAAGCTGGCCGTACGGGCTGTGGCGGGCAAGAGCGAAGACGGACCCACCATCCGGTCCTTCGACACCGGCAAAGGTTCTAAGCCCAAGGGCTACGCTGCCCTTCAAGGCACCGTGTACATCGGCTACATTGATGGCGATCAGATAGTGGCCGTCCACAAATAATTTCACGCCATTCCACAACATGAGCACTCCACTGAGTAACGACGCCTTCGATGTTCTCTTTCAACAAGCCCGGACCCACAATGCGTGGCTGGATAAACCGGTCAGCGACGATTTACTGCATCAACTGTATGAGCGGATGAAATGCGGGCCAACCAGCGCGAACACAAACCCGGCGCGCATCGTGTTCCTGCGGACGCCCGAGGCGAAGCAAAGGCTACTGCCTGCCTTGAGTCCGACCAATGCCGAGAAGACCATGAAGGCGCCGGTGACCGCAATTGTTGGGTACGACGTCAGGTTCTTCGAGCAGACGCCCAAGCTTTTCCCCAACAACCCGGCCATGGCCAATGTGTTCTCTAGCTCGCCCCAATTGGCCGAAACCACCGCGTTTCGGAACAGCAGCCTGCAAGGCGGCTATATGATTCTGGCCGCGCGAGCGCTGGGATTGGACTGCGGGCCCATGTCGGGTTTCGACAACACCAAGGTGGACGCGGAATTCTTCTCCGCGGCGGCGGGGAATCCGCCCACTTTCAGCCAGGTGAAGTCGAACTTCCTGTGCAATCTCGGCTATGGAGACGCAGCAAAGCTCTTCCCGCGCAATCCGCGTCTGACTTTCGACGAAGCCTGCCGGTTGCTCTAGCGCGGAGCCGTGGCTGCCGCAATGTTGGCCGGTTTCGCCATCACTTTTTCGGGATCGGTATCGCGCGGCACCACCACACCCACCCAGGCAAACAGCATTTCATCCCAACTTTGATCGCCCCAGCGAATGGTGGCCTTGGGATCGGGATTGTACTTGTTGTTCGCGGAATTGTCCCAGTGCGCGAACAGCTCGATCTTGGTTCCCTTGGGCACGTCGATCGGCTTCTGCTCGAAGTAGATGGTCTGCCAACTGAAGTCGTAGTGCGGAACGCTGACCAGAATCTCGTGCTCGCCGTTCGGGTAGTCCAGGCGAATGTCCATATCTTTGCCGCGCAGATGCATGTGAGGCTGCGAATAGATTAGCTTCACGGGCTCATCGAACTGCGCCACGGTGTGACCCGCGTAGTTGGGGTCGCCCGGGGGAATGATGAAATCCGCCCCGGCCACCGGCACGGTCAGTAGGCGATACTTCGGAGGCTCCTTCGCCAGCACGAATCCAACTTTAGTTTGATCCGTCGCCGGCTTGCCGTTGGTGGTGTAGTGCATCTCAAACACGATGTCGGATCCGGCGGGAATCAGCTTGGCCGCTTTGTGATCCAGATCGAAATAGTTCTGCGGCTGGATGCCGGGCACATATCCCAGCAGCCATTCATTGCTGACATTCACGCTCGGATCCACCGGCGCGGGCAGCGCTTCGGTGCCGTCCGGGCGTTTTGGAATCACATAGCCTTCGCCGATCTTGGCGTCCTTCAGCCATTGCGATCCCGGAGGACGAATATGAACGCTGCCATGATGCACCACGGTCCGATTTCCGGGACGCACCTCGGCGTCGATCACCCAAGTGTCCTTCGTGAAACCGCTCGGAACCACGAAATAGGTGTACTCGATAGTGCCGCGCGCCGGCACGTTGTACGGCTTCGGCATTTCGATCACGACGTCCGGCTTGATGTTCCACCCGTCGCGCCATTCGATGGGCGGCGGTATATCTTTTGGATCGCCCTCCGGCGCACCAGCGTCTACCCAAGCCACCAAGGTCTTGATGTCCGCTTCCGTGAGCCTGCGATCATTGGCAAAATGCCCGAATCGCGGATCGGCAAACCACGGCGGCATTTTCTTCGTGAGCACCGCTTCCCGAATCGCCTTGGCCCACGGCCGCGTACTTTCGTAAGTAAGAAAAGAAGACGGCCCGATCTCGCCCGGCCGATGGCAGCTCTGACAGTTCTTCTGCATGATGGGAAGAACGTCTTTGTCATAGGTGACGGTGGAATACGGCGTCGCGGCCATGGCCGCCGCGCCCAATGTCAGAACCGCTGCGAAATACCGTATCATCGCGCCTCCGTTGTAAGCGAATATATCACAACGGGATTGCGATACGATGGTTTTGCATGCAAGGCCGTTTCTTCGCGGACCAAGCGGTGAAATTTTCCCAGGTTCCGGCCTTTAGGGCCGAGCATTTCCCATATGCCGGTCCGTATCCCTGGCTGGATCGGCCCGATGCGCTCGAGCGCATCGATGAAAAGCTCCGGCGCGGCGAACTCACCATCGAAGAGGCCGAACAGTGCCGATGTTGGTCCGAGCACGGCTACATCATCATCAAGAAGCTGGTGGACGATGCCACGCTCGACATTGTCTGGAGCGCCTATGAGAAGGCCATCGATAACGGCCGCATTCGTTTGGCGCCTGAACCGGCCGGCGACGGCGATCCTTATCCTGGGCGATTTCTGCAGCCGCACAAGAAGTCGGCCGCCTTCTGCCGCATCTTAAAGCATGCCGAGTTGCTGCGCTGGATTCGCTTGTTGATGGAACGCGAGCCGAAACCGCTGCAGACCATCATGGCGCACAAGGGCTCCCAGCAAGGGACGCATTCCGATTCGATTCACATGACCACCTATCCACTCGGATATTTGTCGGCGGCCTGGATCGCTTTTGAAGACATTCATCCCGAATGCGGCCCGCTGGTCTACTATCCCACCAGCCACAAATTGCCGTACGTATTCAGCAAAGATGTCGGGCTGGGCGAGTTCGATCTCAAGCGGGAAGGTTACGGCCCATATCATCGGAAATATGAGCCATACATCCAGGACCTGATCGCGAAAAACAACCTGAAGCCGCATTATTTCCATGCCCAGAAAGGCGACACGCTGATTTGGCATGCGAATTTGTTGCACGGCGGATCGGCGCGCAAGAATCTTCAATATTCGCGGCGTTCGTTGGTGTGCCACTTCTTTGTGAAGGGCTCGTTCGTTTATCACGATCTGGCCGCGTCGCGGTCGCGAGCGCAATACATGGGAACCTGTTTGCTCCGCGACGATTCAGGTGCATTTTTGGGAATGGCACGAAAAAAGCCTGATTAGCGCTACACAACCTGGCTTTTCTCGCCGTCGGCGAGCGCCAACTCGGTGATCCGCAGACCCGCGTTGGTGATGCGCGAAGGATACAAATCCTTCAGCCGTTCCTCGTGCGGCGGGATTACGCGATGAACATCGCCACCCACGCTCTTCACCATCGCTTCCGTCGTCATGATCAGGTTGAACTGGCTCCCAGTTGCCAAGCCGACCGGAATGTACTCGGGATCTTCGGGATCGTGCCCGCGCAGGTTCTCGTACCCGTAGGCCAGATCGCCGCAGAACACCCAACTGCTTTGCGAATTCGTCGCCAGGTCATTCCGAACCGTCACGTACATCGAGCCCCAGGTGTGCGTGTCGAACGCACTGTGCAGATCGATTCCCGGAAGCACGTTTTCGCGATCGCCATCCACGCACACCAGACGGCCTTGCCGCGCCAGATCCACCGCACGCAGGATATCCGCGGGATCGATGCCCAGCATCAGCCAGCGAAACCGGCGCTCCAGTGACATGCTCCACACCCATTTCGAAAGCTCGCGCTGTTGCAGATAGAATCTCGCGTTCGGGAAGTCTTCAATGTTGCCCATGTGATCGAAATGCGCATGCGTGATGAAGATGGTGGAAATGTCCCCGGGCTGGATGCCGATCTCGCCCAGCACTTCGCGCGGTGGACGCCACCCGCGCACGCCATAGGTATTGGCCAGCACTTCGCCGTGCGCCTTGTGGTTGTAGCCGACGTCGACCATCGCGAGCTTACCCTGGCCCTTGATTACGATGTAGCAATACGGCAGCTTGCGGGTGCCTTGATTGTGCATCCCGTAGATCAGCCCGCTCTGCGGATAGTTGGGAACCGCGGCATATTCCATCACCCACAACGAGTACGCGTTCATTGAATCCGTGCTCCCCCGCAACAAGCCCGATCGTATGCGACTTTCTCAAACCCCGGCAGCGCCTCGGACGCTCGCTCCAGCTCCGCGTATCCGGCGCGCAAAGGAATCAGGATGGCGTCGATGTTCAAGCCGCCTCCCACCTCTTTCAGTGCCATGCCGATCGACGCGGCCGCCCGCGCGAGATGTGTATGGTGCTTGCGGGCACGTTCCGTTGGACAAACGCACCGCAACGCATCGTTCGCTTCGCGAAACAGCTCCCGAGCCGCGCCCAGCACCGGATGATCGAGCGTCGCTTCCTTCGATCCCGCGGCGGCCAGCACCAGCAAGCCCGCGAGCTGCGATGCCACCTGCTTCAGGTCTTCAAAACATTTCTGATTTTCGACAATGTACGTGGCGGTTGCGTCGTCTACCATGAGCCTTCCAGTTTCGAGCGCACCAGACTATCGCATTACGAACGGATTTGGTGCGTTGCCAGCGATATCGATCCACACGCTCTTAGTTTGCAAATAGTCGCGAATGCCTTCGATGCCGCTCTCGCGTCCGATTCCGGAACGTTTGTAGCCCCCGAATGGCGACATGTAGCTGACCGCACGATACGTATTCACCCACACCGTTCCAGCCTCCAAACGCTCTGACATCATCAATGCGCGGCGAATGCTTTGCGTCCAAACGCCGGCCGCAAGCCCATAAACGGTGTTGTTCGCAATGCGAACCGCTTCGTCTTCGTCGTCGAACGGAATCACCGAAAGCACCGGGCCGAAGACTTCTTCGTTCGCGATGCGCATCTGCGGATTCACATCGGTGAAGATCGTGGGTTCGACGAACCAGCCCGACCCGCATTCCTCGCGCTGTGCCGCAGCGCCGCCCAGACGGCAGACCGCTCCCTCTTCCTTTGCGATGCGGATATAATCGAGAACTTTTTCGTATTGCGGGCGCGTGGTTACAGGGCCAACTTGCGTGGACGCATCCAGCGGATTGCCCATGCGCGCGGTCTTGGCGAGATCGAGCAAGCGCTCCACGAATTCCTTGTGAATGGGCCGATGAATCAGGGCGCGTGAGCCTGCGATACAAGTCTGTCCGGTGGCTGCGAAGATCCCCGAGACCACGCCTTTCACCGCTTGATCGAGATCGGCGTCGTCAAAAACTATATTGGCCGACTTACCACCCAGCTCCAAAGTGACCGGTTTGATGCCGCGCGCCGCAAGCCCATAGACGTGCTCTCCGGTTTTGTCGCCGCCGGTAAACGCCACCTTGGCGACGTCTTGGTGGGTGATCAAAGGCTCGCCCACTTCGTTGCCGAAGCCGGTGATGATATTGACCACGCCCGGCGGGAAGCCCGCCTTCTCGAACAGCTCGCCAAAAGCAAACGCGGATACCGAAGAAAATTCCGATGGCTTCCACACCACCGTGTTGCCGGCGGCCAGCGCAGGCGCGAGCTTCCAAGTAGCCAGAAGCAGCGGCGAGTTCCACGGCGTGATCGCGGCAACCACGCCCAGCGGCTCTTCGCGCGTGAAGTTGAACACGCCCGGCTTATCGATCGGAATCACGCGGCCTTCTATCTTGTCGGCCAAGCCGCCGTAATAGTAAAACCATTGCGGGATGTAATTGAGCTGGCCGCGCATCTCGGCGATCAGCTTGCCGTTGTCGGTAGATTCTATCTCGGCCAGACGCGCAGCTTCAGCAGCGATCAGGTCGCCAAGCTTGTGAAGCAGCGCGCCGCGCGCCGTTGCCGTCAGCCTGCGCCATTCACCCTGAAACGCGCACTTGGCTGCCGAGATCGCATTGTCCACATCGGCCTTCGAGCCGCGCGGAACCAGCGCCCACGCTTTCGCCGTGAACGGATTCACGGACTCGAACCATTCACCCGTGGCGGGATCTACCCACTTCCCGCCAATCAACATCTGATGCTTCTTCACCCTGCTAGACCTCCGCTCAAAACGCTCATATCTTCCTGTTCTTCGAGTTTTTCGACAATCTCTTCGATAACACGCCAATTGGCACAGGCCGATCGGAATCGTGCGCGAATCTGATCGGGCGTCGCCGGGATGACATCATCCATTCGGGATCGCGCAGTCCGCCCGCCAAAGTTCACGATCACTTCTGAACCTTGGGCGCCTGGGTACGCGGCGGTGAAGCCAGGATCTGTTTCCAGTTTCACGACTCCCGCAAGCCGATTGACCTCCTGGTCATCCAGACAATGGTAATTCGATTCCTCGATCGCGCCTCGCGCCAGAGTTGCAGCCACGCAATACTGGATGCTCATCTTGGCTTGCAGGATGCGCTCGAATGGGCCGGCGTAATCGCAGCCCGGATATCCCACCGCCGCAGCAGAAGCTTTCACCACAATCGACTCGATGTCGCTGCTCCGAAATCCGTGCTCCAACGCTACAGCCAGCGCGGCTTGGCAGGCCGTTTGCGCATAATTGCACGCGGGCGCGGGCTTGTAATAGACCGAGAGAATTTCCAGTGGGCCGCCGGAGAAGGGCGCGACATGCGCAATGCGATCTGTTTTGTTCAATCCAGCAAAAAGTCCAGCGCGACCATCCAGCGCGCTCTCCGAAGCTCGAGCTCCGAGCGATGCGAGCTCCACCGAAGTCACAGCACTGCGCGCCGCGAATCCGGGATGAAAGAACATTTCGTCGCCGCCGCAGTACGGCCACTCGTTTAACCCGCCCGTTGCGTTCGCCGCAAAACCGAGCGCGCTGACCGCCGCGTCTTCATCCAGCCCGAGTAAACGGCTTCCAGCAATCGCGCCCGCCAACGGACCCGTGATCCCGGTGGGACGAAAACGCCGGACCATTTCCTGGTCCATGATCGCCCTGCCAACTGCCGCGCCGATCTCATATCCGCAGACCGCGCCCAGAATGAAATCGCGGCCGCTCGCCTTCTGCTGCTGCGCAAGCGCCAGCAGGCTGGGAAAAATCACGACGCCCAGGTGGCTCACCGCGCCAGTGTGCATGTCCTCGCGAACCAGTCCGTGCCCCAGCGTTGCGTTCGCAAATGCCGCTTCGGGTGGCGACGAGCGCACCGTCGTTCCGATCACCGTCGCTTTGCCGCTCGCACTGCTCGCCATGCGAATCGCCTGACAGCCCCACGGCAGATCGCGCGCTTCAAACGCGCACGAAAACAGGTCGAGCAATCCGATCTTGGCCTTCGCGATCGCTTCCGGCGGAAGCTGATCCATCACCAGCCCGCGTGCGGCGCGCACCATCCTGCGCGAAAGACTCATTTCCATCCGGTGTCGGAGTCGTTAGCAACGTTTACCATCACCGCTTGCACTTGCTCGATCTTGTTGCCCGCGATCTTGAACATTTCCGAGATCAGAATCCCACCCATCTGGCCATTCATGTTCGCATGCATCAGCATGAGCCCCACCACGACACCGCGCTCCGTATCGACAACAGGGAAACGCCGGTGGTCAATAACCAAGCCCTTGAAAATGCCCTTGTCCAATTGTTCGGCGCCACTCATCGCCGGATTACCCATCACCGGGACGTTGGTGGTCTGCACCCCGTTCTCAAAACGATTCATGTCAGCCGCCAGCGGCGCAGCCCTGTAATCCTTAGTGCCTTCGGTTTGAACCGCAGTGAAATACGCGCTGGCCTGCTTGATCAACTGTGTGCGCGCGGTCTTCTCGGATTCCGGCAGCGGTTCGCTATAAATAGCCGGCGCCGTGGTCATCTTGTCCGGCGCGAAGAAGCCGGCTTGACCTTTCCGGCACACCAGAGTCTCCGCTCCCGATATTTTCTTAGCCTTCAGTTTCAGGCGAACGAAGAAGGTATTGAGCTCGCCATTCTCTGAGACCACGGCTTGTGCCGCTGCGTCGCCGCTTTGAGGATCCAGAGCGTAAAGTCGATAGGTGGCCGGTCCCGCGGTCTTCCAGAATCCCTCGCCCAACTTGAGTTCTCTTCCGTTTTCGGTGAACTTCACGGACGCCGTAACGGGCAGCTTGGACGGATCGTGCTTCGCCATCGCGTCGAGATACGAATCGACAAAACCCTGCAAACACGCGCGGTCGCAGCCGCTGGCAGACGATTCGTTCGCGCCCCGCGCGCTTCCGCGAGCCAGCAAAAGTGCAGCCGCGATGGTGGTTACAGCAAGAATTTGATGTCTCAACACGCCCTCAGGTATACGATACCCGATTACGATAAACTCCAGTGGTGAGCGAAATCGGCGTTAGCCCGGCCCCAGCCATTCGCGCAGCCACGCCCTCGGTCAGAAGCTGGATCATGTGGGTTCCTTCGGTGGCGATGATGCTGTCGAGCTTGCTGTCGTACGTAGACCGGCAAGTGCTGGCGGTGCTTTCGCCCATGATCCTGCACGACACGGGCCTGAGCGCGCAAGCATACGCGAACGCCCTCTCGGCATTTTCCATCTTCTACATGATCGGGAACCCGCTATTCGGCTCGTTCCTCGATTTCATCGGTCTGCGCAAAGGAATGTTCGCCGCAGTCTCATTGCGCGCCATCGCCAGCACGGCGCATGCATGGATGACGGGATTCTGGGGATTCGCCGTCGCGCGCAGCGTGCTTGGCTTCGGCGAAGGATCGGCTTTCCCGGCGGCACTCAAAGCGGCGGCGGAGTCGTTGCCTGCGAATCGGCAATCGCGCGGAACGGCGATTGGATATAGTGGCGCATCGCTCGGAGCCATCATTACTCCGCTGATTGTCACGCCGATCGCCCTGCGTTTCGGCTGGCGCTCCGCCTTCCTAGTGACCGGTGCGATGGGCGCCTGCTGGCTGGCGTTGTGGGCCATCATCGGACGGCCGCCATATTTAGCAAAGCATCAGCGATCGTCGCTCAAAATAGCTTGGCCGAATTTCCTGGAGCGTCGTCTGTGGCTCGTGGTAGCCAGCTTTGGACTCGGAGCTGTCGCGCTGGGCCTGGTTTCCTATCTGAGCCCGCTCTACCTGAACCGTGCGTTCAACCTTTCGCAGGCTCAGCTCGGCAAAATACTATGGATCCCGCTGCTCGGCTGGGAAGCGGGCTATTTTTTCTGGGGCTGGATCGCGGACAAGTTCGTTACGCGCGGCCATCGGCCCACAGGCCTGTTTTTCATGCTCGCGGTACTCGCGCTGCCAACCGCACTGGTAACCCAAATCAACTCGTGGCCGGTGGTCCTTGCCCTGTTTTTCTGGGCAACATTCATCGCGGATGGCTTCGTGGTGCTCTCCCTGCGCGTTGGTTCGCACTTATATCCGCGCGATCAGACGGCGTTGGTGGGAGGAATCGGATCCGGATCGTGGTCGGCCGTGCTGGCCTTGATTTTGCCGGTCTGGGGCCGCTGCTTCGATCAGAAATGGTACGGGGCGGTTTTCGTCTCAGCCGCGCTGTTCCCCACGCTCGGCACGGCGCTGTGGTTTTGGTTGAGCCGCCCGGAAAAGCTCTGGCGCGAAGCGGCTTTGCGAAAGGACTAAGCGCTACTCGCTCGCGCTAGGATTTCCTCGATCACCGCAGTCTTCGCATTGGCGTAATCCTGGACATCGTTCCATTCCTTCTCAGCCAAGGCAAGTTTCGTGCGTGCATAAACATCCCGATCTCCAGCGTTGCCGCGCAACCAGTCGCGAAACGCAAGCATACGGGCGATTTCAGGACAACCGGATGAGAATACGTGCAGGTTCGTTTCCGTGTCCGGCCCCTGAAACATGCGGTGCTCATACCAGCCCGGCTCCCGAATGCGAAGCAGGTAGCCGGCGGACTCGAGCGACGGCGCGTACGCATCTTCATCGGCCGAATCGGCAACCGCGAGGATCACGTCAATCACGGGCTTGGCGGCCAAGCCGGGTACTGAAGTTGAGCCGGCATGTTCAATCCGTAGCACGCGGCTGCCGAGCGCCGCCCGAACCCGGTCCGCCTCACGCTCAAAGAGCTCTGGCCACTGCGGATCGTAATCTACAATCAGGATTCGGCTGGACGTTAGATTCCCATCTCCTGGAAAACTTCCCGCGCCAGCCGGAAGCTGTCCACCGCCGCCGGAACGCCGACGTAGATGGCAACTTGCAGGAACACTTCCTGAATGTCGTTCTTGGTGAGCCCGTTGTTGATAGCGCCTTTCACGTGCGCTTTGATTTCGTGCGGCCGGTTCAAGGCCGAGATCATCGCCAGATTCAGCATGCTGCGCGTCTTGCGATCCAGGCCAGGACGTCCCCAGCATTCACCCCAGCAATAGGTGGTCACCAGTTCCTGCAGCGGCCGGTTAAAATCATCCGCGGTGCTGATCGCCTTGTCCACATACTCGGCGCCCAGAACTTCGCGACGAATCTTTAGGCCCTTCTCAAACATCTCTTTTTCCACTTGCTCTCCTTTGATCTCTACTTGGATTCGGCGATGACGCCGGCCCAGTCTTCCATTACTTTGATTAACTCGGTCATGTCGGCGTCGGGGCCCTGGCTCGCCGTGCCGATCGCAAGCATCTGCCGCACCGCGCTTCCCACCACCATCGGAACGCCCATGGCTTCAGCCTCTTCCATGCACAGCCGGATATCTTTATTGAGCAGGCCGATGGCAAAACCGAAATCGAACTTGCGATTCAAAACGCAGCGCGGGATCTTGTCCATCGTCGCCGTGTTGCGTCCGCTCCCCGCATTGATGACGTCGATCACCTGCTTCGCATCGAGCCCTGCCTTCACGCCCATTACCAACGCTTCCGAAGAAATCGCCATCGCGGTTGCCGATAGAAGATTGTTCAGCAGCTTCATGGTCTGGCCCTGGCCGGGCAGCTTGCCAACATGAAAAACTTTTCCGATTACCTCCACGACGGGTTTTACGGTTGCGAAAGTCTGGTCGTCGCAGGAGACCATCACCGCGAGCGTGCCTTTCTCCGCGCCGGCGACACCTCCACTCACAGGCGCGTCGACAGCGACGATGTTCTTCGCCTTGAGACCTTCGGCCACGCGCTTGGCGTACGTGGACCCAGTGGTGGAAACGTCGATGAATATTTTCACCCGGCTGCCTTCGATGACGCCTTGAGGCCCAAGAGCGGCGGCTTGCACGATGGGCGGGGTCGGCAAGCTGGCCAAAACAATCTCGGCCGCCGATGCAACCGCGGCGGGTGAATCCACCCGCTTCGCGCCCAACGCTTCCAGCGGACGCATCGCGGCGTCGCTCTTGTCGAAAATCGTGAGGCTATTCCCCGCCTCGATCAACCGGCGGCACATAGGGCCGCCCATCCGTCCAACGCCGACAAAGCCGACGTTCAGCTGAGCCATGAATAGATTCTCCCTGCTCCAAAGCGGTTAGGATATCATGCGCTACTGAAAGCAAGTGTTATATCAGCGTGAAGGCGGTACATCCAGGCGCACCACGATGCCATTGAGCTCTGCAGTCACCGCTGGATAATACTTCATCACCAGCGGATCGTGCCCCGGCACGATGTGATTCGGCGAATCGGCCAGCCGATAGAGCAGCTGGTAGCCTTCCAGCATTTCCGCGACGCTGTAGACCACGGGGAACGCCCGTTTGTGCTCGAAATTCGCATACAGGTGCGAAGCGTCGGCGGCCAGGACCATCCACCCGCGCTTCGTCCACACGCGGACAATTTGCAATCCAGCCGTGTGCCCGCCCACCCGATGCAGGGTGAGACCGGGCACAACTTCGGATTCGCCATCGTGGAAAACAGCGCGGCCCGAGTATACTTTTCGGACCATCTCGAGCGCGTTCTCCAGATCATACGCTTCGCGTAGCAGATGGTGACACATGCATCTACCGGTGGCGAACGCCACCTCGCGATCTTGCACGTGAAAGCGCGCCGCGGGAAAGCGATCCAGATTTCCGGCATGATCGTAGTGCAAATGAGTCAGGATCACATCCGTGACTTTGTCCGGATCGATATTGAGAAGCCGCAGCGCCTCAACCGGGCTGCGCAGATGCTCTCGCTTGCGGCGTATGGCCGATTCCTCGGCAAATCCCGTATCGATGACGAACATGCAGTCGCTGCGGCGCACCACCCAGATGAAATAATCGAGGTCCGGCCCGTATTCGTGCGGGTCCGCCAGGATGAAGCTCTGTCCCGGGTGGCGATTTCCCAGGTGCCCGTAGCGAATCGCAAAAACTTCGAATGGTTCCATGGAGAGCCATTATAATGACAGCAATCATCGTGCTCCAAGGGAAATGCGCTCTCATTACTGGTTCGACGCAAGGCCTCGGCTTGGCCGCCGCCAAACGATTCGCCGCATCTGGATGCAATGTCGTCATCAACGGTTTTGGCGACGAGCGGGAGATCGCTGCTCTGCGAGCACAGATTGAGAAAGAGCATGGCGTTCGCACCATGTATTGCGCCGCGAACCTGGCGCACGCCATCGAAATCGAGCGGATGTTGGCGATCGCCGTGGATACTTTCGGAGGGGTGGATATTCTGGTGAATAACGCCGTGGTGAGGCATGCATCGTCGGTCGACGATTTTCCGCCGGAAGCTTGGGACCTTGGAATCGCAGTCAATGTCACAGCAGCGTTCCATACCATCCGGCTGTCACTACCCGAAATGCGGCGTCGCAATTGGGGACGGATCATCAACGTCTCGTCGATCTATGGTTTGATCGGAGGCGTGAACCGGATTAACTATGTCACCAGCAAAACCGCGCTCATCGGAATGACACGCGCCGTCGCTCTTGAGACGCGGGGGCACAACATCACTTGCAACGCGGTATGCCCCGGCACCGTTGAAACGCCCGTGCATGTGCGTTCGGTGGAACAAATGATGCTGGCCGAATCCATCTCGCGGGCCGAAGCCGAACAGCGATTTCTCGCCAGCAAGCAGCCGGGTGGACGCTTCATCACTTCCGAAGACGTCGCCGCCCTGATGCTGTTTCTGTGCGGACCGGAGAGCCGTGATATCACCGGGGCAGCGCTGCCGATCGACGGCGGGTGGTCCATCGCTTGAGCACACCGACGCCCCTTTCGACGGCGCTCGCGAGCTGGGCTGCGAGCGTCACTTTCGAAGATTTGCCTCAGGACATCGTCGCGGCCACCAAACTGCGCGTGCTGGACGTCATCGGTTTGGCGCTGGCCGGAGCCGAAACGGCTTTCGGCCGTTCTGTTCGCGCGGCATCGCTGGCCATTTCAGCGCCAGGGCCGTGCCGCATACTCGGGTACGGGGATCGGGTAGGCGTTACCACAGCCGCGTTCGCCAACGGGGCTTTTTCCCAAGCCTTGGAATTCGACGACACCCACAACGAGTCGATCGTTCACATGAGCAGCCCGGCAGTGTCGGCGGCCCTCGCGTCGGCTGATTACATGCCGGTCTCGGGGCGCGATCTCATCACTGCCATTGCGATCGGCAATGAGATCTCCTGCCGCGTGGGCAGCGTTTCCTCCGGCGAGCTCCATCGGCGAGGTTTTCATCCCACTGGTCTGTTCGCAACGTTCGGCGCGGCCTATCTGGCTGGCAAACTCCTCGGACTCAACCCCGAGGCATTGGCGCGGGCCGCGGGCATAGCCGGAAGCTTCGCGTCGGGACTGCTCGAATGCTGGGTGGATGGAACGCAGACCAAGTTTCTGCATCCCGGATGGTCGGCGCAGAGCGGCATCACGGCGGCGCTGCTGGCGCGCTCCGGTGTCACGGGTCCGGCACAAGTGTTTGAAGGGCGTTGGGGATTGTTCGCTTCGCACGTACAGGATCCGAACGCGCATCGCGACTTTGCGCGGATTACTGACCGGCTGGGCGAGCATTGGGAGAGCCGCAATTCGTCGTTCAAGCCATTTCCGGCCGCGCACGTGATACATCCCTACATCAGTGCAGTGCTGCGGCTGAAATCGAAACACGGAATTAGGCCCCAGGATGTGGAGCGCATCGAGTGTCCCGTGACGGCCTTCATCGTCGGCATCGTGTGCGAGCCCACCGAAGAAAAATTCGCGCCGGCGTCCGATTCGCATGGGCGCGTGAGTTTGCAATATAGTCTGGCTGAGGCTCTGTATCAGGGCGCGCTCGGCAAATCCGCCTATGGTGCGGAGAGTCTCAAGAATCCCGAGATCCTGGCGCTGGCGCGCCGTGTCCAGTATCATGTCGATCCGGATTATCCCGGCCCCGGCCGCTTTAAAGGGGCGGTCAAGATCGTGCTCAAAGACGACCGGACGTTTGAAGAAGTAGAAGAATACAATCGAGGCTCGGCCGAAAACCCGATGACGCAGGAAGAGCTGCGCGCAAAGTTCGAGGACAACGCAGGCGGCTTTCTGGGACCTGAGCAACGGGACCGTGTCGCCGAGATCCTCGATCGACTGGAAACCATTGCAAATGCAAGCGTATTGACCGATGGAGTCAATTGATGCTATCATGTAGGCATGAATTTGCAGGCAACCGTCAAACACGAGCTGGTACAGTACACGATTCGTGGTGTCCCGGTGGAGGTTGATCGCGTGCTTCGGAAAAAAGCGGCCCAGCTCAAGCTAAGCCTCAACCAAGTGGTGATAGACGAGCTGACGCGCGCCACCATCGGACGTACCCGCAAGGCGGATTTTTCCGAACTCGTCGGCCAATGGACGCCAGATCCCGCGTTCGACGAAGTGATCGCCTCCCAGCGCCAAATTGACTGGTCTAAGTGGAAGTGAGGGCCTGAAGTGAGAGTCGCGCTGGACACCAACCGGCTCACCGACTTGTTTCAGGGTGACGCGGAGTTGGCCAGCCGGCTGGGCGAATGCGACGAGGTCTGGCTCCCTTTGATCGTCTTGGCGGAGATCAAGGCCGGATTTTATGGCGGCTCACAACAACACCGCAACGAAATCCTCCTCCAGCGCTTCCTGGCCAAACCCACCGTTGGAGTTTTGTGTCCGGCGCGTGAAACCGCCGAGCACTATGCGCATCTCTTCGTCCAGCTCAAACGCGCGGGGACACCGATTCCGGACAACGACATTTGGATTTCCGCCCTCGTATTGGAGCATGATCTGATGCTGATCACCCGCGATCAACATTTCGAACGCGTGCCTCAGATGCTCCGTAGTTAGAAGCTGCTCCGTAGCTAGAAGATGCTCCATAGTTAGAAGTTACTTCGCTCCTAGGAGGACAAAGCCCCACGGTGCGTTGATATTCTGATAATAGGTGTCATCGCCGATCGCAATCACCGTTCCTCCCGCTGGAAATTGGCGCGGCCGTCTAGCACATTGGACCAACACCGAGTCTCTCCTCCAGCACGAAGACAAAATCATGCTGCTGCTCACGCTGATTATCGGCGCGCTAGTGGGCCTGGTGGTGGCGGCATTCATCTACGTCACCGAGAACCTGGGCGCTCGCATGTATCCGGCGGGAGGCGCAGCGTGGCGGCGCGTTCTGATCCCCACCGGCGGAGCACTCATCACCGGTTACCTGCTCTCGCGCTTTTTTTCCAACGCCCGCGGAAGCGGTATCCCACAGACAAAAGCGGCCTTGTTCCTGCGCGACGGTTTTATCAGCCTTCGCACGGTGCTTGGCAAGTTCGGATGCTGTTCGGCATCTCTGGCAAGCGGCATCGCGCTAGGACGCGAAGGGCCGTCGGTGCAAGTAGGAGCGGGGATCGCATCGGTGCTTGGACGGCGACTCGGGCTAGGGCCGAGCAGGATTCGCGAATTGATTCCCGTAGGTGCGGCGGCGGCGCTCGCAGCGGCCTTCAACACTCCCGTAGCGGCCGTGCTGTTCACGCTGGAAGAAGTGATGGGCGATCTGCACGCCCCAGTGTTGGGTTCCATCGTGCTCGGCTCGGCGACGTCCTGGGTCACGCTGCACCTCCTGCTGGGCGATGAGCCGCTGTTTCATGTGCCGTCCTACCAGTTGGTCAGCCCGATTGAATTCGTCACCTACGCGTTGCTCGGAATCGCGGGCGGCTTCGTTTCGGTGGCGTTTGTCAAACTGCTGTTGGGTATCCGGAAGTACTGCCTGAGCATGCCCCGCTCGACGGAGTGGTGGCAGCCGACCATGGGCGGGCTGGCAGTGGGACTGATGGGATGGTTCGTGCCGGATGTACTGGGAGTCGGTTACGGGCACGTGAGCGAAGCGCTCAACGGACAAATGACGTTAGAGGTGATGGCGCTGCTGGTGGTGTTGAAAGTCCTCGCCACAACCAGCTGCTACGGAACCGGTAACGCGGGTGGCATTTTCGGTCCCGCCTTGTTTATTGGCGCCATGCTGGGTGGCGCGGTGGGAACGGTGGCCCATCAACTTCTTCCGGACTTCACGGGCGGCGTCGGCGCGTATGCTCTGGTGGGCATGGGCGCGCTGTTTGCCGGGATCGTACGCGCGCCGTTGACGTCGGTGATCATGATCTTCGAAATGACGCGCGATTATTCCATCATCGTGCCGCTCATGATCGCGAACCTGATCAGCTTCTACATCTCCTATCGTCTGCAAAAAGAGCCGATCTACGAAGCTCTGCAGCACCAGGATGGATTGCATCTGCCATCCGGACTTCGCTACCGGCAAGGGCTATTGATCGTACGGGACGCAGCCGAAGCGCCGCAGCAGGTGCTAACCAGAACAGACCGCGTAGAAGATGCGCGCGGGCATTTGGATGCCGATCGAAATGCATGGCCCGTAATGGACGGGGGGCGTTTAGCAGGCACCATTACGCTGGCGCAGGTGGAGCAAGAAATTGAAGCGGGGCGCGGAGACCGCGTGCTCGGCGAACTGCTGCCGGCCGATGTTCCGAACCCCTTGCTGACGTCGGACACTTTTCCCCATCTGCACATGGATCATCCGCTGGATATGGCGCTGCGCCGCATGGCGCACAGCAAACTCAACGTGCTGCCGGTAGTGGGGCGTGCGGACATTCGCGACCTGAAAGGCATAGTGTCTCTGAAGGACATCCTGCAGGCGTACGGCGTGACGGGAGACAAGAGCCAGGCGAAGTTGGAAAGCGAAGAGATTCGCATGTCTCGCAGACTGGTGCCGGGCGTAATTGCCGCCGGCCTGGCCGTGCTTCTCGTGATAGGCTTCCTCAATTACTACTACCGGTCCGCACGGTCGCAGCGCGCCGACCAATATTACAAGACCGGCCATGAGCTGCTGCAACAGGATCACGATGAGGAAGCGGTACAACAGTTCCGCGACGCGTTGTCCGCGGCTCCCGGCAACACACAGTATCGACTGGAGTTAGGGCTTGCGCTGGCTAAGGCCGGCCATCCGGCGGAAGCTTCGGTCTATCTCAATGCTCTGCTGAAGCGGGATCCGGAGAATGCGCTGGCAAGTCTCGGCGAAGCGCGGATCGCCGCCGCTCAAGGTAAATCGGCCGACGCAGTGAAGCTTTACCACCGGGCGATCGACGGCTCGTGGCTCGCCGGTCAAGAGCAGAACCGGATGCAGGCTCGTTTCGAATTGGCGACTCTACTCGAGAAGAACGGGCAAGGAACGCAAGCCATCGCTGAGCTGTTAGCTGCCTTGGGACCTGCGGCCCGCGATACAGTTGTTAGGAAAAAGATCGGGAGTTTGTTGCTCAGCTACGGCGCGCCCCGCGAGGCCGCTGACGTCTTTCGGAATCTGATCCAGTTGGACGATCGGGATGCGCAAGCCTATGCCGGCCTGGGACAGGCTGAGCTCGCCTTGGAGAATTACCCGGAAGCTCACGCTGCTTTTTTGAAGGCGCTGCAATGGAATCCATCGGACGAAATGAGCAAGCCGTACCTCGATCTGAGCGCACGGGTCTTGGCGCTCGATCCGAACGCTCGTGGATTGCGGGCCGCAGCGCGTTACCAGCGGAGCAAAGAACTGCTGCAGGCTGAGGTGATGCGCATCCAACATTGCCAAACGGGCCCAACCGCCCAGGCGCAAAAGGCGCTAACCGCCAACCCAAGGCGAAGTGAGATGGAAGACGCGGCGGAAATGAATCTTCAACTGGCCGAGGACTTATGGATGCAGGAGCAGAAACTCTGCACTCCGGCGCTCTCTCCGAACGCCGGGGATGCAGTAGGAAGGGTACTCGCCCGTCTATCAGCGCGATAGGGTGTTCTGAATTCTGGCTTCTTAACTAGTTCGCTTGTGCTTGCGTAATGTGAGTACGGCGATTCTTTTGCCAGCACTCTTCGTCGTGCTCTGTGCAGACCGGTTTGTCCTTGCCGTAACTGAGGACAGCAAGCTGATTGCCCGGAAGTCCCAGGTTGGACAGATACTCTTTGGTTTGTTTGGCGCGCGCGTCGCCCAGCGCCAGGTTATATTCATCCGATCCGCGTTCGTCGGCGAATCCCTCGACGGTGAGTTTGAAGTCGGGGTATTGTTTGATGATGTCAGCCAACGTCTGGGCGTCCATCTTGAGAGCAGCTTCGGCGTCGGGACGCAAGGTGTGCTTGTTGTAATCGAAATAGGCGTCCTGGATGCGATTCAGCAGATCCTGGATCCGGGCACGCGTAGCGGCGTCGGGCAGGCGCGACGGCGTACTGGAAGCGGTCCGTGCCGCAGGGGAAGAGGTTCGTGCCGGCGTGGGTCGCGTGGCGACTGCCGGCGCAATCGGCGTGGAAGTCGGGGCGGAAGGCGCTTTGGCGGCAACCTTTTTCGCGCAACCGGAGAAACTCAGCGAGAGCGCCGTAAGCGCCACGCAAGCCAAAAATCGTAATTTCATCCAAAGCCTCCTAAGCTTTCGTATTTACAGCATATAGGCGCGCCCAGCATCAAAAAATACCGTTGTCACTGTATTTGCGCGGAACGATTACCCTAGTACCGTAAAGAGGATGTGGTTTCGCCCCACCGTCGAGCTACTCCCGCATACCGTCCGTTACAATCAAGTAAGCATGCGGCACCGCCCAGGCGTGATTCTAATAGCCGGATTTGGCGGCCTGCTGCTGATCATGGCGGCGGCCGAAGCAGGGGCATTGCTTTTTCTTAATGGCCTGCGCCATAACGACACCACATTGCAGGCCAGTTTCCTGGCGCGCAATCGCACGCTGGAGCGGATCCGGTCCAATATTTATCTGTCGGGCACCTTCGTCCGGGACTCGTTGCTCGCGCCGGAACAATCGGGAGCGCAGGCGCAAGTGGCCACCCTGGATGGGCTGCGGCGCGATTCAGAGAGTGCGCTGACAAGCTATGCCGCGGCACTGGAGCCCGAAGAAGTGGCGCCCTTCCAGGATTTACGGTCGCAGATTGACGCGTACTGGAAAGTTCTGGATCGCACCCTGGCATGGACCAGCCAGGAGCGCGGCAAATACCGCGACGCGTTCTTCTATGAAGAACTGGTCCCACGTCGAACCTCAATGCTGCAGATCGCCGATCGCATCGAGGCTTTGAATGAAGAGGCGCTGCGGCGTGGCGATTTAAAACTGGGCGACCTATTCGGACGTCTGCAGTTCGGGCTGCTGGCGATGGTTGCAATCACCTTGCTGGGCGGCGTGACGCTGGCCGCTTTCACCATATTTCACATCCTGAAGCTGGAAGGCGAGGTGCAGCAGCGGCTGAAGGAAAGCGTCCATTCGCAAGCCAGTCTGCAGGAGCTTTCCGCGCGGCTGGTGCGGGCCCAGGAGGAAGAGCGGCGCGCTTTGTCGCGTGAGTTGCACGATGAGGTAGCGCAGGCCTTTTCAGCGGTGCTGATGGAAGCCGAGAACCTGCTGGACCTGGACCCACCGCCGGAAGTGCGGGCGCATCTGGACTCCATCCGCGGCGTGGCGGGAAAAGGGATGAATGAGATCCGCGATATGGCGCTGCTGCTGCGGCCTTCCATGCTGGACGATTTCGGCCTGTTGCCGGCGCTGGAGTGGCAGGCGCGAGAGATCGGAAAGCGCACCGGGCTGAGTGTGCAGGTGTCGAGCGAAATGTCCGGTGAGCTGCCGGAGGAGCACAAGACCTGCGTGTATCGGGTGGTGCAAGAGGCACTGAATAATTGTGCCCAGCATGCTCAGGCCAGAGCGGTACAGGTGTGCGTTCGGCTTCAGGCCGGACAAATTATCGTAACCGTCCAAGACGACGGCAGCGGGTTCGATCCAGAACGAGTGCGCGGATTGGGACTGCTCGGAATGGAAGAGCGTGCACGGCACCTGGGCGGGACGTTCCAGATCGATTCGCGGCCCGGGCGCGGAACGCTGCTCCGTGTGGCGTTACCGCTAGCTGCGCCGTTTGAGGCAACGACGCCAGCAATGTCAAAGCGCGGCTCTGTTTCGGCGCGGCGCTCCGAGCTGGAAACAGAAGTGGTGTGGAACGGAGGCTTGGCGGATGGAGCAGATTCGCATCCTGCTGGCTGACGATCATAATATTTTGCGCGATGGCATGCGCCTCTTGCTGGAACGGCAACCAGGGTTCATCGTGGTGGGCGAAGCCGCCGATGGCCGCGAGACGCTCCAACTGGCACAGGATCAGCACCCCGACGTGGTGGTGATGGATATCGCCATGCCCAACATGAACGGCATCGAGGCGACACGGCGGATCGTCGAAAAGCATCCCAACATCGGCGTGGTTATCCTGAGCATGCACCACGATGAGAGCTACATTATCCGGTCGCTCAAGGCGGGTGCGCGCGCATACCTGCTGAAGGATGCCATGAAGGCCGAGCTGATCTCCGCCATTGAGGCGGTGGTGGACGGGAGGTCGTTCTTCAGCCCCAAAGTCAGCCGGATTCTTCAGGAAGACTACTTCCAGGCGCTGGGCCGCAAGGATGCCGAAGACAGCTACGACCTGCTGACGGACCGCGAGCGCGAGATTCTGCAGCTGATCGCCGAGGGCAAGACCAACAAAGAGGTCGCCAACACACTCAATCTCAGCCTGTATACCGTGGATACGCATCGCACGCATATTTTGCAGAAGCTGAATCTGCATAGCGTGGCGGAGCTGATCCTCTACGCGGTGCGCAAGGGAATCATTTCGTAGGGCGCAGCTCAGCTATTCTCGTATGAGGCCCGGCCTCCATGCCACACCCGAAGCTGCTGTTCATCCGCGCCCACATAGCACTGGGAGCGCTGCTCGCGTTGGCGCTGACGGCTTGCGTCATTGGGGTGTACATGACGCGAGGAACGGCTCCGAAGCCTGTTGCCGCTCCAACCACGCGTTCTCCAGTGGACCAGGGCATGCTCCAGACCGCGCTTCAGTTGAGCGCTCTGGCGGACACTACGGAAGAGCAGCCACTATCCGCCGAAGCTCTGCGCCTGTCGGACAATGAGCTCGACCAAGCCTTCACTTCAGCCCTCCGAGAGGTGCAAGGGCCCAGCATACCGGCAACCGGTCCTTTGAAGGAGCTCGCCGATCGCGTGGCCGGTTGGAACGCGGCCATCGCGAATGACCAGAAGCGGCTTGCCGGCCTGCAAAATAACGCCGGCTCTAACGCCGCTCCCTCCGATGCCTTGGAGTTGGCGAAGGCGCAACTGGAGCTCGATCAGGACGAACTGGAGGACGCTCAGTTAGACCTGGCGCGTCAAGGCGGCGATCCACACGAGGCGCTGGAGCGCGAGTTGCAGGAACATGAGGCGACGCAGCATAAGCCGGTAATTGCCAAGCAGGCGCCTGCGCCACCCACTAGCACACTGAGCGAACAGGTCCGCGCATGGTTCTCACTCGCGGACCGCCAGCAGCAACTGGCTGTGGCCAAAAGCCAGGTGGTGACACACATATCCACGCTGGAGAAAGAACATCAGGCTTTGGATGCGATCGCCACCCACAAACCAGCAGCGCAGAGCACCAACGCCGGTTCGTCGGATGACGACAGCGGCGAAGCGGACACTCTAGCGGCGCTGGCGCGCATCCGGCGTCTATCTGACCAGCGTAAAGCGATGTCCGACATTGACAAGCGCGTCCAGGACAGCCAGCAACTCGCGGATGTTTACGGTCGCTGGGCCGTTGCCGTGACAGGCAGGCAAAAAGCTCTGCTGCATCTTCTGCTGCGATCGCTCGCCATAGTCCTCGCGATCCTGCTGGCGATGGTCGTGATCAACCAGTCGATTCGTCACCTGTTCAATCGTCAAACCGATCCACGACGTCTACACCAAATCAAGGCGATGTCCACGATTGCCGTGCAGTTGGTCGCTTTGTTCGCGATCGTTCTCCTCATTTTTGGTCCCCCCAGCCAGGTTTCGACCATTATCGGCCTGGCAACGGCTGGGCTCACGGTCGCGCTGAAAGATTTTATCGTCGCGTTCTTTGGCTGGTTCGCACTCATGGGCAAGAACGGCATTCACGTCGGAGATTGGGTTGAGATCCTGGGAGTGGGGGGTGAAGTTGTCGAAATAGGCGTTCTCAAGACCGTGCTGCTCGAAATGGGAAATTCGGGCGTGACCGGTCATCCCACCGGAAGGCGAGTCGCATTCGTAAACAACTTCGCCATCGAAGGCCACTATTTCAACTTCTCGACAGCCGGACAGTGGCTTTGGGACGAGTTGCAGATTTCTCTGCCGATGACGGGCGATCCCTATCTGCTTGCGCAGCAGATTCGCGAGATCGTGGAGCGCGCCACGGAGGCCGACGCAGCCGACGCGGCAAAGGATTGGGAGCGCGTAACCCTGCAATACGGAACAAGACCCTTCTCAGCGAAACCAGTGGCAGAGCTCCGGCCGACCGCCACTGGTTTGGACGTCATCGTGCGGTATATCACGCGGGCGCCGCAGCGCTATCAGGTGAAGTCGAAGCTATTCGAATCGATCGTGGATCTGCTCCACAAAGCCACCGGCGGCGTGGCGGAACCGGCGCCTCAACCCGTTAGCGCGAAGTAACGTTCTGCTGCCGGGCCCTACTTCGTTACCGTCAAGTTAGCCGGCGGGCTGGCCACGCCTCCGACAGTCACCACTACGGGCTGCACGCCGGCCGGAGTATGGGGGGGAACTTGGTAGTTGATCTGCGTCACTCCTACCAGTCCGCTTGGAATGCCCATAAAGGCGATGGTAGCAGTCTGCCCCGCCACTGTGACCGTCACGGGAAGATTGGGCTTAGGAAGCCGCGCCAACGGTGTATTCGAGGCGGGTGACGTGCCCGTTGCGAGCGACGGAGAGACCTGCCCATCTCCGGTAATGAAGAGCGTGGTGGTTTGCCCCGCTGCTGCGCTCGAAAAGGGAGCGGCCGTGAATCCGTTCGTCGTAAAGATTCCCGGCGCAGCCTGCACAATCTGAATGTTGTAATTGTTGGAATTCGCGTAGGGGTTGCCAACCACGAGCGCGGCTGTTCCGGGCAGAGTCTCATACGGAATCTGAATATTCACTTGATTCGGTGAAACGTAATAGAGCGGGGTAGGCACGCCGTTTACCGACGCCTCAAAGCCAGCCAGATACTGAGGCAGCGGAATTACACCGGCCAACTGCGCGAAGTTTCCGAGCGCTGTGCCGTAGACGCTCAAGAGCATACCTGGAGCGTAGGATTGCAGGCCGGAAGCTGCATTGCTCGCGCCGCCAATCAGAAGCTGCGGCTGCGGTCCATCGAACGGCACCGTCAGCGTCTCGCTCCATTGCTTCCCGCTCGCATCCACGCCCGTGAACGCAAAGACTACGTTGACCGGCACGTTCAAACTGGTAAAGCCGAGCCCAGTGGAAGCCACAAAACCGTCCGCGGGGATTTGGGTTGTTCCGAAGACCGTAGCAACATCATCGCTCTGGCCGTTGATGGTAAATCCCGTCAGCGTGGTTGCCACTCCCGCTTCTTCTGTCAGCGTGATGGTGAATGTCCAGCGATGCCCGCTCCGGCTGATTTGTTCGAATACCGGATTTTGATCGATGGAAGGAACCACCGCGGACGCAGTGGGCACATTCACATTACTATTCCACTGATGGATCAGATTGGAGGCATCCGGAGAGCCGAGCCCGCTGGCTTGGTCATAGGCTGGACCTGCGTTATATCCGATGGCGCCAGTGGTGCAATCTGGAGAGTTGGGGACGCAGGGAACGCTGTTGTTGCCAACCGTAATATCGTGGAAAACTGGAGCTTTTTGTGCGTTCTGAGCCATCCTGTATAGCGTCGGATTGATGTTGCCCAAACCGGCTTCCTTCTGAGCACCGGATGAAACCAGATAATGATTGAGCAGCGTGACGATACCGGCCATGGTAGGGGCGGCGATGGAGGTGCCCCCGTAGATCTGGAATGCGCCGCCGGTGGATACAAAGTAACCGTCGTGATCGGGCGAAGACGCGATGGAGAGATCCGGAACATGCCGGAAGCTATCGTTCGGAACGCCCGGCCCGGTCTGCCAGACCGGCTTTGGAAAAAATATGCTAGTTCCACCGCCACCCGCCGCCAGCCCACCGCCTAGGTTCGTGTCGTTCCATACCATCTCGGGAATGTAGGACAGCGCGGAAGCCCCGTTGGCTGTGTTAACACCCCAAAATGTCCTGGTGCTTCCTTCGTTAAATTCCGATCCACCCATCGACGTCACTTCGGGCACGCTGCCGGGGGCATCCACAGCCAACCCATCCTCCGCGATAACGGCGTTCTGATCTTCGCAAGCGGCCGCTCCGTCGTCACCGGCGGCGGCCAGCCAGGTGATGCCTTCTGAGTTGGCTTGCTGGGCCAATTGCCGTTCGCTGGGCAGGTCGAGCAAATCCGCGCCCTCGCACACGCCATAACTCATGCTGATCACCGGCGCATACACTTGATCGATCGCCTCTTGTACGGACGTGAAGACGTCGCCGGAATACACGAAAATAATGGTTGCGCCCCGCGCTACCGCGCTCGACCATTCCAGATCCAGATCGGCTTCTGGCAGATCCTCTTGACTGACCCCGGGGTCGGCTTGTCCCGGCACCAGTATTTGCTGCAGATTGATAGCCGGCAGATTGAACTTGCTGCGGAACGCCTGGATGTCGGACACGTTGATATCGGTTTGTCCCGCAATGACGAGCTTTTGCCCGGTGCCATCGATTCCGGCGGTGTAAAGCGGCGTGACGTCGTAAATGGTCGCAAAGTCGTCGGGGGCCATCTGGTGCTCCCCGCTGCCGGTGGTGTCCTGCGGGTTCAGTCCCCTGATTCGGCTGCGTGGCTTGAGCCGATAATCGTTCAGCCCGCGCATGCCCAGCACAATATCGGAGAGGGCCGAGGGAATCGACGGGTTCGTAGAGTTGGCGTAGTGCAGCTTGCCATTTTCCAGATAGCGGTGGATCTGCGTGTGAAAGGCATTCTCCACTTGCTGGGCCGTCCCACCGAACTGGATCCAAGTTCGGCTGCGAGCCACGCGCTGCACCTGGAAGCCTTGCGCCTTGAGCCAGGCGGCGATCTTGCCGACGTCACTTTGGCTAACGCCAAAACGATCGGCGTATTGCTCCGGCGTGAGCCACTTGTGATAATCGGCGGATGCCGGATTCTGCTGGGCGGCCAGCAACTGCTGCAGAGCAGTCTGCTGGCTTGCCGAGGGCTTGAGGTAAATTGTGATGGCCGGCAGCGGGAAGGATCCAGCCACGGGACCTTGGTCAAACTCTGGCCGCGCGCGAGGCGGAACATGGCCGGTTAATTCTACGGTTTGGCTGTCGGCGATCGGCGCGCGGATGCGGTCCGTTTGCGCTTGAAGGATCTCCGTCCACGCGCCGCTGATGTATACGAGAACGATGAATACAAGAAGGGTAGGTCGCAGACGAGTGCGCATAGATTGGGTCCTACTGGATCTAGGATGAATGCTTTGAAGCCCCGGTTTCAAGAGGATTAAACATAATTCATACGTCTTGATCAATGTTTACTGTTCGTACATCGGTTGCCATTTCTAAATTCGATAGACTAAACATCGGTGCAGTAGAGTAAACATCGATGCGGTAGAGTAAACATCGATGCGGTAGAGTAAACAACGATGCAGCGCGTCCGCAGATTCGTCATCCTCGCGCTAACGGGCGGGCTGTCGATACTCGCCGCCGAGCGGCCCTCACCTTTTGTCGGTCGATGGGATTTAACCGTTGTTAGATTCGCTCCGGGTGTCACACCCCAGGTCTCGTATCCTGCCTGGATGGAATTTGCCGACGAAGGAGGAAGACCCGCCATCCGTATAGTGGGCCGCACCGGTAGCGTGCACTCCGTTCACAACGCGAAGGGGGAGGGAGATCGTCTCACGTTTGACGACGGACCTGGACAATGGCGCATCGTCGTCAACGATCATAAACTCACGGGACAGACTCCAGATGGTCAACTGAACGGCGTCCCGGCGCCGGCACTGAACCACAAAGCCCCCACTGCCTGGGGAACTCCCGAGCCGCTATTTGATGGCCACGACCTGACGGGGTGGGAGCCCGATAACCCTGCCCTGAACCACTGGCGCGCCGAGAACGGCGAGCTTCAGAACTTCGCGGCGGGAGCGAATCTTCGCACCACGCGCAAGTTTGACGATTTCAAGCTGCACATCGAGTACAACTGCCCGCGCGGCGGCAACAGCGGCGTATACTTGCGAGGCCGCTACGAAGTTCAGGTAGAGTACGAGCCGACCGGCAAGAACGATGCTTTCCATGCCATGGGATCGATCTACGGATTCATTCCTCCAGGCACCGAAGTGACGCCGCGCCCCGGCCAGTGGGAAGGCTACGACGTAATGCTGGTGGGTCGCAACGTCACAGTAGTTCGCGATGGCGTCCTGATTATCGACAACGTCCCCATTCCGGGTATTACAGGCGGCGCGCTGGACAGTCGCGAAGGCGAGCCGGGACCGATCTACCTGCAAGGGGACCATACCGGCGGCCTAAAGTACCGCAATATCACGATTTCCTTGCCCCAGCGCTGACTAGGCGGGGTTAAAGTTCCCGCTGGCTCGGGCCGATCAAGGCAGCGTGGTTGCGTGCCTTCGCAAATACTGGTCTTTAGCCCTGATCAGTTTTCTCTCTCTCTTCATCGAGTTGGTCGTCATTCGATGGCTCGCCTCGGAAGTACGCATCTTCGCTTACTTCAAGAACCCCTGCTCTTGGCTACAATCAATTCGGCGCGATGGCGGGCGGAGTTCTGGAATACTGCTCCATGGCTTCGGGAATTAATAGCCTGAACCTTCTCTCTCTTCTGGCGTACGCCGGAGTGGCCTGGTTCCTGCTTCGTCCCAAGAAAGTCGCGGCGCTGGAATTGGCCAAGGCTTAACGCCTACTCTACCGTCAGCACCACCGGCTGCTCGATCATCGACGACTTATTCGCGTTCAAAAACGCGATGTGATAACGCCCCGCCTTGATCTTCGGCACCTGAAACTTGATCTTGTCTTCGGTGTGGTCCATGATGGCAACCTTCGTGTCGTCGGTTCCATCGGTGAGATACAGGTCGGAAACGTTGGCTTTGTCCGCGTTTTGGCACGTAATGCTGACGGTGTCCCCAGCCTTGGCGGTATCGGGATCCACAGCCGAGCATTTCGGGAGTGCTTGAAAAGCCGATAGCGCCGCGGCCGAAATGAGCAACACAACAATCAACCCCGTTTTCATAGGCGCCTCCAGTGGTCGCAATTATATACCTTCTGCTGCGCCACAAACGCCCGGCGAGTAGACTGGGAGCATTATGCCGAACGTAGCCGAAACTTCCGCCGCATCCACGCCTCCCCTCACCGTCCTCAGCGAAGAAGAGCGGATGTTCCAGGACACGGTGCGGCGCTTCGCGCGCGAGCGCATTAGTCCCTACGTCCGCGAAATGGACGCGGCCGCGGCATTCCGCAAAGATTTGCTGCGCGAGATGTTCGAACTCGGGTTGATGGGCATCGAGATCCCTGAAGAGTATGGCGGCCAAGGCGGCAGTTTCTTCCAGGCCGTGCTCGCGGTGGAAGCCCTCGCGGCCGTCGACCCCTCGGCAGCCGTCATCGTTGACGTGCAAAATACCATCACCAACAACGTGATCATTCGTTGGGGTACCGACGATCAAAAGCGCCGCTATTTGCCGAAGCTGGCCAGCGACATGGTGGCGTCGTTCGCGCTGTCAGAGGCGGGATCGGGCTCAGACGCCTTCGCCTTGGCCACACACGCCACCAAGCGCGGTGACGAGTATTTCATCACAGGCCGTAAGCTTTGGATCACCAACGCCGCCGAGGCAGGGTTGTTCCTGTTATTCGCCAACGCCAATCCGGAAGCCGGCCATCGCGGGATTACGTGTTTCCTGGTGGAACGCGAATTCCCCGGATTTCAAGTCGGGAAAAAGGAAGACAAGCTCGGAATCCGCGCTTCCTCGACCTGCGAATTGATTTTAGACGACTGCCGCGTACCGGCCGGCAACGTGCTCGGCGAAGTGGGCAAGGGCTACAAGATCGCCATTGAGACCTTGAACGAAGGGCGCATCGCGATTGGAGCGCAGATGACGGGCCTGGCGCAAGGCGCGTTGGATCACGCCATAGGGTACGCCAAGCAGCGCCAGCAGTTCGGCAAGCCCATCGCCGAGTTTCAGGGCGTGCAGTTTGAGCTCGCGCAAATGGCGACGGAAGTAGAGGCGGCGCGCCTGCTGGTATACAACGCCGCGCGGCTCCGTGATTCCGGACATCCCTACGTCACCGAAGCCGCCATGGCCAAATACTTCGCGTCGCAAGTGTCCGAAGACACGGCCTCGCGTGCGGTGGAGATCTTCGGCGGTGTAGGATTCACCAAGGACTATCCAGTGGAGAAGCTCTATCGCGACGCCAAAATCGGCCGCATTTACGAAGGCACCACGAACATACAGAAGCTGACCATCGCTAAACAGATCCTGGCATAAAGTCAATGGCTATTGAGGTAACGAAGTGTTCTCTGGTGGCCATTCCGGCCAGCGATTCCCCGCCGTGGCCTCGATCGCTATCGGTCCGGTGAGAGAAAAACCGGGCACAAAGCCGGGTGGCCTCGGCCGTGCCGGGGATGGCGGCTGATGGTCGGCCGTAGTCACGCAGCGCATCTCGTTCCATCCCACGTGAGCCGTGACGTGCTTATAGAACGTAGGCAGATCGCCGTCGCCCCAGTCTTCGTGGAGGATGTTGAACTTCAGTACGTCACCCTGGATCTCGAAGTCGTCCAGTGCCGCCATCGTGTAGGGGTTGTCACAAGTCCCGCACACCATTCCGCGCAGTTTGTTACCAACTTGGCGAATGATGAAATACTGCTTGGGCGCACCTACCCCAAAGCCCAGCCAGACTCCGATAACGTCTTTCTCGGTCAGCGTCGATTTCCAGGGCCCGGGTTGAATATAGCGCGGAAGCGGCGCGCCCACTCCCTGCTGGTTGATTGCCACGGCAGGAACGGGAGGAGCCTTGGGGAGTCGGGACACAATGATCGGCAGCGGGTCCGGTCCCCGGGGATCTTTAATAAGGGTGCGCTCGAACTTGCCGCCACCCCCGCCGGGAGGGACCTTTCCAGAAGACCCGCTGACGCCGGTCACGATCAGCTTGCCGTGATCGAACCTGGCTGTCGCCTTGTCCTGATATGCGGTGCTACCGTCCGCGTTCACGTGCGTTACTACGAAGCGGAGGCCTTCCGCTCCGAACTTGCCATCGACAAAAGCCAGCGTCGTCGCATCGGCGCAGTACGTGCAATAGATGCCCCTGACCTCGTCGCCCCGGATCGAGAACTCGTAGGTATGCGCCTCACCCTTGTCCGTCCTCCAGCCACCTCGGTAATTGTCGGCATCATTGAAGGCACTCTGGGCGGCGGCCGTGTGGACCAATCCCCACATCGACAACAGCAGAACGAAATGCCTTTTTCTGATCACGGTGCGACCAACCTTCATTCCCTGCAGGACCTCACTGGATTTTTTCCCATCCGCAGGACACTCCGAAGGGGCTCGTACTCATTACCTTTCGATAGCCATCCACGATCGTGCCGCTGGGCGAGTCGTCGCCCGGCATGCAACTGCGATAACCCTCGCCCACGTC
The DNA here is from genome assembly GCA_049518655.1 of Bryobacteraceae bacterium. Taxonomy (GTDB): domain Bacteria; phylum Acidobacteriota; class Terriglobia; order Bryobacterales; family Bryobacteraceae; genus Palsa-89. The sequence goes on along the minus strand of JBEKRO010000029.1, from coordinate 15,755 downwards.
CGCTCCGGGTCGCGCCTTTTTTTCGCCGCCCGTCGAGCTGGTCGCCGCTGTCTCAGGCGACGCTTCGGGCTTCCAAAGACAACTCGGCCCCAAGAAGCTGTGACTGAGCAATTTCCTGTAGCCGTCTACCACCGTGCCGTCGGGCGAGTTTTCACCAGGGACGCACGCGCGAAATCCGGAGCCCAGGTCCACTCCTAGAACTGGCTTCTTGCCGTAAGAGCCAGCCGTGCCAGGCACGGGCGGCGCGGAGGAAGTCGCGTTTTCGGTTTCGCTGTCTTGCCGCTGCTGCCTAATCATTAGATAGGTTACTCGTTGGCCGGTCGCCACCAATACCTGATGCGGCAGATTAGCGGGAATGAGAACTACATCCCCCTCGGCCACCGCCGTGCTTTCGCCGCCCTTAATCAAGGTGAGGGAGGAACCGACGGCCTCTCCGGTTGCGGCCGCCTTCGAATCCGCGATTTTGCCGCCCACCAATGTCGCCTGTCCGCTCTCGATGATGAGCAGCACGGGGTCTCTCTCCATTTCCACGTCTCCGTCCCCTTCCCGGTGGACGATCGAGGTTTGGTAATCTCCGGCCTTGCCGAACTCTTCCCTGGCAACCTTGCGATCATCCAGTTTGGCTGCAAGAGTTTTATCGAAGCTTTTGAGATCGCTACTCTTCCATACCACGACGCTCTGTGGATCGGCGGCAAACATTGGCACCAATACGACCAGGAAAATTAGTTGCTTCATGAGTGCCAACCTCCTGAGGTTATAGCATGTCCGTTTATCTGATGTTACCGCCTTGACCGGTTCCCAAGGCTCATGCCGAGGAAATCTTACAGGGGCGAGACGCTGTCATCCGACCTAGCCCAAAGCACATTTCTCTTCCCCGATACGGCGCTACACTAAAAGACAAGAGGCACCATGCGTTTCGTCGTTACTTTCGCTCTGCTCACCGGCGTGGCTTTTAGCGCCACCCTCACCGACCCCAACCCGTCGCAAATCGACGACATCATCGCGAAATTTGCGGCCAAGGAAGCCGCATTCTCCAAGGCGAGGAGCAACTATACCTTTCGCCAGACTGCGCGCGTGATGACGCTCGACGATGGAGGCGGCGTTACCGGCAAGTGGGAAGAGGTGACCGATATTATCTTCTCACCCGAAGGCGCACGCATCGAAAAAGTAGCCTACGCTCCCCCCAACACGCTCACCGCGATCTCGCTCGATCCGGGCGACATTCAGGATCTTCGCCAGGTGCAGCCCTTCGTGCTCACTACCGATGAGGTGCCGAAGTATTACATACGCTACCTGGGCCGCGAGCAATTGGACGAGATCTCTTGCTATACGTTCGCCGTAAAGCCGAAGAAGATGGAGTCGGGCCAGCGCTACTTCGAGGGGATCGTCTGGGTGGACGATAAGGACTTGCAAATCGTGAAGAGCTACGGCCGAGGCGAGGGCGCGAAGCAAAACGCGGACCATCAGTATGCGAAGTTTGAAACGTATCGCGAGCAGATAGACGGAAAATACTGGTTTCCCACCTACACCATCGCGAACGCCACGCTGCATTTCCGCGACAACGATCAGCGCATCAAAATGACCGTCAAGTACGAGGACTATAAACAGTTCAAGAGCGACACGCAGATCAAATACGACGTGGACGACCCGGCCAAGACGACACCGCCGTCGTTACCACCCACCAAGCCTTAACTGGTTCCAGCGGATTGCCTAACCAAATCGCGAAGCTCCCGGCCGACGATCTCTTGCCGGCCATTCGGGAGTCGCTCGGCCGCTCTCCCAACTTGGTGATCGAAGCGCCGCCGGGCGCGGGGAAAACTACCCGAGTTCCACCCGCGTTACTGGACTTGGTACGCGGAGAAGTGGTGGTGCTGGAGCCACGCAGGCTGGCTGCACGATTGGCGGCGCGCCGCGTAGCACACGAACTTGGCGAAAAACCGGGCGAAACGGTCGGCTATCAGGTTCGTTTTGAGGAGGTCGCCAGCGCGCGCACGCGGCTTCGATTCCTCACCGAAGGCATTCTGACGCGCCGATTGATTTCCGATCCTCTGCTTGCGGGCGTGGATGCCGTGGTGCTGGATGAGTTTCACGAACGACATTTGGAAACCGATCTGGCGCTGGCGTTGCTGCGCCGTTTACAGCGCACCAAGCGGCCGGATTTATTGATCGTCGTGATGTCAGCCACGCTCGATGCAGCGCCCATCGCGGCCTTTCTCGATGGGTGCCAGATCTTGCGTTCCGAAGGCCGGCTGTTCGAACTCTCGATAGCGCATCAGCCCTACTCGGCGCTGCCGCTTGAAAAACAGGTGGCCTCAGCCCTCGAAGGTTTGATCGCCCAGATGCCATCGGGCGACATTCTGGCCTTCCTCCCAGGGGCTGCGGAAATTCGGCGCGCCGAGCGCGAATGCCGTCCGCTGGCGGCACGAAAGAATCTCTTGCTTCTGCCTCTCTACGGTGACTTGTCGCCCGCCGAGCAGGATCGCGCCGTCTCCCCCGCCCCGCAACGCAAGGTGATCCTGTCCACCAACGTCGCCGAAAGCTCCATCACTGTCGAAGGCGTAACCGCTGTAATCGACAGCGGACTGGCTCGCATTGCGAGCGATTCGCCGTGGTCCGGATTGCCGACGCTCGAAGTGGCGCGCATCAGCAAGGCATCGGCCACGCAGCGCGCGGGTCGCGCGGCGCGCACCGCCCCAGGGCGTGTGATCCGGCTTTATACTGCAGACGACTTTCATCGCCGCCGCGATCAAGATCCACCGGAGATCCTGCGGCGCGAGTTGTCCGAGCTGTGTCTCACTCTGCGCGCCATGGGACTGAGCAGCCCACTCGATATCGACTGGCTGGATTCGCCGCCAGCAGCCGCTGTCAGTCGCGCCGAGGATCTGCTCGAACGTTTGGGCGCCAATGGTAGTCGCGCGCGGGCCATGGCGCGCTACCCGCTGCATCCTCGCCTGGCGCGCCTGGTGATAGACGCCGTAGAACGCGGCGCGGGCGAAGAAGGTTGCCGGGCGGCCGCGGCGCTGAGCTCGGGCGCGCGATCGCCATCCTGCGATTTGATGGACCTCATCGTTTCACCACTCGATCCCGTCACCCAAAGGCATTTTGAACAAATACGCCGCATCGTCCGGCCTTCAAAACCGCATGCACACCACCCGCACGCGCTCGCGCTTGCCATTTTGACAGCCTTTCCCGATCGCGTAGCGCGTCGACGTAAGGACAATCAACTACTGCTTGCCTCCGGAGGGTCGGCTGTCCTCGGCTGCGATGCGCGCGCCGAGTTCCTTGTGACGGTCGATATAGAAGATCGCAGCGAGCATGCGCTGCCTTTAGTGCGCCTGTACTGCGCCATCGATTCAGCTTGGCTGCTCGACCTGTTTCCCGATCGCGTCAAAGAACGCACGGGCGTCGAATGGAATCGCACGGCCGGGCGCGTGGACGCAGTGAGCGCTTTGCTGTACGAAAACCTGGTGATCGAAGAGACTCGCAGCGGAACGCCCGATCCGGAGCAGGCCGCGGCGATGCTGGCCGATCGCGCGCTCGACGCCGGAGTCGAGCGGTTCGTCGATCGGGACGAATTGGACCAATTCCTCGCCCGCATGGCCTTTGCGTCCGAACATGCGCCCATCGCGAAGTTCGAGATCAAAGACGCGTTTCGCGAACTCTGCCACGGATTGAAAAGTTTTTCGGAATTAAAGGCCGTGGGGCCTTCGTTAATATCGACGCTAGAGCAGCGCGCCGGTTCTCGATTGCTAAACGAGATCGCGCCCAGCCGCATCCGGCTGCCGAACGGCCGCCAAACGAAAGTGAATTACGAAGCCGGTAAACCGCCGTGGATCGCTTCGCGATTACAGGATTTCTTCGGCATGCGCGAAACGCCTCGCATCGCCAACGGAAAGGTCGCGCTGGTGGTCCACTTGCTCGCACCGAACAAGCGCCCCGTTCAAACGACCACGGACCTCACCGGTTTTTGGCAGCGCCTCTATCCACAACTGCGGCGGGAACTGGGCCGCCGCTATCCCAAGCACGCCTGGCCCGAAGATCCAAACTGAGGTGAGCCTTACTGAGGTGATCCATACTAAGGTTCATGCGCCGCATCGTCGCTGCTCTATTTCTATTTGGAATCTCGTTCGGCTACGTCGAGGCCGCCGTCGTTGTCTACCTTCGAGCCATTTACAATCCGATCCGCGCGCGATTGCATCCGGAACGTAGCCCTAACGATTTGTTTCCGCTGATTACCCCCCAACAACTGGCGGATGCCGGGCCCGAGAATCCGCGCCGTCTTGCGATCGAGGTCGGGCGTGAAGCGGCCACCATGGTGATGCTCGGGGCCGTAGCGCTTGTGGTTGCACGCAATCTTTACCAGTGGATGGCGGCTTTCGTGATTGTATTCGGAGTCTGGGACATCGCTTTCTATGCGTTCTTGAAGCTCATGATTCACTGGCCCGAATCGCTCAGCACCTGGGATATTTTGTTCTTGATTCCGCTTCCCTGGGTCGGCCCAGTATGGGCGCCCGTGCTGGTGGCGCTCACGATGATCGTCTGCGGGGTAATTTCTCTTCGCGCGGGCGGCGTTCGCGGCCGGCTTCCGCATTGGACCGGAGTGTTGGCGGGTGCCGCGGTCATCGTAATCGCATTCGTGTGGGATTACCGCAACACGAGCGCAGGCGGGATTCCGAACCCCTTCCATTGGCCGCTGTTTTTGTTGGGCGAAGCAATCGGACTTACCGCGTTCCTGGCTGCAGTAAAGTCTCCAAGATTTCCGGAATCTCGAACACCGCGCGATTCGTGATGGCCGCGGCATTGGCGCGAAACCGGGCGAAGTTGGAAGCATCCAGCAGTTCGCGCAACCCGGCATCGATCTCGCCGAAGGAGGGCAACACCACGCCTACTTGCTTCTCACGAATCCACTCGGTGTTGTAACGCTCCTGCGGCAGCGTCCAGGCGTTTCGCTCCACTACTACCGGAAGGTGCATCGCAATCGCCTCGCTGATACTGCCCGGTCCCGGCTTCCCGACGAAGAAATCCGAGAGATGCATGTAATAAGGAATTTCGCTGGTGAACTCTTCCACGTACTTTGGGAATTTTGTATCCATGCCTCGCAGCCGCTCGGCGAGTTTCTTGTTGCGCCCGCAAATGAAAATGAACTGGGCGTGCGCCGTAACCCGTTTCGCGATTTCCGGCATCACGCTCGATCCCTGGCCTCCGAATAGCACCAATCCGGTGGGTAAATCCCGGTCCAGGTCCAGCCTGAGCCGCTCCGACGCGCGATCCGCATTGATTGATTCGTAAAAGCTCGGCCGCAAAATCATTCCCGTGGTCCGAAAAATGTGCCCGTCCGGATGCCCGAGCGCGCGAGCCTGCTCCGCCGCCTTCTCGGTTCCACAAATCAAATACTGGTCCTGACGTTCTATCCAGAAGTGCGGGGGAAAATCGGCCAGATCCGTCAAGATAGTCACCAGTGGCGTGGCCGGCAAGCTCTCGCGTAAGGCGCGGTTGAAATTCGGAATCAGCGAAACCACCAGATCACGCTCGCCCTGCTTCCAGAATTCTTTGAGCAACCGCACTTGGCCGCCATGGTACAGGCGAATCAGCCCATGCATCAGCACCGTCATCTGCGCCGATCCCAGCGTCCAGCCCTTTTGCAGCAAAACGTTGTAGACGTCTTGCATCCGGATGCCGGTATACTTGCGGAAAATGTCGAGAGGATCCAGGATCTCCTGGAGGTTTACTAGCCGTATTTCCCAGGGCCGACCCTGCTGTTCGATCACTGCTTTCAGGGCGTTGGCGGCTGAGCGGTGGCCGCCTCCGGCATCGAAAAACACGAAGTCTAATAGGCGGTTTCGCTTAGTACTGGGCAAAGAACAGTTTGTCACAGTTACGTTTTCAGTCAAGATTGTTTTACTCGAAATCATTTCTTCAACAGAATGTAACCTCGGCGGCAGTATATTCTGAAGTAGGATGGTCCGGAGCCTAATCACGAAGAGCGACTACAGTGTGATGCGGCGTGCCAACAATTGGGAGGCGCCCCGCTGGGTCCGCGTCTACGTTGTGAGCGCCACTCGCATTGGGGATGGCTGGCTCTGGTATGCCATGGGGCTGGCGATTGTCATGCTGGGCGGTAAAACACGGTTTGAAGCCGTCGGTGCGGCAGGAGTGTCGTCCGTCCTGAGCATTCTGCTGTTCCTCTGCCTGAAGCGTCTCACCGGACGCCGCCGGCCGTGCCAGATCGAACCGCATTGCTGGGCCACGCTGCTTCCACCCGACCGGTTTTCGTTCCCGTCCGGCCACACCATGACCGCCTTTGCCGTTGCCATACCGCTATCACTGTTTTATCCGACGCTCAGCATCGGATTGCTCTTCTGCGCTCTTAGTATCGCGATGTCGCGCATACTGCTCGGTATGCATTTCCTGAGCGACGTGGTGGCTGGCGCGCTGATCGGCACCGGGCTCGGATATCTCGGCTACTTCGCCTTCCAGATTTCCTAGTATTCCGCTTCTCCTATAATCGCCAGATGTCTCCGCGATTCGTCGTGGCGCTAGCCACCGCCATGGCTGCTCAAATTCGACGCTCCGTCGGTGGAGTTTTCCAACGCTGACGCGGTCTCTGCCAACACGTCACTATTTCGGCGTACTGTTTGATTAACAAGCGGATCGGGGCAATTCGGAATCGGCTGCGAACAGCGGTTGCCGGATTCCTGGACGGAGCGCTTTCTGTTTCAGGGCCGAGGTCCAGCGCTGGAGGATTTCGATACATTCACCGCACTCGTCGAATGGACCGAGGAGGATCAAGCGCCCGAGCACATGCTGGCGAAGGGCAAGTCGTTTCCCGGCGCGGGACGATGCGGCGAATTTCGAGTGCCGTTAGACCTTCGCTCCGGGGCTTGTATTCGCGAATTGTTTGGGCTACTATTCCAGTGGCTCTGAGTTCGCCCGATCCGAGCCACCCCCGCATCTTCGCCGCAAGGCGGCCATCCATCACCCTTCCAATTGAGGAGGATCAACATGGGTACCCTACCGCATCAGGTTGCATTGGTGTCGGATACTCCCACGGTGGGTTTTTCAGACGTGTCGGCCGTTGCTGCTGCGCTGCAGAAGCAGGCGACCCGAGATTTTGGACCAATCTGGCAAGTGAACGCCACGGTGAGCGCGTTCGATAAGTTGGAATCGGTTCCAGTGGATTATTGGCCGGTGATCGTTCGCGACGATATCGATCAACCGGGCGCGGCCGGATATCACACCGACGAGAATGGACAGCCTTTCTCGCTGGTGCAAGCCGACGATCAGTGGCAGCTCACCGCGAGTCATGAGACTCTGGAGATGCTCGCCGATCCTTTTGGGAACAGAACGATTGCAGGGTCGCCTCCGCCCCAGGCGCCGCGGCAGCTCAACACACTCAAGCGTGTCGTTTACTTGGTGGAAGTTTGCGATCCGTGCGAAGACGCCCAATTCGCCTACGGGGTGAACGGCCAGCAACTCTCCGATTTCATCACGCCTCACTACTACGATCCCAACGGCGCCACAGGCACGCTGTACAGTTTCCGAGGAAATATCAAGGGACCGCACACGGTGCTCGAAAGCGGTTACGTCAGCTTCGGCAATCCGGTGACGAACCAGTGGTATCAGATTATCGTGGTGAGTGGCCAGGCGCAGGTGCGCGATCTGGGGAAGCTCAGCCGGAACGGCAGAAGCTTGCGCGAAACCATCGACGATCTGGTGCGCAACGTGCGGAAAAACGATCATTATCGAACCAAGAAGCCGCTGGCTGCCAGAGCGGCCCAAGTGGGTGGCGCAATCGCCGAATCGAGCGGAGCCAGGGCGAAATCGTTGCGGGAATTTATTGGTAAACTCTAAACGGTAAAGTATGGCCGTCGTGCGGCGGTTCTGCAGCCGCCGCATCTTTTACTGAAGAGCTACAAGTACTGAAGAGCTACAAGCACCGAGGAGTAGAAATGTCGGACCAGCACACTCAGGAAGGTCAGGTCCAAAGAGCCAAGCGGTTGCGCGAACAAATTGAGAGCCTCAAGTCCGGGCGTCCTGTCGAGACGCCGGGCCACGAAAAATCCCTTCGGGAGCAGATCGAAGATCGTGCCGATGAAGACCGCACCAAGCAGGCCCGCCGGCGGGACGCGTCGCAGGAGTCCTGAAGGCCCGCCAACCGGCATCGGAAGGGCCTTGGCTTGACGGGGAGGAAACAAGCTCCCTACAATTAAGTAGTGTCCATATAAGGAGGCCGTATGTTCCGATCTATAGGCTTCCCTGAACTCGTGGTCATTTTGGTAGTCGCTGTTCTGCTGTTTGGCGGAAAGAAGCTTCCTGAATTGGCGAAGGGTTTGGGCGAAGGCATTAAGAACTTCAAGAACGCTGTCAAAGAGGATCACGACGTCGACGGTAAGAAGCAGGCATAAGGCTTCCTGGATTTGCTCGCACGTTGAGCGGACCTAAATCGACTTTTTAAAAAGCAGAACCCCCGCAAGGCTATGCGGGGGTTTATGTTTTTGAGGATCGAAACTGCTACTTCTTCTTGGGCGGCACGATCGCGTCTTTTACGGCTTTCGCTACCCGGAACTTGACTACTTTCTTGGCCGGGATCTTAATGGCCTCGCCCGTCGCGGGATTACGGCCCATGCGCGCCTTGCGGTCTACACGCACCAAGCGGCCAATTCCGGGAATCACGAACATACCGTTCTTCTTGGTTTCGCGAACGGCCAATTCAGAGAAACTTGTGACGAACTGCTTGGCTACCTTCGTGCTCGTACCGGTGGTGCCGGCCAGTTCCTTGATCACTTGCGTCTGCGTCAACTTAGTTGCTGCCATTTACTTCTCCTTGTCTTTACTTTAGGTGTGGTTCTTAGGGTCTGGTTCTTCCAATCTCGGCTCCGGCGTATAAAACATAACCGTGCTGAATTGTTCCTACCAAATCATACGGGATGACAATCCGCTTGTAAAGAGAAGAATGCTTGAAATCCGCATTTTTCCTCAGTTTCCTGAGGGTAGCATGTCTCGCAGCCCGATGGAATGGGCATTTGAAGCTAGCGGGGCGCTTGGAGGGCCGAAATCACGCAGTCCGGGCGGTCTTCGCGAAGTCCGACTGCTCGGCCGCGACAGGCGTCGGCAAAGCAGAGGACGTTAGCTCAAGATGGCGGCGCAAATCGGCGTCTAACTTATCGGCGACCGCGGCATTCTCCACAAGAAACGCCCGCGCGGTCTCACGGCCCTGTCCAATGCGCTCGCCGCCGAAGCTGTACCAGGAGCCGCTCTTTTCCACCAGTTCCTGAGTTACACCCAGATCCAGGAGATCGCCTTCCCGTGAGATCCCCACTCCATATAAGATGTCCACTTCGGCTTCGCGAAAAGGAGCCGCTACTTTGTTCTTGACGATTTTGACCTTGGTGCGGTTCCCAACAACTTTCTCGCCATCCTTAATGGCGCCCATCCGGCGCACTTCCACCCGCACCGACGAGTAGAATTTCAGCGCGCGGCCGCCGGTAGTGGTTTCCGGATTCCCGAACATCACGCCGATCTTCTCCCGCACCTGGTTAATAAAGACCAGCAGCGTGTTGGTGCGAGCCACGGTTCCCGTCAGTTTGCGAAGCGCCTGCGACATCAGCCGCGCGTGCAGCCCCATGTGACTGTCGCCCATCTCGCCGTCCAATTCCGCTTTGGGCACCAGGGCCGCCACCGAATCCACCACCACAATGTCGACGCCTCCGGAGCCAATCAACGCGCCCACGATCTCGAGCGCCTGCTCGCCGTAGTCCGGTTGTGACACCAGCAGGTTATCCACATCGACACCGAGCTTGCGGGCGTAGGTGGCATCGAGCGCGTGCTCGGCATCGATGAACGCCGCCGCGCCGCCCAGCTTCTGCGCCTGCGCGATCACCTGCAGCGCCATCGTGGTCTTACCGGAGGACTCCGGCCCGAAGATCTCGATCACCCGTCCGCGCGGGAAGCCTCCCACACCCAGCGCGGCATCCACTGAAATGGAGCCGCTCGATATCACCGTTACCGGCAGCACGTTGCGCGAGCCCAGGCGCAGCACGCAGCCCTTTCCGAACTGCTTGTCCATTTGGCTGAGAGCGGCATCAATGGCGCGTTGACGCGTGCTGGTGTCTGCTAAAGTCGCTTGGTCCTTCACGGCGAATTAGTGGAAGGCGCGGCGCCATCGTCTCAGGGAAATCGGCAAACGCGTAGGATACTGATAGCAGATGAGCGAATCCCCGCCCCTGATCCGCGCTCCGCGTGGCAGTGAAATCTCGTGCAAGGGCTGGCAGCAGGAAGCCGCCTTGCGGATGCTCATGAATAATCTGGATCCCGACGTAGCGGAGAAGCCCGATGAACTAATCGTCTACGGTGGCACCGGGCGCGCCGCGCGCGACTGGCCCTCGTTCCACGCCATCGTGCGATGCCTGCGCGAGCTGGAAAACGACCAGACACTACTGGTGCAATCGGGCAAGCCGGTGGGTGTGTTCCGCACTCACGCCGATGCCCCGCGCGTCCTGCTTGCCAATTCTAATCTGGTGGGCCACTGGTCCAACGACGACGAGTTTCACCGGCTGGAGCAGCTAGGCCTGATCATGTACGGACAGATGACCGCCGGCTCGTGGATCTATATCGGGAGCCAGGGCATCCTGCAGGGCACGTTTGAAACTTTTGCGGCCGCTGCGGACAAGCATTTTGAAGGCTCGTTGCGCGGTCGCCTGATCGTTTCGGGTGGCATGGGCGGGATGAGCGGCGCGCAGCCGCTCGCAGCTACGTTGAACGGGGCTTGCTACCTGGGCATCGAAGTGGATCCCGCGCGCATCGAAAAGCGGCTGAAGACGGGCTATTGCGACCGCATGGCTTGGAATCTGGATGAAGCGCTGGCTTGGATTGAAGAAGCGCGCGGCCGCGGACAGGCGCTCTCGGTTGGTTTGGTTGGCAACTGCGCCGACGTGATTCCGGAACTGGCGCGGCGCGGCATTGTACCCGATATCCTGACCGATCAGACCAGCGCGCACGACGCTCTGCGCGGGTATGTACCCAATGGAATGACGCTGGCCGAGGCGCTGGCCCTGCGCGCTTCCAATCCACAGGAGTATACGCGGCGTTCGATTGAGGCGATGGGACGACACGTCACGGCCATGCTGGCGTTGAAACGAATGGGCTCCGTGACGTTTGATTACGGCAACAACATCCGCACTCAAGCCAAGCGAGCCGGCGTTGAAAACGCCTTCGATATTCCCGGATTCGTGCCCGAGTACATCCGCCCGCTGTTTTGCGAAGGACGCGGGCCCTTTCGGTGGGTGGCACTGTCGGGTTCGCCCGCGGATATCCACACCACGGATCGGCTGGCGCTGGAATTGTTCCCCGCGAATGCCACACTCCAGCGCTGGTTGAACATCGCACGCGAACGCGTACAGTTTCAGGGATTGCCTGCGCGCATCTGCTGGCTGGGTTATGGCGAGCGCGCCGAGTTTGGGCTCGCGCTGAACGACTACGTGCGGCGCGGGAAGATCGAAGCGCCCATCGTGATCGGGCGCGATCATTTGGATGCGGGGTCCGTGGCATCGCCCTATCGCGAAACCGAGGCCATGCGCGATGGATCGGACGCCATTGCGGATTGGCCGTTGCTCAATGCGTTGCTCAACACGGCGGCGGGCGCAACCTGGGTCTCCATTCACAATGGCGGCGGCGTTGGCATCGGCTATGCGCAGCACGCGGGAATGGTGGTGGTAGCCGATGGCACCGAAGCTTGTGGCCGGAGGCTGGAGCGTGTGCTCACCACGGATCCAGGAATGGGCATCATTCGCCACGCCGACGCCGGATACCCCGAGGCCATCGACGTGGCGCACCAGCGCGGCATCCGCATACCGATGGAGTCACCCAGGGACCCCAGCCGGTGAAGACCGCGGTTGTCAATTGCGCGCAACTGGTGACGCTCGCGGGCACGGCTGCTCCACGCACCGGACGCGCGATGCGCGATCTCGGCATCATAGCCGATGGCGCAATGCTGATTGAAGACGGCCGCATCGTGCGAGTTGGCACCCGGACGGAAATCGAGAGGCTCATTAGCTCCGGCGACTCAGTGATCGACGCCGGACGGCGCGTCGTGATGCCAGGATTCGTGGATGCCCACACGCATCCGGTTTTTGCCGGAAACAGGGCGGCTGAGTTCGAGCAACGCACGGAAGGTTCCAGCTACGCCGAGATTGCCGCCGCGGGGGGAGGCATTCGGTCCACCGTGCGTAAGACCAGAGCCGCTACCGAAGATCAACTCTTTGCTACTACTCAACGTTATGTCTCCTGGTTTCACGCCGGGGGGACGACCACCATTGAAGCCAAATCCGGCTACGGGCTCACGCTCGAAGACGAATGCAAATTACTGCGAGTGATCCGCCGCATCGACAATCTGCGGTCGATCCCGACGTTTCTGGGCGCTCATGAAATACCCGATGAATTTCGAGGTTGTCCCTCCGAATACTCCGATCTCGTCATCCACGAAATGCTTCCACGGGTGGCCCGCGAGCGCCTCGCCGAATATTGCGACGTCTTTTGCGAACCGGGGATCTTCTCCATCGAAGAAAGCCGCCGAATCTTGTCCGCCGCTCACGCGTTGGGGCTCGGGCTGAGAATGCATGCCGACCAGCTTTCCGATTCCGGTGGCGCGGCTCTGGCGGCCGAACTGCACGCAGTCACGGCCGACCACTTAGAGCACACCAGCGCGCGTGGCATCCTGGCGCTGCAGTCCGCGGGTGTGCAACCCGTGCTGCTTCCGGGCTCCGTCTATGCGCTCGGATCGACTCATTACCCGAACGCTCGCGAGATGATCGAAGCCGGACTGGCCGTGGTGCTGGCCACGGATTTCAACCCCGGATCCTCACCGACGCCGTCCATGCCGATGATCCTTTCGCTGGCCAGCACGCAGATGAAGATGACGCCCGCCGAGGGCATTACGGCCGCTACCATCAACGCTGCTTACAGTTTGGGGCGGGGCCACGACATTGGTTCGCTGGAACCGGGCAAACAAGCCGATTTTGCGATTCACGACTGCGGCGATTATCGCGAAATCGCCTACTTCTTCGGTGCACCGTCGGTAGAGGCTGTATACCTCCAAGGGCGGCTCGTCTGGGAGCGGCTCAAACATTTTAACTAGCTGCCGATAAGTGCCAGCGTGGAGCCGTCAACAAGCAACGGTGCGCTGCCGGAATTCGATCGCCGCTTTCGCTCCGCGTTTGCCGATGCCGCCGTTGGCATGGCCATCATCGATCACCGCGGCGGGTTTGTTTACGCCAATGAAGCGCTCTGCCGGATGAGCGGTTATGAGGCGAAGGAACTATGCGAGATGCACTTTACCGCGATGCTTCACCTGGACGATCGAGCTTCCCGGCTGAATATCTTCCAGCGCATCCTATCGGGCGAGATAGGCAGCTTCGTCAACGAGCGGCGATTGGTCAGAAAAGACGGGAACGTGGTGTGGGTTCGAACCAGTATCACGGTGCCCCGCGAGCAAGCCGGACCACCCCAGATCATCACCTTCATCGAAGACATCACGGAGCGTAAACAAGCCGAGGCCGCGCTGCGCGCGTCGGAGGAGCGCTTCCGCATCGCGGCTGAAAACGCCAGCGACATGATCTACGAATGGGACTTGAGCACGGGCGAAGTGGACGTGTTTGGGCCGAACCATCAGCGCATGGGCGACTGGCCGACGCCTCGAAGGTACGAAGACTGGAAAAGCATGGTTCACCCGGAGGACCTGGAACGGGTTATTCCGGAATTTAGCCGCCACATCCAGAGCGGGGAGCGTTACAGCGACGAGTACCGGATCGTCGGCCAGAACGGGGAAATTTATTACTTTTCCAATCGCGGACAGGCCGTCCGCAACGCCGCGGGCGAGCCTTATAAGTGGATCGGCCTGGCCACCGACATCACAGAAAGGAAGCTTGCCGAGGAGGCCATCTCCCAATTGGCGGCCATTGTGCAGTGCTCCGGGGACGCCATCATTGCCACCGACACTTGGGCTACCATCACCACCTGGAATGACGGAGCGCAGAAGCTTTTCGGCTACAGCGCCGCCGAGGCGCAGACCATGTCTATCGCCTCCTTGTTCTGCTGCGGCGATATGGCGCGGGAAATTCTTTCCCGAATCCACCACGGGAAATCGTCGCGTCTCGATGAAGCGCTGTTCCGGCGCAGGGATGGCAGCCAGGTACCGGTGCTGCTCAGCGTCTCGCCGATTTGCAAACCAGACGGCCGGCTCGGCGGATCGGCCATCATCGCGCACGACATCAGCGTTCGCAAACAGGCCGAACGAGAAATGGCGCACCGGGCTTTACACGACTATCTGACCGGACTGCCGAACCGTTTGTTGCTCGCCGACGGCCTGGCCGATAGCATCTCCAGCGCCGATCAGCAAGCCTCCGGGACGGCGGTCATCTTTGTAGATTTGGACGGATTCAAATTCGTCAACGACACCCTGGGGCATGACGTGGGCGACACTCTGCTGCAACAGGTGGCCCAGCGCCTGGCCGCGTGCGTCCGCCAGGTAGATCTGTTGGCGCGCATGGGCGGCGACGAATTCATGGTGGTGGTGAACGGAGTGACCGAGGACCGGGTGGCGCTCAGTGTGGCCGAGCGGCTGAGGACGGCACTCCAAGACCCCTTCTTCGTGGCCCATCACGAACTGGTCATCAGAGCCAGCATGGGCATCAGCATCTATCCCCGGGACGGCGCCGACGTGAGCGCTCTGCGACGGAACGCGGACGCCGCCATGTATGAAGCGAAACAAGCCGGTAAGGATCGGATCCACTTTTATACGCCCGCCCTGGGCGCCGCCTTCCAGGCGCGCCTGGAAATGGAGACCGACCTGCGGCGCGCGCTGGATCGTGACGAGCTGTGCGTTTATTACCAGCCGATCTTTACGGTAGCGGACAAAAGGCAGACCGGTTATGAAGCTCTGGCGCGGTGGCCGCATCCCGAACGCGGCTTGGTACCTCCCCATCAGTTCATCCCGGTGGCCGAAGAGACTGGACTCATCATTCGGCTGGGAGAGTGGGTGCTGCGCGAGGCGTGCCGCCAATGCCGTTGGTGGCAGGACCATGGAAAACCCTTGGTCCGCGTCGCAGTGAATGTTTCTCCCTTGCAGTTCGCCGGCGCCGGCTTTGTCGATACCGTGCTCGGTGTGCTGTGCGACGCTGGACTGACCGGCAATTCGCTGGATTTGGAACTGACGGAGTCCACCGTTGTGCGCGATGTCGACAGCGCGATCCAAAAAATGGCCAAGCTGCGGCAGCAGGGTGTCCGAATCTCGGTGGACGACTTTGGCACCGGTTACTCTTCCCTGGGTTATCTTCCCAAGCTGCCCATCGACATCCTCAAGATCGATCGCTGCTTTGTCGCGCAGATCGGTAAGAATGACGTCGCCGTGCCATTGATTCACGGCATGATTTCACTCGGACACAGCATCGGCAAGCGGGTGATCGTGGAAGGAATCGAGACCGCCGCACAGTTGGAGATTCTGCGCGAGTTGAATTGTGACGAGGTGCAAGGTTTCTTGCTTGGCCGCCCGGGGCGCTTGACGCGTCACACCGAGCGGCCGCAAGAAATAACAACCGAGCTGCTCATTGCGTGAGGACCGCTCCCTCTGGTCGCGGCTCTGTAAGGGTCCAAACCGGGGACATGGGTAACAGTTCTATCCGGGGACATGGGTAACACTTTATTGGGGTTGACGGTTTTGGGTTCCTCGAACGGCATGCTTGGAAGCAATGCCGTGGAAGGAG
>JBEKRO010000028.1:0-62404 GCA_049518655.1 Bryobacteraceae bacterium | reverse complement strand
CCCACCGCGCCGACGGCGGTTCATATTCTCAAATCGAAGAAGAAGGCGGCTCACGCCGCCTAAACCCAAACCGGACAGATCACGTGTTAATCAAACCGGACATCTTGACTTGTTAACGACAGGCTGTCGTGTAAGGCTTAGTTCCTCGAACTCACCAGCCGGTTCTCCACCAGCACCACTTCTTGCCCGTCGATCCGCAACGGCGTGCCAGCCGAAAGATCCTTCACTTTCTGGAGCAGCTTCGCGCCTTCTCCGTCCGATGGATTGAGCATCAGGACATTATTGTGGTCCGTGTCGCGAGTGACGGGCACCAGCGAAACGCGCGCGACGTGCTTTCCTTGGATTACCACCCGCGCAACCATTCCGTCCTTGTTCGGCCGCATCCGGATCCAATCGGTGGCGAAGTTCCCCAAGCAGTACATCACCGGCTTGCCCTGGTACACCTCCACGCCTTGCAACACGTGCGACCCATGCCCGTATACAATGTCGGCGCCGGCATCGATGGCTGCGTGCGCCAGCTGCTTCTCGTATGGTTCAGCCTCCGAAAACCGCGAACCCAAGGGGATCGGTGCAACCAGCGCCGCTGGATCGGACGGCTCTTTGGTCTCGGGTGCCGCAGATGTAAGGACGCGGCCCAGTCCGTCGCGATTGTGGCTGGATACAACCACGATGTCCACCAACGGACGAAGCGCTCGAATGTCTTGGCGCACTCGCTCGATATCGGCCGGATCGATCGTGATTCCATCGCGGGAGGTGACGCGCGCCACGCCCGGCGAGGTTGCGGTCGCGATTTGCTGATCTTCGCGATACCACTTCGCCGTGTATTGCAGAAATCCGATGCGGACTCCTTTGCGTTCGACAATCGCCGGTTTGTGCGCTTCCTCCAGATTGGCTCCCGCGCCGGTGTGCACGATCCCGTTGGCGTCCAGAACCGCCAGACTCTTCATGATGTTCGCCGGTCCGTAGGCTACATTGTTCGCCAGGCCCACCACTTGAATGTTCCCCGCCTTGAGCGCCTGTATCGCCTCCGGTCCGATGTGCTGCCAGCCGCTCTTGTCGGGAATATCTTTGTCGGGGCCCTCGGACTTCACCAGCAGGCCCTCCAGATTGCCGTAAACCAAGTCTGCGCGATTCAGTGTGTCGCGAACGTGGACCATGGCGGCGGCTGGATCCGCGCGCTGCTCGACGCTCACATCACCGAGCAGCAGGAGCGTGACCGATTTGTCCCCGTAGGAACCGGACCATTGCCAAGGCGCGTCGGCCGCGGAAGCGGAAGATACGGCGCAAAGAATCCCGAGGAGTAGTTTGACCACGAGCAGATTCTATCGCAGGCCACATCACTTCATTGCATGCAAAGAAAGGTGTAGACTTTTCATAGACATGCTGAGACGGAGCGTGATGGTGGGGTTGTGCCTTGTGGCCGCTTGTGCGGCGTCGCCCGATCCCCAGCGCGAGGTCCTGGATAAGTACTGCGTTACCTGTCACAACCAGCGCCTCAAGACCGGCGGGCTCACGCTCGACACAATGGATCTGGGCAAGGTTCCGGCCCACGCCGATGTCTGGGAAAAGGTAATCCGTAAGTTGCGGTCGGGCACGATGCCGCCGGCTGGCATGCCGCGGCCGGATGCGGCGACTTATCAGAAGTTTGCCGCTTGGCTAGAGCAACAGATCGACCAGTCGTCCGAGCCTTACGCGGGCAGACCCATCCTGCATCGTCTCAATCGCGCCGAATATGCCAACGCAGTCCGCGATTTGCTGGCATTGGATATCGACGCCGCCTCTTTACTCCCTCCCGATGATTCAGCGTTTGGCTTCGACAACATCTCCGACGCATTGGGCGTCTCTCCGGCCTTGCAGGAACATTACCTCGATGCGGCGCTCAAAATCGGCGCGCTCGCCGTAGGCGATCCGAAAATCGCGCCGGGCAGTGAAACCTGGCGCATTCGGCAAGATCTTTCGCAAGACGAGCATGTCAATGGTTTGCCGCTCGGCACCCTCGGCGGAACTGTAGTTCGCTACAACTTTCCGCTGGACGGCGAATATTCGTTCCAGGCGAACCTGTACCGGACCAACTTGAATATCATGCGCGGTTTGGAGTCGCCCCATCAGGTGGAATTCTCCGTGGATGGCCGGCGCATTCACCTGGCTTCCATGGGCGGCGCTGAAGACCTGGCGTCGTTGTTTCAAAAGCCGACTGACACGGGAGACGCCGTGGATGCGCGATTGCGGGTTCGCGTTCCGATAACCGCCGGTCCGCATGTTGTCACCGTGGCCTTCCTTCAGGATCCCGATGCCGTGGAGCCCGCCCGGCTGCAACCCTACATCCGCAGCTCGGTGGACAATTTCGACTGGTCGGGCTCGCCCCACCTGCAATCCCTGACCATCGCCGGCCCGTTCCATCCTGCGGGCGCCAAGGACACGCCAAGCCGTCGCCGCATTTTCATTTGTCACCCGAACAAGCAGACGAGTGAAGATGTTTGCGCGCGACAAATCGTCGCCACGTTGGCCCGGCGTGCTTACCGCCAACCCGTGGACGCCCCGGATCTGGAGACGCTGATGAAGTTCTATCAGTCAGGAAAGGGCGATGGCGGGTTTGATGGCGGCATCGAATTTGCCCTGGAACGGATTCTGGCCAGCCCACGGTTTTTATTCCGCGTGGAGCGCGACCCGGCCGGCGTCACTGCCGGCGGCAGCCACCGCATCAGCGACTTCGAATTGGCCTCGCGACTGTCCTTCTTTTTGTGGAGCAGCATTCCCGATGACGAACTGCTCCGCTTGGCGAGTGAAGGCAAACTCGAGAACCCAGCCGTGCTCGATCGCCAGGTGCGCCGCATGCTCGCGGATCCAAAGTCGCAAGCATTGGTGGACAACTTTGCCGGACAGTGGCTGCAGCTTCGCAATCTGCGCAATGTGCAGCCCAATTCGGATCTGTTCCCCGATTTCGACGACAACCTGAGGCAATCGTTCCGGCGGGAAACAGAGCTGCTATTTGAAAGCATGGTACAAGAAGACCGCAGCGTGCTCGATCTGCTGACCGCGGACTACACATTCGTGAACGAGCGCCTGGCACGCCATTACGGCATTCCGGACATTTACGGCAGCCGTTTCCGGCGCGTCGCCATAACGGATGACGCCCGGCGCGGTTTGCTGGGGCAAGGAAGCATTCTCGCGCTGACTTCGCATGCCGAGCGCACCTCGCCGGTGGTGCGCGGCAAATGGATACTCGAAAACATTCTGGGCACGCCGGTGCCCCCGCCTCCTCCCGACGTACCAGCGCTCAAGGGAAATCAGGAAGGCGAGAAGCCGCGGACCATGCGCGAGCAGATGGCCGAGCATCGCGCCAACCCGGTTTGCGCCAGTTGTCATAAAGCCATGGATTCCATCGGATTCGCCATGGAGAATTTCGATGCCGTGGGCGCTTGGCGCACTCGCGACGCAGGCCAGTTGATCGACGCCACAGGCGAACTCTCCGACGGTACGAAGGTGGACGGCGTAGTGACATTGCGGAAGGCGCTGGTCAGCCGTCCGGAACTATTCTCCGGTACGATGACCGAGAAGATGCTGATCTACGCGCTGGGCCGGGGCCTGGACTATCGTGACATGCCGGCGGTGCGCGCCATCCTGCGCGATGCATCGCGTACGAACTATCGTTTCTCCACGCTGATCCTGGGCGTGGTTCATAGCACGCCATTTCAAATGAGAACCGCGCCGCGCGATAGCGAGTCCGTGCCCGTGCAGACGGCGCAAAGCAGAGAAGGAAAGTAAATCATGTTCCTTACCAAGAAATCCCTACCCCGGCGAACCGTGTTGCGCGGACTGGGGGCGGCCGTAACGCTGCCCTTGCTCGATGCGATGCTCCCCGCGTTTGTACCGCTGGCCAAAGCAGACGCGAAGCCCCGCATGCGTTTTGGCGCGGTCTATTTTCCGAACGGCGCCATCATGCAGGAGCTTACTCCCAAGACCGTGGGCGCAGGCTTCGAGTTCACGCCGATTCTGAAGCCTCTGGAGCCGTTTCGCGACTCGTTGATCGTGGTAACCAACCTGACGCGGTCGCATCCCGGCAGCCAATTCGGAGATCACGCAGTGAGCGCCGCTGGATTCTTGACTGGCGTCTGGCCAAAGCGTACCGAGGCGGAGGACGTGCTCGCAAATACGACCATCGACCAAGTGGTGGCGCACCAGATCGGCCAGGATACGCCGCTGCCTTCGCTCGAAGTGGCCACTGAGGATTTTACCGGTTACGTAGGCGGATGCTCCCCCGGTTTCAGTTGCGCCTATTTGAACACCATTTCCTGGAGCACGCCGTCCACGCCGCTGCCCATGGAAACCAATCCGCGCGCGGTGTTCGAACGGCTCTTCGGCACGGCGGGCACGACAGCTCAGCGCCGTGCGCGTAGTGAAAAGGAACGCAGTATCCTCGATTCGGTGGTCGAAGAAGCCAGCACTTTGGAGCGCGGCTTGGGGCCACGCGATCGCACGCGGCTCACCGATTATTTGGACAACCTCCGTGAAATCGAGCGGCGCATCCAGCGCCAGGAAGCCCGGAGCGTGACGGAAGTAGGCACGCCGGACGCGCCCATTGGCGTTCCCGACTCATTCGACGAGCATGTGGCGCTGCAGTTCGACTTGCTGGCCGTGGCTTATCAAGCGGACATCACGCGCGTTTTCACTTTTATGATGTCCCGAGAGCTCAGCCAGCGCACCTATCCGCAGATCGGCGTCACCGAGCAGCATCACTCCGTGTCGCACCACCAGAACAATCCGGTGAAGATGGCGCAGGTGGTGAAGATCAACACTTATTACGCGCGCATGTATGCAAAGTTCCTCGCGAAATTGCAATCCACTCCGGATGGCGACGGCAGCTTGCTCGATCACTCGCTCATCATCTATGGCGCCGGGATGGCCGATTCGAATGTTCATGCCACGGATCCGCTGCCTCTGATCGCCATCGGCGGCGGAGTTGGCACGGGGCATCGCCATATCCAGTTGCCCACGCGTACGCCGGTCGGCGACTTCTGGCGGAATGTGGCGGAGAAGTTTGGAAAGCCGATGGAACACTTCGGCGACAGCACGGGAAAAACCGATGTTCTGGTGTAGATCGGCCTTCATTGTTGTGGCATCGGCCGGCATGGTGTGCGCGGGCACGCTGTCTGAAGCGGTGCAATCCGGTGATCGGGAAGCTGTACAGGATCAGTTGAGAAAACATGCCGATGTCAATGTTCCCGATGCCGACGGAACCACGCCTCTGGAATGGGCCGTATATGCCGACGATTTAGACACCGCGAGATTGTTGCTACGCGCCGGCGCTAATGCAAAGATCGCCAACCGCTACGGAGTGACACCGCTCTCTTTGGCCGCGACCAATAGAAACGCGGCAATGGCTGAAGCTCTGTTGAACGCGGGCGCGGATGCCAGCGCGAAGCTTCCTGGGGGCAGCACACTTCTCATGTCCGCGGCCCGCACGGGAAACGCCGACATCGTGCGGCTGCTCATCGAACATGGCGCTGACGTCAACGTAAAAGGCGAAACGTATGGTGAAACCGCGCTGGTGTGGGCCGCCGACCAAAATCACGCAGAAGCGGCCAAGGTCTTGATCGCACACGGCGCCGATGTGAACGCCCGGACGAATCCGTTGGAACGCCCGAAGGATCGCTTCGGCCTGGAAGGCGTACTCACAATTCTTCCGCATGGCAGTTGGACGCCTCTGATGTATGCGGCGCGCCAAGGTTCGCTCGATGCGGCGCGCACGCTGGTAGATGCGGGAGCGAATCTGAACCTGACCGACCCCGACGGCTCAACCGCGCTGGTGCTCGCGATCATCAACAGCCACTACGATACTGCCGCGCTGCTGGCCGAAAGAGGGGCGGATCCAAATATCGCCGACGCCTCAGGAATGGCCGCGCTGTACGCGGCGGTGGACATGAATACGCTGGGTGAAGTTTACGGACATCCCGGCCGGCCATCGTCCGATAAATTGACTGCGGTGGATCTCATGAAGGTTCTTTTGACCCATGGAGCGAATCCGAACGCACGATTGAAGACTCCAGCCACGCAGCGCGCGCACACGCCCGGCGAACCGACTCTGGCCGAAGGCTCGACGCCGCTGATGCGAGCGGCCAAAAACGGCGATACAGCCGCTATTCGCCTGCTTCTGGACCACGGCGCCGATCTCAATGCGCGACAGAAGAACGGTACAACACCCCTCATGTTCGCCGCGGGCCTTGGATTTGGCACGGGCACTTTTGCGAATGACTATGCAACGCCGGCTGAACTTCTGGAGTCGGTGAAGGTTCTGGTGGCCGCAGGCGCGGATGTAAACGCCGTCAGCGAAGCTGGACAGACCCCGCTGCATTTTGGCGCGCAGGCTTCGGACGACATCGTCAAGTTCCTGGCTGCCAGCGGGGCCAAGTTGGATGTGAAAGACAAGCAGGGCCGCACACCGGTAGAGATGGCCTTGGGCATCGGGCTGCACGGTCACGCCGGCGGCCCGCCCACGGTACGCGAAGGAACCGCAAACCTTTTGCGGCAGCTCATGAGCGCCAAAACGACAGAAAACGCTCAGAAGTGAAACGAGGAGGAGCTATGCGATTTCTTCCAGCGATCTTACTGGCTGGTGCTGCTTTCGGGCAGACCGGTACGGCTCCATCCGATGCGCCCGTGGTGGGCATGTTGAATTATATCCATGCCACAAACGATTTAGACCGGACCCTGGCGTTTTACCATGACGTGTTCGGCTTAGACGCCCCCCAACCGCGTCCCCTTCTCAGTCCGGGAGTGCCCGCATTGACAAACTCGCCGGGCGTGAAGCTTCGGCTTTCGACGTTCCACTTTCCGAACACCCCATTCGGCTTTGAGCTGACCGAGTTTACCGATGTGGATCGCAAGCCCGGGCAGGCGCGGACTACCGACCCCGGCGCGGCTCTGATCGCGCTCCGCGTCAAGGACATCGAACCGGTGCTCGCCGCAATCAAGAGAATGAAGGTCCCGATCATCACCACGTCGGGCGCGCCGGTCACCATCGTTACTCCCAATGGCAAGATTCGCTCCATGCTGATTCGCGATCCTGACGGCTATGTCATCGAGGTGGTGGAATCCGCGCCACCCGAGGGCGAAACTACAGCCGGCATCGTTTTCAGCGCTTCCATGGGCCTCACTGTCGCCGACATGGAATCGACCGTCAAGTTCTATCACGGCTTGCTGGGTTTCAACCTCAATGGCAAAATGGAATTTTCGAACGACCCGCCCATTGTGGACTTAATCGGCGCGCCACACGCCCAGTTCCGAGAGCTAACCGCGACCGTCCCAGGGACAAACGCGCTCATCGCGTTTTATGAGTACAAAGGTATTCCGCGGACGCCATTTCATCTGCGCGTTCCCGATCCCGGTGCGCCCGCGATTGCTTTGCGCGTCACCGATCTCGACGGGCTTCTTACCCGGATGAGAGCGGCCAGCGTCGAAGTGACATCGGCCCACGGTGAAGTGGCTCAGTTCAGCCCAACCGTTCGGAACATTTTTGTAGAGGATCCAAACGGTCTGAATATCGAACTGTTCGAGCAGAAGCAATAGCTCTTCCCTATCTCCGCAGAGTCCGGGCAGCACGATGTATACTGGCCATACCGGAGCTTCAACGCCGCAACCCTAAAGAGCGGTTGGGCGCATCGTTTACTGGGGAGTTCTTTTCCCCCTTCGGAACGTGTATTCCGGGGACATAGACTATGTGGATCGTCCGGCTGGCTCTCGGTCGCCCTTATACTTTTGTTGTCATGGCTGTGCTCATCGCCATTCTGGGCGGAGCGGCCATCACCACCATGGCGGTCGATATTTTCCCGTATATCGACATCCCCATCGTCAGCGTCCTATGGGTCTACTCGGGCCTCGGCCCAGAGGAGATGGAAAAACGCGTCGCTACCAGTTTCGAACGCAGCCTGACGTCGAATGTCAACGACATCGAGCACATCGAATCACAGTCCTATAGTGGATACTCCGCGATCAAGGTTTTCTTCCATCCCAACGTCAAGATCGACATGGCCGTGGCTCAGGTAACGGCAACCATGGAAACATCGATTCGACAAATGCCGCCCGGCATGTTTCCCGCCAACGTTTTGAAGTACGACGCCTCCAGCGTCCCCATCCTGCAGCTCGGTCTTTCCAGTAAAACTCTGCGCGAGCAGGAGATCTTCGACATCGGGAATAATTTCATCCGCACTCCGCTTGGTACGGTTCAGGGAGCTTCCGTTTCTTATCCATTTGGTGGAAAACAACGTGGTGTGATGGTGGACCTGAATCTCGACGAGCTCTACGCCAAACAACTCTCGCCCATCGATGTCTCCAACGCCCTGAACCTGCAGAACCTGGTCCTGCCGGCCGGCACCGCCAAACTTGCTAAGACCGAGTATCAGGTGAGAGTGAACAGCAGTCCGGTGCTGTTGAACGATCTGAACAATCTGCCGATTAAGACGGTGAACGGCGCCACCGTGTACATCAAGGATGTTGCGCAGGTCCATGACGGATATTCGGTCCAGAACAATATCGTGCGCACCAATGGCGCTCGCGGCGTTCTGATCACCGTGAGTAGGAATGGCAAGGCCTCCACGCTGTCCATCGTCAACGCCGTGAAGGCCGCTCTTCCCGGCATTCTTGCCAACGTGACGCCGGAGCTGAAGGTCACGGCGCTTGCGGATCAATCCGTTTTCGTCCGAGCCTCCATCAAAGGCGTACTGCGCGAAGCTCTGATCGCAGCGGGTCTCACCGGCCTGATGATCCTGCTGTTCCTCGGCAGTTGGCGAAGCACGCTCATCGTGTGCATTTCCATTCCACTGTCGATCCTCACGTCCTTGTGCATCCTAAGCCTTCTGGGAGAGACCATCAACGTAATGACTCTGGGCGGGCTAGCCCTCGCGGTTGGCATCCTGGTGGACGACGCCACGGTGGAGATCGAGAATACGCACCGCAACATCGCGATGCGCAAGCCATTGGTTCGTGCCGTGCTCGATGGCGCATCGCAGATTGCCGTTCCCACCTTCGTTGCCACTGTATCCATCTGTATCGTGTTCGTGCCGGTAATATTGCTCACGGGAACGGCCAGATATTTGTTTACGCCGCTTGCCATGGCCGTTGTTTTCGCCATGCTCGCGTCCTACTTGTTGTCCCGCACGTTAGTTCCGACCATGATGGCTTATCTTCTGGAGTCCGAGCTTGGCGCGTATCGGGAAGGAGACGATGGCGCGCCCGCCGGCGGTAGGGGGCTCATTTGGAGCGCTCACCACCTATTCAACGCGCTCTTCGAGAAGCTTCGTTATCGTTATCTGGGCCTGCTGGATTGGTCGCTGGCTCATCCCGGACGGGTCCTCGCGGCCTTCATGGTGGTATCCATCGGATCGCTGGGCCTGGTCAAGCTGATCGGCGAGGATTTCTTCCCCGCTGTTGACGCGGGCCAGATGCGGTTACACGCGCGCGGACCGGTGGGCATGCGAATCGAAGAGACCGAGTTGAAATTCGCCGCGCTGGAGCGCGAAATCCGCGCCGTCATTCCCCCCGATCAGCTCGATATGCTGATCGACAACATCGGGATCCCCAACAGTTGGCCGGCACTCGCGCAGGGAGACATCCCCACCATCTCCTCGGCTGACGGCGAGATATTGATTTCCTTGAACAAAGAGAGCCACGCGCCCACCAGAAACTATGAAGTGCTCCTGCGAAAACGGCTGCGCGACAAATTTCCGGATATGACTTTCTTCTTTCAGCCGGCCGACATTACCAGCCAGATCGTGAACTTCGGCCTGCCCGCGCCCATCGACCTGCAGGTGGTGGGCAGCAACTCCGGAGCGAATTACAAGATCGCTCAGATGCTTGCGAGCAAGATCGCGCTGATCCCTGGAGCGGCCGATGTCCACGTGCATCAAGTGGAAGCGCAGCCGGAGATTAACTTGAACGTTGACAGAGTGAAGGCCTCGCAAATGGGCCTGACGCAGCGCGACGTCACCAGCAGCATGCTCATCTCGCTCAGCGGAAGTTCCACCGTGGCGCCCAACTTCTGGATGAACTGGACGAACGGCGTAAACTACAACATCGGAGTTCAGACCCCTCAATACCGGATCGATTCTCTCGACGCTTTGCTGCGCACGCCCATTTCGGTGGCGACGGATGCCGAGAGTGGTGTAACCGCGGAATCGATGTCGGGCGCTTCTGGCGGCGCGAATTCTTTCGTCGGCGTATCGCCTAGCGGCTCTTCCCAAGCCTACGGCAATCCAGGAGCTGTTCCGGGTAGCACACAGCTTCTTTCCAATCTCGTCACCGTTCAAAGGGACTACGTCCCAGTAATCGTGAACCACTACAACGTGCTGCCGGTCTTTGATGTTTACGCCAACGTCGACCGGCGCGATCTGGGCGGCGTGGGCGCGGAGGTACGGAAGATCATGCAGGAGGAAGTGCCCCATCTGCCGCGCGGAACGACGTTCGCCCTGCGCGGACAGGTAGCCACCATGCAATCGTCTTTCTTCCGCCTCGCTCTGGGCATGATCTTCGCGGTGGTTCTGGTCTATTTACTCATGACGGTAAACTTTCAATCGTGGCTTGATCCTTTCATCATTCTTACGGCTCTCCCAGGCGCGATGGCCGGCATTCTGTGGATGCTGTTCGTCACCGGCACCACGTTGAGCGTGCCTTCGCTGATGGGTGCGATTATGTGCGTCGGCGTCGCCACCGCCAACAGCATCCTGATGGTGACTTTTGCCAATGACGAACGGCAGGCCGGAGTTCCAGCCAGGGCCGCCATGCTATCCGCCGGGCACGCCAGAATGCGCCCCGTTTTGATGACCGCCACCGCCATGATCCTGGGGATGCTTCCCATGGCGCTGGGGCTCGGTGAAGGCGGCGAACAGAACGCTCCTCTGGGACGCGCCGTGATTGGCGGTCTTATGTTCGCTACTGTGACCACGCTCTTTGTCGTGCCCATCATTTACAGTTACCTGCGCAAGCAGGCGCCAGTGGATTATCAGCGCAGGCTGGTGGAACGGGAGCGGGAAATCATCTAATGCACTTCACCGAGCCCGATCCGCCACAGACCCGGCCGCCCGAAACCGTCGAAGAAAGACTCCGTAGGGAAAATCGGGAGCTCAAGCGGCAGCTGGAGGAGTTGAAAGGTGGCCACCCGGGGGCGCCTCGGAATCTCTGGCATCCTTCGGCGATTACCATTTGGGTTATTTTCCTGGGAGCGATTGTCCTGATCGCCGTAGCATTTTTTGCCGGCTACATTCCTCTGCAAAAGCGTCGTGCCGTCGTCTTCGGTGCGGCGCAGGAAGAGCAACAGGCATTGCCGCGAGTGGAAGTGATCCAGGTGGGGCGCTCTACCCGGCAGAGCGGCCTCCAGTTGCCCGGTAACATCCAACCCATCACCGAAGCTCCCATACTCGCGCGTGCGGACGGTTACATCGAACGCCGCACAGTCGACATTGGCGATCGCGTGAAGGCTGGCCAAACGCTGGCCCAGATAGACGCGCCCGAACTGGCGGATCAGGTCACTCAGGCCAAAGCCACGGTGCGACAGGCACAGGCCGCTTTGGAACAGGCTACTGCGAACGTTCAGCAGGGCCGAACCGACATGGAACTCGCGCGTGTGATGGCGAAGCGCTCCAGCCAACTGGTAGCGAAAGGCGCTGTGTCAAAACAGGACGACGATCAGTCTCAGGCTCAATACAACTCGAAGCTGGCGGCCCTGGAATCGCTCGAACGGGCCATCGACGTTCAGCGCGCCAATGTAGCCGCGGCGCAATCGAATGTGGCGCGCCTCGAGAAAATGCAGAGCTATTGCCTGGTCCAGGCGCCTTTCGATGGAGTGATCACGCTGCGCAACGTGGATGTTGGCGCGTTAGTCAACTCCGGCAGCACGCTGCTGTATCGAATCGCGCAGATCGCCACGCTCCGAACCTACGTCAACGTGCCGCAGACCTACGCCGATTCCATCCGCCCGGGCCAGCCCGCGATCCTTACCGTATCGAACCTACCGGGCCGCCAATTCATGGGCCAGGTGGCGCGGACCGCCAGCGCTCTCGACCCCAGCAGCCGGACGCTGCTGGTGGAAGTCCACGTGCCGAATGTGGACAGCGCGCTGCTGCCGGGAATGTATGCCCAGGTAGAGTTTCGCAGCATCCGTGCCGATCCGCCGCTGATGGTCCCCAGCGATGCGATGATCGTTCGTTCAGACGGCGCGCAAGTCGCCGTGGTTCGTCCCGATCATACCGTGCATCTTCAGAAGATCGAAGTGGGCCGCGATTATGGCGACCGCCTGGAAGTCCTGGGAGGATTGCGCGAAGGAGACGCCATCATCTCTAATCCTGGAGATCAGGTGCATGAAGGTCTCAAAGTGGATGTTGTGCCGGCGGCCACGACGGAAAAGTAGCCACGTCTTCGGAAGAATTGTTCAGTGCGGAAGAGATTAGCTCTTGAATGGCTTCCCTTCCCACCGCAATTTCACTCTGGATCAGGCCGTCTGGGCCGATAAGAAGCGCAGCGGGAGTGGACCTGATTCCGTACATCTCACTGATTTCGAATTCGCGCTGAACCAGGACCCGCGAAACTTCAAACTCTTTCAGTTTCGTTAGCGTGTCTTTCGCCATCCCTCGGCTGACGACAACCATATTCAAGGACGCCTGGTGCTCACGCATCCAACGGCTGATGTACGGCCAGAGCGCACGGCACGGTTCGCAATGGGGACTGGAGAATACCATGCAAATCGTCTTCCCCTGCTCTCGAAGCCATTGGAGTGAGCGCGCCTGACCGGTCATGCTGGGCAAGTGGAAGTCAGGCGCGGGAGTGCCGATGGGCAGACCGGTCTCTGGAATGACTCTGCGCGGCGCGGAATTTTCCGGCAATACCGGTCCGGAATCACGCTGCAATTCAGCGACGCTTTGAACGACCTCACTCTCGGGCTCTAGTTCGGGCTCTGGTTCGGGTTCGGGCTCAGGCTCCTCCGCTCGCCGTAGCGCGCGAAAGAACAGGAAGAGCATCACGCAGGCCGCGACAATGTATAGCCGGCGCTCGTCGTCACCCGCTGAAGCCAGGTGCCTCCACAGAGACGGACCCACTCGCTGTGGTCCACGCCATGCCAGCCAGCCGGCGCACGCGGCGAGTATGCCATTCCGAGCCAGAGTTGACGAACCTATGGGAGCTGAATGCAATTGGCCGAAGCAGTGGCAGTCCGGCCGGCGTCCTCGCGCCAGGCTGACGCCGATAGCGCCCACGAAGATGATCAGCAGCGCCAGCGCCCCACAAGCTCCGTACCAGGCGAGAGCCGCCGGAATCAGCGCCACGGCAACCAGGATTTCCGCCGTGGAAAGCAACAGGCTCAAAGGACGTGCGAGTGCCTGCGGCAGGCCGAAATCGGCGAAAGCTTTACTCGATCCCTTGCGGTCCTTGAGCTTCGTGACGCCCGCGAGAAGAAATACGGCCGCCAGGAAAAGTCGAGCCGCCAACAGAATAGGTTCCACGATTCGAAGTAGGTACTAATAACAACTATACGCCTCCCTTGAGGAGATGCCAGTTGATGGCGACGGCCGCCAATTCAGCTAAAATTGACAGTGGCGTGCTCCGAAATCGAACTTGTGAAGTGCTCCCGGTCCACGCAGAACGCGGAGAGAAAATAATGGCAAAAACACCGAAGAGTTCCTTTGGACGTCGCGGATTCCTGAAGGGCGCAGCCACCGGGGCAGCGGCCGGAGCGGCAGCGCTGGTCACCAGCACGCCGCTGCTGGAAGCGCAGACTCAAAGCGCCGCTAGAGGTGCAACGCCCTCTGGAAGCGTACCCGCTCCCACCGACGCGCAACTGGAGCGCGAAGCAGGCAACATCCGGCCGCCGGTGGCTGTGCGCACCATCACGCGACCGGGCTCGGATCTGATGGTCCAGACTATTCGCGACCTCGGGATCGAATATGCCGTTGCCAATCCTGGATCGAGTTTCGAAGGCCTGCAAGAATCGTTCATCAATTACGGCCATCCGCCGAATGTGATGCCGGAGTGGATTACCGCGCTGCATGAAGAGTCGGCCGTCACCATGGCTCACGGTTATGCCAAGGCGGAAGGCAAGCCAATACTGGCTGTGCTGCACGGCACCATAGGAATTCAGCATGCCGCCATGTCCATTTATCAGGCCTATTATGATCGCGTGCCGGTGGTGATGATCGCGGGCAACGACCCGGATTTCATTCCCGCCCATACCGCGCACGACATGGCGGGGATGGTTCGCAGCTTCACGAAATGGGACAATGAGCCAAAGACGCTGGACGAGGCTCTGGTGGCGATTCAGCGCGCTTATAACGAAGCCATTACTCCGCCGATGGCGCCCACTCTGGTGGTAATCGGTTCCGAGATTCAAAAAGAGAACGCCCCCAATGCCAGCGTGCCGGCCTACAAGCCGCCGCAGTTCCCCACCATCGATGCGACGAACGCGAAGGAAATTGCAAAAGCGCTAGTGGAAGCGCAAAATCCGAGAATAGCGGTGGGACGTTTACGAACGCCCGAAGGCGTGAAGCGCTCGGTTGAACTCGCCGAACTGGTGGGCGCCTGCACCGGCACGGCAGCAACGACCGGGCCCATGAGTTTCCCTCAACGTCATCCCCTTTGCGGGCCAGGCGCCGATACGAATTACGATTACACGCTGGGTCTTGAAACGGGTGGCGCGCAGGCTTCCATCACCGGCCCGGGGCTGGCGACAATTGCCCGGCCACGGGACACCACCGATATCGGCTTCGCGGGCATCCTCACTCCTGGCAGAGCTTTCGGAGGCAACCGTGAGAAATCTGCTCCTCCCATCGAGGCCGATGCCGAAGCCAGCCTTCCGCTCATCATTGACGAAGTGAAACGCCAGTTGACATCGGATCAGAAGGCCCGTATCCAGGAGCGTGCGACCAAGCACGGCCAGGCCAATCACCAAGCCCACGTAACGGCGCTCGAGCAGGCGGTTGAGAGGGCCAAGGCCGGATGGAATGGCATTCCCATCAGCACCGCGCGGGTTTATGCCGAGCTCTGGCCGCTGATCATGCATGAAGACTGGTGCTTCGCTTCGCCTAGCAATTTCTCCGGCGGCCACAACAATCAGCTTTGGGATCACAACAAGCCTTACAGTTACCTCGGCGGCCAAGGCGCTGGTGGCATGGGTTATGGTGCACCGGCATCGGTGGGCGCGGCCCTCGCGGCGAAGGCCCGCAAGCGATTCGTCGTCAACGTCCAGACCGATGGCGATCTCAACTATGCGCCCGGCGTACTCTGGACTGCTGCGCATCACAAGCTTCCCATGCTCACCGTGATGCACAACAACCGAGCATGGCATCAGGAGTACATGTTCATCGAATACATGGCTGGCGTTCGCGGGCGCGGCGCGAATCGGGCCGAGATCGGCAGCACGCTGCGAGATCCTTTCATTAACTACGCCAAGATGGCGGAGACCTACGGCATGGCTGGTGAAGGACCCATTACCGATCCCGCAAAGTTATCGGCTGCATTGAAGCGCGGCGTGGCATCGGTCAAACGCGGCGAGCCCTATATGATCGACGTGATCACGCAGCCGCGCTAAGGACATCGGCATGAAGAACCTATACTTTGTGGCGATAGCGCTCGTTGCGCTGGCGATGCCAGTGCTTACCCTAAACGCCCAGCCTGGTCGCGGCGCCGGTGCGGTTCCCGCGAACAACCCGGCGCCAACCAGTCCGGTCACCGGAAATGCCGCGAGCGGGAAGACGCTGTATTACTCCTACGGCTGCTATGCGTGCCACGGCTACAACGGCGAGACCGGAGCACGAGCTTTTGTCGGCAGGTGGGGGCATCTGGAAACCGAGCAGAGCTTCATTACGTTCCTGCGCGGCCGCGCGAATGTGGCGCCGCTTGTTCCTTCCACGTCCATGCCAAATTTCGGCATAAGCTCTCTGCCCGACAAACAGGCGAAGGATATTTATGCCTACATCCGGACGTTCAAAAGCTCGGCCCCCGATTTGAAGGACATTCCAACCCTGAACGCCATCGTCGACGCAGCGAAGCAAGAGAAATAGTCGTCCGCTAACGCAACCGCCGGCCTTGAACGCCGAGTCGATGTGTGGGAGACTTTGGGGGACCAGGAGGAACGGCATGCGTTGTCTGCTTTCCATTTTTCTTTTGAGTTCGACTGCCATTTTCGCGGCGGATGGCGCGGTGACGTTTAACAAGGATGTGCTGCCGATCTTGCAGCGCGATTGCCAAGTGTGTCATCGTCCCGGCGAAATCGGCCCCATGCCATTTCTCACCTACGAAGGCACGCGCCCCTGGGCGAAGGCCATAAAAGTCGCGGTACTCAGCAAAAAGATGCCGCCCTGGTTTGCCGATCCCAAGTACGGGCACTTCACCAACGAACGCCGGCTCTCGGAAGCCGACATCGCCACTCTCGCCGACTGGGTCAACAACGGAGCTCCCGAAGGCGACGCCAAGGACAAGCCCGCCCCCGTGGCTTTCCGCGACGGCTGGAACATCCGGCCCGATCTCATTTTGAAATTTCCCAAACCCTTCGCGATCCCCGCCAAAGGCACCATCGAATACACGTACATCACAGTGTCGGCTCCGTTCAAAGAGGACACTTGGGTAGTGGCCGGCGAGATCCGTCCTTCTGACCGTGCCCATGTGCACCATGTCATCGCCAACGTGCGACCCAAGGGTTCCAAGTGGATGGTTCAATCGCAGCTCGGCTCCGAGCCTTACGCCCCAGGCCCCACGCGCAACGAAGACCTGATCAAAGCCGCGGGAGGAAATCCGGCCGTGCTGGATAACGAGTTTCTGGTCGGCTACGTCCCCGGCATGGAAGCCCAACGATTCGATATCGACAACTCCGCCAAGTTGATTCCGGCCGGGGCCGATATCGTATTTGAAGTCCACTACACCACCAACGGCGTGGCGGGCGAGGATCTATCCATGGTCGGGCTCGAACTCGCGAAGGCTCCGCCGAAGCGCCGTTTCATGTCCGTCACCGCGGCACAGACCAATCTCACCATCGCACCCGGCGATCCCAATGCGGAAGCGAAAGCCACGCTCCGGTTCGGGCAGCCCGTCGACTTCGTCTATATGCAGCCGCACATGCATCTGCGCGGCAAGGACATGAAGATTGACGCCCACTATCCCACGGGCGAAAAGGAAACGATCTTAGATGTGCCGCGCTACGACTTCAACTGGCAAATCGTCTATTACGAAAAGACGCCACTGCATTTTCCCCAGGGCACCACGCTCGAACTCACAGCGCATTGGGACAATTCGCTCAACAACAAATGGAATCCCGATCCCACGGCTACGGTGCATTGGGGCGATCAGAGCTGGCAGGAAATGCTGGCCGCGCCGATGGCTGTGATCGTCGACCGCACGGTCGATCCGAAGTCCGTCGTTTCCCTTGGAAATTTCGGTGGCGGCGCTGGCGCGCAGTAGGCCGGCTTCACTTCGAAATCTTGTCCAAACAGATGTCCTCCGCCAGCTTCTCGCCGGGACGGAATGAGAGACTGCTGCTGGATGTCCAGGGTTTCGTATATGCGCCCGGATCGTCGATCGTGACCTCGTATTTCATCGAAGCTGCACCGGTCCGCGTGTATTTTTCGATCACGTGCAGCCGCTCGGTGTGAGGATGGCCGGCGTCGTCCAACCAGGTTTTGTCATTGAAACCGACGGCGTCCACCACCAGTGTTTCTCCCTCCCAATGGCCGATGGAATCGCCCAGCCAATCGGGATTCGGATCTTTCGGATGCGTGCGCCCATCCATCCACACCTGACGCCAGACATGGGCGCCGCCTTCGTATACGAATAGGATTCGCTGGGGCGTCTGCACGATCTCGAAAGGACGCGCCGTGAGCGTGATTCGCGGAACGCCGGGAGGCAGGCAGCGCAGATCCAAATCATTCTGCTTCATGGCGTTGTTCGCTAGGAATTTCGCCTTCGCCCAGCCCTGGAAAGGAACGGCGGCGTTCGGAGCCAAGTCAGCCACGTGAGTCGGCAGCCACACGCCGTCGCTGCCCAGATCGGGATGACCGTCGGCAAGACGCGGGACCTGTCCCTGCGCGTGCAGGACAGCGAGCGCCACAATGACAAAACAATATTTCATTTCTTTGCAGGCGGCGCATTTCCGATCATGTGAATCGAGCTTTTTTCGTCTTCCTGACAGATCGATTCCATCAGCTCCATACCGGGACGCCAGCGAATCGTATTGCTGGCCGTCCAGGGCTGCGCATAGGCGCCAGGATCGTCGATAGTCACTTCATACTTCAGCGTCAGCGAGTCGGTGCGGGTATAGCGTTCAGTCAAGTGCAACTTGTCCGAAGTCGCATGGCCGGCTTGGTCCAACCACGCGAGGCCGTTGAACCCGACGACGTCCACCACCAGCGTGTCGCCCTCATAGTGCCCCACGGCATCGCCCAGCCAAGTGGGCTTGAGATTCTTGGGATGCGTTCCTTTCGGATCGATGTTGACGATCCGCCACAGATAATTGTCACCCTCGAAGACGAATACAACCTGGTCGTGGGTCTGGATCATCTGGAACGGATACGGGTCGAACATGAACCGCGGCACGCCCACGGGCAGGCATTTCGCCTCCGGATCGTCCTTCGACAAATTTTCCACGCGCTGGTTGTAGGTATTCAGGGTCCAGGGAAGGAACGGGACGTCGACATGTTTGTCCGCGCTTTTTACTCCCTTCCATTTGGTCTCCGCGAGGTTGCCGTTGAAGCCGGGGTACCACGCGCCATTTCCGCCAAAGTCCGGCCTGCCATCGGGCAAGTGCGGCGCCGGACCAGCTACCGGTTTCGGTCCTTTATCTTGCTCCACACCGAAGCCGGGAAGGAACGGACCGGGATCTTTGGCGAGCGGGGGGTTCCCCTGCACGGGCTGCTGGGCATAAGCCGAGACGAGCGCTAACAACGCGCTACCAATTACAAAAGGCGCCTTCAACTTCCTAGCGTTCCACCTTCGTCGACTGGCCCTTCTTCTCCAGGTCACGAGCGCCGGTGAGAGCGTCCAGCATCATGTAATTTCCTTCGTGGCAGGCGTACTCGTAGATCTTGTAGCTCGGATCTTGCTTGTAGGGCATGTGAAGGGTCCACGGTTTGGTCCACGTTTTGGGATCGTTCACCGTCAGGTCGTAACTCAGGTCGTTCTGCGAGATCCGCTTGAAACGTTCGGTCAACACTGCGGCGTCGGAAAACAATCCGCCGCCCGCTCCGGGTTGGGGCTTCAGATTTGTGGTCTCCACAACTAGCGTGTTGCCTTCCCAATGCCCGCGCGAATCGCCCATGTACGAGACGATACCTTTGCCCACATGCGGACGCCCATCCAATGGAATCACGCGAGTCTCGTGGATCATTTCATTGCGGATCACCACATAGCCTGGAGCTTGCAGAATCTCGTTGCCGAAGTTGTAGAGCGTGGGGAGCATGCTATTGACCATGCCGCGCGTTATGCAACGGCTGTAAATATCGAAATCCTCCCAGGAGTCCACCTTGTCCGGAAAGTGACTGCCGGGCCCAAGTCCACCTCGCAACGCCTTCACCGCCGCTTGCCCCTCCGGAGTCAACGGAGGAATCCTGCCGTTGGGAGGATCGACAACCAACGACGCTTGACGAACTGGTTTGCCGCGCTCCACCCAATACGAAGGAGGGTTGATGGTTACATCGCCGCCCTTAGCGACTTCTTCGCCATCTTCCGCCGCTTGCTTTTTCGCCTGGCTTTCCCGTTGCGCCAATTCCGCATCGGTGAGCTCGGCCCTCTCCCCCAGATTGACGGGCCGCTGCATGGGGATGTTAGCAGTGGCGGGCCACTGTCCTTGCAGGTCCGGATCGCCCCACGAGGTTTTGGGTGGAGTCCAGTCGGTCTTAGACGATGTCGCAGCCGTCTTGACCGTCTTTGCAACGGGCGCTTGAGCCGCCGCGGAGAAGGTCCACAACCCCGCCGTTACAAGCAACGCGAAAACGCTGTATCTCATGCGAAATCTCCTTGCTCTTACTTTTGATCTGGCGGAATATCCGGGTTCGATCCGCCGACAAACAACTTCCTGCCGTCCTTGAAGGTCACGCTGCTGCCGTTGGCCCGGTTCGTCCCGTTCTTGGCTTGATATCCCTGAATGGTCAGCTCCGTACCTACTTCGAGCGATCGCTTGGTGAACCCTCTCCGCAGCATGATGTTGGGGCTGCCGCATTCCACCATCCAATTGGTGACGGTTCCGTCCGGGTTCTTCACGTCGATATGAATCCAGGAGTGCGGATTGATCCACTCCATGTCCGTGACCGTTCCCGTCAAATGGACTGGCTTGCTGCTGTCGAACTCCGCTTGAAACGCGTGATGCGCCCACGCCGGTGACACCGCCAGAAGCAGACCTGCGGCTGCGGCCACCATCGCTAACCTTGTTCGCATTCGGACACCTTCCTGTCCAGCAATTCTATATCAAATCATCCCTATTTCGTTTCCTTGCGCTCCTCCGCCCGAGCTCCGCTCAGAATGTCACCCATGGCGATGTTGCCCTCGTGACAGGCGTATTCCAGGAGCTGGTAGTGATCGTTCTTATGCAAGGGGATCAGGATGGTCCAGGGCTTGGTCCACGTCTTGGGATCGTCGATGGTGGCCTGATAGTTGAGAGTATCCGCGGCCACGCGGGTCAGACGCTCGGTCAGCTTCAAATCTGCGCTGTGATGGCCGGGATCGCCAGGGTAGCCCGCGCCGTTGGAACCGATCGCGTCTTCATCGGTGAAGTTGGTGGTCTCGATCACCAGCGTGTTGCCTTCCCAGTGGCCGCGTGAATCGCCCATGTACTGGCGGATCGCGGGATTCAAGTGTGGCCGGCCATCCAGAGGGATTACGCGCGTTTCGTGGATCATTTCGTTGCGAATGATGACCAGTCCGGGCGCCTGCAGAATCTCATTCCCATTGTTATAGACCACCGGAATGATCGATCCCAGCACGCCGCGTGTGATGCAGCGGTAGTAGATGTTCAGATCGTCAACGGAATCGGCTTGGCCGCGCCATTCCCCCGGAAATCCTTTCCCGCCGCGCGCCTCCTTGCGAAGCTTCTGTTCCTCCGGTGTCAAAGGGGGCAATCTTCCGTTGGGCGGATCGATGATGAGCGATGTTTGTCGCGTAGGCGTGCCGCGCTCCACCCAATACGACGGCGGGCCGATGGTTGTTTTGCTATCGCTGGCCGCGGTGGACTTGCTATCGACCTCGGCCTGCTTCCTGGCCTGGGCTTCCTTCTGCGCGAATTCCTCGTCGGTAAGCGTGGCTCGATTTCCGAGTTTCTCGGGTCTTTGCAAGGGAACGCCCATGTTGCCCGGCCACATGCCTTGAAGATCGGGATCGCCCCACGGCGTTTTGGGCGGCGTCCACGGCTTTGCGAACTGACCCGAGGCTTCCGGCAAAATGACGCCGGCGATTGCGGTCGTCAAGAGGAGAAGCCGGGTGTTCATGCAAATCTATTCATTTATTTGGCCGGCTGTTTCTTGTATTGTCCGTACAGCAATTCTTCGACAAACTCCACGCACTTGAACTCCAGAAGCTGCGCGTTCTTCTCTACTCTGCGATAGAGCGGCATGCTGATCTTCCACGGTCGCGTGAACACGGTGGGATCCTCGATGGTGGCTTCGTAGTTCAGATGATACGGATCGGGACGGCTGTAACGTTCCACGACGTGCAATTGCTTGCCGCCGAAATCGCCGGCTCGGTCGAACCAAGCGAGGCCGTTCAAACCCGTGACGTCCACCACCAAGGTGTCGCCTTCCCAGTGGCCGTTGTTGGTCCCCATCCAGGTGTCAGAGCCGGCCTCTTCCGGCTTGCCCATGTTGACCAAGCGATTCGCGCTGGCGAACTCGTAGACGAACATGATGCCGCGCGGCGTCTGCACGATTTGAAACGGGTACGGCATGTAGTTGGCGCGCGGAATGCCGGGCATGTAGCACTTGGCTTCGGGATCGTTGGTACGGCGGTTGGCGAAATTCACCTTCTTCTTTTCGAGAGCCTCCGGTTTGTAGGGGATGGTTCCACCTTCCACCACGCTGGAACCGGCCGGCTCCGAGCCGATCGCGCCAGTCTGCCACATCGTTCCCGGCTGAGGAGAATGATCCTCCAGATCCCAATTGGCTGTGTTGAGAGCTTCATAGATGCCGCTCAAATCGGCATGGCCGTCGGGTGCCCGAGGGGGGCGATAGCTGGAGCTCTGAGCGGGGGCCGGAGCCGCAGCCAGCAAGAGCACAACCACAGCGGCGCTGGCGGCAATCGTGGTGTGAACAAGGTTCCGCATAGTACGGTATCGATGCTACGTGAGGAGCATATCGTAGTCAAGCGCGCCACGGGGGACCACATGGGACACTAATCGTCATGCGCATCGCGATCGTTTCTGACATTCACGGCAACCGCACCGCATTTGAGGCTGTCCTGGCGGATCTGCGGCAAACTTCTCCCGACCTGATCCTGCATGGCGGCGATCTGCCGCACGGCGGAGCAAGTCCGGCGGAGATTGTGGACCAGATTCGCGATCTCGGCTGGCCAGGCGTGGTCGGCAATACCGATGAAATGCTTTTTACGCCCGAATCGCTGACGGAATTCGCGAGCCGGGCGCCCGGGCTGCAGCCTCTTTGGACCGCGATTGAAGAAATGGCCAAGGCAACCCGTGAAGTGTTGGGCGAGCAGCGGCTCGCCTGGCTGCGCGCTTTGCCCCGCGTTCAGATTCACCCTCCGCTGGCGCTCGTGCATGCCAGTCCCGACAGTTTATGGATCGCACCAGCGCCCGAAGCGAGCGATACAGAACTAGAGTCGGTCTATTCGCCACTGGGCCAGCCGATTGCCGTCTATGGGCACATCCATCGCTCCTACATTCGAGCCATGCCGGGAATCACGGTAGTCAACACCGGTAGCGTGAGTCTGTCCTACGACGGCGATCGCCGCGCTGCCTATCTTCTGCTGGATGAATCGAAGCCATCCATCTCAAAGCCAACCATCCGCCGCGTGGGGTATGACGTGGACCGCGAGCTGCAAGCTCTGTCCGTTTGCGGTCTCCCGCACTCCGGCTGGATGGCGAAAACCCTGGCCAGCGCCAGTCCTGAGATGCCGTAAGATTCTTGCTACTTCTGTGCGTTCCTGCTGACCGCCAGCGCCTTGAGTAAATCGCTGGCCATTCCGTAGTGCGCATCCAGATCCAGAGCGCGCCTCAATTCGGCTTCGGCACGGTCATATCGCCCGTTCGAGATGAGAGCCAAGCCCAGGTTCGCGTGATTGGAAGCGTCGTGCGGCAACAGCTTCACTGCCTTTTCCAGGGCGTCAATGGCTTCAGAAAACTGATCGGTCTTCAAATCCTCAACGCCCAGCAAGCTGTAAACGTAAGCGCCAGTATCGGGGAACTTGGTCAGCGTTTTCTGTAATTGTTTGATGGCGCCGGCATGATTACCCGCCTCCGATGTTTGCAGCGCCTTTTGCAGCATGTGAAGCGCTTTGCCCGAAAGCGGGTAGCGCAACAAATCCGCCGAGATGGTGCGCGCTGAAGCGGGGTGAACCGAGGAGCGATCGATAATTACCGGCACCGAGTTCGGCAAGACCCCGATGCTCAGCGGAGCCTCCGCATGCTCGCCGTGCGACTGCGCGCACAACGGAAGCGATAGCAGGGCAAACGACCAGGTCAGCGTGGACCTTAGTAGTAGCATGTGCCTCCTCCCCATCAACTAATCGACAGTTCCTGGGGAATTTCATTACAGTTGAATATACATTGAATTACAATTCGGCTACAACTCTCTTGCATGCAAATGTTGATCGAAGCGCCGCCAAGTTATAAACTAGGCACTTCGCCCACCGAGGAGCCCATGCAACCGAACAAGAATCTGCAACATATCTTGATGGCCGCCGCCGCGACCCTGATCGCGCTGCCCGGCTATGCGCAAAGTCCGCCGGCATTCACCGCGGCCCAGGCCACCGAGGGCCAATCCGCCTACGCGCAAAATTGCGCCGGATGCCACGGCGCTGGTCTCGATGACGGCGAGTTCGCGCCTCCCCTCAAGGGCACTGCGTTCACTGCGCAGTGGGGCGGCAAGAATGTCAGCGAGCTCTTCGATTACATCGGCACGAAAATGCCTCCTAGCAACGCGGGCACGCTCGGCGATACAACCTATTTACAAATCACAGCCTTCGTTCTTCAGTCCAACGGCATCCCCCTGGATGCGAAGAGTCTTCCCGGTGCGGGCCCGAGCAGCGCAAACGGCAGACCCAGCGCGCCTGCTGCGTCCGGACCCGGAGGAGGCCTGTCGCCCTACGCCAGCCTGATTCCCGCGCCGCCTAAGCCCGATCCGCTCGACAAACTCACTCCCGTCACCGACGCGCTCTTGCAAAATCCTCCCGCCGGTGAGTGGCTCACTTGGCGTCGCACCTATGACGACCAGGGCTTCAGTCCGCTCAAGCAGATCAACAAATCGAACGTCGGCCAGTTGCGATCGGCGTGGAGTTGGTCGCTATTTCCAGGCGCCAACGAAGCCACTCCCCTGGTCCACGATGGCGTTATCTTCGTACACAGCTCCGGCGACCACGTCCAGGCTCTGGATGCCGTCACCGGCGACCTACTCTGGCAATATTCGCGGCAACTGCCCAAGCCCAAACAGGGCTTCCTCAATCTGGTGAAGCGCGACATCGCAATCTATGGCAATCACATCTTGCTGGACACATCGGATCTGCATGTCGTCGCGCTCGACATCAAAACCGGCGAAGTGGCTTGGGATCACGAGATCCTGGATCGCGACAAAAATCCGCGCGTGATGATGACCGGCGGACCGCTTGCCGCCAAGGGCAAAATCATTGTCGGAACCGTCGGACAGGCGCCGGGCGGCAACATGATCGTCGCGCTGGACGCAGCCACCGGCAAAGAAGCCTGGCGTTTCTACACCATCGCGCGTCCTGGCGAACCCGGCGGTAACAGTTGGAACGGTTTGCCGCTCGAGAAACGAAATGGCGCTTCCGTTTGGACTGCCGGCAGCTATGATCCCGCGCTGAACCTGGTTTTCTTCGGAGCCGCGCAAACTTACGACACCGGCCCGCTGGTGCATCCGTCGAAAGAACCCGGCATCAACAACGACGCGCTCTATACCGACACCACGCTCGCCTTCGATCCCGACACCGGCAAGCTGGTCTGGCATTTCCAGCACATGCCCAACGATCAGTGGGATCTCGATTGGGCCTTTGAACGCCAGTTAATCAATCTTCCCGTCAAGGGTGAGACTAAGCGAGTGGTGGTGACCGCCGGCAAAGAAGCTATCTACGATGTACTGGATGCAGCCAACGGCAAATACGATTTCTCCATGGATCTCGGCATCCAAAACGTAGTGACCGCCATCGATCCTGTTACGGGCGCAAAAACAATCAACCATCAAGTTGTCGTAGGCGACGGCGAAACGAAAACCGTCTGCCCGCACGCTGGCGGCGCCAAGAGCTGGATCCCGGGGTCGCTCAATCCCGAAACCAAGATCCTTTATGTGCCCTTGGTGGAATCCTGCATGGATCTGATTCCGGTAGCGCCCGGCGAGCGCGGAGGACTTTCCTCCGGCGTCCGCTTCACCATCCGGCCGCGCCTGGATAGCGACGGCAAGTACGGACGCTTTGAAGCCATCAATCTCGAAACCCGCAAGGTGGTTTGGACCGACCGCCAACGTGCGCCGCAAACCACCGGCGCTCTCGCCACCGCGGGCGGCATCGTGTTCGACGGATCGCTTGATCGCTACATTCGCGCTTACGACGAATCGAATGGCAAAGTGCTCTGGGAGACGCGGCTGAATGACGTGCCGAGCTCCTGCCCCATCACCTACAGCGTCAACGGCAAGCAGTATGTTGCCGTAGTGGTCGGCAATGGCGGCGCGCACGCTGCCACGTGGCCTCCGCTGGTGCCTGAGATCAAGAACCCGTCCGGTGGTGGCGCGCAGCTTTGGGTGTTCGAACTGCCCGGCAAATCAAACTGAATCGCGCGCAGGCAAGCGTAGGGACCCCTGGTCCGCAGCCGACGCGAGCCACGCTTGCCCTCCCGATTTTGGTGTACAATTGTACACGTTCTGGTCGAGTGGGATCCGCGCAAGGCGAAGCTGAACGCTCACAAGCATGGCATCCAGTTCGCCGATGCAGTAGCTGTCCTGGAAGACGAACAGGCGTTAACTATGTCAGATCTCTCTTCGAACGAGGAGGAGCGCTGGATAACGATTGGGCGGGACCCATTTGGCCATTTCATCGTTGTTTTTTATACATGGCGAGGCGACCGCGTACTGCTAATTTCAGCCCGCAAAGCCACGCCTCGCGAGCGGCGGTCTTATGAGGAAGGAACTTATGAAGCGTGAATATGATTTCTCAAAGGCGAAGCGCGGCCCGGTGATGCCGGTACCCAAGGGGAAGACGAGGATCACCATTCGCCTCGATGACGATGTAATCGATTGGTTCCGTGATCAGGTTGAGAAAGCCGGTGGCGGCAACTACCAGAGCCTGATCAACGACGCTTTGCGCGATCACATCAGTCGTTCCCGAGAACCTCTCGAAGCTACGCTGCGCCGGGTAATCCGCGAGGAGATTCGCCGCGCCAGCTAAAGAATAAGGCGAGTTCGCTAGACCGCGATCGATCTCCTTCGCGGCGCGCACGTCTCTCGCTCCGCCCGCCGCGACTTTCCTCCGCGATATTCTGAACCTGAATGCTTTGCGAACATCACCTTCGCCCGTTCCGCAAAAACAATGCGCCACCGCGCGCACATGCGCTCCCATTCCCAACGATTACTAAAGCGAGCGTCGCGGCCTTCCTACTTCTCGCCGCGCTCGCACCCGCGCGCTCCCAAGTGGTCAAAGGCTTCGTACCCGTCACGCCGGAAATGCTCCTCAACCCGGCTCCGGGCGACTGGCTGATGTTCAGCCGCACCTACGATGCGCAGCGCTTCAGTCCGCTTAAAGAGATCAACAAAAGCAATGTCGGCACGCTGCGCCTGGCTTGGTCGCGCGGCATGACGCCCGGCCAAACCGAGAGCATTCCTCTGGTGCACGACGGCGTGATGTACGTCATCAATCCCGGCGCGGTCATCCAGGCGCTGGACGGCGCCACCGGCGATTTGATCTGGGAGTACAAACGCAAAGTTCCCACGGGCGTCGCCACCATCGCGCGGCCCAAGTCGCTAGCGATCTATCAGGACGTCGTCCTTTATACAGCGCCCGACAGCTACGTGGTCGGCCTGGACGCCCGCACCGGCGAGCTTCGATGGCAGACCAAAACCGATGAGCGCGGCCACACATCCGGTCCAATCGTCATCAACGGCAAGGTGATCACGGCTGGAACATGCGTTGGTGGACTCCGTGCGAATTGTTATATCGCCGCGCACGATGCCCTCACCGGCAAGGAAGTCTGGCGATTCTACACCACGCAAGACGACAAAGATCCCGCCGGCGATTCTTGGAATGGCGCGCCTGTAGACAAACGCGTCGCATCCACTTGGGCGCTGCCTGGTTCCTACGATCCCGTACGCAACCTGCTCTACTGGGGAATCGCGAATCCCACGCCCAACACACGCGCCGATCGGCATGCGGGCAATCCCGACGGCACCGCTCGCTCCGCGCCGGCCGATCTCTACAGTAACTCCACAGTCGCGCTGAATCCCGATACCGGCAAGCTGGTTTGGTATTACCAGCATCTTCCCGGTGACGACTGGGACATGGATATCAACGAAGAGCGCACGCTGATTAGAACCGCCGTGAGTCCCGATCCAAGATTTGTGAAGTGGATCAATCCCGACATCCCGCGCGGCCAGGTGCACGATATCTCAGTCAACGTCGGCGAAGGCGGCGGACTATGGGCGCTCGATCGT
This sequence comes from Bryobacteraceae bacterium, assembly GCA_049518655.1. GTDB lineage: Bacteria > Acidobacteriota > Terriglobia > Bryobacterales > Bryobacteraceae > Palsa-89. The sequence goes on along the minus strand of JBEKRO010000028.1, from coordinate 34,571 downwards.
GGCACGGGCCAGTTTCTTTGGGCGATTCCCTTCCCCTTCGATACACCGAATTTCATTCTCTCGAACATCGACGTGAAGACCGGCAAGACCTACATCAATTGGGATCTGGTGCTGAAGCATCCCGGCGATCGCCACGTGATTTGCTACTTCAACACACGCAGCTATTGGCCCACGGCCTACAATCCCGAAAAGAATTCGCTCTACGTTCCCTACTTCGACAATTGTCTGGACATGACGTCGGCCGTCCCAGCCGGCACGCCTGGGCAGCCCGAGGCTCGCGAAAAACGCTTTGGTGTCGCGCGCCCTGGCTCGGATCCAAACGCGCTCGTCGGCTTGGCGAAGGTCAACATGTCCACGGGCGAGATCCAACGCTTTAGCACCGGATCGCACGCCACCAGCACGGGCGCCGCTCTTGCCACCGCCGGCGATTTGGTTTTCTGGGGCGACCTGAATCGCCGCGTTCGCGCTTTCGACGCCGACAGCGGCAAGATTCTGTGGGAGCAGATTGTCGGCGGCCCGGTTTCGGTGAGCACCATCAGCTACGCTGTGAAAGGCAAGCAGTACCTCTGCGTGATGACCGGCGATAATCTCGCCGTGCCCGGACTGCTGGGCGATACCAACTTCGCCGGTGTCACGCCTGAGTTCAAGGTCGCACGCGGCCACAACGCGATTTACGTTTTCACGCTGCCATAAAGTGGGATCGCCCAGACTTGCGGCACGCCAATAAGGCCAACCAAGCCAAGTCGAGCATGGCGCAAAGCTCGCCGATCCCGGAATTGATTGGGCTGTTGCCCGGCGGCATCAGGCGGCATCAATGGATAGGGGGAATTCACACCTCCGAAATACTTCCTGGACACCCTGGCCGATTTCAAACGGAGTGAGGAGCCGCTTCTTCCCGAGGCGGCCGCCTCCCTGCGTCAGCGCTCAGCGACGGTCGGCCACGACGCCCCGATCACGCGCTGTCTTCCGGCAGGCGTACCTGCGTGCCCACTCCTTGTAAATTAATTCAAACGCCGGGCGTGGATCGTGATGCTGTACGAGCTCGACAACTCCTTTCGAAAAATCTTCACCGACGGCAGGAAACGATTGGCTGGTAGTGGACACCGCCGGATTCAACGATCAAGGCTGGCTGGACGCTTCCGGCCACACGCACAGCGAGGCGCTGCGGGTAACCGAGCCGGAAGATGAGAAAAGCCTCGCGCACCTGCCCGCCAAGTGATCAGAGGCGCTTCTTGATCACTTCCACTACGCCGCGGTCGCCATCCACTTTCACCCAGTCGCCGGTCTCGATCACGCTCAGCGGATCTTGATCCAGCTCCGTTACCGCCGGCACACGCGTCACCACGGCACCCAGGGCAATCTTGGTGGTCATCTGATTGAATACCATTGCCAACGGCGCCGACTTCGTGAGCCGCGTCATGTGAAACGCATTCGACCATCCCGACGATCCCTTCGCGCCCGGAAACACCAGCACTTTGTCCTTGAAGCTTTGCCCATGCAGTTCGTGCCGCGTCTCAATCACGGTTCCAGTCATCGGATCGATGCCACCCCATCCTGAAATTGTTTCGCGCGTCACCAACGCTTCACCTTCCACGCAACCGCCCACGATGCCGCGCCCATGCAGGACGATCATCGCAGTTCTCCCGTCCAGCGCCCCGTAATCGCCGCGTCGATGCAATCTTCCGTCGTGCCGAACCATGCGCCTACGTCCACCATCGCCGGCAGGTAATGGGTCTGCTTCGCCGAATCGAGTGCCACCACTTTGGTTCCTCTGGGTACCGCGCGAGCGATCGCCGAGCAAGTATCGGTCATCACCAACGCGCCTGCATCTTCGATCTTCTTGGTGAATCCGTTCATGTCCGCTACGGTCTTCACCGCGCGCGATGTGAACATCCACAGATGCGTTTTGATCTTCTTGCCATCCAGCAACCGAGCCACCTCGCGAAATTGATCGATGGACGCATGCGGGCAACCCAGCATCACATAATCGACATTCGGATCGCGCCCATTCGCGTTCAGCGTTTCGTACACGCGGCGGCGTTCCTCGGCACCGTAGTTGATCGTTGCCACCGGCTTACGCCCGCCCAGTGCGATCTCCAAGCTCGCCGCCTCCGGCGTCACGCCGACGATGTGATACATCTCCACTCCGCCCGACGATGCCGCGGCAGCGCCGAAATGTTTGTGGCGTAGAGGATCGGCCTGCCGGACCGCGCCCGTCAACACAGGAATTTCTTCTTCCACGGCGCTGCCGATGAAATAGCCGAGCATACCCCAATCCATCACGCTCTCGACCGCCGTCTCCACTTCAATCAGATGGGTTGCGTGCCGATGTTCATCGCGATGGAACCCCCAGTCCGGGATCTTGCCCGTCAGCATGGCCGCGCTGGTGCTCTCGCGGCCCTCCGCATTGGTGCGCGCGCCGATCACCGAATTGCAGTACACCACCGCCGACGATTCCATCCACGCGCAATGCTCCCCTTTCACAGGCAGGTTGCCGGCCAGATACGGCGTGCAGGTCTTCATGATCCGGACGCCGTGCCGCGCCAGTTCCGCTTCGTCTTGCTGCTGATGCTGCATCGCCTCACGGCTCATGCCGAGTTCAGCCCAGTGCACCAGATCCATGCCGCCCTGCAGATGGCAGCAATTTCCTCCGGCCCGCGGCACGGACATCACTTCGCCGGCATCCAGATCGTAAAGCGAAAATACGGCTTCAAAGCTTCCGTCGCCGGCGTGTTCTTCGAAGTACTTCTGCAGAAATAACGTCGATGATCCGGGCACGCCCGCGATGTTCTCGGTATCGACGAATCGCTCGGCCCCCAGCGCGTTGGCATAACGAACCAACAATTCCATGGCCTTCTGTTTCGCGACGCCGCCGGCGCCATCCAGCATGGCCTTTTCGTCGTCCGCCAGGAACAACATTGGATTTAGTGGCGTCCTCCAGCGCGCCGGCGATCACGTGCCGTGGCAAGGCGCTTGTCCATCGCGTCAGATCGTTTTTCAATAAAGGCGATGCCTCGCGCGAATAGAAGCGCATTCCACCTGATCGGAATGCTGATCATAAGGTAAACCCGCTCGTTAGTCGCCATCATTCGTCCACGTTCGCCGCCAGCCTCTTTCGCAGCGCTCCCAAATCGATCTCGTGCACGCTTCCCTTCCCCGCCAGATCCAGCGCATGCGCCGCCGCCGCTCCCATGGCGATACATGGGCCCATCACTCGCACGCTCGACAACGCCGTCGCGTCGCCATCGATGCAGCGCCCGGCGGCCACCAGATTGTCCACCGCTGGTGGCGTCAAGCTTCCGAGCGGCACGTAATGCACGTGGTCAGCATCGAACGGCTCCCACACGTACCCCTCCGCGTTGTGATGCTGTTCCAGCGGCCACGCCGTCCGCGCGATGCTATCGGGAAACTTCACGCCAGCCCGCACCTCATCCACCGTCAAATGATGCCGCCCCACAATCCAACGCGTCTGCCGGATTCCGGGCAGCCCATAGGAACGCACGCGCGCCTGGCCGAACGCAGCCGGAAATTCCGACCGCAAAAATTTCATCGTCAGGTCGGCTTGTTCCTTGCCTTCCAGGCCCGTCTTCGACGCACCAAATGGATCCATCGGATTCTCGATGTGCGTCATGTTCACCACCGCCGTCGCGCGTCCTGGAAAACTCATCGCGAACCCATCGCGCCGGATCATTCCATACTCAGCACCACGCTCGCGAATGCGCTCCGACATCTCCGCGCGGCTCGGCTTGTGCGCTTCGTCGAAATTCTCGATCACGATCATTTGCGATCCGTAAATCACGCCTTCGGCCGGCTCGCGGCATTCCAGGCCCGCTTGCCAAACCACTGCGGCGTCTCCCGTCGCGTCCACGAATCCATCCGCCCGAACGATAACGTCGCCATAGCGCGTCGATAATTCCAGCGCCACGATCCTACGCCCTTCGCGCTGGACGCTCCGCAAAATCGCGCCCACCAGCGGCGTGATGTTTAGCTCCAAAACCTTCCGTTCCACCCAACGCCCCAGCGCGACCTCATTATAAAGCGCGTTCAGCGACACGCCGCCCATCACCACATGCAAATCGCCGGTCGCGCTGAGATCCCGAATAATGTCGTCGGCGATCCCGTGCGTCAGCTGCTTGCTCCTCGGCGGATTGCCAAACAGCCCGACAATCATTCCGATGATGGAATTCACCGCCTGCCCGCCCAGCGCGGGCAAGCCATCGATGAGGATCACTTCGCGTCCCAACCGCGCTGCCTCAATAGCAGCCGAAACGCCTGAAATTCCCGCACCCACCACGCAAATGTCCGCCGCATGCTCCCGCGACGACGGCGCGCCATTGCGCCGCACCACACGCGTCTCGGGCCGAAAAGGTTTTTCGAGCATCCGCGCTCTTTTTATGACCCCATTTTCAACGCGCTCTTCAGGAACACATAACGGTCCGCCCACTCGTCGATCTGCTTCGTCGTCGGCTTCCCCGCGCCATGCCCCGCGCGCGTCTCGATGCGAATCAAAATCGGCGCCGGACCTTCCTGCGCCTGTTGCAGCGTCGCCGCGTACTTCAAGCTGTGCCCCGGCATCACGCGATCGTCGTGGTCAGACGTCGTGATCAGCGTCGGCGGATACTGCGCACCCTTGCGAATATTGTGCAGCGGCGAATACGCGCGCAGCACTTTGAAATCCTCGGGGTTCGACGAAGCCCCATACTCTCCCACCCACTGCGTCCCAAACCCGAAATTTTGGAATCGCAGCATGTCCATCACGCCCACCGCCGGCATCGCCGCGCCAAACAAATCCGGCCTCTGATTGAGCACCGCGCCAATCAGCAACCCTCCATTGCTGGCCCCATAAATCGCCAGCTTCGGTGTCGATGTAAACTTGTTCGCGATCAGCCACTCTCCGGCCGCGATGAAATCGTCGAACACATTCTGCTTCTTGGCCCGCATCCCCGCCTGATGCCAAGCCTCGCCATATTCCGATCCGCCGCGAATATTCGCCACCGCGTACACGCCACCCATCTGCATCCATTCCACGTTCCGGGGCCGGAAACCGGGCGTTTCCGCGATATCGAAGCCGCCGTAAGCGTAGAGCAGCGTTGGATTCTGCCCGTTCAGCGCCAGCCCTTTCTTGTAACTCAGGAACATTGGAACCCGCGTGCCGTCTTTGCTGGAATAGAAAACCTGCCGCGTCTCGTACTGCGCCAGATCCACGGCCACTTTGCTCTGCCGGATTACCGCGCTCTTGCCCGTCTCCAAATCCAGCCGGTAAATGCTGGGTGCAATCGTGAAGCCGTCGAACCCATAAAACATTTCCTTATCTTGCAGCCGCGCACCCGACCATTGCGCGCTCCCGATCCCCGGCATCGCGATGTCCTCGCTCATCTTTCCGTCCAGGGTCACTAGCCGCGCGGCCGAATGCGCATCCTTCATGTACGACAACAGCAGCTTGCCATGGGCCATCTGCGCGCCGTCCAGCGTCTCTGCCCGCTCCGGAACAATTTCCTTCCAATTCGCGCGCTCAGGATGCTCTATGTCCATCGCGATCACTCGCCCGCGCGGCGCGCCGTCATTGGTCTGCAGATACAACGCCGACCCAATCACCGCAATCGGACTGTAGCTAAAATCGGCTGACGGAATCAGCAGTGCCGTCTTAGGATTCGCGGCCCGCAGGTCCTGATAGGCCAGCATGTTCTTTCCAGGAACACCCGTATATATGTAGAGCAGCAGATACCGACTGCCCTCCATCACCAACGGATCAAGGGTCCAGTTGGGATGATCCGGCCGCTCATAAACCAGCTTGTCCGCCGACTGCGGATCGCCCAGCTTATGGAAGTAAACCTTCTCGTCCAGCGCCGCCACGGTGAGCAACTTCTCCGGAGGCGGTTGCGGAAAACGCGAATAGTAGAACCCGCGATCGTCCTCCGCCCACGAAACGCTGCTTCCTTTGGTCCACTGAATCAGGTCGGACGAATCCTTACCCGTAGCCACATCGCGCACGCGCCACTCCGCCCAATCCGAGCCCGCCTGCGCCACAGCATACGCATAGAGCTTTCCATCCCAGCTATCCGACTCGCCGTCCAGCGCCGCCGTCCCGTCCTTACGATAAGTGTTCGGATCCAGCAGCACGCGCCCAGGGGCGGTAAGTGAATCCGTTACGTACACCACCGATTGGTTTTCAAGCCCCGAATTGTGGAAATAGAAATAATGACTCCCGGCTTTGTGGAAGTCGCCGAATTTCTCGTAATTCCACAGCTTGGTGAGCTGGTCTTTGATAGCCTCGCGCCCGGGCAGCTTCGCCAGATACCCGTAGGTCAGCTCGTTCTCCTGCTCCACCCATTTCTCCGTCGAAGCCGCGTCGGCATTCTCCAACCCACGATACTGATCGGCGACCTTCACGCCATGATAATCGTCCACCTGATCGCCCTTGGGCGCAACCGGATAATTGAGCTTGGAAACGTTGCCGGCGCCCAGAAATAGCGCCACGCTGGCGAGCAGGAGCAGGATTGTTTTCACAGCAGGCCTTTCGGCTCCATTGTCGCAAACCTACGCTGGCCACATGCGCGTTCGACTATTTACTTCGATGCGCGCCATTCAGGGGCATTCAAACCCTCGCTTCCCACTTGTGTTCTTGTGGGCCAACCTTGATTGGGATGAGAAGGGTCCCCAGTCTATGTGTGTTTTTTCTTCGCTCCAGTTCGCCGTGAGAAAGCGATGGGTCCAGCCCCACATAAACTCGGAAACTCCATCCAGGTCGCACCTCGGCCTCGGTAAGCTCCTGAGGACTCCATAGATCTTTCTTCCAGCTTCCGAGCGTTGCTTCGAGCTGATAGCGATAGCCAAACGGATACTGGGTCGAAACGTCCTCAACTCCAGTCGTCCAGCTAGGCGATAGAACGCTGATTGTCTCGCCAGTCTGATTAGTAAAGATGATTCTGACCTTCGCCTTATAGGTGACCGTTGGATCAGTAGACCGTGCATCAAGGATCGTGCTCTGAAGCGCGATTTCGGGTGGGCGAGGAGAATTGGCATTACCCACAACAGAAGACTTGCGGGTAGTCGATAGGGCAAGCACAGCGGACACGACCACACAAGCGGCGATGACCCAAAAGACGATCGTACCTATCGACGTGAAATTCCCCGCTTTCATAAGCGGGTAGGCCTGAATGCCAGCAAACAAATTGGCAATCAATTGACAACCGAGCATGAGCCACCACTTGCTGCTTTCCGTCAGCACAATGAAATTATACGGCCAGGTTGGGGCCAGCCAAAACGTACAAGGAGACGCCGCCGAGACTTCACCGCGCCAGAAGTAAGAAATCGGAGGCCCGTCGGCGAGTCACGCTGGTCCGCGAAAATTATTGAGCTCATCTCGAGATTAGTCCGCGATGTCAAGGAAACCGCCGCCGTTCTGCTGCTACGTCATTGATTCATATAGGTGGCGAGCGCGGTGACTGTACGCGAGATTACGCGCTTCTTTGCGAGCGAGCTTGATTAATGCTGCTACCGCTTGCGGCGATCGACGGCACTATCCGCGCAGCCCCTTTGCTAACCTATACGCCTGAATAATCGAAAACGTGGTTCGCTGTGCTCCCGCTGTCATTCCCGCTCTTGTTACGATAACTTCTCACTCTCCACATACAGCGCCCATGCGCTCGCCAAATCCTGCACCACATGTCCCAGCGACTTATACACAGTGATCTCCTGGGCCGATCGCCGACCCTCAACCTCGCCGGCCAACACCTGACCAATCTCAGCGACCACATGGTCGTCACCCACTAATCCCGCCGCCTTAGCCCGCAGAAATTCCGCCCCTTGGCTCAGAACGCCCTCCCGGCTATCGGCAATGAAGCGCGAGCGCACCACCAGGTCATTGTCCACTTCCACCGGCCCCGCGTAACCCGAGCCGACAACGTTCACGTGTGTGCCCGGCCGGACCCACTCGCCCTTCAGAATCGGCTCGGCCGCGGCGGTGACGGTACAAATAATGTCGGCGTGACCCACGGCCTCTTCCACGCTCCCGGCGCTCGACACCGGCACGCCAAGTTCCGCCTGAATCCGCTCAGCGAACGCCCGAGCCCGTTCCCGCGATCGCCCCCAAACTACGATCGATTCCAGCGTGCGCACTTTGCCGATCGCTCGCGCATGCGTGGCGGCCTGTTCGCCGTAGCCTAGGATTGCCAGCCTTCGTGCGTCCTTGCGCGCCAACGCATCGGTAGCCACCGCACTGGCCGCCGCCGTTCGAATCGCCGTGATCTCGCCCGCATGAACTACACAAACCGGTGCGCCCGTCTCGGGATCGAACAAAATCACCAGCCCCTGGTGCGATTGAATTCCTTTCGCGAAGTTGTCGTGGAAGACGCTGATCAGCTTCGCACCAAACGGAGCGTTGGCGCCCATCGCACCGGGCATCACGCCAAAGAGTCGTCCTTCTGACAGCGTGATGATCCCCCGCAGTAGCTGCTTCGTTTCGCCCTTTGAGAGTGCGATCATTGCCGCTCGCACAATTGGAATGCACAATTCGTAGGTGAGCCGCCGCGCGACTTCATCACGGTCTATGAATCGCATGATGCTTTATCTTGGCACCCGCCACGGTCCATCGCGGCGCGGGGTGTGTTACCTATAGGAGCAACACTTCCCCCACGATCGGCCGTTTGAAACGAATATGGATTTCGCCGAGCAAGTAAAGTCATCCGTCGACATCGTCAAAGTCATCGGCGAATACGTGCGCCTCAAGAAAGCGGGCGGCTCGCCGCGTTACACCGGGCTGTGCCCGTTCCACACCGAAAAGACTCCATCGTTCTCCGTGCATGCCGGCCACCAGTTTTACAAGTGCTTCGGCTGTGGCGTCAGCGGCGACCTGTTCAAGTTCGTCATGGAAATCGAGCGCATCAGTTTCTTTGAGGCGCTTAAGCTGGTGGCCGAACGCAACGGTATGGCGATGCCGAAGCGCGAATTTTCGGACCCCGACGCCAAGCTCCGCGGCGCGCTCATGGAAATGCACGAGACTGCGGCGCGCGTGTTCCAAAGCAACTTGAATTCACCCGCCGGCGCTCAGGCGCGTCAGTATCTCGCAAGCCGCAGTGTGAGTCCTGAGCAGATCGCCGAGTTCGGGCTGGGCTTCTCGGATGGCTCCGGCAATCAACTAGTCCGCCAGTTTGAATCCCATTTTGCGCCGGAGCATCTGGAACAATCCGGCCTGGTCGCTAAGCGACAAGAGGGCTCCGGCTACTATGATCGTTTCCGCGGCCGGCTGATGTTTCCCATTCACAACGAATCGGGCAAAGTGATCGGCTTCGGGGGCCGTGCCCTGCGTGCCGGCGAAGAGCCTAAGTATCTGAACTCCCCCGAAACGGCGCTATATCGCAAGAGCTACGTGCTTTACAATCTGCATCGCGCCAAGGATGCGGTGCGCAAGTCGGATTACACGGTTCTGGTGGAAGGCTACATGGACGTGATCGGCGTCTATTCGGCGGGCGTTCACAATGTTGTCGCGAGCTGTGGCACGGCGCTGACCAACACGCAGGTGCGCGCGCTCAAGCGCCACTCCGAGCGCATCGTGGTGAATTTCGATCCCGACACCGCCGGCGCAAACGCCGCGGAGCGGTCCATTCAAATGCTCCTGGACGAAGGGCTGCGGGTGCGCGTGCTGGAATTGGGCGGCGATCTGGATCCCGACGAGTACGTCCAGGCTTCGGGCGCCGAGGCTTATCGCCAGCGCTTGGAAAAAGCCCCCGCCTATTTCCATTGGTTAGCCGACCGGGCGCGCCAGAAGTTCGACATGCGGACGGTGGAGGGGCGAATGGATGCCTTCAAGTTCCTGGCGCCCAGGATCCAGAGCATCTCCGACCGGCTAGAGCGCTTCGCCGTCGCCAACGATGTGGCCGACTACTTAGGCGTGGACGAAAAGCTGGTACGCGACCATTTTAGTAAGGGAGCAGTGGAACATCCCCCGGCGGCGCGGCGCTCCGAGATGCCCCCCACCGAGCGGCTGCTGCTGCATTCGCTACTTGCCAGTGAGATGGCGCGTGCTCAGGTGATCCCCGAATTGAGCGGCATGGGAGCAGTGGATCGCTTCGTGTCCAAAAACGTCTTTCATGCCTTGTTTGCAATGCATTCCGATGGGGGATTGTTCCGGTTTTCGGACCTGGAAGGCCGCCTTTCCGAGGCCGACCGGGATCTATTGTCGTCCGCCGTTTTTGCCGATGAAGTACTAGAGGAGGAGAGGGCCGCCGAACAGGCTATGGCATGTTTGCGCAGCCTCAAGTCACAAGATCCCCGGTCCGAAGCCGCCGCTCTGCGCGCCCGGATCAAAGCGGCCGAACGCCAGGGGAATCTCGAAGAAGCGATGCGGCTCGCTCAGGAATTAGATCAGAGATCTCGCGCCGCAAGTGCCACTACAAGATGAAGGTCCGGACGATGGCAGAGCAGCTCGTGGAAGACCAGTTGATGACAAAAATGACGCGCGTGAAGACTAGTACCATCCTGGTTGAGACCAGCCGGAGACTCTGCGGACGATGTTGTACACTAAATGAGTTCAGGGCTAAGCGCAAAGGGTGCGGCGCGCACCACCAGCGAAAAAGGAAGTCATCCGCGCCGCCCTCCGTTTTGCGCGGACTCCTGAGGGGCTTCTCTGATAGGAAGAGCGATCGCTGGTAAGTGGGGCGCCAGTGGCAACAAATGACAAGTTCGGCCGGTTAAAAAATCTCATGGAAGCGGGCAAAGAAAAGGGATTCGTTTTATACGACGAGGTCAACGAGTTGCTCGCCGAGGACTTCCCCTCCGGTCGCGAATTCGAAGACTTACTCACCGATCTCGATAGCGCGGGCGTCGAGATTCTGGAAGAGCCCAAACTCGACTTCGAGAAATCCAAAGAAGAACCCGAGGACTTCGGCGACCTGGAACTCACCCCGGAAACCGGCGATAAAACCAACGATCCCGTCCGGATGTATTTGCGCGAGATGGGCACCGTGCCACTGCTCACGCGCGAAGGCGAAATTGAGCTAGCCAAGCGCAATGAACGCGGCCAATGGGCCGTGCGCAAGGCGCTGTCGCGTTCGCCCCTGGTGATCCGCGAGATCATCCAACTGGGTGAGGATCTGCAGCGCGGCGTCACCTCCGTTCGCGATGTTCTGGTGCTGCCCGAATTTGTCATCACCGACGAGGACTTCACCGGGCAATTAAACGACCTGCTGGCTCAGATCGGCGAAATCGAGAAATATTACAAGAAGAGCCAGCAATTTCGTCAAAAGCTGCAGGCTGTTTCTCGCCAGATGAAGCCCAAGCAGCATCGCGGCCTGCGTTACGGCCTGGCGCGCAACATGGTGCAGATCTCCCGCATCATCCGCAATGTCGGGTTTAGCACGTCGGTCCGCCGCAGTCTGGCTGGACGGCTGCGCTGTTCGGTAGAAGAACTGAAGCCGCTCGAACGGGAAATCGCAAAGATCCAGCGTAAGCTGGAAGAACCGGCCAACGGCAGCCATCCGGCGCGCGATCTACGCAAGGAACTTCGCCAATGCGGTCAGCGCATTCAGCAATTGGAAGAAGATTGCGGCGCCAGCGCCACTGAGCTGCGGCGTACGCTGCAAATCGTCGAGCGCGGCGAGCAGGAAGCGGAAACAGCCAAGAAGCAGCTCATTGAGGCCAACCTGCGGCTGGTGGTTTCCATTGCCAAACGTTATACCAATCGCGGACTGCAGTTCCTGGATCTGATCCAGGAAGGCAATATCGGCTTGATGAAGGCCGTCGACAAGTTCGATTACCGGCGCGGCTACAAATTCTCCACCTATGCCACTTGGTGGGTGCGGCAGGCCATCACGCGCGCCATTGCCGACCAGGCCCGCACCATTCGCATCCCGGTGCACATGATCGAGACCATCAACAAGCTGGTCCGCACACAGCGCCAGCTCCAGCAGGAACTGGGGCGCGAGCCCACCACCGAAGAACTTTCCGTCAAGATGGAGCTGCCGGTAGGCAAGGTTCGCAAGGTGTTACGCATCGCCCAGGAGCCCATCTCGCTCGAAACGCCGGTCGGCGAAGAGGAAGAGTCCCATTTAGGCGATTTCATCGTGGACCGCCGCGTGGTGTCGCCATCGGAAGCCGTTATTAACCTGAATCTGCGCGAGCAAACCGCCGAAGTGCTCAAAACGCTGAGCCCGCGCGAAGAGAAGATCATCAAAATGCGGTTTGGGCTGCAAGATGGCAGCGAGCACACGCTCGAAGAAGTGGGCCAGCATTTCGCGGTCACGCGCGAGCGCATCCGCCAAATCGAAGCCAAAGCGCTACGGAAATTGCGCCATCCCAGCCGGAGTCACCGCTTACGGGCGTTTCTCGACACCTCGCTGCACGAGTAGATCTCTCTCACTCGCTCCCGAATTTTATCCGGCACCAGATGTTCCCACGGCTCACCTCGTGCTATTCGCTCTCGCACCTGGGTGGACGAGACCTCTTCGTGCCCGCTTCGCACCTGCAAGGCATGGATCCGGTGGCGATGCTCCTCAGGCGGCGAAAAATGCCCGCCCCGCGGCGCGACGAGAAGCTCAAAGTCGCGGAGCATTTCTTCCACCACGCCGGAGCGCCCATAGTCCCAGTGCAAAATACGATCGGCGGCGTCGCGCCCGCAGATGAAGGATAGCCGTGCCTCCGTTCCATAATGATCGCGGCACTCGCGCGCAATGTCGATGAACAAACCCTGGCTGGTGGACGCGATCGCGTGGGGCACAGACAGTCCGGCGGCGGCCAGCATCTCGACTCGTTGTTCGAGCGTTGCACCGGAATACTCCTTATGGGGGAACACTCGCGGGACGACGCAAACAATCAAATCCACGCAAGCGCTCGCGGCCTGCGCCAGTTCCAGATGCGCTATGGTCGGCGGGTTAAAACTCCCGGCCAAGATCCCAACCTTTTGTGGCCCGGCCTTAGCCGGCATCACAGAACTCTGGCCGTAAAACTCCAAGCCCTTCCAGTATAGAGTGTTAGACGGCAAACCCTTTAGGTGCCGTGAGTAAGCAAGATAAGGCCCCTCTTAGAAGAAGGTAGGGTGAGTCACCGACAGATATAAAAGCACTTTGGACCTAGAGTGAATATATATGCTGTACTGGATTTGTCCTGAGTGCGGACACGAGTGTTCGCCGGCCATCCGGGAGTGTCCTACATGCACGACGGATTCCCAGAGCCCGGCCCACAATTCTGCAATCCAGCAGCCAACCGCCATTAGCTCGACTGCCATTGGCCACCCAGGCGATAGCGACACCGGCGTCAGCCAGGAGTTGCTCTCGCTGGCTCAAAACTTCCAGGCCCCTCCTTCCACGGGCTTGCTCAGTGCCGCGCCGCGCCAGCAATTGCTCGCGGCCGCCAGCGGGGCGGCGGTTGCGGTCCAAGAGACCGAAAAGGCCGTTCAGGTGGCTGAACCTGAGCTGGAACCTGAATTGTCGCTCAAGCTGGCGCCGTTAGACATTCTGGCCCTGAAGCCGGCTGGCGCCTCTTGGCCGAAACCCGTGAAGCTGAGCCCTGCGCCTGTCCCAGCCGGTATTTCCACTCCGGCGGTTGCGCCGGCCGCCGCACTGCAGCCAGCGCAATTCGTCCTTGAGACCGCGGGCCTCGCGCCGGTTACCGAAGTCAGTTTTCAGGCTGCTCCCGGCGGCAAGGCGACAACGCTCCATCAGCTTGCCGAACCGCTGCCGTCGCGTCGCCGATCCGTCGCTTTTGTGCGCGCTGAATTGCCCGGCGCAGACCACAGCGGGATGGCGATCGCGGATCTGGCTCCGTTGGTTGGTCAATTGGACAACGCGGGGTGGAAGCCAGTGGTTCCTTATCGCAATGGCCAGCCCCGGAACTCCCAGACTGGCGACAGTGTGTCCACGCCCGCGGTTTATAAAGCGAACGGACCGTCCCTGGTGGCCTCCCATGTAAAGCTCGCCGGCGCATCCCTGGTGGAGCTGCTGGAAGCTCTGAGGAAGTCCACCGAGGAGCTCGACCGGAAGGCCATTGACGCCATTCAGGCGTCCTTCAGCGAGCAACCCGCAGCGGGTTTGCTGGCTGCCCCTGCGGAAATCGTGACCGCGCCTGCGCCTCCCGCCGGCCAATGGATGCGGTCGCAGAAACCGAAATTTACTCCCATAGCTCCGGAGTACACGGGAAGCGCTTCTGTAATCGCCGGTCCCCAGGCGCCGCCACTGGCTGGTCCCAGCCTTCCGCCGCAACTTATCAACTTCGATCAGCAGAATTCCAAGTTGCGGTCTCGCAAACGGGTTTCCGGTTGGCCGCTCACACTGCTGGTAGGCACCGTTGTCATTTTGGGCGCGGCAAGTCTGCTTCAGTACGTAGTGCAGGATCACGATACCAAGGCGCCTTCTGCCTCAGCGCCGGCGCAAGCTGCTCAAGCTTCCGCCGCGCCCGCGGCGCCAGCAGCGCCGGTATTGCAGGAGCACCCTGCGGCCCGATCGGTGGAAGTAGCTGGCGTCCGGATAGTCACGGGACCCAACAAAAAACCGCAGCTTCAATTCATCGTCGTCAACCATTCGGCCACCGAACTGACCGGATTGAACATTCGCATTACGGTACGCTCCGTGGATGCCCTGGCTGGGCCACCCCTTTTTAGCGTCTCGAGCCCCATTGCGGCTCTGGGCCCCAACCAGTCAAAAGAGATTCGCACGGAACTGGATGCCTCGGTGAAACCGGCGTCCATTCCAGACTGGCAGGCTCTCCGCACCGAAGTCTTAGTGGCTCGTCAGTAAACTCACTCGCGCCATGCGATGATAACGGCGTGGCATCGAACACAATCCCGAAAGCTACACCGCCCAAGCTGGTTCCCCGCCCCAAAACCGCCGCCGAACGCGCCGCGCGCCTGCGCAAGATCTTGAAGATCCTGGACCAGATGTATCCGCACCCCACCGTGCCTTTGCACCACGGCAATTGCTGGGAATTGCTAGTGGCTACCATACTATCCGCGCAATGCACCGACAAGCGGGTCAACGAAGTGACACCCGCCCTGTTTCAGAAATATCCCACCATCCGCGACGTCGCGTCGGCGAACCAAGCGGAGCTTGCCATCGCCATCCGGTCCACTGGATTCTTCAACAACAAGGCCAAGTCCTTGATTGGCGCAGCCCGCAAAATCCTCGCGGACTTCGGCGGAGAGATTCCCAAAACAATGGCCGAGATGCTGACTATTCCCGGGGCCGCGCGGAAAACCGCGAACGTCGTTCTGGGCGGTTGTCACAACGTCCATGAGGGAATCGTGGTGGACACGCACGTTCAGCGCAACGCGCAGCGTCTGGACTTAACCAAGAACACCAACCCGGTGAAGATCGAGCAGGATCTGATGAAGATCATCCCGCGCGAAAAATGGTTCGACTTTCCGCTGCAGCTCATCTTTCATGGCCGTGCACTGTGCGTGGCGCGCAAGCCCAAATGCGCGGAGTGCAAACTGGATCCGTTATGCTACGCGCGCGACAAAACGATTTGACTACACCACGACCATAGCGAGCGTTTGCTACAAATTCCGCTTCAAATACGAGCAGATGTGATAGCCGTCGATAAACTTGAACGGCGTCTCGCCGAGCGTGTAATGGCCGCAGGGCAGCACCACCACTTTGTGATCCACTGAATACTCCCGCATCCTGGCCACGATGTCTCGCGACAACTCCGGCGGAAAAGTGGTGTCGTACTCGGTGTAGATGAACAGCGACTTCTGTTTCTGGGCCGCGAACTTTTCCATATAATTCACCGGTGAAACGGCCATCCAGGATCTCCGCAGTGTGTCGAGATCGATATTCGCCTCAAGACTCTGGCGAATGTGTTGCGTCGAAAGGCCGGCCCACACCACATCGGCCACATAAGTGGAGCAGTGGTTGAACACGTTGACGGAAATGCGCTCGTCGTGGGCGCTCACCAGGCACGCATAGGCGGACCCCAAGCTGGTGCCGACGATTCCCAGCCGTTCGAAGCCGTGGAGTTGCAGCCAATCCAGGCAACAGCGCACGTCGATCACGGCTTGGCGCGCGGCATCCATGGTCCGGCAGATATTGGCGGAAACGGCATAGTCGGCACGCTTCAGTTCAGCCGGCATGCGGTAGTCGTGATAGGGCAAGCTGATCCGCAGCGCGGAGATGCCCAGGCGCGCCAATCCACGGCACAGCGCATTGTGGCCGTCGACGGGAGCATTCCAGTGCGGCAACAGGACGACGGCCTTTTTTGGACCGCCTTTGGAACTGGATGCCGGGAACCATTGCGCGTGCACCAGATTGTTCTCTGGATATGGCGTCCTCACAGGAGAATGAAAGCGCAGAATGCCGTCCCGCAATTCAAAATCGTTCGGGCGCTCATAGCTGTAGAATTCATCGCTATCCCGCATCGCCATGTGGTTCAGGTGCGCCACATAGTCTTCCGGCGCTTCGCCATTCTTGGGATGAAGCCTTGCGCACGGCCAATCCCGGGTCCATTCCAATCCCCATTCAAAGTCGCGCACAACGCGGTTGGTGGCGCGAAAACACAGATCCTCTTCGCGCGCGCGGATCCAGCGTTCATAGCGGCGTGTAAGTGCTTTCACCATGGAGCTCTTCCAGGATAACGAGCCGAACGGTAATAATGGTAGTAACCCATGCCCAGCGCCATTCGACGCCGTAGCCCGGAAGAGTTGCTGCAACAGATCCAGGCCGAAGAGGACTATGAGCGCCGGGGCCGGCTGAAGGTGTTCCTGGGTTACGCCTCCGGAGTGGGCAAATCTTTTCGCATGCTGGACGAAGGGCGCCGGCGCAGCGAACGCGGCCAGAACGTGGTGGTTGGGGCGATTCAGCCCAAGACGACCCCGGAGATCGAAGCAGTCTTGAGCAAACTGGAAGTGATTCCGCTGCGCGACGTGGGCGGAGTCCTGGTAATGGACACGCAGGCTATTCTCAAGCGCCACCCCGGCGTTTGCCTGGTGGACGGATTGGCTTACGACAACCCGCCCGGATCCGCGCACGCCAGCCGCTGGGAGGACGTAAACGAATTGCTGGATGCCGGGATCTCCGTCATCACCTCCATCAACATTCAATACATCGATGACCTTCGTGAGCGCGTGCAGCAGATCACCGGCAAGACGGTGACACAGACGGTGCCGCGCAGCTTCTTGAATTCGGCGGATGAAATCGTCGTCGTGGATGCGCCGCCGGAGATGTGCATCGCACGCGACGGCCAGATGGGCGCGGGGTCGTCCAGCCCGGAACAAAAACTTTCGGAGTTGCGCGAAATTGCGCTGCTGCTGGCGGCCGACGTGGTAGACAAGCAGCTCGAAGCCTATCTGCATCGCAATGGAATACCCCAGACGTTCGGGGCTCAGGAACGCATCTTGGTCTGCATCACGCCGCGAGCCAACGCCGCGCCCATGATCGCCAGCGGCAAGCGTAATGCCGACCGGTTTCATGGCGACCTCACCGTCGCGTATGTCCGCCAAGCCGAAATATCCGCCCAGGATCAAGAGGCGCTGGAACGCAACCTCTCCATTGCACGCTCCGCCCAAGCGCGGATTGAGATCTTGGACGGGCAGGATCCGATCGAGACGCTGCTGAAGTTCGCTCACGAACACGGCGTCACACAAATTTTCGTCGGACATAGCACGCGCGAGCAGTGGTGGGAAAGGTTCACCGGCACTCCGCTGGACCGGCTGATCCGCGGCGCAAACGATATCGATGTCCGGGTGTTTCCACACTGAAGTTATCCAAAATAAACTATGCCCGATCGTCCTCCTTCTGGAAAACTCAAGATCTTCCTGGGCTACGCCGCGGGCGTGGGCAAGACGTATCAGATGCTGGAAGAGGCGCAGGAAGCCCGGCGCCAGGGGATCGACGTGGTGATCGGCTATTTCGAACCACACGGGCGCAAGGACACCATCGCCAAGACCGAGGGAATGGAGGTGATTCCACGCCGCAAGATCGATTACCGTGGAGGGCTCTTCGAGGAGATGGACACTGACGCAATCCTGCGCCGCCATCCCCAGTTCTGCGTGGTGGACGAGTTCCCGCATACCAACGTGCCCGGTTCCGACCGGCTGAAACGCTGGCAGGACGTACAGGCCTTGCTGGAAGCCGGAATCGATGTTGTGACCACCATGAACATCCAGCACCTGGAAAGTCTAAACGATCAAATCTGGAACATTACCGGAATTCGCGTTCGCGAGACCATCCCCGATTGGGTGATGCAACAGGCCGACCAAGTAGTAATGGTGGATTTGACTCCACGCGCTCTGCTCAACCGGCTGGCGCGCGGGGTGGTGTATTCGCAGGAGAAGGCCCAGAAGGCGCTCGAGAATTTTTTCCAGGAATCCACTCTCGTGGTTTTGCGCGAGTTGGCGCTGCGGCAGACGGCGCACGAAGTGGAAATCCGGCAGGTGGACTACGATGCACCCGGCTTCCAACCGGAGCCCGGCTATCACGACGAGGCCGAACAGCCGTCCGACAAGAGGGACCGCATCTTGATTTTAGTGACACCGGAGCCAGCCACGGCTATGCTCATTCGCCGCGGCAAGCGCGTGGCGGATTACCTGCACGCCGACTGTTTCGCCGTGGCGATATCGCGTGAAATCGATTTACATGACATGCCGGCTCGCGATCGCGAGATCGTGGAACAGCATTTGAACTTTGCGCGCAACCTGCACATTGAGACGCGCGTATTGCAAGGCCAGGACGTCGCGAAGACGCTGGTCGAATTCGCGCACCTGAACGGCGTCACGCACCTTTTCCTGGCCCGGCCGCATCCGAATCAATGGCCGGCTCTATCGCGCAGAAGCCTGGTGCAGCAAGTGGTACACTTGGCGCGCGACATGCAAGTGACCATCGCAGCCGACAGGAGCAACCGCCAGCAATCACAAGCAGTCTAAGGACCCAGCATGCCGGACAACACCGTTTTTCTTTTCGATGTGGATAACACGCTGCTCGACAACGATCATGTAACCGCGGACTTGAAGCGCCATCTTCAATCTCGCGTCGGCCCTGAACGGTCCCAGCGCTATTGGCAGCGATTCGAAGAGATTCGCGAGGAACTCGGATACGCCGACTACCTGGGAGCGCTGCAGCGTTATCGCATCGACTATCCGCACGATCCGAATCTGCTCGCGGTGTCCTACTTCTTAATGGGCTATCCGTTCGCAAATCGCCTGTTTCCCAACTCCGTGGACGCGGTGCAGCATGTCGGTCAATGGGGGCAGCCGGTGATTCTGTCAGACGGCGATGTTGTTTTTCAGCCGCACAAGGTCTATCGCTCCGGGCTGTTCGAACTGTTCGACGGCGATGTATTAATCTACGTTCACAAAGAACAGGAACTCGCCGATGTGGAGCAGCGCTACCCAGCCGATCGCTACGTGCTGGTGGACGACAAGCTGCGAATCCTGAGCGCGATCAAAACAATTTGGGGATCTCGTGTCACCACGGTCTTCGTGCGGCAGGGGCACTATGCGCATGATCCAGAGGTTTTCAAGAAGTATCCGCCGGCCGATATCAGTGTGGATCGAATCGGCGACCTGTTGAACTACGGCGCGGAAAGCTTCAACGCGTCAGATCCCAAAACTGCGCCGACCATGGCCTGAGCTTCTTCCTGGATCTTCTTCAGGTGGTCCGGGCCGCGAAAACTCTCGGCGTAAATCTTGTAGACGTCTTCGGTGCCGGACGGCCGCGCGGCAAACCAGCCGTTTTCGGCGATCACCTTGATGCCACCGATCGCGTTCCCATCACCGGGCGCGGCGGTCAGGATGTTCTGTATCTTTTCGCCCGCCAGTTCGGTGACTGTAATATCCTGGGGAGACAATTTGGCAAGTGCGGCGCGCTGCCCGGCATTGGCAGGCGCGTCGATACGCTCGTAGTTAGACACTCCAAATTCTCGCTCCAACTCGGCATAAATTTCTCCAGGATCGCGCCCCACGCGAGCAGTGATTTCCGCGGATAATAGCGCCGCGATGAGACCGTCTTTATCAGTGGTCCATGCCGACCCGTCGCTGCACAAAAAGGAAGCTCCCGCGCTTTCCTCACCGCCAAATCCAAGCGATCCGCCCAGCAATCCGTCCACGAACCATTTGAATCCAACCGGGACCTCGTAGACCTTGCGGCCCAGCTTCGCGGCCACTCGATCGATCATGCTGCTCGATACTACTGTCTTGCCCACGGCTGCATCCTTGCGCCATCCCGGGCGGTTGGTGAAAAGATAGTTCACGCACACAGCGAGGTAGTGATTGGGCGGAAGTAAACCGGAGCTGCGCGTGACCACGCCGTGACGATCGGAATCGGTATCACACGCGAACGCGATATCGAATTTGTCCTTCAAGCCGATCAAGTGCCGCATGGCATAGGGAGACGACGGATCCATGCGAATACGGCCATCCCAATCGAGCGTCATGAATCGAAACGTGGGATCCACCGTCTCGCTCACCAATGTTAGATTCAGTCCATATCGATCGCGGATAGGCGCCCAATAGTGAACGCCCGCGCCGCCCAGAGGATCCACGCCCAGATTCAGCTTCGCGCCGCGAATCACATCGAAATCGATCACCTGGCTCAGATCGTGGACGTACTCGGCGATGAAATCGTGAGTTTCGGTGGTGGACGCATTCAGCGCCTTGCTCAACAAGGTTCGCTTTACGCCATTCAAATTGTTTTCGAGAAGCTCATTCGCGCGCGCTTGAATGAACCCCGTAACATCGCTGCCCGCCGGTCCGCCATGCGGTGGATTGTACTTGAAGCCTCCATCCTCGGGCGGATTGTGCGACGGGGTGACCACGATGCCATCCGCCAGTCCCATTTTTCTGTCGCGATTGAAATTGAGAATGGCTCGGGAGACCGCGGGAGTGGGAGTATATTCGTCCTGGGGAGCGATACATACGTGAACTTCGTTAGCCGCCAACACCTCCAGCGCGGTGGCGAAGGCGGGCTCGGAGAGCGGGTGCGTATCGATGCCCAGGAAGAGCGGCCCGTTGATTCCCTTGTCTTTGCGATAAGCGCAAATTCCCTGGGTGACCGCCAGGATGTGCCACTCGTTGAACGCGCGATGGAGCGAGGAGCCACGATGCCCCGACGTTCCAAATGAAACGCGTTGCTCAGGAATTTTCGGATCGGGACGATCCGCGAAATAAGCGGTGATCAGACGGGGAATGTTGACCAGATTGGATGCTTGCGGCGGTTGACCAGCCGCCGGGTTGATCGCCATGGTGGACTCCTATGAACTCCAGGTTTACACACCGGCGGTTACTGAGCGGGGCCGTTTTGCTCCACCACAGTTTCCACCGCGTCGCGAACCGCTTCCTTCACTGCCTCTTTGACGGCATCCTGAACGCTCTCCTCCATAACGGCCGTGTCGAGGTTGATGTTCCCGTTCTCAGCCATCTCCCGCACCACGACGCGGAGCACCGGCGCTACCGGCGGCAGGTCTTTCGTGATGGCCTTGGCCACCTTTTTGGCTACCTTGGCTAATTGCACGGCGTCGTCATGCTGGGTCTGATTCTGCGGGCCGGCAGTCTGCGCGGCGGCTTCGAGAACGTGTTGCTGACCGGCGCGCTCGATGGCGTCCCAATCCTCACGGAAGGTCTTGGCCAGCGTACTGACGATTTTCTTGTCGCGGAAAATTATGCCGACCTCGCGCCGGGAGCCGAGTTCCATCTCGCGCAAGCTCTGGCTTCCAACGAAGGCCTGGCGGCCATCGCGAATGATGGTGCGTGTATGAAGCCGCATGATCGACAGCTTGCGAGCCGCAAGTTTTGAGTTGCTACGGCTGACGCGGCCGATAATTTTGACATCCACTCCGGCTTGCGTCCGCGCGTCCAGCAACCGCAGCATGACAGGATCGCTGATTTCCGGGTCATAGATCAGCAATTCTTTCTTTGCACCCTTTAGAAACGCCGTGAGCTCCTTGCGGGCATTCACAGGACTCACCACGAAGGCCGGATGACCGGGTACATAAGGTTGACGTTTCGTATCCGCTTCGAAGAGTCTTACCGCTTCGGAGACCAATTTCGTATCCGTTGTGATCAGCCCGAAGCAGCGGCTGTGGTCGATGTCCAGATGAGTGAAATTGAAGGACAACATGAACAGCTCTCGCCGGTCGATGATGAGATACTTATCGTGGTAGCGAACCAGGTCGTCCGCCGTCCGCGCCACTGTGATGCCGGCTTCGAGGAGGCGCATCTCAAGCTTCCGCAGGTTTCTTTCCCCTCCGCGATTGGTGTAGGCGATCAGCGCGTGAACGAATACGCCGCGCGCGGCGGCGTTGGCCAGCGCCTTCTCGATTTCTCCCCGGTCGAAGCGGAAGATGGCGATCTCAACGCGGACTTTCGCTCCATTGATGGCCTCCACCAGCGGTGCTACCCCGTCGCCTGGCTGAACCAGCAGTTTCAAGCTTCCTCCCTTGTCACACGTGGCACCACTCTTGCTCAATCAAGATGAATGCCATTTCGGAGGAGGGCGTGTATGCACATCAGCGGAAAGACACTTACGATGCTTTGGGCCTTGGCGGCGATGGCCGGCGCGCCGGCTGCAATCGCGCAAAAAGGTTACGTCGCGCTGGGGGCAGCAGGAGAAATTACACAGCCGGTCCTCACGGAACTGTGGCGCGAGCCCAAAGACATTCCATCTGAAAACCTCTTCTATGGTCCGGGTGGCAAAGAGCACGAGCCGCACGGGCCTTTCACCTTCGTCAAAGAGGACTTGGATGGCACCAATCCCAAGTACGATGTGCGCGACAAAGACGGCGTGAAGTGGAAGATCAAGCTCGGCGCGGAGGCGCGGCCTGAAACCGTCGCTTCCCGTTTTGTTTGGGCTGTTGGTTACCACGCCGACGAAGATTATTTCCTGACGGAAGCGCGGGTTACCGGACTGCCCGCGCATGTACATCGAGGTCAAAAACTGATTGAGGCGGGTGGCGTAATGCGCAACGTGCGCCTCAAACGAGAAGAAGGCGAGAAGAAGGAAGGTACCTGGCGCTGGCGCGGCAACCCGTTCGTCGACACCCGCGAATTGGACGGGCTCCGAGTGATGATGGCCGTGGTCAATAACTGGGATCTGAAAGATGAGAACAATGCGATCCGGAATGAGAAGCGCAAGGACGACGGCGACAAGCGCGTTTACGAGGTCAGCGATCTAGGGGCCAGCTTTGGCACCACCGGGCGCGGACTTTCGCATACCAAGTCAAAAGGGAACTTGCGAGCTTACACTCGCTCCAAGTTCATCAAGAAGGTGGAGCCCGAGTTGGTGGATTTCAACGTGCCCAGCCGGCCGGCCCTCGTGATCATGTTTAATCCCCACGAGTTCTTCAGCCGGATGGGAATGCGGTGGATCGGCCGGGACATTCCTCGTCAAAACGCGCGGTGGATCGGCAGTCTGCTCGGCCAACTCTCCGCGGATCAAATTCGGGACGCGTTTCGCGCGGCCGGGTACGAAGGACAAGAGCTGGATGGATTTACCTTGGACTTCGAACAAAGGATTGCGGAGTTGAAGAAGTTGTAGTCCTCACGGTCGTGGTTCAGTCAGTTGCAGCTCTTCGGGCTGGAACTGGATGTCGTGTAACTCCGAATAGAGGCCTCCGGCACGCATCAATTCCTCGTGGCTGCCGCGCTCCACGATGGTTCCGTCCTTCAATACAAAGATACAGTTCGCACGGCGTATCGTTGAGAGCCGGTGAGCAATCACGATGGAAGTCTTGCCTTCCATCAGGCGATCGAGCGCTTCGAAGACCAGCTTCTCGGACGCCGCATCCAGACCGGAGCTCGGTTCGTCCAGGATCAGGATCGGCGTATTGCGGATGATGGCGCGGGCGATGGCGATCCTCTGCCGCTGGCCACCGGAGAGCGTCACGCCCCGTTCGCCGAGAATGGTGTTGTAACCGTCGGGCAGCTTGTCGATAAACTCATGCGCATTGGCCATCTCGGCGGCGCGCAAAATCTCGGCGCGCGTGGCTTCTGGCTTGCCGTACGCGATGTTGTTCCAGATGGGGCCATGAAACAGCAGCGTCTCCTGTAAAACGAAGCTGATCTGTTGGCGCAGAGACTTCTGTTGAAAGCGGCGGACATCCTGGCCATCTATCTTTACTACCCCGGATGTTGGATCGTAGAAGCGCGGAATGAGGCTGACAATGGTACTCTTACCGGCGCCCGTGGGTCCTACCAGGGCCGCCACTTGTCCTGGCTCGATCTGAAAACTGAGATCTTTCAAGACGAGAGCGGCCGGCTCATAGCCGAAATTTACATTCTCGAAATCGATTTTTCCCTTGAACGCGGGCGCGCGGCGCGCTCCCGGCATATCTTTGATCTCGTTGTGTGTCTCAAAAATCTCCCGGATACGTTCATATCCCACCAAGGCTTTCGAATAAGCGTCAGTCATTTTGGAAAGCTGCTGCATGGGCTTGTACATCTTGCCCAAGTAGAGAATGAACACCACCAGCGACCCAGCGGAAAGCCCCCCGCTGAGCACCATCCGCGCGCCAAACCAGAGCACCAGACAGGTGCCGACGGCCACGATCACTTCCACCAGCGGCGCCAGCTTGGCCTTGAGCGAACGCGCCCGCAACCCAATCTCCACGCCTTCCAGGCTCTCTTCTTCTAAACGCTTTTGTTCGTAATCTTCGCGAGCGAAGGCCTTCACAACATGGATAGAGGAAAGCACCTCCTGCATCACTGAGACGATTTCGCCTTCCTTCTTGCGGACTTCGCGCGAGGCTTTCTTGATGCGGCGGGTGTAGGAGAAGACCACCAGAAACAGAAAGGGCGCTACCGACAGCGCGATTAGCGTGAATTTCCAATTCAAGTAGAGCATCACACCCAACATGCCGACCAATGTGAGACTGTTGATCATCGCGTCCAGAAGTCCCGAGACGATGAAGCTCTGGATAGCGTCGATGTCGCCGGTGACGCGGCTAATGAGATCGCCGGTTTGCTTGTGATCGTGATAAGCCAGCGAAAGACGCTGGATGTGCGAGTACAGCGTGCGGCGCAGGTCGTGCGTCACCCATTGGCCAACGCTGGTAGTCACGTATTTTTCGACATAGGAGCAGCCCGCCCCCACAATGGCGATCGCCAGAACGGCGAGCGCGGCGAAGTTCAACACGCCCAATGCGGCGGGCCCAAATGCCGAGAGAATCCAGGTATTCAGCCAGCCTTGGGCGGGCTTCGACCGCAGAACGTTGTCCAGGACCACTTTTAGCGGCCAGGGCTCAAGAAGATTGGCGATAGCCTCGCCGGCAACGCCGAGGAAGCCGACCGCCAACAGTTTGAAGTGAGGCCTGAGCAGACTCGTGATGGTGAAGCCCTTGGATTTACTGCCCCTTTTCTCCATGGTCACTTGTATAGACGCCATGCAACAGAGAATTCTACTCGGATTGTTGAAACCGTGAGAAGCAGGAAGAATTTCCAACCCGTTGCGTCCAACTAGGTATTTTCTCTACGACGCAGCCGCTCAACAGTACTAGATATGGACGGCCCTTGGTTTGCGAATTGATTAAGCGGATTTAAGAAGTGTGCCGGGAACCGCGTCCTGGTGAGGGAAGGGCGTGGTCCATCTATTCACGTTAGGTGAGGTGACGCACGGCAGGCACGCACAACCCTAGCTAGGAAGAAGGAGTCGGGTATGTCGGCAAAAAATAGAGCTGTCTTTGGCATTTATATCAGCCAGCTAGATGCAGAGAATGCAGTACATGGATTGAAGCTGGCCGGATTCCGCAGCACGGATATTTCAATCTTGTTCCCCGACAATACGGGGACCAAAGATCTGGCCCTGGAACGCAATACGAAAGCTCCCGAAGGCACGGCCGCCGGCGCGGGAGGCGGCGCGGTGGTAGGCGGGATTCTGGGTTGGCTGGCTGGAGTTGGCCTTCTGGCGATTCCGGGCCTGGGAATATTTGTGGCAGCCGGTCCGATCATGGCGATGTTGAGCGGGATTGGCGTCGGCGGCGTGCTGGGCGGAATCGCGGGAGCACTGGCCGGGCTGGGAACTCCCGAATACGAAGCCAAACGCTACGAAGGGCGCATACGTAAGGGCGGCATTCTGTTGTCCGTACACTGCGATGACCGGGAATGGGTGAAGTCGGCCCGCGAGATCCTGGAGCAGACCGGCGCCGAGGACGTGTCGGCGACGACGGAAGCGAAGGCTGATTTCGCCACCAGCGATCGGCCGCGATCACGTTCGATTGCGTCCAAGGCCTAAGCCAGATAAAGCGACGCGCTGCAACCGGGCACCGTCGTCGGGTTCCCGGAGCCCGCGGTAGACAAGGCGAGTCTCCCTTTCAAGTTGGGTGCAATTTCGTTATCGGAGAAATTGCAAAACAGCGCGGCGCAGCTGCCCGAAGGATCGCCGCGATCCATTCGAAGCCATCGCGCAGCTTCATCAAACTTAACCCGCGTCAGATCTTTTCGGCCATTGTGGAGGCACGGCCATCGTTTGCGAAGAGCGATGAGGTCGCGATAGAGACCAAGGACAGCTCCGTGATCTGCACCGTCTAGCAAGCTCCAGGTAATCTTCGATCGCTCGAAAGCTTCGCTCGCTTGGGGATCCACGAAATCGCCGGCCACGGTCAATTCTTCAAATTCCTTCCAGCGCCCTTCGCTGACCAACCGCGCAAGTCCAGGATCGCTGTGGCTGGTGAAATAGAGGAACGGATTGGTTTCGGCAAACTCCTCGCCCATGAATAACAATGGCAAGCAAGGCGAGCACAAGAGCAGCGCAACAGCAATCTTGTATTGCTCCATCGACATCAGCTGAGACAAACGGGCGCCCTGGCTGGTGTTGGCGATCTGGTCGTGATTTTGAATGAACGCGACAAACCGATCCCCCGGCAGATCGCGGGAGGAACTCCCAAAGTGCCGCCGTCGAAACGAGGAGTAACAACCGTCATAAACAAACCCTTCGGTGATCGCTTTTTGAATGTGCCGCAACTCGCCGAACCCGGCTAAATACGCGCGATTCGCCCCGGTCAGGTAAGTGCGAACCGAATGGTGGAATTCATCCAGCCACTGGGCATCCAGGGCATGGCCGCCCCAGGCGTGCGGATGGAGCACGCGCACATCGTTGAGATCGCTCTCGGCAATGATCCAAGCTTGTCGTCCCAGGGCCGCGGCTTGTTCATGAAATTCATCGCGAAGTTCCGCCAGGATATGGCGGGCGCTAAAGTCGAAGATCCCGTGGATGGCATCGAGCCGCAAAGCATCGATGTGATACTCGGTCAGCCAAAAGAGCGCGTTGTCGATGACGAAGCGCCGGACACCGTCGCGTCCGGGGCCATCGTAGTTCATCGCGCGTCCCCAGGGCGTCCGGTATTGGTCGGTGAAATAGGGGCCGAATTCGGCGAGGTAGTTGCCTTCGGGGCCCAGGTGATTGTAAATAACATCGAGCACCACTGCGAGTCCTGCTTGGTGGCACGCGTCCACGAAGCTTTTCAGGCCATCGGGGCCGCCGTAAGCCGAGTGCGGAGCGTACAGATCCACCTGGTCGTAGCCCCAATTCCGCGAGCCGGGAAATTCACCAACAGGCATTAGCTCGACGGCGGTGATTCCTAGATTCTTCAAGTGGTCCAGCTTCGAGATGGCGCTCCGGAAGGTACCCTCGGGCGTGAACGTGCCGGTGTGGACTTCGTAAAAGATGTAATCGGAGAGGGCGATGCCCTTCCAATTGTGATCGGACCAAACGAAGGAATCAGGGTCGACAACCTGAGACGCGCCATGCACGCCCTCGGGTTGCGCGCGCGAAACCGGATCGGGACGCACCCGGCCGTCTTCAAGAAGGAACGAATAAGTGTCTCCCGCCCGAACATCTGGCGCTATCAAGTAAAAGTCCTCGCCGTGGCGATGCATTGGCAGCGGAGGCCGGTGCGATAATTGCAGGGATAAAGAACTCGCGTCGGGCGCCCACACGCGAAACCGCACGCCTTCGCTATCCAAGGGAGCTGCACCGTACGACAAGCTCCAGGGCGTGCCCTTGTCCATTAACCCGTGCTCTCGGCGAACAGGAGTGCAACAGGGCAGTGCGAGAAAACCTTGCTCACCGGGAGAAACAGGCCGCCTTCGCGTTGCTCGGCAGTGAGGGTTTCGCCGGTGACAATGTCGTGGAAGGTCCGATGCGCGGCCTTCTTGGGAAGCTCGACCGTGGTGTTGCCCCAAACGTCGCCGAACGGCTTGTTGTGGGAGTTACACAACTTCAGGAAGAAGCGGCCGGTCACGGCAATCAACGTCTGGTTCTCTGTCGCGCGCGAGAACGCGACGACATGCCTGTCCCGGCTTCCTTCCGCGGCCAGGGCGGTGTAGGAGCCTTGCGCGAATAGATCGCGATGATCTCGCCGGAATCGCAGCGCCTCGCTGGTGACATAGAGCTTGATCGCGCCGTCGCACAGGTTTTCGCGCAGCCGATCCACCAGCGCAGCTCGATCCCGCTCCGTCTGCTCTTGCAGGCTCTTGAGCATTTGACGGCGCAGGTCATAATTCACGGCGCGCCGGTTGTCGGGGTCCACCAGATCGAAGGCCCAAAGGTCGTTGCCCTGATAAAAATCCGGAACGCCGGGCGACGCGATTTTCAGCACCAGTTGCGCGACGGAGTTCCACATGCCAGCCTTCGCGATCGGACCTTGAAATTGGCGCAACTCCTGCAAGAATACGTTGCCGGGCGAGAGCTCCAGCACGCGCTCCACAAACTTGGTGACCGCTTTTTCATACTCGCCGTTGGGATTCACCCAACTGGTGTGGACCTTGGCCTCATGCAGCGCCTTCTGCATGTAGCCGTCGATTCTCCGAATATAAGCCTCGTGCTCCTCGGCATTCATCGGATACAGCGGCCAAGTGCCCACCAGTGTTTGATACAGCAGGTATTCTTCGTTGGCATCCGGCGCGTGACGGTCATCCACCCGGGTTTTGGCGGACCGATTCAGCTCCCGCCAGCGGCGAATGGCGCGGTACCATTCTCCGGGCGTTTCGGAAAGCACATTCATACGCGCCCGGACATCTTCGCCGCGTTTGGTGTCGTGCGTGGAGCTGGCGCTCATGCTGTTGGGCCACAACTCGCGACGGATCAAATTCCGCCGGTGAAACGCATTCACCGATACGCCAAAGTGCGCCGGATCGCCACCCACTTCGTTCAGAGATGCGAGCGGATAATAGCGGTAGAATGCGGTGTCTTCCACGCCCTTGGCCATCACGGGCGCGGAGAGTTGCTGGAATCGCATGGCGAACAATTTCCGTTCGGCGCGCTGGGCGTCGTCCACCCCCTTGGGATGCTCCAGCAAAAGAACATTTTGGATAAAATCGAAAACCGATTTGCTGATGGCGGGATTCCGCAGCTTGGCCTGCCGGCTTGCGATGTTTACCTGACGCCGGTCCTGCGCATCCACTTCGTTCTGATCGCTCGCCACGTAGGTACGATAAACCGGAAAGGCTGCCAGCACTTCACGCAACCCATCGCGCAAACTTTCGAGTGTAAAATCGCGAGACCAACGATGCTGTTCGGAAATATGGTCTAGCCTTCGGGCCAGGACATTCAGCTCGCTCGACATGGCCACTTGCAGGATGAGACGCTTGCTGTCCGACACCAGATCGTCGAAGGCCGCGGTCCATCCCGTGAAGCGGCGATAAAGCTGTTGGAACGCTCTTTCCTTGGAGTGATCGACAAACAGCCCATTCACCAGGTTGAGAAACCCGTAGCCGGTGGTGCCCTCCACGGCCCATTCGGCGCGCAAGGGCTCATTACCGTTCAGGATCTTCTCCGCCACGATGTAAAACGTCCCATTGGGGTTGTCTTGCTTGGCGTGCCCATTCAAAGCAGCGCTCCAGGCCTTACACGCGTCCTGCAAAAAGCGGAAATACTTCTCCGGCTCGAAGAGCCCGTCGGGATGATCCACGCGCAGCCCGCGGATGTGGCCCTGGCGAACGAGAGCGAAAATCAGGGCGTGCACGGCCGAAAACACCTCGGGGTCTTCCACGCGAATGGCCGCCAGATCGTTGATGTCGAAGAACCGCCGGTAGTTGATTTCGTCCATGGCGACGCGCCAGAAGCTGAGGCGATAAGCTTCGCTCTCGAGCAGCCTCTCCAAGCGATCGAAGCTGCCCGGCTCGCCACTCCGGCCGTTCAGTTCAACCAACGATGCATCGATCGAAGCCTTGGCTTCCGTGCTGGCTTCCAACAAACTGGACAGCCTGCGTTTGACGATTTCCTTCTCCCGTTGACGCTCGCGGATCTTGGCATCGTCTGTTTCGGTGGGACCGGCCAAATGGCTGAGCGAAGTGACAATGCTCTCCATCTCAGCCACATGCTCATTCTCGGCGCCCAGCTTCTCGCGCAGTCTGGACACCGCCGGCTCCAGAATCATGGTCCAGGTGCGTGGCGCCAAAGGCAGCGGCGTATCGTAGACGGACGCGTGAAATTGGCCGTCGGCGTAAACGATCTGGATCTCCTGATTCTCCAGCACGCGGCCATATTGATCTCCGAGCGTCGGCAGTAAAACCTTATTTACCAGCTCTTGTTTGGGCGGATGCCAGTCAATATCGAAGTATCGCGCGAACGGACTGCTGGGGCCGTTCTCTAATACGTCCCACCACCACAGGTTGGAAGGATGCGTGATGCACATGTGGTTGGGAACCACGTCGGCAATCAATCCCATTTTGCGGCGCTGTAGCGCTTCTGAAAGCCGTACGAACGATGCCTCGTCGCCGATCTCTGGATTGAAGCGCGACTGATCGGTGACATCATAGCCGTGAACGCTTCCGGGCCGGGCCATGAGAAACGGTGACGCGTAGATGTCGGTGATGCCCAGGTCATCCAAGTACTCCACCAGACCGGCTGCGTCTTCAAAAGTAAACGCTTTATTGAACTGCAAACGATAGGTGGCGGATGGCGTGTAAACCGGTTGTGTCTCGCGGCGCTTCATGATTTTATCGCGCACAACACAGCGGGTCGCGATCCTTCTTCATCCGTTGCGTGCGCGCCCCGCGCTGTGCGCTCCGCTCAATATGACTCCGGAGAGGAGATAAGATTTCACCCCAAGTTACAATGATGTTACGGTCGCGGACTCGCGAGAATTCGCAACAGCATTCCGATGGGGACTCGCGCCCAATCGGGCCTTTTGCGAAGTTCCGCACTCACTCCTTCCAGTGCTTGTTCGAGAAGACAGTGGTCCAGCAGCAATCGTAACTCCACCTCCGTCTGTGGAATCAGGGGGCTTGGGCCGGGCACGTCTCTTTGGCCAAGAGCTCCGAGTTGGCCAGGAGCTCCGAGTTGGCCAAGAGCTTCGAGATAACCCTTCAAAAACGCAGCCGACACCCAATCGGACCAGTAACGTGCCCAGAATTCCAGCGCGTTCGTAGTCTCGGGACGCCGTGTCACGCCGGGAAGCTGATCGAAGAAGACGGCCTGGGCCGCATATTGGAAGGACAAAAGCATGCTTGCGACGTCGCGCAGCGGCGATCGCTTGATCCTCCGCCCGCCTAGCGTGCGATCGGGCGGGCCATCAAAACCGATGAACACGAAATCCTTACCGGTGTGCAGCACGCGGTTCAAACCCAGATCGTCGTGGATGCGAGTCCGCAGCGAGTACAGGCGGCGTTCTGAAATCAGGCGCGCGCGTGCACGTATCTCTTCGCGAGCATCCAGCACTTTCTGAGCGTCAGCCTGTACAGAAGCGGGCAGCAATTTCAGGCGCTGCCGCAAGAGCTGAAATGCTTCGGCGGACAGACCCATCACGCTATGAAAGATCGCATGGCGGTAATGGTCCGTGAACGGTTCCGGCGCAAATTGAGGATCCAATACATCCGAACTCAGCGCCAGGTGCAGATCGGCCACCCGCCGGCCGAGCAAAAGAGCGGAGTCTAGATAGGTGCCTATGGATTCATGAGCGTGAGCTGGAACCTCGACTTTGCGCAAGTCGAAGGGATGATGGCTACCGTCGGGACCGGCGAAGTCGCTCTCTTTGCGCGCCAGCGCCGCTTCGAAGAACTGGCTGAGGGAATCCAGCGTATAGTTCCAAGCGTCGCCCTGCTGATCTTGTACGAATGCATGGAGGGAAGCAATCGTCATCGGCTCACCGTCATTGGGCCGGTATTCGATGACGCCAGTAAGCGGCGCGCTGTAGGGAAAGTTCCTCTCGGTGAGGAACGTTCCGATCTCCACTTCCGGATGGATACCCGGCTCCACGCGGCGATAGATTTTGAGGATGAACCGATTTCCAAAGGCGATAGATGTATTGGATTGTTCAGCCTTCAATACGGCAGGGCCGAGATCGGGGTGACTCTCGCCCCAAGCAGCGCGAAAGGCGCGCGTATGGGAACCCACCAGTTCGCCCGATCGTCCGCGAAAACGACGCCTGCGAAGAATGGCGCTGAAGAGCGCATTGCCAAATGCCGGATCAAAAATCGCGCTGTAAAGTACGCCGCGCGTTCCGTCCTCGGCATGCAACTGCGCTACCGAGACATCCATCAACTTGGCCTTCACTTGCTCGGCCGCGTCGCCGATTGCAACCGAGCCGGGCATGGCGTAGATCTCGGGATCGCCGTCCGTGTATTCTACTTCCCCCAACAGCAGCTGAGCCGACGTATCCGGAATCGGAATGGTGTCTAAAGCATCGATAGTGCGGATGGTTCGTTCCTTGCCCTGGAACCATCGGCGCGTCTTGAGATACGCAGGCAGGCGGCGCAGTAGAACCGCCAGGCTCCGGCCTTGAAAGACATGCGCCCACGATTCGACGACAATCAACGGCAAACCGGAGGGCGTCTCCGGCGTCTGGATGGTCTCCTGATGAGCCTGCTTGGCCTGAAACGCAAACCAGTAGAAGCCCAACGACCCGAGCGTCACTTGATATGGCTGGTCGTTCACCGGCGGGAATTCCGCGCGCCCGAACATCTCGATCGGAGTCATTCCCTTCACATCGGCCAGATCCAACTCCACGTGCTGTGGAAAGCGCGAGAGATTCGCGATCACCAGGACGATCTCGTCCTCATAGCGCCGAAAAAACGCGAGCACCTTGCGATTCGACGGACGCAGAAATTCAAGCGTTCCCCGGCCCAGCGCCTTGAACTGCTTGCGCTGTTCGATCAAGTGCTTGGTCCACCACAGCAGCGAGTGCGGATTGTTCTGCTGCCCCTCCACGTTGATGGCTTCGTAATGATACGCGGGGTCGATAGTAATCGGCATGTAGAGCCTCTGCGGATTGGATCGCGAGAAGCCGGCATTACGATCAGAGCTCCATTGCATGGGAGTGCGGACGCCATTGCGGTCGCCCAGATAGATGTTGTCGCCCATGCCGATCTCGTCGCCGTAATAGATGACCGGGGTTCCCGGCAGTGAGAACAACAGCGCGTTCATCAACTCAATCTTGCGGCGGTCGTTTTCGAGCAGCGGGGCCAGGCGCCGGCGAATGCCGAGATTGATGCGCATGCGCCGGTCGTGCGCGTAGACGCGATACATGTAGTCGCGCTCTTCGTCCGTCACCATTTCGAGCGTGAGCTCATCGTGATTGCGCAGGAACAGCGCCCATTGGCAGTTGGACGGGATGGCCGGCGTCTCTTGCAGGATCTCCATGATCGGGAAGCGATCCTCCATGCGAATGGCCATGAACAGGCGCGGCATCAGCGGAAAGTGAAACGCCATGTGGCATTCCGACCCATCGGCAAAATAGGCCACTGCGTCCTCGGGCCACTGGTTGGCTTCGGCAAGCAGAATACGGTCCTTGTATTTCTTGTCGATGTGCTCGCGAAGCTGTTTTAGGAAGGCGTGGGTCTCGGGAAGGTTCTCGCAATTAGTGCCCTGGCGTTCGTAAAGATAGGGCACGGCGTCCAGGCGAAATCCGTCGACGCCGAGGTCGAACCAAAAGTCGATTACCTCCAGGATCGCCTCCTGGACATGCGGGCTGTCGAAGTTGAGATCGGGCTGGTGCGAGTAGAAACGATGCCAGTAATACGCCTTGGCCACCGGGTCCCAGGTCCAATTGGAGGTTTCAAAATCCTTGAAGATGATGCGCGCGTCCTGATATTTCTCCGCCGTGTCGCTCCAGACATAGAAGTCGCGCCAGCGTGTTCCGGGGGCGGCGTGGCGCGAGCGCTGGAACCAGGGATGCTGGTCGGAGGTATGGTTCAGTACCACTTCCGTGAGGACGCGGATGCCGCGGCGATGCGCCTGTTTCAGGAAATTTTGGAAATCCCTCAGCGTCCCGTAGGAGGGATGAACGTCATTGTAGTCGGAGATATCGTAACCATCGTCGCGCCAGGGTGAGGGGAAAAAAGGCAAGAGCCAGATGGCTGTGATGCCCAAGTCTTGAAGGTAGTCCAGCTTCTTGGTAAGCCCGCGAAAGTCGCCCATTCCGTCCTCGTCGCTGTCGTAGAACGCGCGCACGTGGACTTCATAGATGACTGCGTCTTTGTACCAGAGCGGGTCGGAATCAGGAATCGTCGTAGACTTGTCGGTCGCCACTTAACTTCAGTGTGACCGATCAGGCCAGGAAGTTGTTTCTAGGTAGACCGCTCCCATTGGTCGCGGCTCGGTAAGGGTCCAAACCGGGGACATGGGTAACAGTTCTATCCGGGGACATGGGTAACACTTTATTGGGGTTGACGGTTTTGGGTTCCTCGAACGGCATGCTTGGAAGCAATGCCGTGGAAGGAG
>JBEKRO010000027.1:0-75747 GCA_049518655.1 Bryobacteraceae bacterium | reverse complement strand
TTCGTCCTAGTTGAGATTTCCGGGTTCGCAGACGACGGACTACGCGGAATTTTCTTAGTCGCCCAGAAGGTGGCGTTGCCGGATCTTCTACTTATG
This sequence comes from Bryobacteraceae bacterium, assembly GCA_049518655.1. GTDB lineage: Bacteria > Acidobacteriota > Terriglobia > Bryobacterales > Bryobacteraceae > Palsa-89. The sequence continues at coordinate 75,651 of JBEKRO010000027.1, read as the reverse complement.
TTAGCGTACGCCTATTTGGCCCATATTAAGCGGAAATCGCACCTGTAGGAGAAGCGGTGCCTCAACATCGATAGGATTCCATATGTCGATAATCGCTACTACAACAACACCTATGGGAGATTCATGACCCCGGGTCGATATCGGAAGAGCGCCAAGCCAAATACCCCCCAGAGCTGGAATCGCTACTCATACGTGCTCGGCGATCCTGTCAATTCCAACGATCCGACCGGCAAAGACTGTACCGCGTCGAGCTTTTCTTCATATGTCTATGGCGGCACCGACCCGGATATCAATGATGACGCTCCGTCTATTACGAGTTACTACAACGATAACGGCGCATCTTGCTCCCAGATAGCCCCACCGACAAACGATGCAAATGCCGCCGGGTGTACCGCAGGAAACTACGACGGCGGGGAGACGCCATCGACGTGCTCGTCCGTTTCATACACGGGCTCGGCCGACACGACGGGAACCACCGACGAAAATGATAATATCAACAGCCCGGCAGGGCAAGGCGCCGACGCGGGCACTCCGGCGTCGGATACCGGAGGCAGCGGTTCTCAGCCTGGCTCTATTTCAAACAGCCCAGCAAGCGGATCTGTCTTCATTCCTGTTTACGGCCCGTTAGGTGTGCAAATTGGCGTAAATTTGCTAGGGCCAGGGAACGGATCGTGCCTCTCGCTTGGCCTTGCAGCTGGTTGGGGAAGGAGTGCGAGCGCCGGAACGTTCGGCACGCCCTTGGCCACAGGGAATCTGTCCCAGGCCACGAGCATCCTCAGCGGCTGGGGCGGTTCTGCAAGCGTTATAATTCAGAATTGGGTGGGATACCAAGTCGCGTACGGCTCGGCAGGCGCCATCGGTGGCCCTGCGGCTGGCTGGCCAGGAATGAGCTTTTCCTATGGTTATTCAATCTGCCATTGATAATCTGTCCCGTGATTGGGGGAAGTACGTGCTCGCTGGAGCTGCATGCCTATACGGAATTGTCGCCCTGCTTAACCCAGTTAGTCTTTCGAAGTTATTCAAGTTAATGAACCGCAACAGCCCCGGCGAATTGATGGCCTATGCGAATCCGACGGCTGTTGCGGAGTCGCGGGTTCTGAGGCTCAGATTCCGTTTTTCCGGAGCGATACTCCTTGCCTTCGGGCTGACACTGATGCAAGTCATCCGGGACGGAATTGACGCATTCTGCGTGGTCCTCATTGGCCTGGGAGTTGGCCTCTTGTGGAAGCCATTCAGCATTTTGGCTGCCTTCGGCGGCGGTATCCAGGACGACGATCGAACGGCGGCTAAGCACACCAGGGGGCTTCGGCTGGTAGGATTCCTCTCGATCGCTGTTGGCGGCTGGCTGCTGCTGGCTCACAGGTGAACAACGGACAATCTCTACTACTCCAGCGCTTATGGAAGGCTCATGACCCCGGACCGGTATCGGAGGAGTGTTAGCCCAACCATCCCCCAAAGCTGGAATCGCTACTCGTATGTGCTCGGCGATCCTGTGAACGCCAACAATCCGACGGGCAAAGACTGTACCGCGTCGAGCTTTTCTTCATATGTCTATGGCGGCACCGACCCGGGGTCAATCGAAGATGACGCTCCTTCTATTACGAGTTACTACAACGATAACGGCACAGGTTGCTCCCAGATAGCCCCACCGACAAACGATGCAAATGCCGGGTGTACCGCAGGAAACTACGACGGCGGGGAGACGCCATCGACGTGTTCGTCGATTACGTACACAGGCCCCGGGCGGCCAGGTTATAAGCGCCTGTAGAACTCCTCCGCTGCGCTAAACTCTTCTGTAACGCCCCTGTAATCTGCGAGGTATAAAATGCTCCCCATGGACCAACTCGAAATCGAGCGCTCGGCCAGTTCCGTTCCCGACGTCACCATCCTCACCCTGAAGGGCCCGCTCACGCTCGCCACCTTGTTCGACTTTCAAACCCTGCTGCGCCAGCCCGACCTGAAAAGCACCATCATCGATTTTTCGGCCGTGCCCTACATGGATTCGGGCGGGCTGGGCGTCCTCCTTAGCCACTGGTCGCACACGCAGAGGCATAACTCGAAATTTGCCCTGGTCGCCATGTCGGAGAAGGTGCGCGTGATACTCGAAATGACCGGTGTCGGCAAAATCCTGCCGCAGTATCCCACTGCCGCCGATGCGGAACGCGCATTTGCATCCAGCAATTCGTCTTCGGTGACAGCCGTCTAGTCCATGGACCAACTTCAGATCCAGCCGATGCCCGGCTCGTTACCCGACGTTACCATCCTCGCCCTGCAAGGTCCGCTGACCATCGGAACGGTGTTCGAGTTTCAAGCGGCCATACGACAGCCGGATTTGAAGAGTACCATCATCGACTTTTCTGGCGTGCCCTACATGGATTCGGTGGGATTAGGCTCGTTGCTCAGCCACTGGGCGCACACCCAGAGAATCGGCGTACACTTTGCCGCCGTTGGGATTTCCGATCGCGTGCGAGTGCTGCTGAATATGAGCAAGGTCAGCACCATCCTGCCGTCGTATCCGACCGTCGCCGACGCCGAGCGCGAGTTCGCCAGCGCGGCCCCGATTGCGCCTAGACCGTAAAATATATTGCCGGACCGCTAGCTTCCTGTGCTACCTTAAGAAGTTAAAGTTCTCTGTTTCAGTCTCTCCTCGATGAAGGACTACATCGCGTTAACCAAGCCGCGAATCACTTGGCTCATCTTGATGAGCACAGGTGTTGGATACTTTTTTGGTATCCAAAGAGGGGTGCCCGGCTGGCATTTCTGGACGCTGCTCCATACCATCGTCGGAACCGGACTGATCGCTTCTGGAACCGCCGCCTTGAATCAGTGGTATGAGCGCGTGGCCGATGGGAAGATGCGGCGCACGCAGGCTCGTCCGCTACCATCGGGCCGGCTGGATGCGGGAAAAGCCCTGGTATTCTCCATCGCAATTTCGGTGGCCGGATTCGTAGAGTTGTGGTTCGGTGCGAATCCGCTGGCAGCGCTGCTCGGTCTCTTCACGCTGCTGACTTATCTGTTCATCTACACGCCGCTGAAGCAGCGCTCGCCACACTCCACAACCTTCGGGTCGCTTCCCGGCGCGATGCCTCCGCTCATCGGGTTCGCCGCAGCCAGCGGCACGCTGACCTGGGATGCCTGGGCTCTCTTCGCGATTCTGTTCCTGTGGCAGTTCCCACATTTCTACGCCATCGCTTGGATGTACAAAGACGACTACGCGCGCGCGGGCATTCGTATGCTGCCCGTGGTGGAGCCCGACGGAAAGTCCACCGCGCGCCGCATCATGCTGTACTCCATCGCGCTCATCCCTATCAGCCTGATGCCGAAGTTTCTCGCGATGGCCGGTAATGTTTATCTGTATGGCGCGCTCGCGCTGGGCCTGGTGTTCCTGTACTACGGCCTGGGCATCCGCACGGATCGCACGCGGCAGCAGGCACGGCGTGTGTTGCTGGCCTCGGTGGTTTATTTGCCGCTGCTATTCAGCCTGATGTTGTTTGACCGTCCCGCATGAAGCTGTTGGCTGTTGTCGCGTTGGTGTGCGCCCTGGCGGCGTGTTCGCGGCGCGCCCCTGCGCTCGAAATTCTAGGCCAAATTCCACAATTTGAACTGGTGGCGCAAGATGGCCAGCCGTTCCACAGCCAGGTTCTGGCGGGCAAAATCTGGGTGGCCGATTTCATCTACACTACCTGCCCCGGTCCGTGCCCGCGCATGACATCGCAGATGCGGGAAGTGCAGAATGCGGTGTTGAAACTGCCCGATGTGCGGCTGGTGTCCTTTACCGTGGACCCTGCGCAAGATACGCCGCCGGTGCTGGCCGCCTACGCGAAAACGCACGGAGCGTTGCCTGCAGTCTGGTCTTTCCTGACCGGCCCCGTGCCCACGCTGCAGATGCTGGATCGCGATGCATTCAAGCTTGGCAATCTCGATGCCACCATGCAGCACAGCACGCGTTTCGTGCTGGTGGATCGCCAAGGCCGCATTCGCGGATACTACGATACGTCGGAGCCCTCGTCGATCCCCAAAGTAATTTCGGACGTTTCCGCGCTAGCGCGAGAACGCACCTGATGGACATCCATTCGCTGCCTGCGGTGAATGCCACCCTGAACGGCATCGCTGCGGTGTTGCTGGCAATCGGCTATACACTGATCCGCAAGAAACGAATTCAGGCGCATAAACGCGTGATGCTGACGGCGTTCTCGGTGTCGGTGCTGTTCCTGATTTGTTACGTCGTGTACCACTTGAACGCGGGCATCGTGTATTACCAGAAGACCGGATTTCTTCGTTATCTCTATCTAACAATCCTGACCACGCATACCATCCTCGCCGTGATCACTCCGGTGCTTGCGATCATTACGCTGCGGCGCGGGCTGCGCATGGACGTACCGCGCCATCGAGCCATCGCGCGCTGGACGCTTCCGATTTGGATGTATGTGAGCGTTACAGGAGTGGTCGTGTACCTTATGTTGTATCGAGGGTAGGGGGAGGACGCCAGAATTCAGAAGTCAGAATTCAGAATGCGTTGGATGTACCCTTCGAGACATTTACTGGCTTCTTCGAGCAAAACCATGGGAGCATCGGTCTCGCCGTATTGCAGATCCTGCGTGAGAATCAGATAGTATCGGCATTCTTCCAGAGAGGCTTGGGCGATATTCAGAAAGCGCGCCTTGCCAGCTTTTCCTCTTCGTTTGAATCCTTCGGCGATGTTAGCCGCAACAGATACGGCAGCGCGCCGAAGCTGACTGGAGAGCCCAAATAACTCGTATTTCGGAAACCCAGCCGTCATCTGATAGATGGATAGAACTAATTGGTGGGACCGCTGCCAAGTGATGAGATCCCGAAAGGTCTGTGCCGGCGCCCGTTCCAAATGAAGTCGTGGGCCGTGAGGCCCCATCCTCTCTTCTGAATTCTGACTTCTGAATTCTGTATTCTTAACTTGTGCCTTCTCTCACCGCGCGCACGTCTTCCGGCGGCTGCGCCTCCAAACTGAGTCCAACGATTCTGCATCAGGTGCTCGGCCGCATCCCCCGCTTTGCGAACGAAGACGTACTGGTTGGCTTCGATACCTGCGACGACGCCGGTGTGTTCAAGCTATCGCCGGAGATGGCGTTGGTCCAGACTGTCGACTTCTTTTCGCCCATTGTCGACGACCCCTACACCTTCGGCGCCATTGCGGCCGCCAACGCCCTGAGCGATGTCTACGCCATGGGCGGCAATCCAATCTCGGCGCTTTCTATCCTCGCGTGGCCGGCCAAGGGCGATCTCGACGAGTTGGCCGAAATGCTCAAGGGCGGGGCAGAGAAGATCCAGGAAGCGGATTGCGCGCTGCTGGGTGGGCACAGCGTCGCTGACAACGAAGTGAAATTCGGATATGCCGTGACCGGGTTGATCCATCCGGGCGCAATCAAGACCAATGCCGGCGCCAGGTCAGGCGATGTGCTGATGTTCACCAAGCGCATTGGAACCGGCGTCATCTCGACGGCGTTGAAGCAGGGAATCGCGAAGCAATCCGATGTGGACACAGCCATCCAATCGATGTTGAAGCTGAATCGCGAAGCCTGCAAAGCGATGCTCGAGTTCCCGGTGCATGGATGCACGGACGTGACGGGATTCGGGCTGATCGGGCACGCGCGCGAGATGGCGCTGGCAAGCAAGGTAACTCTCGAAATCGATCCGCGCGCGGTTCAATTTCTGCCCGGTGCACTGGAATACGCGTGGCTGGGAGCGATCCCGGGAGGGCTCAAGAACAATCGGGAGTTTGCGTCTTCTTGCGTGGAGGGAACTTCAGAGTTCGATGATTTGCTCTACGATCCACAAACTTCGGGCGGGCTGTTGATTGCTTTGGCGGAGCGCGATGCCGCATCGCTGGAAAAGAAAATGCCCGACGCTTATCGCATCGGGCGGGTGACGGAGAGGCAGAGCAAGCCGCTTCACTTGCTCTAGCCGTCCCGGAAACGCAACACGGTTGCGTGGTTACTTTTCTTCGGCCTGGATACCACCACCCGCGGCAGCCGCTGCTTCTGCTGCCTTTTTGGCCTTCATCTTCTTGGTGTCCAGCGCTTTCTGCACCCACTTGTCAGCGGTGTCGGTATCGGCCTTGTACTGTTCCGGCGTGTCGTCCAGATCCGCCTTCTCGCGGATCAGCAGGTTCATGTAGGCCATGGCATCGTCGTAATTGGGATCGATATCCAACGCCTTCTGCAGGTTCTTGATGCCATCGTCGATGAGGGCGCTATACTGCGTCTGCAGATCGGCCTTCACTTTCTTGTCCTTCAGTGGGCCTGCCTCTTCAGGCTTCAATCCCAGGTCCTGGCGAGCTTTCGTCCACGCCGCGTACCACTTGATCCAATCAATGACCGCCAAGCTGTAAAAGCCTTCCTTGTTTTGGGGATCGGCCGCGATCAGCTTGAGGTCCCATTCCTTGGATTCATCCAGCTTCTTGATTTTCTGTTCCAGGTCCGGCATGCCCTGCGCTTGCTGGTAGCTTAATGATGCCAGCGAGGCCAGCGCGGTGGTATCCGATGGGCTCTTCTCCAGAACCTTCTGGAATTCCTCTTTTGCCTCTTTGGCGAGCTGTATATTTTCCGGCGATTCGGCGCCTGGAATGTATTGGCTCATGTAAGCGGTGGCCAGGTACAAGCGCGGCATGGTGTTGTCCGGATCCAGTTGCACCGCATTCTTGAAGAAATCCACGGCCTCCGTGTAATGAGCGCCCTTGTAAGCTTGGACACCGTGATTGAGGGCGTCGCGCGACCTGAGTTTGTCGCAGCCCGTTGAGAAGAGAATCAGCAATCCGATTCCCGCTACCAGCATTGTGCTCTTCATGACGTTAACCTTGGACAGTCCGAATTCTGGAGTCTGGCTTCTGAATTCCAGTTTTAGTTCCCCGCTTCCAGCTTGGGAGTCATCAGACCGACTTTGTCGATCTGCGCGCCTTTGGCGATGTCGATGGCCTGGGCCACGGTTTGATACTCCAGGTCGGGATCGCCCTTCACGAAGACCACCCGCTCGGCGCGAGTCTTAAAGATCTGCTCCAGCCGCGGACCCAACTTCTGCATGTCGGTGTCTTCGTTATTAATGTGCATGCTTTTATCTTTGTCGATGACAATCACCACCGTACGATCCTGATCGGGAGGCGGCTGATTCTTCTTATCCGGGGGTTCCGGCGCCAAAGCTTCCAATCCGTGCGGCGTCAGGGGCGTGATGACCATGAAAATGATCAGCAGCACCAGCAGGATGTCGATCATCGGCGTCATGTTGATATCGCATCGTGGCCCGCCGGCCTTACCACCTACTGCCATTGCCATAATTCGTTACCTCGTTTTCTTCTTAGATCTTGACTAAACAGGTCAACTCTTACTTCGCCGCCGCAGCCGCTGCAGCGTCGGCCGCCGCCTGCTGTGGCGTCTTGTTCTCGTGCGGCTCTTCGGTGATGAGTCCGATTTCGTTCACTCCGGCCGCCCGCAGGTTATCCACGACATCTTCCACGATGGAATACCTGGCGCGGGCATCGCCCACGATATATACCGTCTTGTCGACTCTGTTGGTAAGCAGATCGCGAACTCTTTCGGGAAGCTGATCCGGCCCCGAGAGCCTGATGTTGCCCGGACTCAAGAACACGCTGCCATTGCGGGTGATCGAAATCAGGATTGCGTCTTCCTTGTCGGCCGCTTGCATGGTGACGGGATTCTTGGTCTTTACCTTATCCACGCTCTGGCCTTTGGTGAGCATGGGCGTGATAACCATGAAGATGATGAGCAGCACAAGCATCACGTCCACCATCGGTGTGACGTTGATGTCGGCTACGGGCGGGGCAGCTTTTTTCTTTTCCATTCCAAACTCCTTCCGGTAAAGGGGCGAGGCAGCTCTTAATCAATCGGCCGCGCCCCTTCCGAATTCAACTCGCAGTCACTTCTAAAAAAACTACTTCGCCGCAGTCGCACGTCCGACGCGCTTCAGGAAATAGTCCAGAAGCTCGGAGCTGGAGTTACCCATCTCCACGTCAAACGCGTCGATGCGGTTGGTGAAATAGTTGAACGCCCATACCGCGGGGACAGCCACGAACAGACCGATAGCCGTGGTGACCAGGGCTTCCGAAATACCGCCGGCGACCGCGCCGAGACCAGTCGCCTTTTGTGTGGCGATGCCCTGGAACGCGTGAATGATACCGACCACAGTGCCGAACAATCCCACAAAGGGAGCGGTCGATCCGATGGTCGCCAAGCCGCTGACGCCGCGCTTCAATTCGGCGTGAACGATGGCTTCCGAGCGCTCCAGCGCGCGTTTGGAGGCTTCGATCTCTTCACCTGAGATTTCCGAGCTCAACTGATGCGCCCGGAATTCCTGTAAGCCAGCCACGACAACCTTGGCCAGATGGCTCTTGTTGTAGCGGTCGGCGATCTTGATGGCTTCGTCTAGTTTGCCTTCGCGCAAGGCTCCCGCCACCGCTGGCGCGAACTGGCGCGACTGTTTGCGGGCGCCGTTATAGGCGATCGCGCGATCGATCATTACACCAATCGACCAGGCAGACATGAAGAACAGCAGGATGACCACGAGCTTAGCTGCCCATCCCATGTTTTCCCACATCCCGCGCACGTCGAAAGAAGTAGCCTGGTCCTGCAAAAGCATGAACGACCAAACCTGTAATTGTAGAAACATCTGATTCTCCTGCGAGTTGAATTTAAACTTCTATTGGCTCAACGTAAAATTGACTTCGATCGTGGTTACGACCTCTACCGGGTCCCCGTTCAGGAGAGTCGGTTTGTACTGCCATTGCGAAACAGCCTGTTTAGCCGCTTCCACCAGCAACGGATGGCCGCTCACCAATTGCAGATTCTGAATGGTGCCGTCTTTGCCGATAATAGCGGTGAATCGAACGACACCTTGTATACGGGCTTGCTTGGCCAGCGGCGGATACAACGGGGTGACCTTGCGGATCAGGTTGGCCTGGATCACGTTGCCGCCCACGCGAATTCGCGACGGGGCGGCCTTCTTTTCTTCTTTCACCGGAGGGGGAGGAGGGGCCGCGTTGCCAATTGCGCCGAGGACACCACCGAGAACGCCACCAGGCGCTCCGCCGGGAACTCCTCCCACCACGCCACCCACCACGCCCGAACTGGACGGAGGCGGCAGTTCCTCTTCCTTGATGTTGGCGATCTCTTTGGGAATGGTTTTCGGCGCCATCAGCTTGCCGGCATCGAACTGGCGAGGAATGATCTTCACTATCTTCGGCGGCGCTGGGGGCGGAGGAGGAGGCGGTGGAGGCGGGGGCGGTGGCGCTACTAAGAAGCTGGTTAGCTGTGCGCGCGGCAGCGTGTCGGTATAAATCAACGGGATCAGGATCGCAAGCACGACCACTAACATCTGCACCCCGAACGAGACAAACACCGACCAGGACTTGTTCGTTTTCGCGGTGCTTACAAAACTTTGCTCAAACATGCCTCACCTCGTCCCCAAAGTTACTTTCTCTGCATGTGCAGAAATCATCATACAAACTCTTGCCGCCTATTTCACCTTGGCGGCTCCGCGCCGCGCGCGATCCTTAGGCGCACCGGATGTCTTAGCTGTTGCAGCCACCGGAGCCACCGGCCCTGTGCGTGGGGCCACTCCCCTCGCACTCCGCTTCCGTCCCTCCAGGAAATTATGCCAGAAGATCAGGATCGGACTAGCAACGAAAACCGACGAATAGGTACCAACGATAATGCCACAGGTTAGCGCGAAGGCGAAACCGTTTAGTACTTGGCCACCGAAGAACAGCAGGGCAAGAGCGGTCAGTAACGTCAGTCCTGAGCTCAGCACGGTGCGGCTCAGGGTTTGGTTCACGCTCTTGTTGATGAGTGGCTCTAATTCTTCGCGGCGCAGGATTTTGAGATTCTCGCGAATACGGTCGAAGGTCACGATGGTATCGTTCATCGAGTAGCCGACCAAGGTCAATAACGCGGCCACCACCGTCAGCGTGATCTCTTTGTTGAACAACGAAAATAGGCCGATGGTAATGATGGTGTCGTGAAACACCGCGATCACCGCGGCCGCGCCGTAGATCCATTCGAATCGGAATGCGATATAAACCAGCATCCCGCCCAGGGCATACAAAACCGCGAGAATAGCTTTGCGTTGCAGCTCAGCGCCGATCTTGGCGCCCACCACCTCAGTACCCACCACGGCCACGGTATCCGGGTAAGTCTGCTGCTTGAGTACATTCAATACCTGGGGCGTGACCCCTGGTACTGAACTCAGTTCATCAATGTTCTTGATTAGCCCCGAGTGCTGCTTCCTATAGTCCATAATGTTGGACGCAAGCGCTTGCAGTTGCTGGTCCGACATCGGTACGCTCGCCGACGCCAACGCATCGCGCAGATGATCGGCCAAGCCGGCCGCGCCACTGGAGTTGATATTGTATTTGCCGTTCGCCGGCTGCCCGAACACCGCGTCCAGGCTGTCGATCACCTTCTGGCGCGAAACCTGCAAGTCGGCATCCTGCTGCGCGTCAATGCCGATGATGTCCTCCTGCCGGCCGGAAACCTCCTGTACTTCCACGGAAAGCTTACCGGACAGCGCGGCGCGGACCTTGTCCACCGGCGGCCGATTGGCGAAACTAACGGTGATCAGCGCCCCACCTCGAAAGTCAATGCCGTAGCGCGGGCCACCCTTGATAGCCAAGCTGATAAGGCCGGCTGCCGTGAGGATGAGGGAGAGGATGATGAACGGCCACTTTTTGCCGAGAAAGTCAAAGTCTGAGTGCTTGAATAATTCCATTTCACCAGTCGCAGCGCCAGCATCCGATTAAGTTAGACACCAGCTTGACGGAAACAGTTCCCGTCCATAAAAAATCTTCTAAATGTTCATCTCTCAAATACCGGGGCTCTGTCATATACTGAGGGCCGCTACCTGCCGCTTGCCGGACAGCTCCGCGTCAAAAATCGTCCTGGATACAAAGACGGCTGTAAAAAGGTTTGCGGCCAAGCCGATCACCAGGGTAACCGCAAAGCCCTTCACCGGGCCGGTCCCGAAGATGAACAGAAACGCACAAGATACCACGGTAGTAACGTGCGTGTCGATAATGGTCAGAAAAGCTTTGGAAAAGCCCGCATCCACGGCGGCCACCACGGCCTTGCCGGCCCGCAGCTCCTCCCGGATACGCTCAAAGATCAAAACGTTGCTATCCACCGCCATACCGATGGTAAGAATGACGCCCGCAATACCGGGCAAAGTCAAAGTGGCGTCGAAATACGCCAGGGCGGCAATCAGAATTACCGCATTGAGGATCAGCGCCAGGGTGGCATTGATTCCGGAGCGCTTATAGTAGACCAACATGAACAGCACCACGGCCGCCACGCCTGCAATGCCGGCCGCGAAACCATCCCGGATGGAATCGGCCCCGAGCGAGGGACCCACGGTTCGTTCTTCTTCAATGGTGAGCGCGGCAGGCAACGATCCGGCGCGCAAGTTTAACGCCAGGTCGGCGGCTTCTTCCTGGCTGGCCGCGCCCGTAATTCTTCCGGTATCGCTGATCTTGCTCTGAATGGTAGGCGCACTGATCACCACGCCATCCACGACGATGGCGGCGCGCTGTCCGATATTGGCTTCGGTGTAGACGCCGAACTTCTTGGCGGCTTCCTGGGTGAGGACAAAATTCGTCTCCCAGCGGTTCAACTCGCCAGCGGCTGCGCTGGCGTCCCGAATATCGGTGCCCCGTACCACCGGGATGCGCGAAACCAGATACCAACTGGCCTGGCCGCCACGGACGGCCGTCGGCACCAGCTTGGTGTTCAGGGGCAAAATTCCGCCGTGCTTAGCGAGCGCTTCTTCGCGCGAGTTAAACGGACCATCCTTCACTTCATCCCACTCGAGAACCGCCTGCGTCTGCAGCAACTGCTTTACATGCGCCGGATCGTCGACGCCGGGGAGCTGGATCAGCAGCTCGGCTTCCGCATCGCTGCGCCCGGTGGTCTGCACCGACGATTCGGCCAGGCCGAGCGCGTTGATCTTGCGCTCAATGGTGGCCATCGTCTGGGTCAGGGTGTCCTGCTTCATCTTGAGCGACTCACTCGGCTTCATGGTGAGCTTATAGTCTGTGGCGTTCAACGCCGTTGGCACCCAGGCGCTGAACTGATCGTTGACGATGCTTCGAAACCGGCTGGTTTTGTCGCTCGGGACGCCTTTGACGTCGATCTCTATTTTATCGGCGTCTTCAATGCTGTTCGGGTCGTTGCGGGTGATATCGCCGGACGGCGTGATGCCATCCTTCAGCAGTTCCTGCTTAAGCGCATCAATCGCACTGTCCGCGGCCGCTTTGAAGGCATCCTGCAGTTGAACCTGCATCACCAACTGCGTGCCGCCGCTCAAATCGAGCCCCAGGTGGATGTTCTTTTTCCAGTTGGCCAGCAGCTCGTCCTTCGACTTAGGAAGGCCGATGATGCCAAAAAGACAGACCAGTATAACCGCGATGATGATGCCGATTCTAATCTTGACGTTGCTATTCATGGATTACTTCTCAGCCTTCTTTTCTTCGGTGATCAAGCTGGCCACCGCGCTACGCGCCACTTGCAGTTTCAAGTTGTCGGGCTTGACGCGCAACGTCAGCGTATCGTCGGCGTTCACACTGACAATGGTCCCTATGATTCCCCCCGTGGTTAGCACCTGGCTGCCGTTTTCGAGCGTCTTCAGCATCTGTTGTTGCTGCTTCTTCTGGCGCTGCATCGGCATGAAGACCAGCAGATAGAAGATTGCCACCAAGGCCAGGGGCAGGAGCAGGCCCATCACCGGGCTACTTCCCGTGGATTGTTGCAGCATCAAGAACGCAGACATTGTTATCTTCACGGACGGCTGTTCCGTTTCCGAGTATCACACAAGCAAATCATCATTAGAAAATGAATTCAAGGAGTACAGCGGCGGAACGATCTAACTCGATTCTACCGCCGAATTGCGGACTCTGTCATCTCCCAAGCAGTATAGCCTGCCTCATTTGGCGCATCATGTCAAGGTAGTACTTCAAATTGTGGATGGTGGCAAGCGTGGAAAATAACATTTCGCCCGCCTGAAAGAGGTGACGCAGATAGGCCCGCGAGTAGGTACGGCACGTTATACAGAGGCAGTTGGGATCAAGGGACGCCGGATCGTCTTTGTAACGCGCCTGCTTGATAATCACGCGCCCGCCCGAGGTGAAGAGGCACCCGTTTCGCGCGTTGCGCGACGGCAAAACGCAGTCCATCATGTCCACGCCGCGAGCTACATACTCGGGCAGTTCCTCCGGCATGCCGACGCCCATGACATAGCGCGGCCGATCGCGGGGCAGTAACGGCATGGTCACCTCCGTCATTTCCATGCTCAAGGATCGAGGCTCGCCGACGGAAAGGCCGCCGATCGCGTAGCCCGGCGCGTTGAGTTCCAGAAGTTCGTTGGCGCAGTCGCGGCGCAGGTCGGCGAACATGGAGCCCTGGACAATAGGGAATAGCGCGGAGGCCGATTCAGTTTCCTGCACCCGGAGCTCATAGTACCGGTACGCAGAATGGGCCCATCGCACAGTCCGGCGCATGGCTTGATTGGCGGCTTCATGGCTCGCTGGATATTCCAGGCACTCATCGAGCGGCATCATGATGTCGCTGCCGAGGGCGAACTGGACATCGACGGTCGATTCAGGCGTGAACAGATGGGCATCGCCGTCCAGGTGGGATCGGAACAGAACGCCGTCCTCTGAGATTTTGCGCAGATCGCTCAAGCTGAAGACTTGGAAGCCGCCCGAGTCCGTCAGGATCGCGCGCGGCCAGGACATGAATTGGTGCAGACCGCCCAGCTTGCGAATCAGCTCATGGCCGGGCCGCAGGAACAAGTGATACGTGTTGGCCAGGATGACGTGGGCGTCGAGTTCCCCCTCCAAATCGCGCTGCATCACTCCCTTGACGGTGGCCTGCGTGCCCACTGGCATGAAGACGGGAGTTTCGATGACGCCATGCGCGGTGTGGATCCGCCCGGCACGAGCGCCGGTGTCGGGGCACTCGGCTTCTAATTCAAAACGCACTATTTCACTGTAAGCAAGGAAGCGGGGATTTGCCGCGTTGTTTCTACTCTTGCACGGTAATGAGAGTAGTCGATGGCGACTGCGCGCCGGCTACAGTAGCGATCACGGAGTAATCCCCGCTAGCCAACGAAGCAGGAATCTGGATGGCCACCTGATATAGCCCCGCATATCCAGAGGCTAAGGCCGCCCCGTAGACGGTGGCTAGCTTGCCTCCCACAGTGACGGTGACCGTACCCGCGGTGTTGTATGTGGTGCTCGAAGGTACCTCAACGCCCTCCGGTGCCGCGGGACTGGTCGGACCAAAACCCGTTCCCCACAGAATAATCACGTCGCCGGGTTTGGCCGGCACAGTCGTCGTACCGGGGAAAGTTCCGTTCTTCACTGCCAGGCTGAAATCCTGCCGGGTGGCTATCGCGTAGCTTCCCCATTGGAAGAAAGCTGGGGCGGCCGAGCCGGTAGCATAAAAAATAGCGGCATACACCGTCGAGCTGGTCTCGCCCGAACTGGACACCGTTACCGCTTCCGTCTCAAGCAGATTGGGAGTTACCGCGTTGATTTGGGTCGGACTGATGTAAGAGACATAAGCAGGTGCTCCACCGACATTAACGCTAACACCATCCAACGACGTTGGCAGGTTGCCATCCATGATCGAGCTTTGCCACGTATCCGTTTTGGGGGCAAGATTGGTCCCGTAGATCGTGATCCACGAGTTAGGAGCCATTCCTGGCAGAAAACTAGCGCCGCTAACCACCCCGCCACTCTGGTTGATTACAGGCGCCTCGACCGCCGAAGCAAGAACCAGTCTATAAACGGTGCCATCATTATTCACGCCATCTTTTGGAGTGGTCCCATAGAGGTTCCCATCGGAGGCTTGAACCAGCCCGGCCTCAGCTCCTTGGTTACCCGGGCAGTTAGGCTGGGAGCAAAAGCCGGTCAGCGTCGTTAGTACACCGCCTGTGGTGATTTTGAAGGTGGTGATTTTGAAGATTGTACCCGCACTGATAGTCGAACCCCCAGAAGTTGTACCGTAGAAGTTCCCGTCGGAAGCCTGAATCAGCCCCGCCATCGGAAGCCCGTCGTCGGTGCAACCAGGCAGGGAACAAAAGCTGTATAGTGTCGTCAACATACCTCCCGGAGTGACCTTAAAGACCGTCCCACTCGCGTTTGTACCCCCTTTTAATGTTGTCCCGTAGAAATTACCGTCCGAGGCCTGAATCACCCCGGCGCGAGGCCAGGAGCCGTCGACGCAGCCAACCTGGGAACAGAAACTATACAGCGTCCTTAGCGTGCCCGCTATAGTGATCTTGAAGACTGTGCCACTCCCGTAGACACCCCCGACCGCGGTTGTTCCGTAGAAGTTCCCATCCGAGGCTTGAACCAACCCCGCATAAGGGGTTTCGCCGTCGAGGCAGGAGGTGGAGGAGGAACAAAACCGGTACAGCGTCTGGAGTGTGCCAGCCGGGGTGATCTTGAAGATCGTGCCAGCGTCGTTGCTCCCGCCGGCATAGGTTGTCCCGTAGAAGTTCCCGTCTGAAGCTTGAAGCAGCGCGCTTTGAGGCGCCGCGCCGTCGGCACAGTCCGTCTGGGAGCAAAAGCTATACAGTACCGTCTCCGCGCCGCCTGCCGTGAGCTTGAATACTGTGCCATGATCGTTGGTCCCGCCGCCCTGGGTCGTCCCATAGAAGGTCCCGTCTGATGCTTGTACTAGCCCGGCAAAAGGCTGAACGCCATCGGCGCAGGCAGGCAAGGAACAAAAACTGTAGAGGGTGGTAATCTCGCCCGCAGGAGTAATCCTGAAAACCGTACCATCGCCGCCCGAGGTTGTCCCATAGAAATTCCTGTCGGTACCCTGGATGAGGGCATCAATCGGCCCTACGCCATTGGTTCCATCGAAGCTCGCAAGAATTGTGAACGTCTGTGCGGTCAAGCCGATCGCCGTCGCACAGAACAGGATAGCGGTGCAGGCCAGGTTCCAGCAGCTGAATTTATCCATGGTATCTCGCTGCTAAGTTTGCTCCCCGAACATAAAACATTGCCAATTGTCAAAAAATAACACACCTAGCCCTTGCATTTCTAGACTCAAAACGCATTACTTCCGTAAGCGACACATTTGCTGCTTTAACCTGAGATTTTCTTTGCAATGCGCTTCGATCCTCGTAGTCTGGTTGGTGGTATCAAGAAGCTCACTGCTTCGATGTCTTTGCCAGTTCCGTCTCAATCGCCGCGGGATCTGGACCGCGCAGGAACCTTCGGGCCGCCGGTTGAAGCACACGGTTCCACCACATCAGCAGCCCGGTCCCAAAAAGCACGGGAGGTGCGAACCCGAGAATCACCCACAGCGCTTTCACCGGCCAGCCGCCGAAAGTCCCATAGTGCGCGGCCGAGAATCCGCGCAGGATTTTTTGACCGGTGGTTGGTGGAGGTCGGCGAGGCCGCCGCGTCAGGGGCGTTGTATAGACAATTGGGGCGGGCCGGGGAGGATCGATCGTGGTAAAAGTGCCGACTACTGCTCGGAATGGTTCCGGGAACACAAAATATGCGCCCGTGAGCCCCCACATGAGAATCAGCGACACCGTCCAAAATCCGACCGCGCTGTGCAGATCCCAGTTGAACCGCCTCCATCCCACGTCGCGCCGGAGCGTCATGCTGCGACGCCAGCTCGCGATTCCGGGCCACCAAATCACCATTCCAGTAATGCACATCATGGCGGTAAGGAATCCGCCAACCGCGTTCGCCTGAAGCCCCGCCGATCCGAGTAAGAGATTGCCGTGAAGATCTCCTGCCCAGTGCAACAAGTGGTAATAGATGGCGACCGATGGACCAATGTCGCGACCCCGATACTGATCGAAAAGGCGGTCTTTGTGCCTCCAGCCTTTGGCCAACGAGATTTCCGTGGCTTCTGTTGGGAACCGTCCGCGCTCAATCGATCGAACAGTATAACCAGGGTAGGTGCGCTCGGCGGCTTGTGTCAGTTGCTGGTTGGTCAGAGGCTTTCCGGAAACCTGGACTTTGGTTTTCGTAAACAGCCAATCGTACAGGTCGTTGCGAAAGACGACGGCGCTTCCGCTCAGGCAGACCAGGACAATGTAAACACCCAGAATAATTCCCGACCAAAGATGAACTTGGAACACAGCCCGACGCAGCCATGCGTTCTGGGGGCGCCGGAGCCATAGTTGAGCTGGGCTCATTACGGTTCTAGCTTATACCTCAAATCGTGGGCCGCCAGCGCGATGGTTTATTGCCGGCCTCTGAGGATCGCCGCCATGACGCGCAGGCTGCGATGTCCATGCATTACCGCGATAATCCATAGGGGCTCTTCATCCGGCGCATAAGCGATCAGGTATCCGTGAACGGCGATAAAGCGGAGAGGGCGCGAGGTCAGGTCCGGACGTCTGTGGCCTTGATGCGGAAAAGGCACCAGCCCGCGAATACGGTCCAGAATTTCCGCAATCAAGCGGTCGGCGGCATCGATACTATCGCCGCGAATGAATTCCCAGATCTCGTCAAGGTCAAGTCGGGCCTCTGGATGAAATTCATATGCGATCATGAACCGTGCGCCGAGCTGCAGCGCTCTTCTCGCGGAAATGGGTCTCAACCTCGTCGCCTGAGATCGGCTTTACCTTTCCGCTTTTCAAGTCGTCATAACGGCTGTCGAGCATTTCGCGCGTTTGCGCAAGCTCGGCAATGTATCCGGCCAAGGCATCCTCGATCAGTTTCTCCACCGGACATCCGGTCTCGACGACCAACTGGTCGACTTGAGCTTGCAGCTCGGGCGCGAGATGTACTTCCATGGCTTTAGAGTAGCTTAACCCGCTGCGTTACGCTGAGAGTTCCCTGCAATGCCTTTCGAATCTCTCCAGCGGCATTTTCGCGCCCGGCGCATGGCCCTGCTGGCGAGAACGGTCCGACTCACAAGTGACACGCGGGTCTTGGACGTCGGGGGCACGGTCGACATCTGGCGATTGGCGCCCGTGATGCCCAAGCTGGTTCTGTTGAACCAGGAGCGCGCGCGATACGAAATTGGGACCTCGGAAATTGTGGTCTTGGGCGATGGAACCAGCCTGCCGTTCGCCGATCAATCCTTCGATCTGGTGTTCAGCAACTCGGTCATCGAACACGTCGGAAGCCGCGCGGAGCAGGCTCGTTTCGCAGCCGAGATCGCGCGCGTCGGCAGGCATTATTGGGTGCAAACACCCAACCGCTATTTCCCCATCGAACATCATCTGTGGACTCCTTTCGTTCATTGGCTGCCGCGCTCGTGGCAGGCAGCCATCCTGAAGCGCTTTTCGGTTTGGAAGATGTTGACCAACTACGATGCCGCGCAGCGCGACTTCTACGTGACTCATTACCTGGACTCCATCCGATTGCTTTCGGCGTCCGACCTGCGCGCGCTCTTTCCCGATGCCGTCGTGGCGCGGGAGCGCTTCCTGGGTTGGACTAAGTCCCTTGTCGCGTGGCGGGCAAGCGGCAAGCCTGGGGTACCATGAGAGTTCTAACTTTCAATGGCCCTCCGTTTCTATAACACTCTCACCCAGCAAGTTGAGCCTTTTCAGCCGCTGGAAGGCAACACAGTGCGCATGTACACTTGCGGTCCCACGGTCTACAATTACGCGCACATCGGCAACTTGCGGACCTTCACCTTCGAAGACATTCTGCGGCGGTGGCTGCTCTATCGCGGCTACAAAATGGATCACGTCATGAACATCACCGACGTGGACGACAAGATTATCCGCAACGCCGCAGCCGAGGGAAAGACGCTGGCTGAGTATACGGCCAAATACACGGAGGCGTTCCTCGAAGACACCGCTGCACTGCGTCTGCAACGCCCGGAGCGTATGGTGAAAGCCACCGAGCACATTCCGGAAATGGTGGGCGCTATCGAGAAGCTGGCCGAGCGCGGCTTTACATACAAGAGCGACGGATCCGTTTACTACCGAATTTCCAAGTTCCCCGAATACGGTAAACTTTCGCACAACGATTTCACTGGTATCCGCGCCGGCGCGCGCGTGGACGTGGACGAGTACGACAAAACAGATGCGCGCGATTTCGTTTTATGGAAAGCGCCCAAGGACGGCGAAGTGTTTTGGGACAGCGAGATTGGCCCAGGCCGTCCGGGTTGGCACATCGAGTGCTCCGCGATGGCCATGAAATATCTGGGTGATACGCTCGACATCCACGCGGGCGGCGTCGATCTAATCTTTCCGCATCACGAAAATGAAATCGCACAGTCGGAGGCTATCACCTCGAAGCCGTTCGCTCGCTTCTGGCTGCATTCGGAATTTCTGAATGTTGAGTCGCAGAAGATGGCGAAATCGGCGGGCAATTTCTTTACCCTGCGCGACCTGCAGAAGGAAGGTTATCAACCGGAAGTGGTACGGTATCTGCTGGCTTCGGTGCCCTATCGCAAGAAGCTGAACTTCACCTTCGATGGGCTAAAGGCCGCGGCCACGGCGATTGACCGGCTGCGCAATTTCAAGCTGCGCCTGGAGACCGACAAGTATCCCGAGGGCTCCAACGAAAAAATCCTGGAGCGGACTCAAGCGGCGGCCCTCCAGTTCGAAGCGAGCCTGGACGACGACCTGAACACCGCCGAAGCGCTGGCCGCGCTCTTTGAATTTGTACGCGATGCCAACACCGCCATGGATGCGGGAGAATTTCGCGAAGGGAACACCGCGCCGGCGCTCGATCTGCTCGACCGGTTCGATCGCATCTTCGCCGTGCTGGAGCCTACCCAGGGCGCAGGCGGCCTTTCCGAAGCACGAGTGGAGGAACTGGTCCAGGAACGCGCCGCCGCCAAGAAGACGCGCAACTTCGCGCGGTCCGACCAAATCCGGCAAGAGCTGCTCGACGCCGGGATCGTGTTGGAGGACACTAAAGAAGGAGCGCGCTGGAAGAGGAAGTGAGGTGAAGTGATCGTATGAAAACTGAAACTAAGGCCGTACATGCGGGCGATCGGAAGAGAAATCCCGACGCGCCGGGCGCTTTTGTCCCATCGTCGACGCCCATCTACACGGCCACCACCTACCTTTACGAAGACACCGCCAAACTGGATCGCGTCCTCGGCCGCGAAGAGCCGGGATTCTGCTACGGGCGCTACGATAATCCCACGCGTACGGGCCTCGAAGAATTGCTGACCGAGCTCGAAGCGGGACACAGCGCGCAGGTGTGCTCCTCCGGCATGATGGCGATTCACGTGGCGTTGCTCGCGGCGCTGACCGATCGCCGCAAGTCGGTGCTGGCTGCGAATGCGCTTTACGGCGCGACGACCACGCTGCTGACGCAGGTGCTGGAGCCCATGGGAGTGTCCGTCAATTTCGTCGACGTTTGCGATCTGTCCGCGCTGGAGCATAAGATCGCGGAAACCAAGCCCGGCTGCATCGTGATGGAAACCATCTCGAACCCATTGCTGCGTGTCGGCGATTTGGATCTCATCGCGGAACTTGCGGCAGAGGCGGGTGCGGCATTGCTGGTGGACAATACCTTTGCAACGCCACTGCTGATCCGACCCATTGAACACGGCGCCAATTTTTCAGTCCACAGCTTGACGAAGTTCCTGGCCGGCCATGGCGATGTTCTGGGTGGCGTGGTGGTGACTGATGAGGCGCACTCGGATGTCGTCCGAACGCTGTCGCGAACCTTGGGCCCCGTGCTCGGCCCATTCGAGAGTTATCTCACGATGCGCGGCATCAAGACCTTCGCGCTGCGCGTGGAACGGCAATGCGCCAACGCCTGCCGAATCGCCACCTGGCTGCAGTCGCATCCGCGGGTCTCACGCGTGCACTATTTGGCCGATCCGAATCACCCCGATGCCGCCGTCATCCGCCGCCTCCTGCCCGAAGGGCTGTACGGCGCGCTGGTCCCGTTCGAAATCAAGGATGCGACAAAAGAAGACGTGTTCCGCTTCATGGACAAACTGAAGCTGGTGGTGCGCGGCACTTCGCTCGGCGACGTTCACAGCCTGCTGTTGTATCCGGCTATCGCATCGCATCGGGAGATCGCGCCGAAGCAGCGCCAGCGCATGGGCATCAGTGACGGCCTGGTGCGATTGTGCGCGGGCATCGAGGCGGTGGAAGACATCATTGCCGACCTCGATCAAGCGCTGAGCTGAACACGAATGTACACGAGTGTATTTTTGCTGGCCTGCATAGCGGTTTCTATGCTGGTGTGCGATACCGCCGATGCTGCTCAGGTGGAACAGCGGCGATTCAGCGCCGAGGGCGAGAGCGTGAAGCATCCTGCCTCCATTCCGCCCGCGGTCAATCGGATACTTGCTCACGATCCCGACGTTATGGGTGTTCTAGAATACGAACACCTCGCGACCGATGCAGTCCCAGGCTCTTGGTTGCTCACATCCGAAATCCATCTAAACAGCGCACGACATGGTGGTTAAGAACTCGCGCACGAATGGCTACCGGGACGTCGAACTTGTGAGCGCGACTGCGGTTACCGTGTCCACGGTTTTATGCAAGTTTAAAGGCGGGACTTATCTCCCAGCCACCAAGAAGTTAGAGCCTATCCGTGTTAATCGGCGTTCATCAGCGGCCAAAATGTCAGCCGCAGATTAACACGGATAAACGCAGACCAACGAACTAATTTCCGCTGGATTGAATCTGCACCAGCGGCTCGTGTTCCGTCGTATCGGGCGCCGTGCTGGCGATAGTCTGCCGCCCCCGCCAGAAATCGAAATACGAAATCTGCCGCACGCAGGAGATGGTGCACATGGGCGCGCAGCTTTTTTCGGTCAGGTATTCGCGGCGAATATCGTCCACGGTATACTCCACCAGCGGTTTCGCCGGATAGCCACGCTGCTGCGAGCAGTAATGCACCAGGCCGTCTTCGCAAATGTACAGATACCGCGACCCGGCGCGGCAACGCCAATGACTGGGACGTCCGTTCGCGATGTCGTCCTGATAGTAATTGATCTGCGAAAAGTTCTTCTTCTCGAAGTTCTTCATCGCCAGGAAAACCTTGCGCTCGCGCTCGCCGATGGGCCGCAATTGTCCGCTCGAATCGTGAATGATCCCCACCGTCGAAGTGAAGCCCAATTCCAGCGCGCGTTTTCCCACCACCAGCGCGTCCTCGGGGTTTTGAATGCCGCCGCCCAGCACCGAGTTGATGTTCACGTGAAACAGCGCGTATTCGGACAGGATCTGCAGCTTCTTGTCCAGCACCTTCAGGCTTTTCTTCGACACCTCGTCCGGCATGACGTTGTCGATACTGATCTGCATGTGGTCCAGACCCGCATCGTTCAATTGATTCACGCGCTGCGGTGTCAGCAGATAGCCATTCGTAATCATCCCGGCGATCATGCCCCGGCTGCGGACGTGCGCGATCAGCCGGTCCAACTCGGGGTGCAGCAACGGTTCGCCGCCGCTGAAGGTCACAATCGAGGTTCCCAGACGGGCCAGCTGATCCAGCCGATCGGTCATGGTTTCAACCGCAACCGGCTTCGAGAAATCGTCATACTCGTTGCAGTACGTGCAGGACAAATTGCACCGGCGGATGGGAATGATGTGCGCCATGACCGGGTGGTCGGTGGACGCAACTCCACGCAGAATCATCCGCCATTCCCGCGCCCGGCGGTTCAGCGCCCGGAGGTCCCTGCGAAATTTGAATCCCCAATAGCCCATGGAAGCCTTATCCTCATTGAATCATACTGCTGCAAGAACGGCATGGATTTCGAATCGAACGGGGCGGCATCCATTCTCAACTGCGCTTTGGCGCAGGGACGTGCGCCTGGCCATTCTGAATTCTGGATTCTGTCTTCTGACTTCTTTTCTGTAACCGAAGTTGCTCCGCGAGACACCTAACATTAAGTAGCATGATATGCTGAGAGCGCTGGAAAACCTGTAGTGCCCCGGTCCGATGTTTGAGTTTCTTTTTAAATATCCGCCTACTGTCTTCGCCAAAGGCAGCTTCGTGCTCCTCAGCCAGTGGCCCGTGTGGACTCTTGCCGCGCTTCTGCTGATCGCGGCCGCCGGGCTGGGCTGGGTAATCTGGAGCCGACGCCGTGTCATCGCGCCCACCATGCGCGGCCCCCGCAGCGCCGTGGTCTGGATTCTGCAGAGCTTGCTGGTGTGCCTGTTGCTGTTCTTGCTTTGGCAGCCCGCGTTGAGTATTGCCACTCTGCGCCCCCAGCAGAACATCGTCGCCGTGGTGATCGACGACAGCAAAAGCATGTCGACCCCCGAAGATGGCCACACCCGCAAGGATCAGGTGCTTGCCACGCTTAACGGAGGCCTGCTCAATAGCTTAAAGAGTAAGTTTCAAGTACGGCTTTATCGGCTGGGCGACCACCTGGAACGCATCGAAAACATAGATAAGCTCAACGCCTCGGCGCCGGCCACCCACATCGGCGATGGCTTAAAAGAAGTACTGGCCGATTCGGCCACGTTGCCCATCGGCGCAGTGGTTCTGATGAGCGATGGAGCGGACAACAGCGGCGGCATCGATCTGGACACCATCTCCGACATTAAACGGCAGCGCATTCCCATCCACACTGTCGGTTTCGGCCGCGAGCGCATGGCCCACGACATTGAAGTCACGGACGTCCAGATGGCGGCGCGCTCGCTCGCAAAATCGCGACTGGAAGCACAGGTCACCTTCCATCAGTGGGGTCTGAAGGGTGAGAAGGCGCGGCTAGTGGTGCGGGATGCGGGAAAGATTTTGACGGCTCGCGATATCGTTTTGCACGGAGATGGCGCGGCGCAAACCGAGACAGTGCTGTTCAACGCCGGAGATGCCGGAGTGAAGAACCTGCAATTCTCCATTGACGCCCTGCCAGAAGAGGATAACAAGAATAACAATGCCTTGACGCGCGTCCTGTACGTGGACAACGCCAAGCCCCGAATCCTCTACATGGAAGGCGAGCCGCGTTGGGACTACAAGTTCATCCGGCGAGCGGTGGAGGACGACAAGAATATCGATCTTTATTGCGTGGTACGGACCACCCAGAACAAGCTGTACACCCAAGTGCCGACCGATGCCCCGAGTGGCGAATTGAAGGACGGCTTCCCCACGAAAGTAGACGATCTGTTTACCTATCAGGGCATCATTCTTGGGACCATAGAGGCCAATTATTTCACTCCCGCGCAGCAGGATTTGATTCAGCAATTCGTAGATCGGCGCGGCGGCGGGCTATTGTTCCTGGGCGGCCGAGCGTCGCTTGCGGACGGTGGTTACGAAAAGGAACCGTTTGCCGATTTGCTGCCGGTTCGGTTGCCGGATCATAAGAGCACGTTCCATCGCGATCCCGCGACGGCCGAACTAACGCCGGCCGGCCGCGATAGTCTGATCACGCGCATCGAGGACAATCCCGATGCCAATGTGGAGCGCTGGAAGAAGCTGCCTTACCTGATGGACTTTCAGGAAGCCGGACAACCCAAGCCAGGCGCGCTGGTGCTGGCGGAGATGAGCGCCTCGGGCCACAAGCTCCCGCTGTTGATCACGCAAAAATACGGCCGCGGGCGCACCGCCGTCTTTGCCACTGGCGGCGATTGGCGCTGGAAGATGCTGCAGCCGGTGGAGGACATGAGTCACAAGCTGTTCTGGCGGCAATTGATGCGCTGGCTGGTGAGCGACACGCCCAATCGCGTGGTAACCTCCGTCACGCGCCCGGTTTTGTACGACGACGGCCGCGTGCATTTGCGCGCCGAGATCCGCGACACCAACTATTTGCCCACCAGCGATGCAACCATCCAGGCCCGCATCGTCGGTCCCGATGGCAGCTCACAAAGCGTCGATCTGCATCCCGATTCGCTGGAGCAGGGTGTGTACTCGGCCGACTGGGATGCCGGAAAAGCGGGATCGTACGTGGCCGAAGTAACCGCCACGCGCAACCAGCAAGAGCTCGGACGCGACGTGATCACATTCCGCCGTGAGGACGGCGTCGCCGAGAATTTTCATCTGGAACAGAATCGCGATTTGCTCGAAAAGCTTTCCTCGCAAACCGGCGGCAAATACTATCGTCCGAATGAAGTCAGCCGGCTGGGCGAAGACATTTCGTACTCCGATGCCGGCATCACAGTTCGCGAAACGAGAGATCTTTGGGACATGCCAATCGTGTTCTTCCTGGTATTGCTGCTGTGCTGCACCGAGTGGGTGTTGCGCCGAAGGTGGGGCGTAGTATGAAGAAGCTTCCGCTTCTCTTGGTTGCTATGTTGGCTGTCGCCTCGCTGCGGGCGGCTACTTTCTACGTAACGGTGGCCGGTCTCGGCGGCGAGCCCGATTACGAACAGCGCTTCGCATCCCAAGCGCAAGAAATCGACAAGCTGCTGCACGCCTCGAACGGCGACGCCAAAGTAACAACACTGTACGGACCGCAGGCTACCAAAGCGAACGTACAGAACGCGCTGGGGCAAGTGGCGCGCGACGCCAAGCCGAACGACGCGTTCGTACTCATGCTGATCGGTCACGGCAGCTTCGACGGCTACGAATACAAGATCAATCTCCCCGGCCCCGACCTTTCGGGCGTTGAGCTAGGCGCGATGCTCGATCGTATCGGGTGCACGCGGCAGCTAATTGTGAACATGACCAGCGCGAGCGGCGGTTCCCGCGCGGCTTTGGAGAAAGCCAACCGCGTCGTCATTACCGCGACGAAGAGCGGCAACGAGAAGAACGCTACCGTGTTCGCCCGATTCTGGGTGGAGGCGCTGCGCGATCCCTCCGCCGACACCGACAAGAACGAAACCGTATCGGCGCTCGAAGCGTTTATTTATGCCGAGACCAAGACCGCCCAGTTCTATGAAACGCAGAAGCGCCTGGCCACCGAGCACCCTATTCTGGAAGACACCGGGCAGGGCGACGGCGAGCGCAAACCATCTCCCGAGAATGGCGAAGGCCTGAAAGCGGCGCAGTTTCCATTGTTGCGGATCGGCACGGCCCAGGTGGCCGCCAACACGCCCGAAGAGAAAGCGCTGCTCGAAAAGCGCGACGCGTTGGAAGAGCAGATCGACAAGCTGAAATACGAGAAGGCGGCTATGGCGGCCGACGACTATAAGAAGCAGCTCCAGGATTTGTTGATCCAATTGGCAAAGACCCAAGCGGAGTTAGACAAATGAGTGCTAACCGCACGGCAAGGCTGCTATCGGCACTGCTGTTGGTGCTCCCACTCGCCGCCCAATCACTCGACGAATGCCGTGGCCTGCGACATCACGGCAAGCTCGCCGAGGCGCAGACTTGTTATGCCAAGCTGGCCGAAAGTTCCAATCCGTACCTTCGCGCCGAAGGGCTGTGGGGCATCGAACGCTACGAGGACGCCAACAACCAGTTCCGCGATCTGATCAAGCAGTACCCGAAGAACGCCGATTACCGCGTCCGCTGGGGCCACCTGTTTTTCGAGCGCTTCAACAACGAAGAAGCGCACAACCTGTTCGAAGAGGCGCTGAAGATCGACGACAAAAACGCGCAAGCCTATCTCGGCGTAGCGGAAGTGGAGACGGAAGGTTTCAGCCAGAACGCGGTGAAAGCGGCCCAGAAGGCGGCCGACCTGGATCCGAAGCTATATGAAGCGCACGAGCAACTGGCCTTTCTTGCGCTCGAAGATAACGACGAAGACACCGCAGCCAAGCAAGCCGACCTGGCTTTGGCGATCTCCGGCGAAGCGCTGGACGCCATGGCGATTCATCTCGCCATCGACTCTCTGCATGACAAGAAGGACTCGCCCTGGAGCGATCGCATTCTCAAAGTCAATCCGGCCTACGGCGAAGCATTTTCCACGACGGGACATTTCTACGTCATTAATCGGCGCTATTTGGAGGGCATTCAAGCCTATCGCAGGGCGCTGGAATTGAATCCGCGCCTCTGGGAGGCGCGAGCGCAGCTGGGTGTCAATCTGATGCGCTTGGGCGACGACACTGAAGCTCGCCAGCAGTTGGAAGAATGTTACAACGCGAATTATAAGAGCTACGAGACGGTTAATTCTTTGCGCCTGCTCGACAAGTACAAAGACTTCATCACCTATAAAACCCCCACCACCATTCTTCGCCTGCACAAGAAGGAAGCCGAGCTGCTACGTCCGTATGTTGAATCCGAGATGAAGCGCGACATCGCGGATTACAGCGAAAAGTACCACATGACTCTGAAAGGGCCGGTGCAGGTGGAAGTTTATCCCGACCACGAGGACTTCGCCGTTCGCACCATGGGCATGCCGGGCCTGGGCGCTCTGGGTGTCACCTTCGACGCGGTAATCGCCATGGATAGCCCTTCCGGCCGAACGCCCGGAAGCTTTCATTGGGCCAGCACCTTGCGGCATGAGATGAGCCACGTCTTCGTGCTCGAAGCCACCAATAGCCGAGTTCCGCGCTGGTTTACGGAAGGGCTCGCGGTCTACGAAGAGACCGCCGGTGCGGCCGACTGGGGCGACCGCTTGGATCCTGACGCCATCCACGCCATGCAGCACAAGCTGCTGCTACCCGTGGCCGAGCTCGATCGCGGATTCATCCGGCCCACCTATCCGTCGCAAGTGATCGTGTCTTATTTCCAGGGCGGAAAGATCTGCAGCTACATCGCAGAGAAGTGGGGCTATGCCAAGCTGCTGGACATGATTCATTCGTTCGCCAAGCTGGAATCGACGCCCGAGGTGTTTCAGAAGGATTTGGGAATCTCCACCACCGACTTCGACAAGCAGTTCCTGGCCTGGCTGGATGCCCAGAACAAAATCACCACCGATCATTTCGATGAATGGCGCGAAAAGCTCAAGGTCATAGTGGGGGACGAGCGCGGCAAGGAATACGACGACGTGATTCGCATCGGCAACGCCATCCGCGACTGGTATCCCGATTATGTCGAGACGGGCAGCGTCTATGAAATGCTGGCCGACGCTTACACCGCCAAAGGCGACAAGGACAACGCGCGCAAACAGCTGGAAAAATACAACGAAGTGGGCGGACGCGATCCCAAGCTGGTGGAGCGCCTCGCGACGCTCGAAGAAGAAGCCGGCGACCCCAAGAAAGCCGCCGCGGCCCTCGATCGTCTAAACTACATTTATCCTGAGGACCAGGAGCTGCATAAACGATTGGGCGATTTATGGCTCGCACAAAACAACGTGCCCGGGGCGATTCGCGAGTATCAGGCGTTGCTCGCGTTGAAACCGTTGGATCAAGCGACGTCGCATTACCAGTTGGCCGAAGCTTTTCGCCAGGCCAACCGCCTGGATCAGGCGCGCGACGAAGTGCTGCTTGCTCTGGAGGCCGCGCCCGGATTTAAGCCGGCCCAAAAACTACTTCTCGAGATTGCGAAATAATCAAACCACATGTCCACCCCAACCATAGCGATCGCTGATTCGGCGGAATTGAAGGAACGAATCGACCGTTTCCAGGAAGTCCAGCGCAGCATCGTGCGCGAGGTCCGCAAGATTATTGTCGGACAGGACGAGGTCATCGAGCAGGTGATGATCTCTCTGTTTGTGGGTGGCCACTGTTTGATCACCGGTCTGCCCGGAACGGCGAAGACCCTGCTGGTCCGGACGCTGGCGCAGACGCTCGGCCTGGTTTTCAAGCGCATTCAGTTCACGCCGGACTTGATGCCCTCCGACATTACCGGCACCGACATCATCGAAGAAGAGCCAGGTACCGGACGCCGCACCTGGACTTTCGTGCCCGGTCCGATTTTTTCGAACATTCTGCTGGCCGACGAAATCAACCGCACGCCACCCAAGACGCAGTCGGCGCTGCTCGAAGCCATGCAAGAGCTGTCTTGCACCGTGCGTGGGCATCAATACAAAATCGAAGCGCCCTTCTTTGTCCTAGCGACGCAGAACCCCATCGAGCTCGAAGGTACTTACCCGCTGCCCGAAGCCCAGCTCGACCGCTTCCTGTTCAACACGGTGCTGGATTATCTGTCGGCCGACGACGAAGTGAAAGTGGTGGACCTCACTACAGCCAATCGCGACGTTCAACCGGACACGGTCACCAATTCCACGGAGATCCTGGCCTTTCAGAAGCTGGTGCGCATGGTGCCCATCGCCGACACCGTCGCACGTTATGCGGTGGAACTCGTCCGAGCGACCAGGCCCAACGACGCCGGCGCTCCGGATTTCGTCAAGAATTATGTGAACTTCGGCGCCAGCGTTCGCGCCGCTCAATTCGTGGTGCTCGCTTCCAAGGCCCGCGCCCTGCTGCGCAACCGCTATCACGTCGCCTATGAAGATATTCGCGCGCTGGCCGCTCCTATCCTGCGCCATCGCATTCTGCTGAACTTCCATGCGGAATCCGAACGCCTGGATTCGGACGCGATCTTGAAACGTCTCCTGGAGTGGAAACCCGAACCAAAATGAATTAGCCGCAGATAAACACGGATAAACGCCGATTCTAAAGCAAAGTGTTTTTATCAGCGTTCATCTGTGTTTATCGGCGGCCTGAATGAACATGCAACCGCGGACTCCAACTCGCTTCATCGATCCGGCTCTCCTGGCCGGCATCTCGCACCTGGATCTGGTGGCTAAGACAGTTGTGGATGGTTTTGTCGCGGGATTGCATCGCTCGCCCGACTTCGGATTCAGCCAGGAGTTCGCGGAGTATCGCGCTTACACGCCGGGCGACGACCTGCGCCACGTGGATTGGAACGTCTTCGCGCGCACCGAGCGAATGTACCTGAAACGCTATCGCGGCGAGACCAATTCGCAACTGGCCCTGATGCTCGACACCAGCGCTTCCATGGGTTACAGCTCCCACGGCATCACCAAACTCGACTACGGCCGTTACCTGGCTGTTTCATTGGCTTATCTCGCCAATCAGCAGCGTGATGCCGCCGGCGTGATTATCTTCGACGACGACGTGCGCAACTATGTGCAGCCCTCCACCCGCCAAGGCCAGTTCATGCGCGTGGCCCACGCCATCGAAAAGGCTGAACTCGGAACGCGCACCGACTTCGCCAAGCCGTTCATTCATTTTCAGCAATTCCTGCGGCGTCGCGGTATCGTAATCGTGATTTCGGACTTCTATGAACAGCCCGAAACCGTCATCAAAACCGTTGAACCCCTGCGCTATCGCGGCAACGATTTGATCCTGTTTCACGTCCTAGATCCACAGGAGATCCGGCCGAAATTAAAAGAACCTTCCCTGCTGGTGGACATGGAAACTGAAGACGCCATCGAAGTTTCTCCCGAATACGCGAAGGAAGAGTACAACGTGAAGATCGATGCGCACATCGCCGCGCTGAAGACCAAAGCCGCCGCTGCCGGTATCGACTATCAGCTTCTGCCCACCGACCGGCCTCTCGACGACGCCCTGCGCGAATACTTCTTGATCCGGAAGGGGAGAATGTAGTCGTGGGTTTTCTGGCCCCTTGGTTTTTGGCGGGCGCGGTAGCGGTGGGCCTGCCGTTTTGGATTCACCTGCTGCGCCAATATCGCAGCACCCCACATCCGTTCAGCTCGCTGATGTTCTTCGAGCGGCGTACGCAAAGCTCCATCAAACATCGCCGCTTGCGCTACCTGTTGCTGCTCTCGCTGCGCGTCGCGCTTTTGCTGCTGATCGCGCTCGCCTTCGCCAACCCATTTGTCAGCCGATCCGGTGGAGCTAACGGTGGCCGCAAGATGCTGGTGATCGCAGTCGACAACTCGTTCAGCATGCGCTACGACGATCACCTCGCCCGCGCCAAACAGCAAGCCATGAACGCCGTGTCGCAACTGAATTCCGGCGAGCGGGGCCAAGTACTGGCAATCGGATCGCGGGTGCATTTCCTGACGCAGCCGGTGGAGGAAGCCGATCAACTCAAGGCCGCTATCCAAGGGATTCAACCTTCGGATGAACAAAGCTCCTACGGCGAGCTGGCGCGCGCGCTGCGGACCATCTCTCAGACTTCCCGGATTCCGCTCGAAGTGCATTTCGTGAGCGATATGCAGAAATCGTCGATGCCGCCCGCATTCGCCGATCTGCGGCTCGGCACCGATACCAACCTGGTGTTTCATTCGGTGGCCGATGCCAAGGATCCCAACTGGATGGTGGAGAGCGTCACCGCTCCCGCCAAGATCTACGATCCGAAAAAGGTCCGCATTCAAGCCGTGGTTGCGGGTTCCAATACGCCAGCCACCAAGCGCACCGTATCGCTCGCGCTGGATGGCAAGGTGCTCGACAGCAAATCCGTGGATGTTCCCGCCAATGGCCGCGCCTCCGTCGAATTCGTGTCGCTCGATTCGCCACACGGATTCCATAAAGCTGAGATTCGTATCGATCCTGGCGACGCGCTCCACGAAGACGATAAATTCGATTTCGCCGTCGAACGAACCGACCCCCACCCCGTCCTGTTCTTGCATCCGGCAGGCCAGGATCGCGATGAGTTGTACTATCGCTCGGCGATCGAGTCCGTTTCTGAAGCCGGCTTTACGCTCGAGCCTCTGGCCGTGGAGCAGGCCGGCAATCAGTCGCTTTCCAAATACGCTTTTGTGGTCCTATCCGATGTAGGATCGATGCCACCCGGCCTCGAAAACAGCTTGCGAGCTTACGTTGCGGCTGGCGGCTCACTGCTAATCGCCCTGGGCCCGCTCTCGGCCTCGCTCACCCACGTTCCGGTTTCGAACGAAACCATCCAGGGGTCCAGTTATGCTTCGCTTAGCGGATCGCGTTTTGAAACCGTGGCTGCTGCCGACGCCGAACATCCCGCTTTGCGACGCGCCAACAAGCTGGACGGCGTCAAGTTCTATCAGGTGATCAAGGTTGATCCCGGCCAGTCCCACGTGATCGCGCGTCTTACCAACCAGGCGCCTCTGCTGCTCGAGAAGCAGGTTAGCGAAGGCCGCGTGGTCTTGTTCACCTCCACCTTCGACAACATCGGAAACGACCTGCCGCTGCACGCCTCCTTTGTTCCGTTCGTCGAAGAAACGGCGCGCTATCTGGGCGGGCAGCAGGATCGTTCCACGAATGTCGCGGTGGATTCCTATATCGAGCTCCGTTCCGCCAAAGAACGCGGCGCGGCTATCGATGTGACCGAGCCTGACGGCTCTCATCCGTTGACGCTCAAGGATGCCACCACCACGCAGACGTTCCAAGTGACGCGCGAAGGCTTCTATGATATTCACCGCGCTAATGGCCGGGAAGAATTGGTGGCGGTTCACGCCGACCGCCGCGAGTCAGACCTGACGCCCATCCCGCAAGAGACGCTCGCTTTGTGGAAAAACACCGGCCTGGGGCCCGACACGCCCTCTCCCGATGGGTCGGCTGCCGACACCCAAGCCCGCCCCTGGAGCCTGTGGCGCTACGCTTTGCTACTGGTCTTGATAACCGCGATAATTGAATCAGTACTTGCGAGCCGATATCTTTCGGTGGAGAAGGAGGTCGCTTGAACGCTCTCGACCAACTGAATGGTTACCTTCAGCGGCTGGAAAAGCGCCTGCGCTTCCTGGCGGTCTCGAAAGGCACTTCGCTCGTCACCGTTTCGGCTCTCGTCATCACGGTTCTTCTCGTCTGGATCATCAACCGCTACGCCTTCTCTCCGGCCAGCCTGTTGACGGCCCGCATCTTTCTATTCCTTTCCGTCGCCGTGGCGATTGCTTTTGGCCTGGTGATTCCACTGCTGAACTTGAATCGCCGTAATGCGGCTCGCCAGGCAGAAGAGAAGTTCCCCGAGTTCCAAGAGCGCCTGCTCACGCTGGCCGAAAAGCCGAACTCGGCCGATCCGTTCCTTCAATTGCTCGCCGCCGACACCCTGCGCGTTGCCGAAACCAAAGAGCCCGAGCAACTCGCCTCCAATGGCCCCATCTTCGGATTTCTCGCATCGGCCGCGGTAGCTGTGGCGGTGCTCTTATGGCTGATCAACGCCGGTCCGGGATACCTCGGCTATGGAACCTCTTTGTTGTGGGCCGGTGCGCCAAAGTCCGGCAATCACGCTTTTTACGACATCGCGGTAACGCCCGGCGATCGCGCTGTGCGCCGCAAGGCCGATCAATTGGTTACCGCGCAGCTTCTTGGATTCGATTCGCCCAAGGTGCGCCTGTTCGCCCAGTACCGCAGTGCGTCGAAATGGGAGCAAGTGGATATGCTGCCGTCGCCCGGGGCATCCACCTACGAATTCCTGTTCAGCAGCCTGGCCGACAATGTCGAGTATTACGTGGAAGCGGGCGCGGTTCAATCGAAACACTACAATCTGCGCGTGGTGGATCTTCCCGCCATCAAGAAGATCCGCGTGACCTATCATTACCCATCCTGGACCGGAATGAAGGATTCGACTGAAGATCCCGGCGGCGATCTTCGCGCTGTCGAGGGAACCGATGCCGAAGTGGCCATTCTCACCGATCGTCCCTTGGCCAAGGGCGAGCTGATGCTGGGTGACGACCGGCAGATCGATTTGAAGGCTGGAGAAGGGAATTGGGTCACCGCCCATGTGACGCTCGACAAGGACGGCCTGTATCACATCGCCGCCATCGATCATGGAGAGAACGTTCGTCTGAGCGAAGACTTTTTCATTGAAGCGCGCAAAGATTCCCCGCCAACCGTCAGAATCGACCGTCCCGGCCGCGACGCCAAGGTCAATCCGATCGAAGAGGTCACTATTACCGTTAGCGCCGACGACGACTTCGCGCTGAACGAAGTGGCGCTGCATTATTCGGTCAACGGCGGAGCGGAAAAGACCGTGCAGTTGCTGCCGCAAAAAGGCGTGAAAACAGCCAGCGGCAAGTATGTTTTGGCGCTGGAAGACTACAAGCTCGCGCCCGGCGATCTGGTTAGTCTCTATGCCGATGCCAAGGATGCGCGCAATACCACCAAGACCGATATCTACTTCATCCAGGCCGAGCCCTACGAGCGCAACTATTCGCAGGCGCAATCCGGCGGGGGCGCTGGTGGCATGGGCGGAGGCGACAACGATCAGCAGATCTCGCAGCGTCAGAAAGATATCATCGCCGCCACTTGGAACGAATATAAGAATGGTTCCAAAGACAAATCCGTCGCGTCCGACGATGCCAAGTTCCTGGCCGAGCAAGAAGAGAAGCTGGCCGCGCAGGCCAAGTCGCTAGCCGATCGCATGAAGGCGCGAGAACTGGATGCCAATCCGCAATTCCAGGCCTATGCCAAGGAAATGACGGACGCCTCCCAGAGCATGATCGAATCGGCGCAGAAGGTTCGCGGTCAAAAGTGGAACGACGCCATGCCCGCCGAGCAGAAGGCGCTGCAAGAGGCCCAGCGCGCCGAAGCCACGTTCCGTGACATTCAGGTTGCTTTCGGAACGCAAGGCGGCGGTGGTGGTGGCGCGGGCGGCGCAGGTCGCGATCTCGAAAACCTCGCCGATCTGGAGCTCGACCGCGAAAAGAACCAATACGAGACTGGACAGCAGTCGGCTTCCGACAGCCGCTCGCAGGAGATCGACAAGGCGCTGCAAAAACTCGCCGAGCTGGCCCGCCGGCAGCAAGAGCTGGCCGCCAACAAAGATCAGCAGCAGCCCTTCCGCCAGCGCTGGGAGCAGGAAATGCTGCGGCGCGAAGCCGAGCAACTGCAGAAACAGATGGAGCAGTTGCAGCAGCAAAATGGCCAGCAGGGACAACAGGGCCAACAAGGACAACAGGGGCAAAAAGGACAGCAGGGCCAGCAAGGACAGCAGGCTGGCCAGCAATCGGGCCAATCCGGACAATCGGGCAGCGCGGGCCGCGTTGGATCTACCGCCTCGCCACAGTTGCAGCAGGCTCTTGATCGGCTGAAAAAAGCCACTGAGGACATGCAGAGCGCCGAGAGCCAGCAGAATGGCAGTCCCGAACAGACGTCTGCGGGACAACGTCGCGCCGCCGACCGGTTGCAAGAAGCTCGCGACCTCTTGAACGGGATGCAGCATCAGAACTCGTCGCAGCAGCTGGACGATCTGGCGCAGCAAGCCAACCAGCTTGCTCAGCAGGAAGCCGACACACAAAATCGTTTGCGCAAGATGATCGGCTCCTCCGGCAGCGAGAATCCGCGCTTTGGTGGTCAGGGACTCCAGAACCAGCAGGAGGCCGAACGTCTGGCCGCCGAAAAGAACGAAATGGCCGACAAGCTCAAAAAGCTGGAGCAGGGAATATCGGATACCGCCCGCAGCATGGCCGGAGCGCAGAATCCGGTGGGGAGCAAATTGCGCGATGCGTTAGGTGAGGCGCAGCAGAGTGAGCTCGAGATGCACATGCGGCAGAACGCGCAGTTTATCCGTCAGGGTTACGGATCTCAGGCCTGGGTGCGCGAAAACAGCGTCAATCAAGGGCTGAGCAATCTACGCGATCAGCTCCAGCAAGCGCAGGCCGCCAACCAACAGTCCGGCAAGCCCGGTCAGGGCCCTGGCGGCGACAACAGCGATCTTGAAAAAGCATTAGCGCGCGTGGAGGCCATGCGGAGCCGGATGCAGCAGTTGGCCGAAAGCCAGGGCAAAGGCAAACAGCCCGGTCAGGGCCAGGGTCAGAGCCGCCAATCGAATCCTTTGCAGCGTGGCGATCAAAACGGTAATGGGCAACAATCCGGACAGCAGCCCAGTCAAGGACAGCAGGGACAGAACGGGCAGCCAGGACAATCGGGACAAAGCGGCCAGCAGGGCCAGTCCGCGCAAAACGGAAATGGTGGCCAAGTCGGCTCGAATGCTACCGGCTACGCGCCCTTCGGAGGCGGCGGACCGGTCAACCCCAGTAACGGCTATGCTGGGAACGGGCAGGTACCCATGGAGCAGGCCTATCGCGAATCGCTGCGCGATCTCAACCAGATCCGCGATCTGCTGCGCCAGAATCCCGACATCGCGGGCGACTATTCCAACCTGTCGCGGGCGCTGAATCCGGGCTACGTCAGCAACGACGCCGAATTATCGCAGCGTCTGAGCCATGAGGTGCTGCCGGAGATGGAGCGCCTGGAACTGGAGTTGCGCCGCAAGTTGGAAGACAAGAACTCCGATCAAGTGCGCAGCGCGGGTTCAGAAACCGTGCCGCCCGGCTACTCGGACGCCGTCGCCGATTACTTCCGCAAATTGAGCAAGGGCAAGTAGGCGGACCGGCGTTTACTGTTGAGAATTAGTGGCAGTAATCTGGGATCCCACCGCTTGTGAAATCACTTCCAAGCCGGTCGTGATTGTGATGTTCGCCGAACTGATGGTGACCGTAGGCGTCACGGTGACCGTGAGATGGGTGGAATCGATCACGGTGATTTGGTTCACCTGGACGTCGCTGGTTCCGAATCCAACCGTGGTCACATCCTTCAGAAAGTTCGTGTTAATGCCCGTGACGTCCACCGTGACTGCGCCACCCGCTGGGATAACTGTCGGACTCACCACTAGGCTCGGATTGGCTGCCAGTGCCCACGGGCTACCTGCGGTGTAGGTATAGGTGGACGCCGTAGGATTCAGGAGCAGCGAACTCTGGCCGTCGGAGTTGAACGCAGCAACCGCCGCTGTATAACCGGCGGGCGCCCAGGGGGGCGTCACGATCAGTATATTGCTGGTTTGCGATTGAATCACGGCGGGCAAGCCATCAAAGAAGATCTGCGTACTCGCGGTGAATTGCTCGCCCGAAATAGCGACGCCCCCTCCGCCAGCGGCCGGACCCAGCGCGCTGACCAGCGGCGGAGGCGCCAGAACAACGGAGAATCCAGCGGGAAGCACGTAGAGATTGCCAGGGGTGCTGAACAACAGATGCTCCGGTCCCGAGCGAGGCAAAGTCGGCATCGCATCCACGGCTATATACGGATTGCCCGGTGCATAAGCTCTTAGGTTGCTGATTTGAGCCGAAGATCCCAGCATACTCACGCTCAGGCCCGGCGTCAGAACATTATTGGGATTGTTTGGTTCCAACAATCCATCTCCGGTGGCGGCGATCGGAGTAGTTTGCCCCAGCAGAATCGGCGCGCCGATCATGTACGTATTTTGCGAGTAGCTAAAGGTTCGAACGGAACTGACGCCCGGCGTGCTCAGCGGCGTGACATTGAAATTCACGGGCGGCGTCGCTACCTGGCCCGCCGTCACATTGATCACCTGGGCTTGCGCGTTGGGGTTCAACGTGTTCGGATAAAATTGCGTCGCGAATCCAGTATTGGGGGCCAGATAAACGCCAGCCGAATTGAGCGGCAGATAAATATTATCGGGCGTGCTTTCACCGGCCACCGGCGGCGGCAGTGGATGCACGTAGACGTAATATTCGCCCGGTGTGATGCCGTTGATCTGATACGTGCCGTCCGGATTGGTAAGAGTGGAAACTGCCTGATTGCTGGGGGAAATCGCAACCACGGACGCCAGATTCACCCCGGACCCATTCATGGTGACGAGGCCGGAGATGCTCCCCACCGTCGACAGATAATTACCTGCCGGGTAGAGCAGGGAAATGCCAGCGATGTCGTCGGCGCCCAAGGGAATCGCCTTATTCGACGCGCTGGTATTGAGCGTTGACATCGCGCTCGATGCCAGCGTATGCTGCAAACCCATGGTGTGGCCGAATTCGTGAACCAGCGTCACGAAAAATTCCTCGCTGTAACTTGGCCCGTTGAAGACGTCGCTCATATCGCTAGGCAACTGCATGATCGACAGATAAATCGGCAGGAACGTCGTGCCGTTCGGGCCCTTGTCAAAGCCGCCCACTACCGTGGGAATGCTCAGCGCCAGCAAACCTGGCGGAATGTCGTCTGAAAACTCGATCTGAATACCAGGGGCGGATTCCGTTGCTCCCGGGTTGTAAAATCCGCCATACGCGAGCCGGATACTGGATGTACTGACGTTGTTCCAGACGTTAGCGGCGGCGCTGATCTGGCTGATCATGGCCGCCAGACTGTCGCCTGAGTACATCTTGGATGGACCTGTTCCGGATACGAAAAAGGGGACGGTATTGTTGGACAGCGTCTTCAGATCGAACCGGGCGACAATCGGCGTGTAGGGCGCCGCGCTGCTGTTGAAGTAAGTGTAATAGTAATACGCCGAACCCGTACTTGTGAGCAGAAAGCTTCCCGCCATGAGAGCGGCTAGGCGAACCACCCAGCGCCGGCTCATCATGGGAAACTGCCTCATTGAGCGGAGCCCCCGGCTAGGACGGCCTGAATGTTACTCACCAGTTGCGTGAGCGGCATTTGGATGCTGGAGTCGCTGACAGTTTGCCCTGAGGAATCGAGCATGGTCTGGGAGGTTGTGCCGCGCGAAACCATTACCTGGCCCTGCGCATTCGTCGTGACGCTGAATAAGCCTTGCGATAGCCCAATCACTTGCGTCAATCCGCTTTTACTGGTCCATAGGAAGAATATGGTGTCCTGACCCGGGGTGAACGCGGGCGCTCCCGCCACCGGCTGTTGGATTCCGTTCAGCACCCCACCAGGGACCGCTACATCGATAGTCGAGCCCGGCGTTCCTTTGAAGGCCGTTTTGACCGACAACTGATAATGCGTGTAGATCATCGAGCCCCGAAACGCCGCTGAACTGCCCGGCTGGATCGTCCCGCGAACGATCATGGTCGACTTCTGGATCATGTCCGTCATGGTCAGCCGCTGCAGTGTAGAGGCAGACGTGAGGCAAGCCACTGCGGCGGCCAGGATGATCAGTTTACGCATTACTGTAAGCTACTCAATAAGCAAATCATCTGCCAGTTCAGGTTGCTGAAAACAATCGGCTTCCAACGGCTGTTTCCAATGCTGTGTATACCTTCGACACAACGCCTGCCGAATATTAGCTCGCTTTCACCTCCGCTACTTCATTCCGCGAACGATCAGCAGCGGCACTTTCAATTTATGACGGACTGCATTAATTGTAGTCCCGAATACAATGTCTTTCAACCCCTTGTGGCCATGGGCTCCCATCACTACCAGATCTGGCTTCAGCTCCTCGGCGTAGCGGACAATCTCCTTCGTCGGGGTACGTGCATGCCGGACCACCATTTCCACCGCAATCTGCTGGCTTTCCAGGTCGCGGATGATCTGGTGCAGGTACTGATCGCCCGCTTCCACCTCGGCCGTGGATGAAAGCGGCCCATAGAGCTGGCTGGTCACGCCTTCTTCCACATGCAGGAGGTAGAGCTTGGCATTTTGCTGCTTGGCCATGGCGGCGGCGTGCGCGATGGCATCGCGGTCCCGGCTGGTGTGATCGAGCGGAACCAGGATCTTGCGGTAGGTAGGGCTCGGAAGGTTTTCCGCAACGGCTGCGGGAAGGTCGACGGAAAGTTCCCCGGACACGCTTCCCACTGGGCGCATCCATTGCGGCAGAATTGGATGAAACGTCACCCAGAACAGTAAGAAAGCGAGCCCGGTGAGAACTGGAACCAGTCCCAGTTCAAGCGAGATGCGCCAACTTCCCGCATCATTGAGCCAATCCCGGACCGAGAGTGTCGCAAGCCAGACGTTCAGGACGACGATGAGCGCCGCAGTCAGCCACGCCAGCACTTGAACCCAGGCACGATTCGCGAGCGGTCCCATGCGCTTTTTGCTGTTCGTGAAATGGATGAGGGGGATGACCGCAAACGGCAACTGCATGCTCAGAATAACTTGACTGAGAAGCAACAGCTTATAGGTGCCGGTTTCACCCGCTGCATAAACCACAAACGCGGCCGGAATGATGGCGATGGTTCGCGTCATCAGCCTGCGCAGCCAAGGGCGCATGCGAATGTTGAGAAATCCTTCCATCACGATTTGGCCCGCCATGGTTCCAGTTAGCGTTGAGGATTGCCCTGAAGATAACAGGGCCACTCCAAAAAAAACACTGGCAAACGTTGTTCCAAGCAACGGCGTCAAAAGGTGGCTGGCTTGCTGGATTTCGGTGACCACGATACCGCGCTGGAAGAACACCATGGCGGCCAAGACTAAGATTGCCGCGTTCACCAGCAGCGCGCCATTGAGAGCGATGGTCGAGTCGATCAGATTGAACCGGCAGGCAGTAAGCTTCTCCTTGTCGCTCTTGCCGATACGTCTGGTTTGTACAAGCGCTGAATGAAGGTATAAATTGTGCGGCATCACTGTGGCGCCGAGGATCCCGATGGCGATGTAGAGATTGTGAGCCGATAAATGCGGTACGATGCCGCGCACGACATCGGAGAAGATGGGCGTGCCCGCCCAGAAAATCTCGATCGCGAAACAGACCGCGATGATCGCAATCAGCGAGAGTACGAAGGCTTCGATCACTCGAATTCCGAGCCGGGTGAACCACAGCAACAGGAGTGTGTCGGCAGCTGTCAGCAGCACGCCCGTGAGCAACGGAATGTGGAACAGCAGGTTCAAAGCAATAGCCGCGCCTAGAACTTCCGCCAGGTCGCAGGCCGCGATCGCGATTTCGCACAGCACCCACAGGGCGTAAGACACCGGGCGCGGGTAAGTTTCGCGGCAAGCCTGAGCCAGATCGCGTTGGCTGACGATCCCCAGGCGCGCGCTCAAAGTCTGGAGCAGAATCGCCATCAGATTCGACAGCACCAGCACCCAAAGAAGCTGGTAGCCGAATCGTGCGCCACCTTCCAGATCGGTAGCCCAGTTGCCCGGATCCATATAGCCGACGCTGACCAGGTATGCAGGCCCTGCGAACGCAAACATGCGCCGCCACAGCGAAGGCTGAGCGGTAGGAACGCTGGAATGCACCTCGGGCAGGGAACTATTGACTGTGGTTGATGCCTGCAATTTAACTATAGTTTACTCGACCTTGCCAGACGTTACAAGACCTGTCGTTCGGCAAATCATGATGCATAATGAGATTGTGAACTGAGACCGCTAAGGAGGGCTATGAACGGAGCCTCAGAGAAACATCACGCGCACGAACTCATCGAACGGCTGCCGGATTCACAGATCGCCACCGCGGTTCGCTTCCTGGAGTTCATGCTGCTCGATCCCATCCAGCGCTCCCTGGCTACGGCGCCGCCCGACGATGAACCCGTGACCGACCAAGACCGCCAGCGCTTTCACAACGGGCAGGCCTGGTTTGCACAGCGTGGCAAGGGTATTCCGATGGAGGAAGTGCTCGCCGAGTTCGGGCTGAAGTCCGAGGATTTTCACCTCGACAAGTAGATGCCCCTGTACCGGATTGAGTGGCTCGATGAAGCCAAGGCCGACGTTCGCGCGGTGGACCAGACTACTGCCGTGCGTCTGTTTGAAGGGATTCTTCGCTTCGCCCGCACTGGCTCCAGCGACGTGAATATGCTCTCCGCACCCAGTTAAACGGTTGATCAGATCTGATCGAGCCACAGGGTAGCTTCGTGCCCGTCGCCAGCGTAGGTAAGGGCTCCACGTTTGTACTGGAGAACAAAGGGTGTTGCCTTGGGATTCGGCGCGCCCGGGAAACGCTCGCAGGATGTCTTCAAGTGGCCAGTAGCCCACATCAAACACAACAACATGCACGTTGCGATTTCGGGTGTGAGCCTGTCGAGGGCCGCTAAATCTGGATTGCTCCAACTTGCGGCACCGACGACGAGTACATGTTCGCCCGCACCCGGCGAGAATGCCGACTGCGGCTGCAAAAGGAAAAATCCGGCCCGTTCGACAGCACCCGGAGCCATCCGACGTTCCAACCTCAGTCCGAGCACACCAGCGCGTCGCATCGTCCGGCGCCTCGGTTACGGCACGCTGTACCTCGTCGGAGAAATCAAAAAAGTTCACAAGTATTGCCTGGCGGCTTCAGAATGGCCTGGTCGCATGCTCCTTTGTCAGTTCGCCTTCGGTGTACACCGGTAGTCGTTCCGCCCGACCGCTTCATCACCCCGCTGGACTTGTCCATCATAACCGTAAGTCGCAGTCCCCACCGTCGCTTGTCCGCCCAGACGGCTGTTCCCAAGCACCGCTGGTGGTTTTCGGCCAGGGGGCCAGCGGCGTGAATTCTCTCAAACCCCTCATTTACAAGAAGTAAGCGCTTGGCCCCGGGATTGCCTCTCTAGAGCCGAATGTTTGGCGAGTCCATAAAGCGCATGACACCGGCTGTTCTGGTCGCGATGGCCCTTGCCGCGATCGTCCCGCTGCGCGCGCAAGATAATGCCAAGGGCAATGCCAACGCCAACGCAGGCCCCGAACCCGACGGCCAATACGAGCCCGGCCGCGCCGTTGCCCGCATCAGCGTTTTGAATGGCGACGTCTCGGTCCGCCGCGGCGATTCGGGCGACGTGGTGGCCGCCGCGTTGAACGCGCCGCTCATGGCGGACGATCGGTTGCTGACCAGTTCCTCCTCGCGCGCCGAAGTGCAGCTCGATTCCGCCAACATGATTCGCATTGGTCCGAACGCCGAAGTTCGCTTTGTCGCCATGGACACCAGAACGTTCCAAATACAGATTGCCGCCGGCACCGTGACGTTCCGCACGCTGCGCGCCAGCCAGGCGCAGGTGGAAGTGGATACTCCCAGCGTAGCCGTTCGTCCTCTGCGCCCGGGCGCGTATCGCGTAACGGTGCATGAAGACGGCACTTCAGAAATCAGCGTGCGAACGGGCGAAGCCGAAATCGATAGCGAGCGCGGCGGAGAGCATCTGGAAGCGGGCCAAACCATGGACGCGCGCGGCCCGGCCTCGGATCCCGAGTTCCAAGTAGTACAGAACACGCCTCTGGACGCCTTCGACCGCTGGAATGACGAGCGCGACCGCTACATCCAAAATTCGCAAAGCGCGCGGCACGTAAGCCCCGACATCAGCGGCGCGGAAGATCTGGATCAGAACGGCCAGTGGGTGAACGATCCCAATTATGGTTCGGTGTGGCAGCCGACGGTGGGTCCGGACTGGGCGCCGTATCAAAACGGGCGCTGGGTTTGGGAAGACTACTATGGCTGGACCTGGGTGAGCGCCGATCCCTGGGGCTGGGCGCCGTATCACTACGGCCGTTGGTTCTGGGGCGTGGGCGGATGGGCCTGGTATCCCGGACCGGTCTTTGCGCACCCCTATTGGGCGCCCGCGTACGTCGGCTTTTTCGGATTCGGCGGCGGCTTGGGCGTCGGCGTGGGATTCGGATTTGGCGGAGTGGGTTGGGTGGCGCTGGCGCCGTTTGAAGTGTTCCATCCCTGGTGGGGGCGCGGCTTCTACGCCGGATTCCGCGGCGGCGCATTCGGCGGCCATACCACCATCGTCAACAATGTGAACGTCTACAATTCGTTTCGCAACGCTCGTGTTACGGGCGGCGCCATTGGAGTGAGTGCGACGGCGTTCGGGCGCGGCGGACAGTATTCGGCGCTCAATCGTTCGCAGTTGCAATCGGCGGGAGCAGTGCACGGCGCGTTGCCGATAGCGCCCGATCGGTCGAGCTTGCGTTTGTCCGATCGCGCGGTAAGTGGAAGATTCCCGCAGACACGATCGCAAAGTTTCGCCAGCCGGATGCAAGCGCCGCGCGTGGAGCACGCGACGTTCGAACAGCAGCAGCGCGGTGTGCAGCAGATGTCGCGCGGGAATTTGAGCGAGCCAGCAGGGAACTCAGGCGTAGGCCGCAGTTCGGAATCGGCCGCGCATGGATGGAATCGCTTTGGCGAGCCGATTCACGGCGCAAGCGGAGCCGGAACTGGCTCATATGGAAACTCGGCGTCGGGGTTCAATCGCGGCTACAACCCGTCGGCAGTCCGGATCGGGCCTCCTATCGTTCAACAACGCGGAAATTCAGGCGGATATTCAGCGCCCAGCAACAATTATTCGCAGCCGCGCAGTTTCGGCGGCGCACGCGGAGCGGCCAGCGCACCAGCGAATCGCGGCGGTGGCGGCGCATCGCGCGGAGGCGGTGGAGGCGGCGGACATTCGGGTGGCGGCGGAGGCCATCACCGCTAGAAATAGCCGCACAAGATTTTTCGATTTCTTCCCTCAGGCCCGGACAAGCACCTCCCAGCGAGTTCGGGCCCTCTTTTTTGGCATTCAAGCAGGGCGATCATATCGTTACCGTTTACTTTTACGCACTTTCGCTCGAGTACCCGCAGGCGCTTTCCTCTTCAATTTGCTCTGATTGTAATCAACGGCGGCACGGACGAGAGTTTTTAGAGCACGCTCATTCATCTTATCGCCCTCGAACAAATCGATCGCTCGCCACACCTTGCCCTCGAGGCCGGCGTTGAAGAGCTTGTCAGGATCGGGGAGGCTCGCCCCGTGGGCAAAGGTAAGCTTCACCTTATCTTTGTGGGCGTTGCCGACCGCGATGATTCCGTCGTGAGACCACACTGGGCTTCCCATCCACTTCCATTCCTCGATAATCTCCCGGTCGGCCTCCAGGATGCTCTTGCGGATGCCGGCGAGCGTCTTGCCACGCCAGTCCGTGATTCCTGCGATCAGTTGGTCAATACGTTCCGATGGATTCATTCGATCTTTAGCCTTTCAACACCGAACTGTTTGGCGTACTCAGCGTTCAATCGCTGCCAGCCGCTGAACTTCATCGCCTGGGGGCCAACGGTACGGCCGATGGGAATTCCGCTGAGAAGGTGATCGAGAACATCGAGAGCAACGTGCCACCCGGCGGCACCCATTGAAATGAAGCGGCGATCGATG
Organism: Bryobacteraceae bacterium; assembly: GCA_049518655.1. GTDB lineage: Bacteria > Acidobacteriota > Terriglobia > Bryobacterales > Bryobacteraceae > Palsa-89. Next base: position 31,327 of record JBEKRO010000027.1, on the reverse strand, counting down.
TTGTGCCACAGCGTCAAGCGCGTGCCGGCGCCCAAGGATTCGAGTTCCCACCGGATATCCTGGCTACCCCAGTTGTACTCAAGCACCTTGGGAGCGTCGGCTCGCGCCACTGTTGTTTCGGTAACGTGCGGCGTGGGCGCTGCCACCGTGGTGAGCTTCACCGTGGCTCCAACCGTACCCAGGCTCCCATCGGCGTCGAAGGGCGCCCACTCGCGCAGATGCGCTGGGTCGGTAAGCGCCTGCCAGACTTTTTCCGGCGAGTGGCGCAGTTCTCTGACGAGAACCAGCGTCCACTTCTCTCCATCCTTTTGTATCCGCGCTCCGTTGGCCGGACCCGGTGTGTACTGCTCGCGATCGGTCACCTTCTTCTCCTCAGCGTCAATAGCGCGCCAGCTGGGTGAGTTGAATAAGGTTGCCGCAGGTGTCGTTCAGCATCGCGATGGTGGAGGCGGTCACGTCGGTGGGCGGCATGGTGAACTCGGCGCCGCGCGCCTTGATCCGCTCGTAGTCGCCCTTGACGTCGTCGGTGAAAAACATGAACGCGGGCTCGCGCTGTTGAAATATCGCCTGCTGATACGCTTTGGCTGCGGGGTTGTTGTTCAGCGCCAGCTGCAGCTCAGTGCCGTCCGGCTCCTCGGACGAGGCCACGGTTAGCCAGCGAAATGGACCGTTACTGAAATCGGACTTCTTGGCAAAGCCCAGTACCTCCGTATAGAAGCGCAGGGCCTTGTCCTGGTCGTCTACGTATAAGCTGGTCACTTTGATTTTCATTTCGTTTTCCTTGTCTTCCTTTTGGTTGGTGTTGATTGATTTTCTTTGGTGTGATCCATGCGGTCGAGGTGGCGTTCGAGAGCATCTAGATGAGCGGACCAGAACCGGCGGAACGGAGCCAGCCAGGCATCCACCTCCTGAAATGGTTCAGGTTTCAGCCGGTAGAGACGGCGCTGTGCGTCCACCGTGGATTCTACGAAACCGGCGTCTCGCAGCACCCGCAGGTGCTTTGACACGGTCGGCTGCGGCATACGAAGTTGACGCTCGATCTCTCCAACAGATTGTTGTGACGAGACCAGCAGGCTCAATATCGCGCGGCGGTTCGGCTCCGCAATGATTTCGAACACAGATTCCACTCTCTTGGTATACTCCACGGAGCATATACGTGTCAAGGTATATAAAGGCAGGGAGGCAACTGAGCGCAAGTGGAGCATCGGCAATCACGACGCGAAACACATTTCTACCAGGGAACGCCAGAATCTGAGTATCCGCATGGGCCTCAGGCGCTACGCGGGTTTTGACGAATGCCTTCAGCCGCAAGATGGAGAACCATCCTGCTGCGGTTGCGCTTTACTACTTCTCGTATGGCCGCTGGCGTTACGGATCGGCTCTGCGAAGTATCAGACGTAGTGGCGTTGGTGGAAGCGGAGCGGGGGGGTTAGAAAGAGCGGCGTAAGCAATCGTTCCACGGCTGATAAAATTAGTCTGCGATGGCCAAAGACGATGATGCGCTGAGATGCTCCTTCTGCCATAAGAGCCAATCTGACGGCGCGATGCTCATCTCAAACCCGGCCGCCACTGCCTGCATCTGCCACGAATGCATCGAAACTTGCCATTCGATTCTTGAACGGCAGCAAGCAGGATTGCCCCAGGTAACGCACCCGGCGCATCTTAAAGAAAATTCAAACTGACCCACTACCCGACTACTTTACATAATACCTGTTATCGGAAGTAGCCTAGCCGGCGACCCCTAACGCCTCAGGCCCGCTGCGCCACCCCTTCAGAAGCCCCCACCTCCGACCCCGCCCCAGTAATCGCCATCCCCAAACAAGCCACGATCAGAATCTCCCCAATCACCGGGACCACAAACAAGTAGACCTCCGACATCACCGCAAGCGCCGCGTACGCCACCAGGAAGGTCGCCAGAATCGGCCGCAGCCGCCACGCGTCCGTCTTCGCCAACGAACTCAGCTGCCAGAAAACGATCGCCTCCGCCGTCAGGAATATCGTGACCCCCAGCCCGAGCGCGCGATAAAAATCCCAATAGCTCCGCAGGTGTCCCATCACCACGAACTGATTCGCCCGCATGGCCTGTACGGCCGTGGCGGCGGGTCCTGGGTCCGGGTCGCCAAAGACTGCGCCGATGGTGTGCGCCACCGCGTGAAGGAACGTCACCACCGCCGCGACGCGTAGCCACAGAACGGTCTTCATCGTTACCTGCCCCCGCCCGCCGCTTTGGCGTACAGTTCCAGAATGTGGCCCCAAGCGCCCGGTCCGTCGAACATCGCGCGCAGTTGCTCATAGCCCTCACCATGGCGCTCCAGCTTGTTTACGGCCACCGGGCCACCTGCGAGTTTTTGAAAGATCGCCATGCGCGTCGCATCGCCCAGTGCGTCCAGCCCGGCTTGTAGGTAAGCGTCCACTAACGGTAAGTCACCGCGCACCGATGGAAGTTGTCAAGCGAAAAAACCAGTCACACGATCCGCCGCTCGGGCGCTCGCCCCGGCTCATGCGCGCTAAATCCTTCTGGTTTCTCGCCGATAGCGCGGTAGCGGCCGCCTGGGTACGCGCGCCAGCCTGCGGCCTCGGCGGAACGCGAGCCATAAACTCGGGGCATGGCAAGAAACCTCATCAGATTCAGCGGCGGTGAACACGCCGTCGTTGATCAAACCACCACGCCGCCTAACTGGAGCGGCTTCCTGACTGAATCTCCGTATGAAGCAACGCCAGCCGCCGCGCTGAGCACGTATACACTCACGCCTTGCACGTCGGTGGAAGATCAGAAGGCGATCGCATCGGCCACCATTCTGCTCACCCAATAACCTGGTCCGGCCGACCGCTCATCCTGGAAGACGAATGGCCGGCCGGTCACGTTAACATAGGCTCTTGGGTCACATCTACACTCGAGAACAACTCATCGCCCTGCGCACCGATTGGAAGCGCGCGGGCAAAAAGGTGGTCTTCACCAACGGCTGCTACGACGTTCTGCATCCCGGCCACATCCGATTGCTGGAAGCTGCGCGAACGCTGGGCGACGTCCTGATTCTGGCGTTAAACACCGACGCGAGCGTGCAGCGCTTGAAAGGTCCCACGCGCCCTCTGATTTCTCAGGACCAGCGCGCCGAGCTCACCTCCGCTCTCGCTGCCGTGGACGCGGTCACGTTCTTCGACGAAGACACGCCGCGCGAGTTGATCGCCGCCGTGCTTCCCGACGTCCTGATCAAAGGCGCCGACTGGACGCACTTCATCGCCGGCCGCGAAGAGGTGGAAGCTTCCGGGGGCAAAGTGCTGGCATTGCCGCTTGAGCCCGGCTACTCCACCACTGGAATTCTGGAACAGATACTGGCTCGCAACGCAGGTTGAGCTCGAGCCCTTCAGTTCAATTCCAGCGATTGAATCACCGGCTCGCTGCCATCGAAGCGTACTCCCTCTTCCGCTGGATGACGACGCCACGCGAGAGTAAGCGCTAGGGCGCTGGCAGCAAAGAAAAGGACCGCGACCATCCAGTAGCGTTCCATCGCGCTTTCCAGATCGGCCATGTGGAAGCTGTAGCCGGTGATGCCGTAAATGTACAGAACGCCGAGCACCGCTAGGCTGGTTGTTCCGGGAAAGTAGGAACACGTGAACGGAACCTTATCGAAATTCCAAAACAGCAGCTCCACCAGAACGGCAGCGGCGAGGAGCTGAACCGCCGAGTGCTCCAGCACCGTCGGCCAATCCCAGGTCGCTATCTCCAAGGGCAGCGAAACTAAAAGCAACGGAACCAGACCGAGTGCCAGTACCAGCTTTCTGGTGGCGTTGCGCGATACTTCCGTCCAGCGCGCTTCGGTGAGCCGAAAGAGCCAATTGGCGTTGAGTTCTGCTGGAAACTGGAACACTGCGCGGAAACCGGAGATGACGAAGAATCCGAGGACAAACGCCATCGAGCGCGCGCCATCCGCCGACAATGCGATCTTTCCGTCACGAATCGCGACACCGAAAAACATCGCGATAGACAGCCCGATACTGAGGTACGTCGCGAGGAAGAATTGGTGCTTTTGGCTGCGTGCCAGCGTTTTGGCGGTAAATCCGAACAGAGCGCGCTCTCGTGGAGAACGAACCAGCCAATCCGGGACGCTCCATGGGCGCGGTGGATGAGCGCCATCTTCGGCTTCGAGAGTCCTGCGAAAGTGACGCCGGAATCCAAGTCCCCACGTGACGAAAATCACCAACAGCGCGAGCGCCGTCATCTGAATCGCGAGCATCCCGAACGACGCCAGAAACGGGTTCGGCCCTCCCAGAAACACTTCGTACAGACCACTGAACCAGGCTGGTGGAAACAGATAGAGCCACAATTGTCTTTGCTCGATGGCCGGCCTCAGGAAGGCCGAATAGACCGGGAAGCCCAGAACCGTCAGCAGCATCGCGCACATCCCGAGCATCTGAATCCAAGGCGAAACACGGCGAAAGATCTTCGGGGAAGTCAGGTTGATCAAAATCCCCTGCCCGGCGGCGACGGCCAGAAACGCGAATGCCGATGCACCGCCAGTAGCGGCAATCTGCGCGGCCGCCAGCCGCAGTCCGACGCCGCGATGGTTCGGAGCGAAAAGGCCCACCAGCACCACCATGGAATCAGGCGACACGTTGACGGCAGCGGCGATCAGCAGCAGGAAAAAAACAAAAGCAAGAAACTTGGCGGCGATGAGCTCCCGCAATCGGATGGGGAAAGGCGTCAGGATCAGGAAGTCGCGCCGGTCCGGAAAAAGCATGTCCCAATGGAACACCGCCGCGAGCCCAGCCACGCCGAAAGAATACGCCGGGAAGAACATCCGCAAAGTTTGCAGGTTCCAATCCGTCCGCGCCGGCGCGGGCCGAAGAGAACGAATCATGAATTCCGGCATCACATAGTAGCCGACAAACATCCCGACGGTAGCCAGAACCCCGAGTACTTGATAGATGTTGGTTTGGAATCCGCCACCAGGCGACACCGTGTCGTTTTCGAGAAAACGATTTCGAAAGAGCTTCAGCAGAAGTTGGAAAGGACCGTTCACCGTGCCATCGCCGACCCGATCGCCCGCGCTCGCGATTCCAGATCGTCCTGTTGGATCAACTGCGTGAAAACTCCCTCCAGGTTCGGCCGCTGCAGCAGCGTTCGCAGCCCGCCCACCGAGTCGTCCGCGACGATTCGCCCCTTGTGGATCACGACAATGTGATCGCAGATTTTTTCAACCAGTTCGAGCACATGCGAAATGTACAGGAGCGCCTTGCCGCGCGCCGCCAGCTCGCGCAGCAGATGCCGGAACAAGAGACTATTCGTAATATCGAGCCCCGATTGCGCCTCGTCGAAAATCAAAACCTCGGGATCGTGCAGAAGCGCGGCCGCGATCAACACGCGCTGCTTCATTCCCTTCGAATAATTCGAGATGGGAAGCCAGCGCGCGTCTTCCAGGTACAGCAATTCCAGAAGCTGATTGGCGCGCTTGGTCACGAGAGACTCGGGAAGGCCGCGTAAGCCTCCGGCCAGTTGCAGGTACTCCAATCCCGTCAGGTATCCATACAGGTTGGGCTCTTCGGGCACGTAGCCAAGGCGCTGGCGGAAGCCGATCGGATCGGCAAAGACGTTTTGTCCTTGGTAGAAAATCTGGCCGGAAGTCGCGTACAGCAGGCCCGTGAGGATTTTCACCGTGGTAGATTTGCCGGAACCGTTCGGGCCTAGATACCCGGTGATCTCGCCGGGACGCACCGCAAAACTGACGTCGTCCACAACCGGCGCTCCTCGAAACCGCTTAGTAAGGTTGCGAATTTCGAGCACGGTCGTCAGTCCAGCTGCAGCGCCGTGATCGAGCAGCGAGCATAAACGCGAGTAACGACGAAAGCGATCAATGCGTTCGCGAGGCTAGGCAAAAGAACCACAAGCCGGATGGAGTCGAAGAGCCACGAAGTGTCTACACGCGCGGCTTGATGAACCGCCAGACACAGCTCCGCGCTCTGAGTCGCAGCGACCACGACAAATGACAGTGCCGGAACAAGCACGCACGGATTCGATCTTTGGGCCGGCAGCGCGACCGTCAGCATTTCGCGAAGTGCGTACCACCAGATCTGCATGACTCCCGCGATTCGCGCGTCGCCCCACGCTGCTTCCAGATCGTCGGCAAATGCCAATATCATCTCGCCACCAAAATCCCGGCGCAGATCCTCGGGGTAAAGAAGCAGGAGCCTCTCATAAAGCCATAAGCTGCGAAGCAGAACAATGTTCATGACGAGAACTCCGCCAAGCGCAGCCGTATGGCTTTCGACTTCCTGAGCATGGCCTCCATGCGCACGAGCTCCGCATTCAAGGCTGACTTTCCAGCGCCGGTCAGGCGATAATACTTGCGTCGGCTATCGCCATCCTTTGGGCCAGGGACCTCCCGAATCCGGTCCGAATCCAGCAGCCGCTGAATAGTCGTGTACAACGTCGCGGGCCCGATCTTGAAGGAGTCGTCGGAGAGCTTGCGGGCCTCCTGCATGATCGCGTAGCCGTGTTTGTCGCCAGTCGCCAGCGCGAAGAGAATGAGGAAAGCCGCCGGAGCCAGCAGTTGATCGGATTGCTCCATAACTCACCTAATGATATATCATCACCGGATATAGTTGTCAATAGGGTTTCAAGCTAAAATAAAAATGCACCGCGCGATTTCCCCGGCACCTGTTCTCTAGTGACACATCCAGCGATCCGTGATCTGTTCCAGTCGCTCAGCCGCGACCCTGCCTTTCAAGAGGTGGTCAGCCGGCTGATTCGCGATCCCCACGCGCGCCTGTCGCTCTCAGGCCTCACCACCACCGCGAAGGCGCTCTACATCGTGCTGCTGTGGCAAGCCACCGAGCGGAACGTCGTCGTGGTGGTGGACGGCAACAAACAAGCCGAAGCCCTCGGCGAACTGGTGGACACGTTCTTCGATCTTCTGGTCACTTCCGATTTGCCGCGTCCGCAAACCATCCCGGCCATGGATGTGCTTCCCGCCCAGCGTATGTCGCCGCACAGCGAAATCAGCGAGCAGCGCGCCATCGGGCTGTGGCGAATGGCATCGCGCAAGACCAGCATCACGATCACGCCCGTGGCGTCGGCATTGCTGCGTACCGAAGGGGCGGAGTTTTATCGGCAGCTCGCGCTCACGTTGCGCGTGGGCGAGGAGATCCCGCTCGAAGATCTGCTGTCGCACCTGGAAAGCATTGGTTACGAGAAGCGCGACCCGGTGGAGATGGTCGGCGAGTATTCATTGCGCGGCGGCATCCTGGATATTTTCCCGGCCGAAGCCTCAAAGCCGATCCGTATCGAGCTGTTCGGCGACTTGATCGAGTCCATTCGAAGATTTGACGTAGAGACCCAGCGCTCGGTGATGAAGATCGCAGACACCACGCTGTTGCCGCTGGCCGAATATCCGAAATCGCGCGAGCTGTTCCGCGAGCTATCCGATCAAATGGATGTCGCGAGCCCCGGCGATCCGTTTCCGGGCTGGGAATTCGCGGTGCCGCTGGTCCGCCCGCGCAAGCACTCGCTGTTTTCGCTCACCGACAATCCGGTGGTCGTCATCGATGAACCGGAGCAGGCGGCCGGGGCTTCGGAACGCCTGTGGAAGCGGCTGGAAGAGAAGCCCGATCGGGCATTTCCCTGCCCCCCCGAAGCCAATTTCTACACCTGGCCCGAACTGCGCGAGAGTCTCGAAGGAGACGCCGAAGTCGCCCTCCGCGAGTTAGAACTCGCCACTAGCCACCAGCCACTCGGCTCGCCCCAGACGGCGAGCCGTCCGTCCATGGCTTTTCACGGCAACATCCAGGCCGCGATTGCCGAAGCGCGTAATCTGGTGGAACACGGCTATCGGGTCGTCTTCTTCGCTCGATCTTCGGGCGAAGTGGAGCGGCTGGCCGATATTTTCCAGGAGTATCAAGTTCCCTTCCAGTTGGGTCTCGATCCCGCCGACGCCACGCGTCCGTATCTCGCCGAGCGTTCCTACGTCGCAGGCACCGCCGCCAGCACGTTCCTCGTCAAAGGACTGGTCCGGCGCGGCGTCGTATTTCCCGAAGCGCAAATCGCCGTCTTCGGCTCCGAAGATCTCTTCGATTCGTCCGACTTAGTAGCCAAGCCCGGCCCCACCAAATCGCAACTCGCCGCCTTCACCGCCGACATGGCGGATTTGAAGCCCGGCGATTACGTGGTGCATGAAGCGCACGGCATAGGCCGATTCCTGGGCACGCGCGAGATCGCACAGGGCGACAACAAGGGCGATTTCATGTTGCTCGAATACGCCGGCGACGCCAAGCTCTATGTTCCGCTCTCGCGCCTGGATCTGATCCAGAAATATCGCGGCGCTGGTGAAGGCGCTGCGCCCGGGCTCGACCGTCTAGGCGGCGTGACTTGGGAACGCACGAAATCGCGCGTCAAAGCCAAAATGCGCGACATGGCCGACGAGCTGCTGAAGCTCTACGCGCAACGTCACATGGCCGAGGGCTTCCAGTATTCGCCCGATAGCAACTGGCAGCGGGAATTCGAAGATGCTTTCGAATTTACCGAGACCAAAGACCAGCTTTCCGCCATCAAACAGATCAAAAAAGACATGGAGAGCACTCATCCCATGGATCGGCTGCTGTGCGGCGACGTGGGTTATGGCAAGACCGAGGTCGCCATGCGAGCCGCCTTCAAGGGCCTCGGCGACGGCAAGCAGACGGCCGTGCTCGCGCCCACTACTGTCCTCGCCTATCAGCACTTCGAAACGTTCAAGCGGCGTTTTGCGGCCTTCCCGGTTCGCATCGAAATGCTCAGCCGCTTTCGCGACAAAAAGCAAATCGCCGAAGTGCTGGAGGGCTTGGCCGAGGGCAAAGTGGATATCGTTATCGGAACGCATCGCATCCTTTCGCAGGATGTGGTGTTCAAGGATCTCGGCCTGCTGGTTGTCGACGAAGAGCAGCGTTTCGGCGTTCGCCACAAGGAGCGCATCAAGCAGCTCAAGCACAACGTAGACGTGCTCACCATGAGCGCCACGCCCATTCCGCGCACGCTGCACATGTCGTTGGCTGGCCTGCGCGATATGTCGGTGATAGAAACACCGCCCAAGGATCGCTTGGCCATCCACACCGTGGTCGCGCACTACGGCCACGAACTGATCCGCACGGCCATTGAACAGGAGATCGCTCGCGGCGGCCAAGTTTACTTCATCCACAACCGGGTGGATAGCATTTATATGCGCGCGTCCGCCATTCAGGATTTGGTGCCGGGCGTTCGCGTGGGCGTCGGCCACGGGCAGATGGGCGAATCGGCGCTGGAGGCCGCGATCCTCGGCTTTATGCAGCACGACTACGACGTGTTTGTGTGCACTACCATCGCAGAAAACGGCCTCGACATTCCGCTCGCCAATACGATGATCATCGAGAACGCCGAGCGCTACGGGCTGTCGGAGTTGTATCAATTGCGCGGCCGAGTGGGACGGTCGAACCGGCGCGCTTACGCGTACCTCCTGGTTCCAGCCGACACCGAGCTAAGCGAGATCGCGCGCAAGCGATTGGCCGCCCTCAAGGAATTTAGCGACCTGGGCGCAGGCTTCAAAATCGCAGCGCTAGATCTGGAACTGCGCGGCGCGGGAAATATCCTGGGCGGTGAGCAGCATGGCCACATCGGCGCAGTCGGCTTCGATATGTACATCAAGCTGCTCGAAGAGACGGTGCACGAGCTGAAGGGGGAAGAAGCGCCGCTGCAAGTTCATTCGACGCTCAATCTGGGCCTCGACATCCGCATTCCTTCCGAGTACATTTCGGACGAGCACCAGCGTTTGCGCTCCTATAAGCGAATCGCCGATGCGAGCACGCCGGAAGCCGCGGCCGAAACGCTGGCGGAGCTGGAAGATCGCTACGGTCCCGCACCGGAGGCTGTGCGCAGCCTGCTGAAATTCTCTGCGCTCAAAGGCTCAGCGCAGAAGCTCGGAATTGAAGCCATCGATCGGCGGGCCGGCGTGCTCAACGTCAAGTTCCACAAAGAAGCGCACATCGATCCCACCCGCCTGATGAGCCTGGTCACCGGTACTGAAGGCGCGCAGTTCACCCCCGCTGGAGTGCTGCGCTTGCCGCTCGATGGCGCTCATGATGCCGGAAGAGTTTTGGGGCTCCTAGAGGATCAACTGAAACAACTTGAGCCCCACCCGGCTAAGTCCCAACTCCCTTGAGCAAGCCCCGCAGACCTCGTTCGAAGCGATCTTTGCTCGCGTCAATGCGGCCTCCGCCGTACACCTCCGCTAACCGCGGGAAGGCGCCCGTAGCGAGTTGGGCGCTCGCGAACTCCAAGTCGATCGTCGCATCGCTGGCTGCTTCACGCAACGCGTGACCGAAAACGAGGTCGTCCACCATCGCGAGCAGCGTGAGCTTCTGTTTCGCCGTCATGGATGTCTCAGCCAGCGCTTCGAGACATTGCTCTACGTGGCGCATCGCATTCAGACCGGGGGGAGCCGTCAACATCGCGACTAGCGCCCAGGGGTGACGGATGTACACCGCGTGCGTTCGCTTGGCAATCTCCATCATCGCCCGCCGCCAGTCCTTCGGAAGCGATGCTAGAAGCGCCTCACCCATGAGCGCGTCATCCATCGCCGCGATCAAATCGTCTTTGGTCTTCACGTAATAGTAGAGGCTCATCGTTCCCACTTTGAGTTCTTGCGCCACGCGGCGCATCGACACCGCCTCGAAGCCCTCTTTATCGGCGATGGCGAGTGCTACGGCGGCGATCCTCTGGCGGGTCAACCTTGATTTTCGGCTTGACATTCGTACACTGTACCATTAGTATAGGATTCGTACGCTGTACGAAGCCGCAGTATTGATCGTCGGAGCCGGACCAACCGGATTGACGCTCGCGCTGGATCTGGCGCGCCGCGGCATCTCGGTTCGTTTGATCGAGGCCGCCACGACGCCCTTCGAGGGGTCGCGTGGCAAGGGCATCCAACCGCGCACGCTCGAGATCTTCGATGATCTCGGGGTAATCGACGACATTCTCTCCGCTGGTACGCTTTACCCCAAGTTCCGGACCCATTTCGGCCCCTTCTCCCTGCGGGCGGGCTCGCTAGCTTCCGTCAAGCAGCCGACGGCGACCGTGCCTTATCCGAACCTTTGGATGGTGCCGCAAGCGCGCACGGAAAGTATCTTGCGCGATCGTCTGCGCGCGTTCGGCGGCGAGGTCGAATTTGGTCAGGCGCTCGCGACCTTCACGCAGAACGAGCACAGAGTGGACGTCACACTCTCGACCGGCAAAATGGTGCGAGCAAACTTCTTGGTCGGGTGCGACGGCGGTCACAGCACCGTGCGAAAGACGCTCGGCCTGAGGTTTGAAGGCCAGACTATCGGCGAGCAGCCCATGCTCGTGGCAGACGTCGAGATCGAAGGACTAGATCGGCGTGATTGGCATCTCTGGCCTTTCGCCAAAGGTGGCGTGATCGGGCTCTGCCCGTTGCCGCACACTTCGCTGTTCCAATTCACCTCAAAAGCAACGGCTGCCGCAGCAGGCATCGAGGACGTGGTGCACAAAGTCACCGGCCATCGCGTCAAGCGCGTTGCGTGGAGCTCGATCTACGAACCGGCGGTACGTATGGTGGATCGCTACCGCGTCGGGCGTGTGTTCTTAGCAGGAGAAGCGGCGCACGTGCATCCTCCGGCGGGTGGCCAAGGACTCAACACGGGCGTACAGGATGCCTACAACTTGGGCTGGAAGCTGGCGCACGTCGCCCGCGGCGGGCCCGATTCTCTCCTCGATACATACGAAGCCGAACGTCTTCCGATCGCCGCGGCGGTGCTCGGCTTGACCAAACACCTGCACCAGACGCGATCCATCAAGCGCGGCGATGCAACCAACCAGCTCGCGTTGCATTACCGAACCAGTTCCCTGTCTTCAGGCGTCACGCTTGGAAACCTGCATCCGGGCGATCGCATGCCCGATGGCCGGCTCGATGACGGCAGCAGGCTCTTTGATCATTTGCGCGGCCATCACGCGACAGAGTTCGTGACGCCCGATGGATCCCGGATTCTGATTCGTCCGGATGGCTACATTGCGTACATTGGCTCAACACACTTCGCCGAATACGCTGGTGCGCCCACCCTCCACGCGAGCGGCACAATAGGGCAGGGCCGCACACCTTAGTAGCCGCTCTCGGGTTCATGACGACTGCTACAATCACCACGTGCGAACGCCCATCCCGGCCCGCTGGGTTGCGATCACCGTTTTCATTTTTGCTTCGGTCCTGAATTATCTCGACCGCCAGATCCTGGCCACCATGGTGGACATCTGGCGCACGCGTCCCGAATTCCCGTTCACTTATGACGATTACGGCCTGCTGCTTTCGGTCTTCTCCATCGCCTACGCGTTGAGCGCGCTGTTCGTCGGCTGGTTCATCGATCGCGTGGGGCTGAATCGCGGCGCAGGCTGGGCCGTCGCGTTGTGGGCCTTTGCAAGCTTCGGCACCGGCGCATCGCATAGTGTTCACCAGCTGCTGGTATGGCGCGCGTTGCTGGGGATTTCCGAAGCCAGTGCAATTGCCGCCGTCACCAAAGCCGTTGCGCTGTATCTGCTGCCGCCCGAGCGTGCCGTGGGACAGGCCATGAGCCAACTCGGCTTGAGCCTGGGCGCGGGCATTGCTCCGGCATTTGCGGTGTACTTTTCCTATCGCTATTCCTGGCACTGGGCCTTCTACGCCGCAGGACTGCTGAGTCTGGCCTGGATTCCGATGTGGCTGGCAACCGCGCGCGTCATCACACCCGTGGCGCCGCTCCATATGGGCAAGCCCGTCCATTCGTTCGGTCTGCTGCGCGATCCGAAACTGTGGGCGCTCATGATCGCCAATATGCTCGGCATGACCGTCTACAGTCTGTGGGCGAATTGGGCGCCCACGTTCCTGATACGCGTCTATCACCTGACGCCGCCCGAAGCCTCGCACTACACCTGGATCGTCCCTTTGACCGGCTACCTCGGCGCGCTGCTGGGCGGCGCGATCTCCTGGCGATTAGTTCGCTCCGGCCACACTCCCGTTGCCGCGCGCAAACGCGCCTGCCTGATCTCGGCCATTTTTCTGCTCGCCACCATGGCCGTGCCGCTACTTCCCAACCCCGCGATCGCCACCGCAGGAATGTCATTCAGCTTTTTCTGGGTTTGCGCCTGGAGCACCAACCACTACACCCTGCCTATCGACATCTACGGTGCTGGACGCGCCGCGTTCGGAGGAGCATCGCTCGTCTTCGCCTACGGCGTGATGCAATCCTTCGTCTCGCGCCCGCTGGCGGCCGTCATCGAACGCTACGGATTTGGACCCGTATGTTTCGCCTTCGCCTGGCTGCCCATTGTCAGCTATCTTCTAGTACACCTGTTGATTCCTGATAATTCATCCCAAGAGACCACTCTTCAGTCACAAGTCACAGAAAATGCGGCTAGTACTTGCTAGTCCTCCGGTACTTTGCCGCGCAAATAAAGGTCAACTAAGGTATTTATGAGGGGTAACCTGAGGTAGCTTTCGCTAATCTAACCAATAGACGGTGGAGGCGGAGCTTCTTAGCCCGCCTTGGAAGGATGTAATAGAAGTTATGAAAGTTCAGTACCCCTATCGCTGCGACTACTGCCTGAACCTGAAAGGCCAAACCAACCATTGGTGGCTGCGGCCTCAGGATGCCGAGAAATTCCAATTGGTGCGTTGGGACCAGCAGTTGGCCGATATGGATGGCTACGAACACATCTGTTCCGAATCCTGCGCGTCCAAAGCTCTTTCCAAGTGGTTGGCGCGAGCCAGCGGCAACTTGGTGCAGCCGGCATCCAAAGAACGCTCCATGGCCGCCGTTCAGTAGGTCTTCAGGTACGTTAATTCTTTCCGGGCAGCTTCCACCGTCCAGTTGTGCCAGGGCGGCTCATGCATCGTGATCTTCTCAAAGCAGGCCGCAGCTTCGCGGTAGCGCTTGCTGTTCTCTAAGTATTGTCCGTAGTAAAACCAGGCCGTTGGAAGCGAAGGATGGTCGCGGATTACCGCCGTCGCCGAGGCTTCGGTTTCCGGCAGACGGAGTTGCGCGAATAAATAGAGCAGCGAGACGTCCGGAGTTGATTCCAGTTCAGGGAACTTCTCCAGAGCTTGGCGGGCCAGAGCCGTGCTTCCGTCGCCATGTCCGCGGTACAACTCGGCCAGCGCCTGGGCGATCAATTCGTCGCGCTCGGAAACCTGCAGCCCCACCACATCCTTGAAAAATGCGAGCGCGATGTTGGACCGGGCGATGTTTCCCGTGTCCAGGTGCGTGTCGCCTGAGACCACCAGAGCGAGTCTTCTCTCGCCCGGAACTTGAACCTGAACAATCAGCACGGAGGGCCCGTGGCACCAACGAACGCCCTGGCGCCCGTATGCCTGATGGAACCACCCCAAGGGTGCATGTTCTGCGCTGGCAAACTTTATGGCGCTGGGAAATCGCGCGGGGCCCGCAATCGGCTTCAGAGCATCGACGAACGCAGGGTTTTCGAGTACCTCCTCGCCTGGCGTTCCATCGGCCGTATTGTTGAGCACTTGGCGGATCGTCGCACCGGGCGGTGCTGGTGCGGGGTTATCCAGTAGAGCACGGGGAATGCGCTCTGCGATCACCGGTTCTTGGCAGGCCGCGTCGGTGATTTTGCCATTCTGCCAAACTACCCGGCCCGATTCGATGATCGCGGCGCGGGAGCCCAGCGCCATGTGTTGCAAGTCGCGGCCAAACTTTGCAAACTGGCTTTGCCCGGCCAATGGCCAACACGCCAAAAGCGGAACGAGCCAAAGCCTCACTTCTTATATCCAATTTTGCGCAGAAAGCTGTGCCGCCATTCCGCATCCGTCGCCGTCTCCACGCCCTTCGGCGACGACCCATCAATCACCCCCAGCACTCCCCTGCCCTGCTCCGTCTCGGCGACGATCACCTCCACCGGATTCGCGGTCGCGCAAAAAATGGTGCAGACCTCCGGCGTTTCGAGAATGCGATTCTTCACGTTGATCGGAAATCCGCTGTGTAGCGCCACCACAAACAGATGCCCGGCTCCTACCGCGCGCGCATTCCTGGTCGCGATCGCCTTCAGCTCATCGTCGTTGCCATCCACCCGCGTGAGACACGCCCCCGACGCTTCATTGAACGCGATACCGAACTTCATCTGCGGAACACTGTTAACGATCGCTTCGTAAATGTCTTCCACCGTTTTGATGAAATGGCTGTGCCCGACAATGACGTTGCCGTCGGTTGGAATCTCGATTCGAATCGCGTGCAGCTCCATGTCAACCATTAAGCCACAACGCAGTAAGACTCCGGCAACGCGAAGGCGCAAGGTGCGCGCTGTGTTATCATGAGGTTTCCGGCCGCCATCTGGGAAGCCACTGATTTAATTGCACTTATGTCGTACTCTGCGCCGAGTATCGCTAGACTGATCGACCACACGCTGCTGCGTCCCGAAGCCACGCGCGCCGACATTTTGCAACTCTGCCGCGAGGCGCGCGAGTACAATTTCGCGAGTGTTTGTTTGAATGGGTATTGGGTCCCGCTGGCCGCTTCGGAGCTGGCCGCTTCGGAGCTGGCCGGATCTGAGGTCAAGGTATGCACAGTAGTTGGATTTCCGCTCGGCGCTACGTCCACCGAAGCGAAGGTTTTTGAGACCGAAGCAGCGTTGCGCGCGGGCGCGCAAGAGATCGACATGGTTCAGAATATCGGCGCATTGCGCGGGGACGATGACCGTGCGGTGGAAGAGGAGGTCGCACTGGTGGCGGCGGCATGCCATCGCGCGGGCGCCATCGTCAAGGTGATTCTTGAAACCGCGCTGCTCAGTGACGACCAGAAGATCGTCGCCTGTAGGCTGGCGCAGATGGCCGGAGCCGACTTCGTAAAAACGTCCACCGGTTTCAGCTCTTCCGGCGCGACGGTTCACGATGTCGAGCTGATGCGGCGCGCCGTTGGTCCCGACATGGGGGTGAAAGCCTCCGGCGGAATCCGCACGCTCGATGACCTGCTCAAGATGCTGGCCGCCGGGGCCACACGGATCGGCGCAAGCGCTAGCGTCAAGATCGTTCATGCCGCGCGGGCTGCGGAGTCCGGAACTTGACCATGGCCGCGCCCACGCCCAAAACCAAAGTTCGTTTTCAGGAACGCGCCGAACTTCTCGATTTTCTCCTCGACGTTTCCGCCGCCACTTCTGAAACGCTCGACCTCGACCGCATTTTGGCGAACGTCGCCGCCATCGTCAAGGACGTCGTTCCCTACGATCTTTTCGCCATCCTTCTTTATAGCGAGCGCCAGCATGGGCTGGGCATTCGCTATTCCATCGGCCATCGCGAAGAAGTGGTGCGAAACCTGGTGATCCCGCTGGGCGAGGGTCTCACGGGAGTCGCCGCCGCAAACCGCCAGCCGGTCCTATCGCCCGACGTTCGCAGCGACGCGCGTTACCTCCCTGCTCTGGACGCCGTCCAATCCGAACTCGCCGTTCCAATGCTGGCCCGCGGCAAGCTGGTGGGCGTCATCGATCTGCAGTCCACGCGCCTCGCCGCCTATCGCGAGCAGGACCGCGCTTTGCTGCAATTGATCGCCTCGCGTGTCGCGGTGTCCATCGATAACGCGCGGCTCTATCGCCGCGTCGATCGCCAGAATCGTACTCTCAAGACGCTGGCGCATTTGTCCCAGGAGTTCAGTTCCATCCTCGATCTCGATGAACTGCTGCGCAAAATCGCAGCCACCACGCATTCACTGGTGGCCTTCGACGCTTTCAGCATTCTGCTTTTAGATGCCGATCGAAAAGTACTGCGCCATCGCTTCAGCGAGCGCTATGACCAGCGCGTGGATCTCGACAACATCCCGCTCGGCAAGGGGCTCACGGGCGCCGCCGCCGAATCGCGCGAGATCGTTCGGGTGGCCGATACCATGGCCGATCAGCGCTACATCGCTTCGCATCCTGATATCCGCTCCGAGATCGCCGTGCCGCTGATGGTGCAGGATCGCGTGGTGGGCGTCATGAATCTGGAGAGCGAGCGCATGGGCTATTTCACCGAAGACCACTCGCGATTGTTGGCGTTGCTCGCGCCCCAGATCGCAAGCTCGGTTGAAAACGCGCGTCTGTATGAAGAGATCGCGCAACGCGAGCAGTGGATGGATCGCGATCTCAAGGCCGCGCGCAACGTCCAATTAGTCATGTTGCCGCGCGAAGCGCCCGAAATTGAGGGCCTGCAGGTCGCGATTCGTCTGCGTCCCGCTCGCGAAATCACCGGCGACGTCTACGACATCTTCGAGCATAGCTCGGGCGAGACCGTTTTCCTTTTCGGCGACGTCAGCGGCAAAGGCGCGGCCGCGGCGCTGTACGGCGCAATGGTGAGCGGACTGCTGCGCACACTAGCGCACCGCCGGCGCGATCCCGCCGAACTGCTCAAGTTGCTGAACCGGGTGTTGCGCGAGCGAATCGTGGGCACGCAATACGTCGCTCTGCTGGTGTTGGTATGGGAGAGCACGCATCATCGCTTCGTGATGGCTAACGCGGGCGCGGAGCCGCCGCTCATCTGCCGCGATGGCAACATCATCAAGCCCAAAGTGGAAGGCGTTCCGGCGGGCCTGCTCGACGATCGCGAGTACGACGAAATGATTTTCGATACCAAGCCCGGTGACGTTATCGTTCTACATTCGGACGGCATCACGGATCAACCCAACCCGAAAGGTGTGGAATACGGCACCGCGCGTCTGGGGCGGAAGCTGCAAAAGCTGTGCACCAAGCCTCCCGAGATTATGGCTAATCAGATTCTCACGGACCTGGATCATTACAAATCGGATGCGCCCACGCACGACGACCAGACGCTGGTCATATTGAAGGTGACCTGACAGCGCCGCGATCAACGCGAGCGGTTGAGATTTCTAATGGAATATCGCGATCAAACACTCTATCTCGAAGAACTCCCGCTGGCCGACATCGCGCGTCGCGAAGGCACTCCTAGCTACGTTTACTCACGTGCCGCAATCCTCGATCGATTTCAGGCGTATCAACATGCCTTCGGCGATGTTCCACACAAAGTCTGCTATGCAGTCAAGGCGAATAGCAACCTTTCGATCCTCAAGCTGCTTGTTGAAGCCGGCGCGGGCTTTGACATCGTGTCCGGCGGAGAGTTGTTCCGCGCATTGAAGGCTGGCGCCGATCCGGCGACCATCATCTTCTCTGGCGTCGGCAAGACTTCGCACGAAATCGACTACGCGCTCGAACACCAAATCAAAAGCTTCAATTGCGAGTCAGAACCTGAACTGGCGCTGATCGATTCACTCGCGGCCCGCCGCGGCATCCAGGCGCGCGTTGCTCTGCGCGTAAACCCCGATGTGGACGCGTCTACGCATCCCTACATCTCCACCGGACTCCGCCAGCACAAATTCGGCATCGACATCGCTGACGCCGAAGCGGTCTACGAGCGCGCGCGGGCGCTCCAGCACCTTTCGCTCGAAGGCGTCAGTTGCCACATCGGCTCGCAGATCACCGATATCGCGCCCATGCTGGAGGTGTTCGACAAGATGATCGCGCTAGTGGAACGGCTGCGGGCGCGTGGGCTCCCCATCCGCTCGCTCGATCTGGGCGGCGGACTCGGCGTGGCTTACAAACCGGGCGATAAAGCGCTATCCATTTGCGAGTTCATTCAAGCTATGTGCCAGCGCACCGCCGGACACAGGCTCGAGATCCTGATTGAGCCGGGACGTTCCATCGTGGCCGAAGCAGGTGTTCTACTCACTCGCGTGCTATATCGCAAGAGCAATGGCGATCGGGAGTTCATCATCGTCGACGCCGCCATGAACGACCTGATTCGTCCGGCGCTGTATCAGTCGCATCACGAGATTATTCCCCTCCGGAAGAACCAGGGTGACACGATCATCGCCGACGTTGTCGGCCCAGTCTGCGAATCGGGTGATTTTCTGGCCCGCGCCCGCGAAATGCCCAACGTGCTGCCCGGCGATCTTCTCGCGGTCTGCACCGCCGGCGCTTACGGCTTCGTGGCAGCGTCGAATTACAATTCGCGCCCTCGGCCGCCCGAGATTCTAGTGGAAGGCGATCGCTTCCGCGTGATCCGGCGGCGCGAGACTCTCGAAGACCTGGTGCGTGGTGAGTGATCGCCAAGCACCTGCAAACCCTAGCGCGACCCATGATGTATGAGGTAAAACCAAGGCCTATGGAATGGGATCGGCGCGCCGTCGTTGCTTGAGCAGTCACTTCATCAGGTACACTGTATATGAGGGTGCTATGGAAAAGGGAACAAGCAAGAAGCTGGAGCCCACGCCACCGCAGGCTACTGAGCCGCAGGGTCAAGAGACGCGAGTAAACGGAAAAACTTCCGGCGTCCGCACTGCCTCAAAGCAAGAGTTCGATAAGGCTCACCGTAAGACAAGCGCACAGCATGCCGGCTTGTTTCGCCGCTTGGCTAAATAATCTCGCAGCAACAGTTGCCCTTTACTAAATCCTTTGGAACAAGAGCCCGTTTTTCTGTCACGGGAACTGATTGATGAAATCCACCGCGACCAGATCAACGAGTTCGGCGGCGTTGACGGTCTGCGGGACGAAGGGGCGCTTGAATCGGCTATCGCCCAACCGCTGAACGTCTACCTTTACGGCCAGGGCGACCTCTACGAGATCGCGGGTGCGTACGCCTTTCACATCGCCGAGAGTCAAGCCTACCTCGACGGAAACAAGCGGACCGGTGTTCAAGCAGAATTAGATTTTCTGGAAATCAACGGCGTCGATACCAGCCGCCTCCCAGAGCTCGCCGCCTACGAAGCGATGATCGCAGTGGCCAACCACGAGATGGACCGCGTCGGCCTGGGGCGATTCTTTCGTGACACCCTGTCCGAAACGCTGGGCCAGCCGTAGGAACGGAAGAAGTCCTACCAAGGAAAGCCGTTGAAGTATCTGTCCAGCATGCTCGAAAAAGGTCCGAACAGTCATCCGGACTCGGTGTTTGTCAAACGACTTAACTGGACACTCGGATCCGCCAAGCTTTCCCCGCGATATTCTGAGCTTGATGCATCACTCCCTCTGGCGTGGAGCAATATCATATCGGCTCCTCGCCTTAAATCCGCCGATTTGTTAGAAAAAAAACGCCACCGCGCACGAGAAAATCCCCTGATGCGTCCCCTCGCCCCGAATCAACAATTTCCAAGCGACTTTGAGCGCCGCCTTCCCAGCCCGCGCCGCTCTTCACCAGCCAAGCGCCAGTTCCGGGCCTTGTTCGATGGTCTGGCGCTTGAATCGGGATATTTGCCATGGGACTCCTTGTACTTCTCGGGCGGAGCGATTCGTGCCGTTGCTCCAATCTCCGGGTTACAATCAGTTATGCGCCTTTGCGTTTTCGCCGTTCTATCTCTGTCGTTGCTCACCGTTCTTTCCGCGCAGGAAAGGCCCAAGTCCACACTGGACAAGGCCCATATGGAGGCATACGTCCGCCATCTATTGGCCGTGATTCCCGAGGTGCAGGTGAAGATTGACGACCCGAAGCCTTCCGGCACGGCGGACCTCCAAGAAGTGGAGGTTCACTTCACCTACCAGGGCCGCTCGCAGGATGAAACCTTCTATGTCACCAAAGACGGCCAGCATATTATTCGCGGCGTGGTTTACAACCTGGCGCAGAATCCCTTTCAGGAAGATCTCGACAAGTTGAAGACCAGCGGCGCGCCTGTGTTCGGCCCCGCCACCGCTGCGGTGACAGTTGTCGAGTTCGGCGATTTCGAATGCCCCAATTGCAAGGAAGAAGCCAAGACTCTCCGCAGCAATGTCCCGTCGCAGTTTCCCACCCAGGTTCACGTGGTCTTCAAGGATTTTCCGCTGGAGCAGATTCATCCCTGGGCCAAGGCCGCATCCATCGCGGGACGATGTATCTATCACCAAAGCCCGACAGCTTTCTGGAAGTATCATGACTGGATCTACGATCATCAGGCCGAAATTAATCCGGACAACCTGAAGACCCAGTTGACGGATTTCGTCAAGACGGCCCAAGATATCGACGGGTTGCAATTCGGCCATTGCATCGACACCAAGGCCACCGAAGCCGAAGTGGACGCTTCCCTCGCCGAGGGACGCGCGCTGCATGTGGACGCCACCCCCACCCTGTTCCTGAACGGACGCCGCTTGGTGGGCAACTATCCGTGGCAGAATATCGACCAGATCATTACCGGCGAGCTGAACTATCAGAAATCGGCGCAGAGCACTACTCCGAAGGCCGCCGAAAAACCCGACGACAAGTGTTGCGAAGTGAAGATCCCTTCGCCCCTCGACAAGTAAATGCAGCTTTCTTATTAAATGCTTCCGAAAATTGCACTTCGGATCGGGCTCCCGATCGCCCTGGCAGCCGGCGTGTTTGCCGCCAACATCGGCAGCGACGATTATCTTGGCATTATCAAGTTCCTGGCTTCGCCGGAAATGCGCGGCCGGGCCACCGGATCGCCGGAGCTCGAAAAGGCCGCGGCCTATAT
This sequence comes from Bryobacteraceae bacterium, assembly GCA_049518655.1. Classification (GTDB taxonomy): domain Bacteria; phylum Acidobacteriota; class Terriglobia; order Bryobacterales; family Bryobacteraceae; genus Palsa-89. The sequence continues at coordinate 9,895 of JBEKRO010000027.1, read as the reverse complement.
TCGCGATCGGTTTCGCGCGATGAATTTGAAGCCGATTTCGGGCGACAGCTATTATCAAAATTTCGACGTTACCACCAGCGCGCGTCTCGGCAAGAAGAACGACCTGGCCTACACCACGGGCGCTGGCTCGGAATCGTTGCGCTTCCAGCAGGACTTCATTCCCTTGAACCTTTCCGCCGCGGGCGACGTGTCCGGCAATGTGGTTTTCGCGGGCTTCGGCATCACCGCGCCCGAATATAATTACGACGATTACGCCGGCATGGATGTAAAGGGCAAGATCGTATTGCTGCTGCGCCATGAGCCGCAGGAGTTCGACGAGAAGAGCGTTTTCGAGGGCAAAGTTTACACCGCCCATTCTCAGATTTTCAGCAAGGCCGCCAACGCTAAGTTTCACGGGGCCAAGGCCGTGCTGCTGGTGAACGATGTCGGCACGCATGTGGGCGATGGTGACGACCTGGAGAAATTCGGGGGCGCGGAAGGCCCCGACAACGCGGGTATCGAGTTCGTCCAGGTGAAGGCGAACATCGTAAACAAGTGGCTGGCTCTCAGCGGCAAGAACTTGGAAAGCATCGAGAGCGGAATCGACAAGGATCTGCATCCGGAATCATTCGCTCTGCCCGAAAAACTGCGCCTCGATATGGACGTCGATATCGGGCGCGAAGTGAAAACGGTCCACAACGTTGGCGCTTATCTTCCCGGTGAAACCAGCGAATACGTCGTCATCGGCGCGCACTACGATCATCTCGGCCTGGGTGGGCAATTCTCGCTGGCGCCCTCGCTCACTGGAACTGTCCATCCTGGCGCCGACGATAATGCCTCCGGCACGGCGGGCGTCCTTGAACTGGCTGGCTGGTTCTCCCATCAGCCGAAACGCCAGCGGGGCATTCTGTTTCTCACCTTCGCGGGCGAAGAATTGGGTTTGCTCGGCTCCAGTTATTACGTCAATCACCCGCTGCTGCCGCTCAAAGACGATGTCGCCATGATCAACATGGACATGATCGGCCGCATCAGGGACCGCAAGATCTACGTGGGTGGCGTGGGTACCGGCACCACTTTCGGCCCGCTGCTCAAGGAACTGGTCCCCAAGCATGACTTCGACGCCGACCTGACCGAAAAGGCCGGCTACGGATCCAGCGACCACACCTCGTTCACCACGAAACAGGTTCCGGTGCTGTTCTTTTTCTCCGGCCTCCACGCCGACTATCACAAGCCGAGCGACACCTGGGACAAGATCGACGCTCCGGACGCCGTCCGCTTGCTGAATCTGGTGGCCGACGTCACCGATCACCTGACCGACAGCTCACCGCGCCCGCAGTTCGTTCGCGTGGCCGAAACCGAGCCTCCCGGCGAAGTGGCCAATCCCCATTCCGGCAAAGTGTCCGGCGGCGGCTACGGCCCCGATTTCGGCAGCATCCCGGATTTCACCGAACTACCCAACGGAGTAAGGTTCGCCGACGTGCGTCCCGGCTCACCCGCCGCCAAGGCCGGACTGAAGGCAGGGGACATTTTGACCCAATTTGACGGGAAACCCATCCAAAACCTCTACGATTTCACGTACGCGCTACGGGCCAGTCATCCTGGCCAGGAAGTACTTGTCAAGGTGCTCCGGGGTACCCAAACAATTGAAGCCAAGGTACTACTGACCGAGCGGAAGTAACTCCGCATACTTTGGTCATGGCACCTGAATCTTCCTTCGGCACTGCGCCGGCCCTGACCCACAGCATCGTACGGACTTTGCCGCCCCTGATCCTGCACCCCTTCGCGGATGCCGGCGGCCCCGGCAAGCTGGTGGAAAGCTCGCGCGCCAATCTAAAACTGCAAGGCTTGCTGCCCCAGGGCGAAGCCTCACGGGACGACCTGGACCGCGCCCTCATGGACGGCCGCTACTCCGAGCTTCGGATGCTCTACTACGTCGGCAAGGATCTTTCGCGCTGGATTGAGCAGTGTCTCGAATTTGCCGAGCGCAATCAGGCCGATCTTCCGCGCGGCATCTGCTTCCAGAGTTTCGCTGGACTGCTGATCCACGACGCGCCTACCGGCGTCCAGGCCAAGCTTCGCAAGTGGGGCGTCGCCGACTACAAATCGATTTTTAGCCGCGCGCTCGGCTTGAATTTTGTGTTCGCCGCCGCGCCGCCGCGCGAAGTGCTGGCCGATGAGTTCGTCCGCGCTTATTTCCGCTTCGCCGATCAAATCTTTCAGAGCAAGCTGAGCGAGTGCGATTTCACCCCGCTCACCTCGCGCGAGTTCCATTTCGAGCTCTATTCCTCTGGCGAATACTCGCGGATGCTGGAACGCTCTTGGGGCGAGTAATCCTTTTCGAATTCAGCCAGGGTAGTTAGGAATCTGGATGCGGCGTTCAGGTTGTACCCAGCGATGTCTCGGAGGAATCGCTGGTTCACCCGGCCTCCATATTTCTGGAAGGCCCAGATCCCGACAGCGAGCACAGCCAATCCGAACGCCACGTTGATCACGATCCACGGGATTCCGAAGAGACGATACACGTCCAGTCCGAGGGATCCTTTCATCACGACAATGAAAATGGGCGCCCAGGTCAGCGTCATCGTCAGGATGATCGCCTGGGTATAGCGGATACGAAACTTTCGCAGAGTTTCCAGCCGCTTCTGAATCAGGGCGACAGGTTGGTTGTAGTCGATCGTTAGAGCCAGTCCAATCTGCGCAGTCAGCGCCGCCAGCGCCGCGATGGCCGCCAGGTCAAGCACAATCGCCGGAAGAGTGAAGCGCGGCGTCGACCAATTGAGAGCTATAAAGCGACCCAGCGAAACGATCACCACCAGCATGAAGATCGATCCCGCCGCCAGCATCGCGGCTAATCTCCAGAGCGCAAATTTGGCGCGCCGGGTGTACGTTTCCCGTAGCAGCTGCAGGTTCAAGCGAATGCTTTGATCGAGCTTCCGGTCGTGCTCGACCCACTTTTCCTTGAGCTCATCGAGTTCCATATTGTTGTACTTCCTGTTTCTTCCGCAGGGTTTCTTTCAGGCGGCTGATCTTCGTTGCGACGTTGGTCTCGCTGATTCCCAAGATGGCCGCGGTTTCCTGGTAATTGTTCCCGTCCAAATAGAGGATCACCAGCGCCTTATTGAATGGGTCGAGTTCTTCGATCCACTGATACAGAAGCTGTACCTCTTCGGAACGGTTCTCCGTCTCATCGATCGCTTCGAGCAAGTGCTCGCTGCCAGGCACGACGTGCCGCGTCCGGACGCTCTCGCGGCGATAGAAAGAAATCGCGACATTCAGGGCGATACGATACATCCAGGTGGAAAACCGTACCCGTTCGTCGAACGCGGCAAACGACCGCCAGAGCTGGACGATGATCTCCTGCGCCAGGTCGTCCCGGTCTCCCGGATTCCTGCAGTAGGAGCGGCAAACCTTATAAAGGATCTTCTTGTGATCCTCCATCAGGCTTTGAAACCGTTCCTGTGCCGGCGTGGTCATGCTTCAACCCTATTATTCGCGGCAATGCCGATCAAAATCACAGCGAAAGTGCGTCTCACAGCCATGGCAGCCAAAACGCCCGCAAAATCTTCCCCAAAACGCTGGTCACAGTATGTGACCGAAACGAGCAATGCCCTGGATCTGGAGAGGAATGTCTTTTCCTGGAGCGATCCCAAGCGCATCGCGGCTTCACTCAAGCGATCGGCCGAATCCAGCAAGCGCCGTAAAGGGTCCCCCCTGCAGTCCGCCATGTCCATGCTGAACTTCTACATTAACCGCGCCGGCCTTACCCTGCCCGCTAAGCAGAAGCGGATTCTAGAGAAAGCGAAGGACGAATTGCACACTTTGTTCAATAAATCCGAGGCTGCAAAATCGTGATACGATAACGCGCATGCGATGGCTCTGTTTGCTCGCGGTCGCTGCCGCGACGATGCTTGCGCAGCTGTCATTTGCCCAACTTGCGGGGCCGAATGACGCGGGCGTCTCCATGGGACATATTCATCTGACTGTGCCCGATCCGGATGCGCAAATCAAAGTCTGGGTAGATGTTTTGGGCGCGACCGCGTCCAAGGACGGATTCTTAAATCTGGTCAAGCTTCCCGGCATCTTCATCATTGTCACCAAGGCAGACGCGACGGAAGGTTCAGAAGGCTCCACCGCCAACCACATCGGCTTTCTGGTGAAAGATTATGCGGCGTTGAAGGCCAAATTGGCCGCTGCCAACATCCCGACGGTATTCGACATCGAGAAGAACAAGCAGATCATGGTGACCTTCCCCGACAAAGTCCGCGTGGAGTTTAACGAAGACGCTTCCATCAGCGCGCCAGTGGTCTTCCACCACATTCACCTGATGACGCCCGATCCGGCGGCTCTCCAAGCTTGGTACGTAAAAACCTTTGGCGCCGAAGCCATCACGCGCCGCAACCTTCCGGCGGCGAAAGTCCCCGGAGGCGAAGTCGATTTTCTGAAAGCCAAGGAAGCGCAAGTCCCAACCAAAGGCCGGACCCTGGATCACATGGGATTCGAAATCAAAGATTTGCAATCGTTCTGCAAGAAGCTGGACGCCGACGGCATCAAGTTCGACATGCCATACCGCGACGTACCGGCTATCGGCCTGAAGATCGCCTTTATTATCGATCCGGTGGGTACCCGCATTGAGCTAACGCAAGGCCTGGAAGGCATGTAGCCGTACCGGAACTACCGCAAAAGAATACGATTTAACGGCCTTCTGCGTCTAACCTTGTGAGGGCCCATGGTCAGCCGCACCTTCCTATTATCGGTGGCCGCAGCCGCCGCGACCGGGATGCTTTCTTACGCCGCCGCTCCTAATCCCGAGGAGATTGTTCGCAAATCCGTCGAGGCTACGAAAGCGGACTGGGCGCAAGCTTCGAAGTACTCCTATTTGGAACGAGACGTGGAAGGCAAGCGGCACAATTCCCCTATGTCGAAGACGTACCGCGTGCTGATGATCGATGGCTCTCCCTATAACGTTGTTACGGCCGTTAACGGCCAACTCTTGTCGCCCGATGAGAAGGCGGAGGAAGAGCGGAAACTGCATAAGGAGATAGAACGGCGCCAGAACGAATCCGAACGGGAGCGTCACCGGCGCGTCGCCAAATACGAACGAGAACAAAACCGCGATCATCGGATGCTGCAGGAAATGGTCGAAGCATTTGAATTTAAGATCGCTGGCGAAGCGCAGGTGGATGGACATGCCTGTTGGATGATGGATGCCGAGCCCAAGCCGGGGTTTGAGGCGAGTGACCACGAAGGCCACGTTCTCAAAGGAATGAAGGGGCAGCTTTGGATCGACAAGGCTACCGATCAATGGGTGAAAGTCCACGCCGAAGTGGTCAAAACGGTAAGTCTTTACGGATTCCTAGCGAAGGTCGGGCCAGGCACCGCTTTCGATTTGGAGCAAGAGCCCGTAGCCGATGGTGTGTGGCTTCCCAAGGCCTTCAACATTCGGGTGAGGGCGTCCGCCCTCGGGTTTGTCAACGAAAACTCCGAGGAAGCCGACACCTATTTGGACTATCAACCGATGCCACAGGCCTTGGCACTTCTCCAATCCACGAAGTAAGATAAACCATGCCCACAGCAACCGAAACAGCTCCAGCAATCAGCCCGCTTTCAAAAGAAACCGCGGCCTCCGAAGTTCAGCCCATTCTCGACAAGCTGACCCATGGGTTTGGCAAAGTGCCCTCGTTCTTCGGCACCATGGCGCGAGTCCCCGAAGCTCTGGCGACTTTTGTCCCGTTCTACACAGCCGTCATCGAACATGGAACCGTGGAGCGGAAATACAAGGAGCTGGCCTATCTGAAGACCTCGCTCATCAACGGCTGCGAGTACTGCTTCCGTGCGCACTCGGCGTCGGGGAAAAAGAACGGAGTGACGGACGATCAGATCAAGGCGCTGGCCTTCTTCCTTCGCAGCTCGGCGTTCGACGCCAAGGAGAAGGCGGTAATTCTCTTCGCCGAGCGCGTGACGCGCGGCGCCTCGGCGATCCGTCCGGCGGCGCTGGATGAATTGAAGCAGTATTTCAATGACGACCAGATCGTGGAACTGACGCTCGCCGTCGCGGTCGCGAACTTCACCAACCGCTTCAACGATACGATGTTGAACACTCCGGACATTGGCTAAGCGAGCACCGGCCGCCATTCGGGAATTGGTTCAGGCGTGCAAGGCGCTGCGACGTGGATGAACGAATGGCGGAGGAGGTGAGATTCGAACTCACGGAACCCGTAAAGGTTCAACGGTTTTCGAGACCGCCGCATTCGACCACTCTGCCACCCCTCCGCAACCAAACCCATTTTAGCAACCCTGTTCGGCATTTTGTGGACGAAATCGGCAAAACGCGAATATTGGCCCTTTCGCAACTCAATAAGTGGGTCCGCATCAACGCGATGAGCGGGAGCGCCAATGTCCAGAAGCGCGAGCGCTAGATGTGAAAGCGATTGGCTGGCGTATCCAGGTCGCGGCGATAGGTGACGTTGACAAGGGGTTCTTCGGTTCGGAATGCGGGAGCTCCGACGGCATTTGACGCGGGTGATGAGCGATGATCCTCCAGCGGCTCAAACAGAGAACCGGCTGAATGATAAGTGAGCCCCAGGTACAGTAGTCGCATCCCGATCGAAAGGTTTTCGTCCCGAGCCGAAACAGCCAGCCGCGAGACCGTGCCGGAAATGATCACGGTTTCCGCCGCTTGATCGAGTACTCGTAGGGCAATGACATCCACCTGAGGTAAGGCGTCGAACAGCCTATAAATAGCGGCTTCCGTGTCAGCCAGGGATTGCTCGACGAATGCCGCCGCTCTTCTGGCTGGCGATAGAAGACCTCGGTCCCACGGGTGGATGTCGCGGGCACGCCATTCAATCTGCAACTGAGTGGTTAGGCTAACCGGGTCCAAGCCATCGCCTCTGGCTTCGCCACGCAAGTGAAGTGCGAGGGCACGCTCAATATCGTGTTGGTAACGATCTCTGTCCAGTCTCCGCAACAGCGCCTTCAGAAAATGCAACATGGCTTAATCTCCAACATCACTATGAATCGATAACGACGAATTTGCTCGCGGCTTTCGGACTTGATGACCGGCCAAGGGCCGTTCTCTCTGTATGTATGTGCTCTTGAGTTATTAGTCCGAAAGTTGCTATGGCATGACGGCCATAAAGATGTCATAAGGATTTCGTGCAACGTCTGTGAGTTTTAGCTCAAAAGATAGAACAACGCCATCGCGTCCGAAAATTGCTAGCGCATAGGTCCACAATCCTTTAGCATACGGTCATGCATGCCAAGCTCGCGCCCGCTACCGTCTTTATCCCCTTGCCGGTACCGGTCACCAGCCACACGGAAACGGAACTGGAGCCGGACATCTGCTGGCAGGCCATGCATAGTAGGGACGCGCGGTTCGATGGACGATTCTTTGTAGCCGCGGTAACCACCGGGATCTATTGCCGCCCAATTTGCCCGGTGCCTTTTGCGAAGCCCAATAACATCGCTCTGTTTCCGTGCGCCGCCGCGGCTGAGGCCGCCGGGTACAGACCGTGCCGGAGATGCCACCCCGAGAGCTCTCCAGGAACTCCGGCATGGCTCGGTACGTCAGCCGTCGTCTCGCGCGCACTCCGGCTCATCTGGGAGGGCGCTCTGGACGCCAGTAGTGTGGATGAACTGGCCGAAAGAGTGGGTATCGGGTCACGCCAACTGCGACGCCTCTTCATTCAACATCTGGGAGTGCCCCCGATTAAAATCGCGAGTACTCATCGAGTTCACTTTGCGCGAAGCCTGATAGAGCAAACCGACATGCCCATGGCGGAGATTGCGTTGAACGCCGGATTCAGCAGCCTTCGCCAGTTTAACCATGCCGTGCGCACCATAGCGGGTCAGTCCCCGACCGATTTGCGCCGGCTGCGCGACAAGTCAGCCGTCTCATCTCGACGCGGCGAATTTGTTATGCGCCTCCTCTATCGACCGCCCTTTGATTGGCCGGCGCTGGTAGCCTTTCTCAGGTCGAGGGCGACTCCCGGGGTGGAACTGGTCCAGGACACTTCTTACCAGCGAACGATCGAGAGCGACGGTGGGGCCGGGGTCATCGACGTCAGGCATGATCAACAGAATGCCTGTCTAATCGTGCGCATCGCTTTACCCAAATACCGGGGCCTCTTGCGGGCAGTGGAACGCATCCGGCGGGTTTTCGATTTGGCGGCCGACCCTCTCCAGATCGCCGGCCATCTGTCGCACGATTCGATGTTGAAACCACTCCTGGATAGTCACCAAGGTCTTCGGGTGCCTGGGGTTTGGGACGGCTTTGAGGTTGCGGTGAGGGCCGCTCTTGGCCAACGCCTGACAGTGGTGGACTCCAATTTACTAGCCGGAAAACTAGTCCGCAAATTCGGCAGGCCAATCGAAACGTCTATTGACGGCCTCACTCACCTCTTCCCGCGACCAGAGGATCTGGCCGGCGCAGAACTCACGCCCTTAGGTATCTCTCGGGAAAGCACGGGTTCCATTCACGCATTGGCCCGGGCGCTCTGCAACAAGGAATTTACCTTCGAGTCCTTCAGAACCTTGCAAGAAACGATCTCACGCTTGAGCGCAATGGATGGGGTGGGAGAAGAGATGGCCCATTACATCGCCATGCGTGCCTGCGGAGAGCCCGATGCCTTTCCATTGGATTATCGATCGCTGAGGTGCGGGATGTGGAAAGGCGAGATCCCGAGGTCGGGTGAGCAACTACGAAGACTTGCTGAAGAGTGGCGGCCGTGGCGTGCCTATGCCGCGATGCATCTTTGGTTGTCTATCGAGGGGGCAGCCGGCTATGACGCCCACAGTTAAGACATTGGAACGAGTCGCGAATACAGCCGGAATTCGAAGTTTGATGATCACCGCGTTGGCTTTCGCGGGAATCCTCCTGATGTCCAACGTCCACTTCATCTCCGACAAACTGCACGCTTATCTTAGCTCTGTTCCTTTGGCCATGGCCGGAATCGGCTACGCGATCCTTCAGTTGCGCGCGGGACCGCCTCGCGGAACTTTGTGCAAGCGGTTACTTCTCGCCGCTACCTTTATGATGTGGGCGGTGGATCAACTGCTCCCCTCGGGGCGACTTGCGACAGTGATTGGCGATGCGGTTATTGCAGCGTACGTTTTAGACCTGTTCTGGCTCAGCCAGGAACAAGCGTCGGCCGTCATTTCGACTTCCGATTCCGACCGTCGATCGGTTTGATTCGCTCATACCGTGTGCGCGTGATTGTGTTCCCGCCATGAGCGACAGCTCATCGCCGATCAAGGAAGTCTGTTCCCTTGTGTCAGTCTCATGAAGGAAGATCAGAAACGATTGGTCGGCGTCGGGCCGCAATCGGAACCGCCCTCGCCACGGAAGCTTGCAAGATACGCGCGTTGTGGCGGCAAGTCCCTGGTCTCGGCCTCGAAGTCTAGGCTAGAAATGCGGACTCGGTATTTCACCGGTACTGCACTATCCTGAACAGCATCCCAGATTCCCGGCCGCCCAATCGCCCGATAGTACTCACTGTTGATGCAGTATCGGGTCCGCGCAACGTTGCGAATGACATAGTTCGGCGCCAAGTCAAATTGAAAGCGGTAGACCTGTCCTTCTAGATAGTGGGCAGCTCCGCCATAGCGAAGCACGTCATCCAACATGTCCGCGGCAATGTCGTTGGTAGGCCGTGGGCTCGCGGAGCCATCGAGTACTATCAACGTGATTTCCCGCCAGTCGGGATTCTCATATTGCGAGAAAAAGGCAGGCGTGACCGCGTAATCCCCTTCGGCTCCGAATCGAACCGCCAAGTGCAAGCGCAGCCCGATTTCGTGGCTAGTGGGCTGTCCGCTCTGAATCTTTAGCATGCTGAGACGCGGTGACGATAATCGGTGTACTTCCATTGGAAAGGTTTTGCGGTTTTTCCATAGAGCCGGATATAGCGCATGATCTTGC
>JBEKRO010000026.1:0-64133 GCA_049518655.1 Bryobacteraceae bacterium | reverse complement strand
TCTTTGCCTACACTGGCGCGCTCGCAACGGCCGCCATGTTCTTTCTTCATGGAGATGAGTATCTTATTGGTGGCGTTCTGTTCCTCGTCGCGAATCTGGCTTTCGGCGCGTCGATCGTCGTGTACAACTCCTTCCTGCCGGACATCGCGCCCCCGGAGCGGCGCGACGCGGTGTCGTCCACCGGCTGGGGGATCGGATATTTGGGCGGAGGCTTGTTGCTGGCGCTGAACCTGGCGCTATTCGCCAAAGCCAAAGCCTTGGGGCTGTCGGAATCGATGGCGGTGCGGATCGATCTTTCGTCCGCCGGCATTTGGTGGGCTCTTTTCAGTCTGATTCCATTGGCGGCGATTCGGAATCGGCCTCCCGGTAGGACGCGCGGTCCCGGCGAAGGCTTCACGAAGACCTTCCGCGAATTCGTGGTGACCCTACGCGAAATGCGCCACTATCCGGCGACGCTGCGGTTCCTAGTGGCATACCTGCTTTACAACGACGCCGTTCAGGCGGTGATCACGCTGGCGTCACAGTTCGGCAGCGATGAGCTAAAAATATCGATGACGGATCTGACTGCAGTGATTCTTATGGTGCAGTTCGTCGCGTTCTTTGGCTCATTTTTATTCGACTGGATTGCGAAATGGATTGGTGCCAAGCACGCAGTGATAGTGAGCCTGCTCATTTGGAGCGGCGTGCTGGTTTCCATGTACGTGTCGGTCCGCAACGAGAGACAGTTCTTCATTGTGGCCGCGATTGTCGCCATCGTGCTGGGAGGGACGCAGGCATTGAGCCGGTCGTTATTCTCGTTGATGATTCCCAAGGGACGTGAAGCTGAATACTTCGGCGTATATGAGATCAGCGACAAGGGAACCAGTTGGATGTGCCCGCTATTGTTCGGGCTTGCGCTGCAGTTTACCGGCAGCTACCGGCTCGCGATTCTGTCGCTCATCACGTTTTTCATAGCGGGTTTGATGGTGCTGCTGACGGTGAACGTGCGTCACGCGGCAGCCGAAGCCGCGTCTTAAACCCCAGCCGCCTTCTTCTGCTCGTCTAGTTTCTGCAGGAACGCGTGTTCCTGGATATCCAGCTCGTGCTTGTAGCCTTCCGGATCAATAAAAGGGTTCGGACCTTTGCCGAGCTTCGGATATTTTTCCGCCAGGCTGTACATCGATGGATGGGAACCGAGGGGAACATCGCATGGGAGCGACCGCAGCAGTTTGAAGCTGCGCTGATATTCGCCCGCGATATCGGGAACATCTTTGTTGTTGACCAATATGTAGCCCGGGTTCACACCCACGCTGCCGATGATCACCACATCGTAGCTTTTGCCGCTTTCTTGCGCCTTGGTGGCCCAGGTGGTGCAGCCGCGCGTGTGGCCGGCCGTGAGATGCGCCACCAGCGTGGTACCGCCGAGTTTCACCTCCTCGCCATCGTGCAGCGTCCTGTCCAGCGGATGGGGCTTGTTACCCGGCCTGATCTTCATCAGCGCGGGCACGTCTTGGTCCATGGCCATCACTTGAGCGCCGGTCAGTTCCTTTACCAGGGCATCGCCCTCCATGTGGTCGGCATGCGCGTGGCTGCCGAGCAGGATCTTGATATCGGTGAACTTAAAGCCCAGCTTCTCAACCTCGGCTCGGATCACCGGGACCGTTGCCTCGAAACAACTGTTGAGCAGGATGTTCCCTTGCGGCGTGACGAACAGAAACGAGGAAAGCGATTCGGAGCCGACGTAGTAGATGTTGCCAATCACTTTGTGCGGCGGAAACGGTTTGTTGAATTGATCGGGCGAACCGATGTTGCGCCGGAACAGTTCCTCGGCGGTTTGGCCGCATAGCGGAGCGACGAGTGGTCCGGCTAATGGCGAGGCCGCCAGGGCCGCCAGCTTCATCAAATAGGCGCGGCGGGTTTGCATATCGCAGCCAGCATATCAGGCTTGAGCGAGCCATGCCCGCAGTGCGGCGCTCACTTCCGCCGGGCGCTCCATCATGGACATGTGGCCGCAATCGGGGACGATCACCAACTGGCTGCCGGCGATCTTCGCGGACCCTAACTTCGCAAACATGGCCGCGTGCTGCGCCGGACCGCTCCATCCGTCCTCCCGGCCGGTAAGCAACAACGCGGGACAGCGGATTTGCTCCAGGACGGCGCTTGCATCCGGCCGCGCCAGCAGCGCCCGCACCTGCGCGGCAAAAATCTCGGGCGTCTTGCGCGACATCATCTCGATGATTGCGTTCACTAGAGGCGTGTCGTTGATGCGGCGCGGATCGATCATCGGCGGCAGCCACTGTTGGAGCATGGCGCGCATACCCTGCGATTGGGCCAGCGCGACGAGGTCATGTCGTTTGCGGCCTTCTTCTTGGCCAGCCGCGCCCCCCGCTAGCGGCAAATATCCAGTGTTGAGCAGCGCGACTCGTGCCACGCGTTGCGGCGACAGCCGGTAGATCTCCAGCGCGACGCGTCCACCCATCGAATGTCCGGCGACAGAGAAACGTTCAGGAGCTCTGCTCAGCACCGCCTGCGCCATACCCGGTATCGAATCGAGCGACCCATAGTCGGCGACCGAGCAATCAGCAATATCCGATAGCGCGTCAATTTGCAACTGCCAGGCCGTTTGGTCGCAAACTAAGCCTGGCAGCAGGAGAAGATGTTCTATGCCAAATCCTCGGGGAGAATCGGCAGTTTGCGCAGCCGCTTGCCCGTGGCAGCGAACACTGCATTGGCGACGGCAGGTACAATCGACGGCGTACTGGCTTCGCCAATACCCCCAGGAGCGGCTTGGCTCGGCACGATGTACACCTCCACTACCGGCATTTCGTTAATGCGCAGCACGTCATAGTGGTTGAAGTTTCCTTGCACCACGCGGCCGTGTTCGATGGTGATGGCGCCCTTCAGCGTGGCGCTCAAACCGTAAACGATGCCACTTTGAATCTGCTGTTCGACGCCGGCCGGATTGATGACGTGTCCGCAATCGACCGCGCAGACCACCTTGTGCACCCGGAGCTTACCTTGTTCCACGGATACCTCGGCTACCTGCGCGTTGTAGCTGCCGATGTTGTTCACCACCGCAATACCGCGCGCGTGGCCCGCCGGAAGCTGTTTGCCCCAGCCAGCTTTCTCAGCCGCCAATTCCAGCACGCCCAGCAGGCGAGGAGACTTCGCTAGCAACCGCCGGCGAAACTCGAGTGGATCTTTGCCGGCGGCGACGGCCAGCTCATCCAGAAAACTCTCGGAGAAGAATGTATTCTGCGAGAATCCCACCGAACGCCAGTACGTCGTAGGAATGTCCACACCGGGCGGATGATAATCGACATGGAAATTCGGGATGGCGTATTCCAGATCGACGATGCCTTCCACGCTGGTGCGATCCACACCGTTGCGCAATCCGCCAAAGGACGGGCAGACCACCCGCGCGTCCCAAGCAACGGGCCAGCCGTCCTTGTCCACCGCTGCAGCGAACTTCGTGTAGGACGCGGGGCGATACAGATCGTGCTGCATATCGTCCTCACGCGACCAGGTGAGCTTCACCGGCTTTCCGATGGCTTTGGAAATCTCGACCGCTTCACTGACGAAATCGTCTCCGCCGCGCCGTCCAAAGCCGCCGCCGAGAAACATCGTATGGATCTGGATCTTGTTGGGAGAAAGACCGGTGATCTTCGCCGCGGCTCCCATCGCAGCCGTCTGGATTTGCGTGGAGACCCAAACTTCACAACTATCGGGGCGCACGTCGGCGGTGCAATTCATGGGTTCCATCGGAGCGTGCGAAAGATACGGCACTTCGTAGACCGCCTGGAACGTTTTCGCGCCGCTAGCCATCGCCGCGTTGACATCGCCGTCGTTCCGGGCGACGGCGCCGGGCTTCGCGGCCAGATTCACGAATAGCTCGCGAATGCTCGCGCTGCTCAGGTTAGCGTTCTTGCCCTCGTCATACTGAACTTGCAGCGCGCGTCGGCCCTCCATGGCGGACCAGGTGTTGTCGGCAACCACTGCCACGCCGCGCGTGATCTGCACCACTTGCTTGACCCCGGGAACAGCCTTGGCTTTCGTATCGTCGAAGCTGGCAACTTTTCCGCCGAAGACCGGGCAGCGCGCAACCACCGCGTACAGCATGCCGGGACGCCGGGCATCGATACCAAACCCAGCAGAGCCATTTACTTTCAGGGGGGTGTCCAACCTCTTAGGCGAGGTCCCGATCAGGCGGAAATCCTTCGGATCTTTTAACGCGACTTTGGCGGGCGGCGTCAGCTTGCCCGCGGCATCCGCGAGGCTGCCATAGCTCAAGCTCGCGTTGTTGGAGGTGTTGATTACCTTCCCGTTTTCGGTGCGAAGCTGCGATTTTGCAACGCCCCACTTCTGCGCCGCGGCTTCGAGCAGCATACCGCGCGCCGATGCTCCCGCTTTGCGCAACGGGTCCCAAGAGGTGCGGATGCTCATGCTGCCGAAAGTCCCTTGCAGCGGACCGTAGGCGGGATCCACCGGAGCAAATTCGGTGCGAACCTGCTTCCAATCGCAGTCCAACTCCTCGGCCAGCAACTGCGAGAGCGAGGTCATCGGCCCTTGGCCCATCTCCGATTTGTGGATCTCGAAAGTGACAATGTCATCGCTGCCGATATGGATAAAGGCGTTCAGCCTGGTCGACGACGTGGTGGCGGCGTCCAGTTTTTCGCTTTCGGGCAGGTGGAATGCAAGGAACAGCCCACCCGCCGTAGCGGCGCCCGCTTTCAAGAAACTGCGGCGATTGAGATTCGAAGCAATGGCACTCATTCCGCACCTCCCTTGGCTGCGTGTGCGTCCATATTTTCCGCAACAGTGGCTTTCCGGCTGGCCGCGGCTTGATACTCCGCCGCCAAGTGAACAGCATGCCGGATCGCCTGGTACGTACCGCAACGACAGATGTTGCCGTGCATGGCCTCGTCGATATCGGCGTCTGTTGGATGCGCGGTCTTTTTCAGCAATCCCGCCGCCGTCATAATCTGTCCGGATTGGCAATATCCGCATTGCGGTACGTCCACTTCAAGCCAGGCCCGCTGCACGGGATGGCTATTGTCGGACGAAAGGCCTTCGATGGTGGTGACGCTCTTGCCGGTGACGCTCGAGATCGGCGTCACACAGGAGCGGATGGGCTGACCATTGACGTGTACCGTGCAGCAGCCGCACAGCGCCATGCCGCAGCCGAACTTGGTGCCGGTCATGCCGAGCGAATCGCGTAAAACCCAGAGCAGCGGCATTTGCGGCGATACGTCGACGGATTGGGGCTTTCCATTCAGAGTAAAAGTAACTGCCATCGTGGGCCTCCTAGGAGCCAAAACTTTGTTTCTTTAGTATATAACTCGCGCAAACCCCGGGCGCGGGATCGGCTCCACCCTAACTACAGGCTCTCAATGGTACGCTGGCAGTTTATGCAGTTGTCGGAAATCTTCCTGGGCCAGGGCGAGCAACCGTTTACGGACCTGGTGCGCAGCATCTCCATCGGCAAGCTCAAGGTCTACCAGCTTTATGACCGCATGAAGGTCCGCTTTCATCTGGCTAAGTTCAACGCGGAGAATATGAAGAAGGCGACGCCGCGTTTTTGGGCCCGAATCGTCGAAAAAGACGACGAGTTCGCCACCGATCTGGCCCAAGCGATCCTGGTTTCGCATCTGGATATGATCAAGGCGGTGGTGGACGATCTGGGGATTCCTAACCAGGAAGGTTTTTTTGACAAGGACATCGACGGCCCGAAATACTTGACCGACGGCTGGCAGCAGCGGACCTATGAGAAGTTCAAGGATACGTATCCGGCTCAGGTGCTGCTGTTCTACATTAACCATCTGGCTTGGGAGCTCGCGAAAAGCGAGGAAGTGTTCCAGGTACCAGCGTAGTTCTCAAACACATCGATGAGCCAACAATTCTTCGAAGCGATCCGGGCGGGCGATCGTGCCAAGGTGGACGAGCTGCTCCGCGTGGATGCCTCACTGTTAGCTGCCAAGGACGAGAAGGGTCTTGGTGCTTATACTGCCGCCAAATACTCCGGGAGAAACGACGTCGCCGCGATGCTGCTCGAAAAGGGCGTCGACCTGGACGTGTTCGCGGCATGTATGGCAGGCGCGCAGGAGCGAGCTCTCGAGTTGATCCGCGAAAATCCCGAGTTGGTGAAAGCCTACAGTAATGACGGCTGGACGCCATTGCATCTGGCTTGCTTCTTCGGCCAGCCGGGCGTCGTGGATGCTCTGATTGAGAAGGGAGCGGACGTGCGGGCGCGATCCACCAATCCGATGCAAAACACGCCTCTTCACGCTGCCGCAGCTGGCCGCAGCAAAGAAGCAGTGCGGGTCCTACTGGAGCACGGAGCGGATGTAAATGCGCGCCAGGAGGGCGGCTGGACGGCGCTGCACGCCGCATCGCAAAATGGGGACGTGGAGATGGTGCGGCTGCTCATCGCTGGTGGGGCCGATGTACAGATTCGGGCCGAAAATCAACAGAACGCGATGGATCTGGCTTTGACCAAGGGCCATCAGGCCGTGGTGGAAGTGTTGGAAGCGTACGCGTAGTGGTCGAAGAACAAATCCAGCAATTGCAATCGGCCGCGCTGGCTCGGATTGAAGCAGCGCAGGATGAGAACGCGCTGGAACAAGTACGCGTGGACGTGCTGGGCCGCAAGGGGTCGCTCGCGCAGTTCAACGTGGGCAAGCTGGCGCCCGAAGAGCGCAAAATTGCCGGCCAGGCGCTAAACGTCGCAAAACAAGCGCTGGAGAATGCGTTTGAAACAAAAAAACAGGCGTTTGCCGCCCAGGCGCTGAACACCCGGCTCAAGCAGGAATGGCTGGATCTGACATTGCCGGCTCCAGGGGTTCGGCCTGGCAGCTTGCACCCGGTGACCATCATCCAGAACGAAATCGAGGATCTGTTCACCTCGCTTGGATTCGCGGTGCTGGACGGGCCCGAAGTGGAAACCGAATATCACAACTTCGACGCCCTCAACATTCCGCCCGAACATCCCGCGCGCGATATGCAGGACACGTTCTGGCTGGCTAACGGGCACCTGTTGCGCACCCATACATCGCCGGTCCAGGTGCGCGGCATGGAGAAGCTGGGGCCGCCGCTGCGCATGATCGCGCCGGGCCGTGTTTTTCGCAACGAAGAAGTGGACGCGTCGCACGAGCACACGTTCTATCAGCTCGAAGGCATGATGATCGACCGCGATGTTTCGGTGGCGCACCTGATCTATTTCATGAAGACGCTGCTGAGCGCGATTTTCCATCGCGAGGCGGTGGTGCGGCTGCGGCCCGGGTATTTCCCGTTCGTGGAGCCGGGTTTCGAGCTGGACATCCGCTGCCTGATTTGCGGCGGTCCGGGATGTCCAGTGTGCAAGCAGAGCGGCTGGGTGGAACTGCTGCCGTGCGGTTTAGTGCATCCCAATGTGCTGCGGAAAAGCGGGATCGATCCGGACGAGTGGGGCGGTTTCGCGTTCGGCCTGGGGCTCACGCGCCTGGCGATGATGCGCTACGGCATCGACGATATTCGCCTGTTTGCGAGCGGCGATTTAAGGTTCTTGCGTCAATTTTAGATCGCCATGAAATTCTCCTACAACTGGATTCGTGAGCTGGTTCCGGGCTTGGAAACTGAGCCCGCGGAACTGATGCGCCTGATCACGATGAAGACGGCGGAATGCGAAGGGATGGAGCAGGCCGGCGGGGCCCTGGTTGACGCTTCGGTGGCGCGCGTCAAACAAGTTGAGTTTATCGCCGGCAGCCACAATCAGGTTGTGATCGTGGAAACAGCCCGCTTTGGTCGGAAACAAGTGGTGTGCGGAGCGCCGAACTGTAAGCCCGGAATGCTGACCGCTTATCTGCCGCTCGCGCCGATGGTGATTGAGGGCGTGGAAAGCCAAGGGATGCTCGCAAGCGCGCTGGAGCTGGGCATCACGCGCGATCACACCGGGATTGTGGAATTGGAGAGCGAAGCGCTGCTCGCGGCCGACACCGTCATCGAAGTAGACAACAAGTCGCTCACGCATCGGCCAGACTTGTGGGGCCATCACGGGATGGCGCGGGAAGTGGCCGCCATCACGAATCGGATGCTCCGCGATCCGGTGAAGCTCGACTTATTGCCCAAAGGCAAAGCGCCGGTGGAGATCGCGATCGAAGACTTCGCTCTTTGCCCGCGATATAGCGCGCTGGTTTTCGAGAATGTCACCGTGCGGCCGTCGCCGCTGTGGCTGCAGTATCGGCTGGAAGCTATCGGGCTGAATGCAATCAACAATGTCGTGGATGTCACCAACTACGTGATGGCGGAATTGGCGCAGCCGATGCACGCGTTCGATGCCGAGAAACTGAAGGGCTCAACGATTTTCGTGCGCAACGCCAGGCCGGGCGAGCAGATCGTCGCGCTGAACGACGAAAGCTACAATTTGACCCCGTCGAATATGGTGATCGCGGATGCCGCAGGTCCCATTGCCCTTGCGGGCGTGATCGGTGGATTGCATAGCGCGATTGGCCCAGACACCAAGCGCATTGTGCTGGAGAGCGCGAATTTCCAGGCGGCCAGCGTGCGGAAGACCTCGGTGGCGCTGAAGCTGCGAACGGACGCGTCCATGCGATTCGAAAAGTCGCAGGATCCCACCAACACAGTACGAGGCTTAGCCCGCGCGCTGGAATTGCTGGAGCAAGTTTCGCCCGGCATCCGGTTGGTGGGAGGCGTGGCCGACTCCCACAGCGAGTTGAAGACGCCAGCTCCGATCGCACTGTCCGCACAGTGGTTGAAAGCCAAGCTGGGCCGCGATCTGGATGCGCGAGAAGTCCTCTCGATTCTCGAATCGCTCGAATTCAGCGTCCAAGAACCAGCAACGGGCCAATTCCTGGTCACGGTGCCGAGTTGGCGCGCCACCAAAGACATTTCCATCAAGGACGATCTGCTGGAAGAAGTCGGACGCATGGTGGGCTACGAGTCCATAACTCCAAAAGCCCCGCTGATTGAATCCGTGGTGCCGCCAGAAAGCGCATCGCGCTTGTTCCTGCGAGACGTGCGAAACATGGCTGTCGCTCAGGGGTTCACCGAAGTCTACAACTATTCCTTCGTAACGGAAGATATGGTGCGGGCTTTTGACATGGATGTTGCCGCGCATGTGGGAGTGACCAATCCGATTGCAGCAGACCAAACGCTGCTGCGAGCGAGCTTGCTGCCCGCTGTACGCAAGAACATTCTCGACAACAGCCGTCACTTCTCGTCTTTTCGTCTTTTTGAGATCGGTCGCGAAATCCATTTGCAGAACCGTGAGCTCCCGGAAGAGGTCCCACATTTCGTGGCGGCTCAATACGCTCGAGAAGGCGATGGAAGCGCGTCGCTGTTCGAACTGAAGCGCCTGGCCGAATGTTTGATGGAGGGATGCCGGGTTCGGCTGGCGCAGGCGCGGCCTTTTGAACATCCCGAGCGCGCGGCAATCATCGAGTGGCGTGGAGAAGACGCCGGACGCTTATTTGAGCTGCATCCGTCGCTAGGAATCGAAGGCCGGGCTGCGATCTTGGATCTCGACTTGGCTAAGATGGAAAAGCTGGCGCAACAAGAGGACCGCCGATATCAAACCCTGCGCCGCTTCCCAGCCAGTGCTTTCGACCTTTCCGTTGTGGCAGGCTTACGCGAGCCCTCTGGGGACATCGAACGCCTTTTGACGTCCGCCGCTGGAAACGACTTGATCGATATTGAATTCGTCAGGGTCTACACAGGCGCTCCGCTTCCCGAGGACCGCAAGAGCGTGTCGCACCGGCTCACAGTAGCCGCGCCCGATCGGACGTTATCGTCCGAAGAAGTGGCCGCCATCCGCAGCCGCGTCATTCAAGCGATGCGTGATGCAGGGTATGAATTGCGCGTTTAGTGGACGTGCATGGGCTCGCCGAAGTACCCGATAATGCGCTCGGCGCACAGGCGGCAAGCCTCGATTTCGTCCGGATCGCGCCCCTCGCAATGCAGCATCTGCTCGTCGCGCACGGACATGCTGCGCCCACAAACCCAATCCTCGCCGTCGCGCGAGTGAATATGGTTGAAATCGGTCAAACGGATCCCCCGGGAATGGTTACTT
The DNA here is from genome assembly GCA_049518655.1 of Bryobacteraceae bacterium. Classification (GTDB taxonomy): domain Bacteria; phylum Acidobacteriota; class Terriglobia; order Bryobacterales; family Bryobacteraceae; genus Palsa-89. The sequence goes on along the minus strand of JBEKRO010000026.1, from coordinate 54,091 downwards.
TGTCAGAATATCAGATCGGTTGCGGCGGCAATCCGGAACTTGATAGACTTAGTATTCACCCAAGGAGCGACGATCATGGCGAAAGTATGTGAAGTGTGCGGACGCGGGCCGCAGTTCGGCAACCGGATCAGCCACGCGCACAACGTAAGCAAGCGCCGTTGGAATCTGAACTTGCAGAGTGTGCGTGCTCTGGTGAATGGCGCCGGCAAGCGAATTAAGGTTTGCACCTCCTGCATTCGCAGCGGTAAAGTTCAAAAGGCCGGCAAAGTTCAAAAACCAGCAGCCGCGTAAGACTTTCCCCGTCCCGTTAACAATACCTGATGAAGTTCGTAACCTTTCAAGGTGCGAATTCTCGCGCTGAAGCCGGCGTTGTCGCGCGGGATCGTGTGCTCGGCCTGCGGGCGGCGGGGTTCGGCGACATGCTCGCGGTACTGGCTAGCGGTCCGGAAGGCCGCGCGGCGATCGAGAACTTTGTCCATCATCCACCCCCCGATTCCACTTTTGCGCTTTCCACGGTCCGGCTTCTCGCGCCGATTCCCCGTCCGCCCAAGCTGATTTGCATCGGACTGAACTATCGAGACCACGCCGCCGAAGCGCGGCAGGAGATTCCGAAGATCCCCACCGTCTTCTCGAAGTTTTCAAATACCGTGATTGGACCGGGAGAGCCTATCGTTCTTCCCAAGGTCTCGCGCAAGCCCGACTACGAGGCGGAGTTTGCTTTCGTCATCGGCGTCGGTGGCCGGCACATTCCCGCCGAAAACTGGCAGCGGCATGTCTTCGGATACACCGTGTTCAACGACGTCAGCGCGCGCGACATTCAATCCGCCACTTCGCAGTGGATGATTGGCAAGTCGTTTGATACTTTCGCACCCATGGGACCGTACCTGGTAACCGCGGATGAAGTTCCGGATCCGCACGCACTCGATATCAGCCTGAGCATCGGCGGCGAAGTTCTTCAGCATTCCAACACGCGCGAACTCATCTTCAAGATCCCTGAGTTGGTAGCCTATCTGTCCAGTGTGGTGACGCTGGAGCCGGGCGACGTGGTGGCTACGGGAACGCCGGGCGGCGTCGGATTTGCGCGCAAGCCGCCGCGCTATTTGCAGCCGGGTGATGAAGTGATCGTGAGCATCGAAGGCATCGGCGAATTGCGCAATCCGGTAATCGCGGAAGCCTGAGCCCAGCCTCTACGAGGGCGGATCGCGATCGAACAACTGCTCCAGCTCACGAACCGTTGGCGTACCTTCCACCGCTTGATGCATGTCGTGCGCGAATGCGCGCATGGTCTCTAGCAGATCGAATTCGCGTCCCAACACCGCGTACAGTTCAACGCCGGCCAGCAACAGTGCGAGGAGGCCATCGCCGCGATCGGCAATTTCACGCCTCACTTGCCGAAGTAACTCCAGAGACTCGGGATTGGTTGGCCGCCATGGCATGGAAAGAGAAGTGGGAGAATTCTCTCCCACTCGGATGCACAGCGATTGTTTCCCGTTAAGCGGAAATACTCTTGCGGGACTCGCCCGATTGAATCTGAATCTGCCGCGGCTTCATTTGTTCGGATACCGGTATCTGGATATCCAGAACTCCGTCCTGCAGCCGGCACGATAGCTTGTCGACGTTCAGACCGCTTGGCAAGGTGACCGCCGCGTAGAACTTGCCGTAGGCAAGCTGCGCCTGCGCGTGGTTCTTGAACGCCTCGGGCGCCTTTCGTTCGCCTTCCAGAATCAATTGATTGTTCTGCACGCTGACCTTCAGATCCTGCTGTGCAACGCCCGGAAGAATCGCGCGAAGAAGCAATGTGGAGTCGCCCCAAGCGGTCTCCATCACGGGACTGAAGGTCCACTGGCCGCCACTTTGCAGCAATGATCGTCCTGATTCCGCGGGAAGTCCGTAGAAATTGTCGAAGAGCTGATCGACGGAACGCCGGAAATGATCCAACGTTTGCCGAGCATCTCCGGCAAGGAAAGTACTTGTCATTGGTTCACCTCATTGTCGATGCTTGACTTGAGGAAGGCTCTTTGCTGGAGTGCCCTCTCAGTCTGAATTCTACACCTCGCCCAGGAGCATGAACGCATGAAATTTGGTCTGTAACCGTGACCGTCTTTTACTTGGGCGACACGCTCAAAAACTTTTCGTCGATCTCCACCTGATAGCCGCTGGCCAGACGATTGCTTTCGTTCGCCATCCCAACCACGGCCATTACTTCGGACAGCATCGCGTCCGTCATTCCAGCTTTGCGAGCCGCGGCAGTGTGCGATGCGATGCAATAGCCGCACTGATTGGTAGCGCTCACCGCGACGTAAATCATTTCCTTGGTGAGGGCGTCCAGTGCGCCGGGCGCCATGATCTCCTTCACGCTTTGCCAGGTGCGCCGTAGCGTGGCCGGATCGTGCGCTAGCGCTTTCCAAAAATTGTTGATCCAGTCCGTCTTGCGCGTGGCCATGATGTCGTCGTAGACCGCGCGAACCGCGGGGCTGGCGTCATCGTATTCGATTAGTCCTAGGGTCGCCATCTTTGTCCTCTGTTCCCATCGTATCGGTTCGCGCAATAATGGAAGTACCCTTCATGGTCCAAGAAACGATTCTGGAAGGTCTCACCTTCGACGATATACTCCTCCAGCCGGCTCGCAGCGACGTGCTGCCGGCCGAAACCGACACGCGGACGTGCCTCACCAGGCGTATCGCGATTAACATTCCGATCGTGAGCTCGGCGATGGATACGGTTACTGAGTCGCACCTCGCCATCGCCCTGGCACAACAGGGAGGCATCGGAATCATACACCGCAACATGTCCGTCGAGCGGCAGGCCGAAGAGGTCGACCGCGTGAAGCGCAGTGAAAGCGGAATGATTGTCGACCCCATCACCATCGAGCCCGAGCTCAAGATTTCAGACGCCCTTACATTGATGAAGCGCTACCGCATCTCCGGCGTGCCGGTGACCAAGAACGGCCGGCTGGTGGGCATCCTGACCAATCGCGACTTGCGATTTGAAACCCGCCACGATCTCCCCATCTCGGACGTGATGACCAAGGAACATCTGATCACGGTTCCGGTAGGCACCACGCTCGAAGAGGCGGAGAAGATTCTGCACCATCACCGCGTGGAGAAACTCCTGGTGGTGGACGATCAATTCGCGCTCAAGGGCCTGATCACCGTCAAGGATATTCAGAAGAAGCTGAAGTATCCCAGCGCGGCCAAGGATCCGCAGGGGCGATTGCGTGTGGGAGCAGCCGTGGGCTCCGGCGCCGACTTCCTGGAACGCGCTCAGGAATTGGTAGCGAGAAAAGTGGATGTGATCGTGGTGGACTCGGCGCACGGGCACAGCCAGCGGGTCATGGACGCAGTGCGCACGATCAAGAACAAAATGCCGGATGTGGAGTTGATCGCGGGCAACGTGGCGACCTTCGAGGGCGCACGGGATTTGATCAGCCTGGGCGCCGATGGGATCAAGGTTGGTATCGGACCGGGATCTATTTGCACCACCCGTGTGGTCAGCGGCGCGGGTGTCCCACAGATCACGGCAATCGCGGAATGCTCGCGAGCTACGCGTGGCTCAGGTGTGCCTCTGATTTCCGATGGCGGCATCAAGTATTCGGGCGATATCAGCAAGGCGATCGCCGCCGGCGCGGACGCAGTGATGATCGGCAGTCTGTTGGCGGGAACCGAAGAGAGCCCGGGCGAAACGATTCTCTATCAGGGACGAACCTTCAAGAGTTATCGGGGTATGGGCTCCATGGGGGCGATGACCGCGGGATCGGATCGCTATCCGCAGGACACCAGCGGGAAGTTAGTGCCGGAAGGCATTGAGGGCCGCGTGCCTTACAAAGGGCCGTTGTCGGAGTTGGTGTATCAGTTGGTGGGCGGGCTAAAAGCGGGTATGGGTTACTGTGGCTGCGGCAACATTCGCGACCTCCAGGAGAATGCGAAGTTCCTGCGCGTGACTTCTGCGGCACTGCGGGAAGGTCACGTACACGACGTGATCATCACCAAAGAAGCGCCTAATTACCGGCTGGAATAGCCCCACTATATTCCGTTCGCGCCGACTTGTCGTCCATAGAGAACGTAGTTGACGCTCTGGATAGAAGCGTCCAAGTCGCTTTGTTGCTGCTGCAATTGCGCGACCAAGGCATCGGCGGCTTCCGCCTGTGTGGTGGCGCTTTGCTGAACTTGCGTCACCGTCGCCTCCGCCGCAGTGATCTCGTTGCCCAGTTCGGTATTGGTTGATTGATAGCCGTCGATCTGGGTCTGGATCATACCCGTAATTGGATCGGTCAACTGGGTGAAATTGCTGGCCAAGGCAGCGAAACCGCTGTTGGCGGACCCCAGGAACTTGAAGGCGTCGGAGATATTGGCGTCTGACAAAGCGCTGAACGTACTGGAATCGAAGCTCATCTGTCCCGTATCGTTGAACGTAACACCCAGATCGGAAAGGCTGTGGATGGTGCTGGTGCCTGTTGGGTTCCAGTAAGTGACCAAGTCCTGCATGTCGCTACTGATCTCATTGATGATCAGGTTGCCTTGGAGCGGCCCGGCACTTTGCCCCTGTTGCGCGCTCACCGCGCTAACCAAAGTGTTGTAGTCGGTAACGAAAGTTTGGAGCGCGCTACTCAGTTGAGTAGGGTCGGTCGCGAGCGACAAGGTCACCGATCCGGACGGCATCGTGTTCAGGAGCGTGAAGCTGACGCCTGGAATGACGTCGGTAATGGTATTGCTGGACTCGACGATGGGATTCGGAATGCCGCTGAGACTAAAGCTTGCGTTGGAGCCTTGATCGGTCCCCGAAATCAGGTTCGCGGGACTTTGAAGATCGTTGAGCTGGATCGTGGTGGGACCGGAAGCGTCGGTCAGAGAAAGAGAGTATGCTCCCGCGCTACCCGTGACCGTAGCCGTGACGCCTGCATTGGCGCCGGTAATGGCCTGCGCTAGACCGTTCAGATTGTTATTTGTGGCGCTAAGGCTCAGCGCGTACGTCTGCGTTCCGACCACCAACTGAACTTGGCCTGTGGCCGACACGGCGGTGGACGTCGCATCGGCGTAAGTTTGCAACGAAGTTTCTGTGCCCGTGCCGTTGCTGCTGATCAGATCCGCAGGCGCCACGCTATTTAACTGCAGCGTGGTGGCTCCGGTGTTATTCGCCGAGACGCTTAGATAGTCGGTGGAACCGGCGGTCAATACGCTGGCGCTGACCCCAGCGTTGGCATTGTTGATGGCCTGCGCCAGCCCGCTGATATTGTTTTGCCCTGAGCCTGTCAGATTGAGCTGATAGGTGTTGGAGCCAACCACTAGATTCACAAGTCCGCTGGTGGAAACACTCTGGGCTGCCGTATAGCCTTGGAGCGACGTTTCCGACGCCGCCGACGCCAGAGCAGTGATATCGGAAACAGTGTAAGTGGCCGGTGCCGCCGCTCCCGTGTTCACTACAGACACAGTGGTCGCGTCCGAGCTGGATGCTGACAGCCCCTGTGTGCTCGCGAGCGTTCCCAAGTTGGTGACGTCCGTGCCCAGCGCGGTAACGGTTGGCTCCAGCGCGGTCAATGCGTTCTGATCGGCAGTGTTCGCGGCTTGCTCGTTCTGCAGATTGGTCACCGGAATATCGGCGATTTGAACGGCGCGCTGGATAATGCTCTGGAAGTCACTCGAGAAACTGCTGAGCCCAGTGAAATAGATCGGCGCTGCGATGCTGGCTGCTTGGCTGGCAGCGCTGCTGCTGGATCCCAAACTACTGCTGGTGGTTCCCATACTGCCGTAGTTATCGTCCGGAAAGGATGGTTTCTTGACTCTTTTGCGGCGCTAATTGGCGAACTCGCGCGGCCACTTGCTCTACTTGTGGCGCGCTCAGGTGGGAATGCATTGGTAAGCTCAGCACTGTCTTCGCGCATGCCTCTGCGACCGGAAAATCACCTGCCTGGTAGCGCCGGTCGGAGTAGGCAGGCATAAGGTGAATCGGAAGGGGATAGTGAACCGCCGTCTGAATCCCCGCCGTTTCCAACCCCCGCTGCAATCCGTCACGATCCGCCGCGCGAACCGTGTACAGACAATACACGTGCCGCGAATCCTCCGGTGCTTGTGGCCGCGTAACGCCCGAGTGTTCGAGCAAACCATCATATTCGGCAGCCCGATTACGACGCGCTTCGATCCATACATCCAGACGCGGCAACTTCACGCGTAGGATCGCAGCTTGAATGGATGGCAGCCGGTAGTTGAAACCTTTCAGCCGTGGACGATAGCGCTGCTCTTCGCCCCAACTACGCAGCAGCGCCGCCGTTCGCGCATATTCGGCGTTATTGGTCGTCAACATTCCGCCTTCGCCCGCCGCACCGAGGTTCTTGGTGGGATAGAAGCTGAAGCATCCGATATCGCCCATGCTGCCCGCGCGCCGGCCACGATACGCGGCGCCATGGGCTTGCGCCGCGTCCTCGATCACCAGGAGCTTGTGGCGTCGCGCAATGTCGAGGATCGGATCCATATCGGCGCACTGTCCGTAGAGATGCACCAACAGAATGGCGCGCGTGCGATCGGTGATTGCAGCTTCGATTTTGGCGGGATCGATGTTGAAGGTCGCCGGATGGATATCGACGTAGACCGGTGTCGCTCCCACGTAGCCAATAGCTGCGACGGTCGCATAGAAGGTGAAGGGAACGGTGATCACTTCGTCGCCCGGCTGAATGCCGGCCGCCAGCAACGCCAGATGCAGTGCGCTGGTTCCGGAATTCACTGCTACGCCGTGACGCGCGCCACAATAGCTCGCGAATTCCTCTTCGAGCGCTGAAACCTCATGGCCGCCGACAAACTGCCCGCTTTCCAGTATGCGCGCTACCGCCCCGTCAATTTCGGTCTTGAGTTCGTGATATTCGGCGGCAAGATCAAGGAAGCGAATCATGCAAGGAGCTGTTCAAACTTGCGAGAAACTACTTGCCAAGAATAACATGTTGATACGGTCTCCCAGGCATTCTGAGCCATGCGCTGGCGCGCGACGGAATCGTCGAGCAACGCCACGCATCGCTCCGCGAAATCCTGCGGCGAATCGGCGATCGCGATGTTCTCGCCGTCCCGAATGTCGAGGCCTTCGGCGCCCACTGACGTCGATACCACCGGGATCTTCGCGGCCATGGCTTCGTAGATTTTCAAGCGCGTACCTCCGCCGATGCGCAGCGGAACAATGGACACAGCCGACCGCCACAGATACGGGCGCACGTCGTCGACGGTGCCAGTGACATGAATTCGCCTATCGGCCCTGGCAAGCCCGCGGACTTCCGCGCTCGGATGGCGGCCCACTACCGCCAGCGAGCAATCTGGCCGTCGGGCGCGTATCAGCGGAAGAACACGGCTGACAAACCACTTCAGACCGTCGATGTTCGGCCGCCAGTCCATTGCGCCGAGGAATACCAGGTCCTGCGCGGGAGTCAGGATACCCGTTGGAGTGAAATATTCGATATCTACACCAGTGGGAACACAACCTACGCGCGACGCTCCATAGAGCGAATGCATGGTTTGAGCATCGGCGCTGGAGACCGCAATAATCTTCTTCGCGGCGCGGCAGACCGAAGCTTCGTAACCGAACATGCGTTCATACTGCCCGTGACAATAGGCCCGATGCCAGGGGGTGGGCGCATGTTCAACATGACGTTTCCAGATCGCCGACTCCACGTTGTGCTGGAAGAGCACGGCGCTGTCCAGTTCCGGAATATTGGCGGCCGATGCAAGAAAATCGCACACGATCGCATCGAATTTTTCCTGGCGCGTGAGCGTCTCCACTTGACGCAGCAGTGCGTGTGACCGATAGCGTCGCATGGCAACTGGCAGGTCCGTCCATAGGCCCGTGGCAAGCTCTGCCCAATAACGCGGCCCACTTTTTCGCTGGACCGGATGCGACACAGGATAGGCTTTCGCCGAATAGTCCGAACTCCGGCCGATCCCCACCCTTGGTTGCGGCAAATCGAGCGCTGCAAAGTGGATTTCGTGTCGCTGGTGCAGCCGCTTCAGGGTTTCGAGTGTTCGGATCTGGCCTCCTCCTTGAGTGGGATGCAGGAAATCCGACTTCACCCACAAGATTTTCATGCCAGGGCCGCAGCCTCTGTCCACACCTGTTCGCGCCGGCCTGTCAGAAACAGGTCACCCCAAAGTTGGATATTCAGAAGCCGCCAGATGCGGTCGGTTGCATCCTCGCGCCCCGCACGATGCCGCTCGATCAGCGCGTCCACTTGGCGAAGATCGAGGTGAGCTGCCAGCAGCCCGTCGGGCGAACGCAACGTGGCGTACAGCGGCTCGGCGCTTGGATGGCGCAACCATTGCGTCAGCGGGGTAGGAAAACCCATCTTCTTGCGGTGGACAATGCCACGCGGCAGCAAATCGCTCACGGCGGCTTTGAGAATATACTTTTGCGTGCGGCCATGAAGCTTAAGGCCATCGGGAATGCGCGCGGCGAACTCCACGAGCGTGTGATCGAGAAAGGGCACTCGGCTCTCGATGGAAGCGGCCATGCTCATTTGATCCTGTTTCATGAGCAGCTCCACCAGATACGTCTTTTGGTCGGCATAGAGGGTGCGCGCGAGAGGCGAAGCACCGGGGCGAGCGTTCCAATTGGACATATAGTCCTGGTAGCTAGGGCCCGCTTCGAAAGCGCAATAGAAATTCTCGAGAAATAATGACTGAAAACTAAGGTCGCGACCGAGGACGGTGTGGCGCAGCTTGCGACGCAACCCATCAGCTAGCAAAGGGGAGGAGGCGATCCAGTCGCGGACTGCGCAGCGAATTGTGTGAGGTACTCGGGCGTAGCCTTGGGCCCAGCGTTGGTTCAAATCTAACCATCGATACCGCTCGTAACCGGCGAACAGCTCGTCGCTGCCCTCCCCGGTCAGCACCACTTTCACACTTTGCGCGGCGAGCTTCGAAACAAAATATAGCGGCACGCTGGAGGGCCAGGCAATCGGCTCGTCTTCGTGCCAGATCAGCTTGGGCAACGCGCCGAAAAAAGCATCTCTGCCGACCACCACTTCGCGATGATCGGCGCCCAGGGCTCCAGCCACCCTCCGCGCATAGCTCAATTCGCTGAACTTAACCTCCGAATAGCCCACGGCGAAGGTGTGAACGGGGGCAGAGACTGCGCGTTGCATTAATGCCGCGATGGCGCTCGAATCCAGGCCTCCGCTGAGGAACACCCCGAGTGGAACGTCGCTCATCAGATGCTTCTCAACAGACTCTTCCAACCGCCGCCGGGTCTCCGCAATCCAGGCGCGCTCGTCGAGACTTTGACGATCGGAATCAACTGGAATATCCCAGTAGCGCTCGCATTTGAACTCCGGCCGCGCGCCATCCACGTCCAGCAACATCCGGTGCCCCGGCATCAGTTTGCGAATGTTTTGGAATAACGTGTGATCGCCGCTGGTGAAGCCTAACGCCAGCACTTCGGGCAACAAGTCCTCGGCCAGCACTGGGGAAATAGCCGGATGCTCCAATAGCGCTTTGATTTCGGATGCGAAGGCGAACAGGCGGCCGTCCCAGTAATAGTAGAGGGGCTTGATACCCAACCGGTCCCGCGCGCAAAAGAGCCGTTGCCTTTTAGAATCCCAGATGGCGAATGCAAACATGCCGCGGAAGAGCTGCAGGCACTCCGTCCCATGTTCTTCGTAGGCGTGGAGAATCGTCTCGGTGTCGGAAAGACTTTGGTAGCGATGCCCGGCCTGTTCGAGTACCGGCCGCAACTCCGAGTGGTTATAGATTTCGCCGTTGAACGTGATCCACAGGGCGCCGGTTTCGTTGCTCATCGGCTGGTGGCCGCCCTGGATGTCGATAATGCTCAGCCGGCGCTGGCTGAGATGCGCCCACGCGTCGTGATAGAAACCGAAATCATCGGGGCCGCGATGACGGATTGCCTCTGCCATACGCCCCAAGATCGCGACACCGCCGTCTGAGGGCGCTGCAGTGACAAATCCGGCAATCCCACACACGACAAGGAGTGCGGAATGGCGCTGCTGTCTCTCCGCATATATAGCCAGTGAGCGATAGAGAGCGTTTCTATAGATCACTTCGTATGATATTATGATCGATAGAATATCCTCCTATCGCTCATGACCTGGAATTGGCAACAGCCGGACTGGCCCCATTTCTCCTGGGATGAGGCTCGCTTGCGCAAAGCGGAAGAGCACTTCCTTATTGGCACGGGCATGTTCGTCGGAACGCTGAAGCACCTCCCGCAGTCCGATCAGGAACAGCTTACGATTGAGTCCCTTAGCACGGAGGCGGTGACCACCTCGGAAATCGAAGGGGAAATTCTGGACCGGGAAAGCGTGCAGTCTTCGATCCGCCGCCAGCTCGGCCTTCCAACGGACAACCGGCGGATCAGGCCTGCCGAGGAGGGGGTTTCAGATATGATGGTCCATCTTTACCGCTCCTTCGCGGAACCACTCTCCGACGCGATGCTCTTTTCCTGGCACCAGATGCTGTTTCAGGAGCGCGGCAGGCTCATCGATGTTGGCCGCTACCGCACGGGCGCGGACGCAATGGAAATTGTTTCCGGCCCAATCCATGAGCCGAAAGTGCACTTCGAAGCGCCGCCATCGGCTGAAACACCGAAAGAAATGGCACGGTTCATCGCCTGGTTCAATCGGACGGCGCCTCAGTGTGCCGAGCCGCTGCCTGCGCTCACCAGAGCCGGCATCGCCCATCTTTATTTCGAGTCCATTCATCCGTTCGAGGATGGCAACGGGCGTATCGGCCGCGCCATCGCCGAAAAGGTGCTGGCGCAAATTTTCGGGCAGCCAACCCTCACGGCGCTGGCGGCGACGATTCTCTCCAGGCGCAAAGCCTACTATGTTGCGCTCGAAGCCGCAAATAAAAGCAATGAAGTGACGGCCTGGCTGTCATGGTTCGCAGGCGTAGCCATTGAGGCGCAGAGGCGAACGACAGCACAAGTGGAGTTCTTGATTGAAAAGACGCGCCTGCTGGATCGATTGCGCGGACAGGTAAATGCGCGACAGCAAAAAGCTCTGCTGCGCATCCTGAGGGAAGGGCCGGAGGGATTCAAAGGGGGCTTGAGCGCCGGAAACTACTCCAGCATCACCGGCGCTTCCCCGGCGACGGCAACGCGCGATCTTGCCGATCTCGTGGAAAAAGGGGCGCTGCTCCGCGTCGGCGAGCGGCGACATGCGCGCTATCACATCGCCATCGCCGTGACGAAAGTGTCACCTGTCGTCGTTGATGAGCACGGGAACTTTAGCTAGTGCGTAAATCACAAGACTTAGCTGCACGCGGCATATAAACCGGTTGAAATTAGATACGATAGGAGACGGAGGAATGGGTGAGTGGTTGAAACCGGCGGTCTTGAAAACCGTTAGCGGGGTAACTCGCTCGGGGGTTCGAATCCCTCTTCCTCCGCCACTGCCCTCATCGGATTCCCATGCGAACCAAAGCTGCGCGCGCGGGGGCATTGTGCGGATCCAGCGCCAGCACGCGCTCATAGTCTCCGATGGCTTGCGCCTGGTTGCCTTGAATGGCATGAATATTTCCGAGATTGTAATAGGTCAGGGCGAAGCCGGGATCCAGCTCCTGGGCTGTCGCGAGAGCGTCCAGCGCCTCAGGGTACTGACGTATTTTCCCGTATTCCATCCCCATTTGAGCATATAGCTGCCCGTCCGGATGCTGCACTACCGCCTGCTGAAACTTTGCGATGGCCTGTTGCGGGTTGCCGGCGCAATCGTAGGCCAGCCCCCAGTCACGCAGCAGCTCGTGTTCCCAATCGAGCATCGGGTCGTACGTTGGAAGCTCTAGTGCAGCAGCCTGTTGGAACTCGTCGACGGCGTTGCTGCAACTGCCCGCCTGAATATAAGCAAGCGCCAAGTGGAAGCGGGGCCGCATTTTACGCGGAGACTTCGAGACAGCGTCTTTCCAAATGTCTACCGCGTTGCCCCACAACAGATTCCGCTGATAGGTCATGACGCCTTCGGCCACTAACACCAGGGCGAGCGAGCCGACGAATAGGTTCTTAGATGCTTTCCAGCGCCGCAAAAATTCCACGCTGATCAGTAAAAGCCCGATGAACGGAAGGTACAGACGCCGCTCCACCAATGGATCGCGAATCGGCGCGAAGGACGATGTGGGCGCCAGCAGAATCAGGAACGCGAACCATCCGTACGACGCGATCGGAAAGCGACGCCGGTAGATCCAAGCCAATACGCTGACCCCGAGCAATCCAGCCAGGCCAAAAATGGCACCGTGAGCAGTGACAGTTCGCGAGATCTCGATGTCGGGGTCAAGGTTCTGGCCGATTGGTACAAGGAACAAGCGTATGTAGTCCCAGATCACTCGGCACTCGGTGAAGAAGTATTGGTACCACGTCAGACCCTGCATCTGGAAGCCCGCCGACGGGTTCCCGCGAAGAATGCGCAACACCCCCACCGATGCGAAAGCAGCGCCGGCCGCGATGGGAACGTACAATTTCCAATTCCGCCAGATGACGGACGGAGAAAATTCAAAATTCCAATAGTAATCGCCGAGAATGAAGAGGACTGGAAGAACAACGGTGTGTTCCTTGGAGAGCGCGGCACACGCAAATAGCGCCAGCAGGGCGAGAATTCGAGATAGAGAGAGCGTCGCGCCCGGACGATACAGGAAAACGACAAACGCCGCCAGAACAAAGAATACGCTGAGTGTCTCCGACCGGCTTGCGACGTAGCTGACCGACTCAGTCTGCAGCGGATGGAGCAGGAAGATTCCCGCGGCGAAGAGCGACAGCATGCGATTGCGCGATTCCTCCACGCTGGCCCAGCTCAGCACCTTGCGAATCGCAAGGAAGGCGAAGAGCGCGTTGAAGAAATGCAAGAGCACATTGACCGCGTGATAGCCGAAAGTTTCCTGCGCACCGGACAGTTGATAGTTCAGCCAGAAGGTGAACATCAGCAAGGGCCGCGTCTGGTTGAGCCACTCCCTCAAAGCCAAGTCTGCCGCGTTGGGCAGCATGTAAGTGAGGTGCATATCGTCAAACAGGAATGGCCCGTGGATGGCGGGCCAATAAACTCCAAATGCGGCGAACAGCGCGATCACCACGCTTGCGGCACAGATCCAGATCCAAGCATCCGCGCCGGGCGCCCCGGCCACCACCACCGGCGTAGCGCGTTTCGGCTTGCTGGTTTTCCTAGTTTTCATTTCAAATGCGCAAATCGAACCTGGACAGGATCACCATCACCCAGAAGACGGGAAGAATGAGGGCGGCAGCCAGCCAGCTTACCGGCGAGCGCCTGGATGCATTTTTCAAATTTCATCATTTTGTTTCTAGTCTGCTTCGCCCCGCGACTGGGCCTTTGTATCCAACGTAATACAGGTCAAATGTATTATCGACGCAAAGGGACATTAGCTTCAGAGCAGGAGTGCGGACGCAACAGGAAGCTTCAGCGATGTGAGGCCGCACGTGAATCCCCTTCATTTTTCCGCGTGTGTAATCCATGCGAAAAATTCGCGGAACGTGCTCAACTGAGTACGGTGAGCTTGCTAAGTCGTTAAATTCTTTGGAATCAGTTAGGGATTCTATTCGAATCCCTCTCCCTCTGCCACTAAGGAATCGCCACCGATCGGATCGCGTCCGTCGTCGTGCCGCCGTTTTGTCCAGTTACATCAAATGTGATCCTGACATCCGTGGTGGTCGGCGTGTAGGCGACGTACCCGTCTCGAAGCTGGCGCTGGTCGAACGGAATGGCTTGCGTAACTCCGGCTTCCGTGATTTTCATGACGCCTCGGTCGGATTCCGTAATGGCCGCCGATTCGCGATTCCAGCGAATCTCCAACTGATGCGGCCGCGAAACTACCGCGAGGCCCAAGATGGTCTGTTTGCCGGGAGTTGCCGGGGCCGCCGAAACTTGGCTGGGCGCGGTCCCAGTTGCCGACGGGGCGGCAGAGACCGAATGATTGGAATTCGTCGCCAGTTGTAGCGCGCTGATGCCGAGCACTACCACCGCTGCCGTTGGCACAAGGCGCGACCATCGGATTCCCTCTCGCGGGATGCGAGAAACCGGCGGAGGCGGCATGGGCGGCATAACCCTGGGGGCCGGTCTCGGAGGAGGCTCTGGGGCCTCCAGCCGGTGTGACACAGGGATCTGCGTGTCTTCGAGCGGGTCTGGATATCTCCAGCCCGGATGCCCGTCCGCCAATTGAGCGGCGTCCAGTGGGAATCCGAAACCAAAATCGCGGGGATACGCTCCGCCATGTTGCCAGTAAAATAGAGCGGCGTCGCTCTCGTTGCCGCGTCGCGATGTTTGAATCAGCAAGGCGACTTTTCCGGTCTCGCAAAACAGACGGCTGAATGTCTGCAGATCGCGCTCGCGCATGTTCAGCCTGCCCTCGCGTTGGACTCCAAAGAAACCGAGCGCGCGCTGTTCGCTGCCAGCCTCCGCCGTGCGGCAGGCGATCTCCAAAAGGGCGTCGCCCGAATCCGACTCTGCGCCGTTGTCTTCAGTAGGCGCAATCAGCTTGAAATCCTCAATCACCGTGGCCCGGAAGGGTGTGTCGATCGTGCGGCCGATCAAGACTCCGCGCATTCCCGCGGCTTCGCTTCCCGCCCGCGAAATCAGCGCAGTCAGTTGCGTGACCACGTTTAAGCCGAGGTGGATGGCAAATGCATCCGATGCTCGCCAAACATAGAAGTTGCCGGGGTCATATGCAAGCTGATTGCTCATGATAATGTCACCTGACCGATGATGCATCGGTACAGCCAACCAACCAAATCGCCGCTTGGTACTGGTATGTGCTAGTACCAGGCTCGCCAAGGTTTGGTTTCGGCGGCGCTGTTGGGGATACACTGGTTCCGATGGAACCCAAAGATTCTGCCCTCTCGCGCCGCGGAGTCCTGGCTGGAGTAGCGCTGGCGGCGCAAAGTGGGACGTTGCTTGCTCAAGCCCAGCTCGCACAATCCAAACCGGCGCCATCCACACCCGCCGCGCCGGGCCGCAAGTTTCGCGGGTGGGTCTCGCGCGGAACCGGCCCAGGACGGACCACGCTCCAGGATTTGACCCTGCGTCCTATTAGTGGCCGGCAAATCGTTGTCCGCACGGAAGCCACCAACCTTTGCTACTCCAATTCGAGTGATGTGCTTGGCCTTCCGCAGCCGGGCCTCCCGTCGCCTCCAGCGGGCACTCCGCCACGGCCTGTCCCCCCGGCCTTCCTTGCGATGTCCCGCATGGCGCTGATTCAGGGGCATGGCGGCGTGGGAATTGTCGAGGCCGTAGGTCCCGAAGTGCGCCGCGTCCAGGTGGGGGACCGCGTGTGTGTCTCCGGCACACCGCAATGCGGGTCGTGCTACCAATGCCTGCGTGGTCGCGCCGACATGTGCCAGTTTCTCGGCCGCCAGGGTCCCAGCGATCTGGTTCCCATCGCCGACATGCGCGACGGCACACCCGTCTATGCCAACTCGCATATTGGTGGGCTTGCGGAGCTGATGGTCACTTTCGAAGAATGGGTGGTGCCGGTCTTCACCAAAGCGTCGGCCGCGGACCTCGGCATGGTCTGTAGTTGCGTGAGCGTGGCGGGATTGGGCTGTACGGCATCGCAAGTTTTGGCAGCCATTGAGACGGGTTCCATCGTTGCGGTGGTGGGGTGCGGTCCCTTAGGATTGAGCGCCATCCAGGGCGCACGCATTGCCGGCGCTTCAACCATCATCGCGATCGATCCGATTCGCGTTCGCCGCGAGGTGGCGCTAAAAGTCGGCGCCACGCACGTGCTGGATCCCAACGTCGAAGGCGACAAATTAGTGGAAAAAGTGCGCGCCCTCTCCAATGGCCCGAACAACCGGCTGTGGGCCGGCGGCCGCGATTCCGGCGGACTTCTGGGCGGCGCGGGTGCGGACTTTGTCGTTGAAGCCGTCGGCGCCGATCGCGCCAAACCGAAGCTCGAAGCCGGTCCCGATCCCACCGGCATTCTTCCCATTCAGCAGGCCTACATGATGTGCGCTCCGGGCGGCCACATCGTTACCACCAGTCTTCCCACCGGCAACGTCACTTTACCGGCCGTGGTGTTCACCATCGGAGGCCGAACTCATCATGCGGGCCAATACGGTGGCGCGAATCCGATGCGCGATATCCCGCGTTTCGTGGAGCTCCTCGACAAGCGGCAATTCGACGCGAAGTCGCTGGCCACTACCATCGTTCCCATCGAAGGCATGCTGGATGCGTATCAACAGGTGATCGACCGCACCACTGTGACAGCTCTGATGACCGCCTGATGACCCCTCGTATCCGCCGTGGCCGTGCCGACGACGCGGAGTTTCTCGCTAGCGTGATGTTTTCCGCATCCCGCGCCCATCTCGCGCGCGGCCTCTGGGATCTGATCATCGGCGCCGACGAGGCCGGATGTCTGGATTACCTGCGGCGTCTGGCTCTCGCCGAGCCGCGCTCGCTTTATCATTACGAGAGTTTCCTGATCGCTGAAATCGCCGGGGAGCCGGCAGCCGCGCTTTGCGGCTTTGAAACAGGCTCTAAACACACAGCCGCATGGGAAATCGTGGGCGATGCAATGTCCAACGTACAGCGCGATCTGGGGTGGACCGAGGTGAATGCCGCCGCATCCTATCAGCGCGTGGGCCCTGTTTGGGCCGCCTGCATGCCGCCCGATATCGGAGCCGATTTTGCCATTGAGAGCGTCGCCACGCTGCCCCAGTACCGGCGGCGCGGGATTATCAGCGGTCTCATCGATGAAGTACTCCTCCAAGCACGTCAGCGCGGATGCAATCTCGCTCAAATCACAACCTACATCGGAAACAATGCGGCGCAATCGGCCTACGAGAAATCGGGCTTTCGAGTGCTCGATGAAAAACGTTGTAACGAGGTTGAGAAAATCCTGGGAGTACCGGGCTTCGTCCGTCTGGCACGCGAAATCGAAATTGACTGAAGGTTTTTCCGCACGGCATATCGCTGTAACCAAACCTTAAGCAAATTGAAACATTGCGGGTTTATAGTAGGCAGGCTGAAGGAGAACTATGGCCGCTGGCGCTGCACCAGCACTACAACAGAAAATGTCAAAAAGCCCCGGAATGATCGGCATGGTCGTCTTCGGAGTGGCTCTTATTGTTGGTCTCATTTACACTGTCATCAGCCTCGCTCGGGACTTACAGGCAGAACGAGGCACCTCGATCTATCCGTACCTCTTGCTGGGCGTCGCACTGTTGGTTGCGCTCGGCTTTGAGTTCGTGAATGGCTTTCATGATACGGCGAACGCCGTAGCAACAGTCATCTATACGCACTCCATGGAGCCCCACTTAGCGGTGGCGTGGTCCGGCGCATGGAACTTCATCGGTGTGTTACTTTCCACCGGGGCGGTCGCCTTCACCATCATCACTTTGCTGCCCGTGGAGTTGATCCTGCAAGTGGGCAGCGGCTCGGGCTTTGCGATGGTCTTTGCCCTGCTGATCGCCGCGATCCTTTGGAATCTCGGCACCTGGTACTTCGGGTTGCCCGCATCCAGTTCGCACACCATGGTCGGCTCCATCATCGGTGTCGGCATTGCGAACCAACTGATGAATCCCAGGCAGGGCACCAGCGGAGTGGACTGGACTCAGGCGGCGGGCGTCGGCCGCTCTCTGCTGCTCTCGCCTTTAGTGGGGTTCGGCATTGCGTGGTTGCTCCTATTGCTCTGCAAAGCAATTATCAAAGATAGACGGCTTTATGAGGCGCCCACCAACGGTGAGCCGCCACCCTTCTGGATTCGTGCGTTACTCGTCTTTACCTGCACCGGCGTGAGTTTCGCACACGGTTCTAATGACGGACAAAAAGGCATGGGACTCATCATGCTGATCCTGATCGGCACTGTGCCCACCACCTACGCGTTGAATCGCGCCGTCACGCCTGCTCAAACCGCGGACTTTCTCGCGGTGTCGCAACAAACCGTTCAGGTAGTAAGTCACTACGTTGACCCGAACGCCGTGGTGGCCGACCCGCGCGATGATTTAACAGCGTTCATTCGCACCAGAGAGTTCAACGCCAACACCATGCTGGCGCTACGCTCACTGATCAGCGATATCGGCAACGAGACTGCCCTTTACAAGGAACTCAAGAACGTGCCGCCCGACATGACGCGCAACTTCCGCAACGATATGTATATCGTCAGCGAGACCATCCGCCTGGTCCAGAAGTCCGGCAAGGCTACGTTTAGCCAGGATGACCTGAAAATCCTCGGCAACTACAAGAAGCACATCGATCTCGCCACCAAGTTCATTCCGCTCTGGGTGAAGGTGGCTGTAGCGATGGCGCTCGGTCTGGGCACGATGATCGGCTGGAAACGCATTGTGGTGACGGTAGGCGAAAAGATCGGCAAAGATCATTTGACTTACGGGCAAGGCGCGGCCGCTGAAATAACCGCTATGACAACCATCGGCTTGGCCGACTATATGGGTTTGCCTGTGAGTACCACTCACGTGCTTTCGTCCGGCATCGCCGGCACCATGGCCGCTAATCATACGGGGCTGCAGTTGTCCACTGTTCGCAACCTCGCGCTGGCCTGGGTGCTGACGCTTCCCGCCGCCATGCTCATGTCAGGCTTCCTGTTCTGGGCTCTGAAGAACGTGTTCTAACCATATGGAAAATACGGAACTGGATAAGCTGAGACTCGACTACAAGGCGGCCGTCGACCGCTGGATCGCCGCCATTCGCGCCGAGGAAGACCTGGCCACGCCCGATCATTCCATGGTCGCAGTGGAAAAGTGGGACCTTGCGAACTTCGCCGAGGAAGATTCGAGAAACATCGCCAAGGCTGCGCGGCAGGAATATCAGGACGCACTTCGTCAGGTCCTCTATAATTTCTAGAGATGGCGTCGTTCGCCGACCGCTTGATCGGGGCAATTCGCACTAAGGACAGCCGCTGCGTGGTGGGGCTGGATCCGCGCATCGATCAGATGCCCGCGTTTGTTCGAGCCAGCGAGCCGTGCGCGGCGATCACCGCATTCCATGAATTGATCCTCGACGCCGTGGCCGATCTGGTTCCAGCCGTCAAACCGCAGTTGGCGTTCTTCGAACAATACGGTGTGGCGGGCATGCAGGCGTTCGAGAATACCGTGCGCGCGGCGAAACAGCGCGGATTGCTGGTAATCGCCGATGGCAAACGCAACGATATTTCATCCACGGCTGAAGCCTACGCGAATGCCTACCTGGGTGGCGGCGCTTTCGGTTGCGACGCACTCACCGTGACGCCATACATGGGCCGCGATAGTCTCGCGCCTTTTGTCGATTCTTGCACTAAGCATGGCAAAGGGCTGTTCGTGATTCTGAAAACATCGAATCCCGGATCGAAGGACTTCGAAGACCAGCCGCTGGCCGAGACCGGCCGCCCGTTGTATGAAAAAATCGCGGGCGTGTTGAACGAACTGGGGCGTGATTTGGTGGGAGAATCTGGCTACAGTTCTATCGGTGCGGTGATCGGCGCGACATTTCCCGAAGAAGGCCGCCGTTTACGCGGGCTCATGCCGAAGGCGCTGATCCTGGTTCCAGGTTACGGCGCGCAGGGCGGAAGCGCGAAGGCCGCAGCGGAATGCTTCAACGAAGATGGCCTCGGGGCTGTTGTGAACTCGTCACGAGGAATCACCTACGCGTTCCGCGATCCCGATATCACCCGCGATGCGTTCGTCCGCTTAGTTCGGGAAAACACATTGCGCATGATCGATGATGTCAACCTCAGCCTCGCAAATCCGCAAAAGCTTCTTCGATCTCCTGCTTTGCCGCGGGCGTAGGAACCGTCAGTGGGAGCCGCGGCGGTCCGCCGTAGTAGCCGGTCAGATCCATCGCATACTTCAGCCCGCCGATGCCGTATTTCGTCGTCACCAGCTTGGCGGCGCGCCCGATGCGATTCTGCCAATCCAAGGCAGCTTGCGGCTCACGCGTGCGATGCGCTTCCCAAATGGAAATGGTCGCGTAAGGTGCGGGATTCGCAAAAGCTAGAATGCCGCCCGTGCAGCCGACCGCGAGCGATGGAGAAAGTGTGGTTGCGGAACCCGTCAGCACCTGAAATCCCTTCTTGGCCTCGCGGATCATCTGCAACAGCTTCTCGACGTTGCCCGAGCTCTCCTTGATCCCGATGATGTTGGGATGATGCGACAACTCGGCCACAGCCTCGGCCGCGAGATCGATGCCGGTGTTCTGTGGGAAGTTGTAAAGCACCACGGGAATCTTGGCTTGATCGGCCACCGCGCGAAAGAACAGCATCTGCGTGGCGGGATTGCTGAACTGTCCTTTAAAGAACGACGGCGTTTTCACCAGCGCCGCTTTATAGCCGATATCGGCCGCGCGATTGGTGAGCGTCACGGTTTGACGTACGCTGTCCATGCCAGTTCCCGCGATCAATATTTTCTCGGGAGCGGCCCATTGCGCCACCCACTCCCAGAGCTGGATCTTTTCGTCGGTGCCCAGCATCACGCTCTCGCCGGTGGACGCGACAACCACGTAGCCGCTCAGGCCCGTGGCGTTCCACTTCTCGATGTTGTGCTGGACTTTGACTTTCCAGAGCTCGCCTTCGTGATTGAAGGGCGTGGTGATGGGACTGAAGATGCCTTGAAGTTTCATGGAAGGGGTGAGGGGCAGGCGCCCATACACCATGGCGGCGCCCCTCGATTAAAACAGACTTACTTTGCGACGTAGGTGATGACCAGCGTATACAACGCCAGCGATTCGATCAGCACCAGTCCAAGAATGAGTGCGCCGCGAATAGCAGCTGCTGCGCCAGGATTGCGAGCCATGCCTTCCGTGGCGGAGGCCACCGCTTTGCCCTGCCCTAATCCGCAAAGACCGGATGCTATGCCCATGGCGAGGTAAGCGAACGGCAGATGCCAGTCCGTGGTTCCGCTGCCGCCAGCGGGTGTCTGCGCGAAAATCGGGCTGCCCAGCAGCATCAACATGCCTGCCGAGTACATGAGTTTACGTTTCATTCGAGTGTTTCTCCTTTTACAAAGTTGTTCGCGAGGAGGTGGTTCCCACTCCGCCCTGGGGAACGGCGGGCTCACGCTCGGAACGGATAAAGCCGATCGGGTAGAAATTAGTGTTCGTGCGCCACAGCACTACCCACATAAATCGTGGCCAGCAACATGAATATGAAAGCTTGTAAGAGTGCCACAAAAACGTGCAGCCCCATGAAGACGGCGGGCAGCAGGAAATAGGTAAGAGTGAGGAATGTCACCGTGACCCGCTCGCCGGCAAACATGTTCGCGTAAAGACGAATCGTCAGTGATAGCGGCCGTGCAAAATGGCTGATCAATTCGATGGGGATCATGATGGGCGCCATCCACCAGACTGGACCTGCGAAGTGCAACAGGTATTTTCCAACACCCTGTTCCCGAAAACCCATCCAGTTGTAATAGAGAAAAACCGCGATCGCGAATGCCAGGGGCACCGCGGGCGACATGGTGGGCGATTCCAGGCCGGGAATGATCCCGATTAGATTCAGGAACAGGATAAAGATGAAAATGCTTCCGAAAAATGGTATGTAACGGTCCACATGGTGATCGATCGATTCATTTGCTTGACCGGAGATGAACTTATAAATCGCTTCAAAGCTGAGCTGGAAGCTTCCAGGCTTGTCCACCGAAAGCCTTGATCGCAGTAACCCGAATACGATCAGGATAATCGCGACCACCAAAAGTTCCACGGTGATCCAGTTCTGCCATGGGTGCGCTGGGTCGGCTGCGGGGTGTCCAATTGCACTTAAGAATGAGTCGAGAGGACCTGCCAAAAAGCGATTGAACAGGGCAGTAGTCCAGATTTCCGATTCAGCTTGCATAGATCATTTCACAGTTAGTTCGAAGATGAGTTCGAGAATAACGGCCGCCCCCGAAACAAGCAGTCCAACCGCGGCGGCAGCTACATTCAGTCGAAGATATTTGATTATAACGCAGGCCAAAGCCACGAGTGCGACCAGGCGCAATACGAAAAAGAGGCGTCCACGTTGACGCGGATGCGGCCCTAAACCGTCCACCACCCGTTGCCAGCCCCAAAAGCTGGTAAACGAGATGGCCGCGCCTATGAGAAACGCTGTTCCGGTCCGGATTCCCCGCGAGAAAGTGAGGCCCAGAGCGCCCACCAGCCCCAACACGAGAACGATCCACTGGACGCGCCGAATGAATCGCTCGTAGGAATTAGCCTCACTTCCCGGCATCGTCCTTGTTCAACTCGCGAATCAGCTCAATCATGCCCGATACGACGCCCAACAGCAGGAAGACCATCTTGAGATACGTGGTGCCGAAAAACTTGTCCAGTCCGTATCCGATGGCGTACCCCACCAAGATGGAAGATGGGATCAGAAAAGCCAACCCATAATACTTGCCGAACTGAGCAAAGATGTCGTCTTTCTTAGGCATGTGCCCCGCGCTTGCGCTCCAGAATGGCCGCAGCCTGCTCGGCGGTCTCCTTCACTAGAAAACCCATTTTCGGATGGCTCGGCGTTATGTCGGGCTCCAATCCAAACTCCTCCAGCGTCTCGGTGGTCGTCGGGCCTATTGAAGCGATCACCATGCGCCGCAGAGCCGGTTGCATAGTTTCGGTGAGCTGCTCGTAAGCCGCGATGCGGAACAGGTGCGGTAATTGAATGGACGTGGTGAACAGGGCGACGTCGGCCTTCCCGGCGGCGATCCGATGCACCGCTTCCCGCAGAGGCCCCAGGTCTTCCGGCAAATCCCATTGATAGACCCGCACCGGCGTCACTTCGGCGCCTCTCGCGCGCAGGCCGTCGAGCAACTCAACGTTAGGCTTGCCGTATTCTTGCACGGCGATCTTCCTCTCAGCCCGGCCGTCGAGAGCCGCCAGCAATTCGCGCCAGGTGTTCGGCTCGGGCGCGGTCACCGTTACCGGTACCTTCATCTCGCGAAGGGCGGCCAGGGGCTTGGGACCTCGCGCCGCCACCGCGATCCTCCGCAGCGCTTCGGCAAACTGTTCCTCGGGATACCGGGACGCCAAAACTTTGTTGAGCGCTCGCGCGCCGACGCCGGTGAGAAAGATCACCAAATCGAATTCACCGCGAAACAGCCGCTCGGCGAACTCGAAGGCTTCGGCGTTGTTCTCAATGGGCGCTTCGCGCATGGAAGGCGCGACAAAAGGATCGCCACCTTGCCTACGGATCAACTCGCCCATTTCGGCGGCGCGCCGGCTCTCGAACGAGACCACGCGCAAACCATCGAAGGCCATCAGTCCGCTTTCTGCTTCGCTTGTTCTTTCTCGTATTGCTTCAGCACGCGATTGACGTACTCAATAGTCTCTCGATAGGGCGGGATCCCGTGATACTTGTCCACCGCCGCAGGTCCGGCGTTGTACGCCGCCACGGCTTTCGAGACCTGATGCGGATCGTTCTCGAACTTCTGCAGCAAATCGCGCAAGTATCGCGCGCCCGCTTCCGCGTTTTGGGTTGGATCGTGAGGATCGGCATCCAGCTCCGCGGCGGTCTTTGGCATGAGCTGCATCAGGCCGATGGCGCCTTTGGGCGATACCGCATCTTCGCGATAGCCCGATTCAGCCCGCGCTATACTATGCACAATGGCCGGCGGCAGACCGGCATGAACGGCGGCCTGCGTAATCAGTTCTTGCGGTGTCGGGCCGGGGCGCAGCGTGGACTGCGGGGCTGCTGGGACAGCAGGAACCGCCGCAGGCGCGGTGTATTCTTCCTGTTCAAACGCCGCCACCGTACTGGCCTGAATCTCAATCATGCCTTGGCTGGTCTGAAGGCGAATGACGGACCCATCGGCTGTATGGCCGTCGGCATGGATGCGAAAGCCGTTCAAAAGCACCACGAGTTCGCCCGCCTGCGCTGCGAACGCAACCACAACAAAACACAAGAACAGCTTTAATGGGCGAAGAGCCACTTCAACCATTGTGACGCATTTTCAGCTCCCTGCGTTTAGTCTGAAATGGCCAGCTCGCCAGGAACGATCGGACGTGTTCTCGGCAGCAGCCCCCGCCGCGCCAAAACGCCACAAAAGGCCAGAAGTCCGGTGAATACCACTAGCTTGACCACGTCGGCCACGCGGCTATGAGGCAGCAGCTTCCACAGGATTCCCAGCACCGGCTGCGCCACGCAGGATGCCCAAACCGCGCCGTAGAAATAGCGGCGCTCGTGCCCCTCGCCTTTGGTCGATGCCTTTACGCGCGGCAACCAAGCCATCGCGCCCATCCCCCAAAGCACAATGGCCAGCGGGAAATATCCGTATTCATAGATCTGCTTCAGCCGCCAGGCGCCAGTGGCCACCGCCACGGCCAGCCCAAGAAAGTTGAGCACGGCGAACATGATGACGATGCTCCAGGCGAAGGTGTAACAGATCCGGCGATATAGGGGATTCGGCTTGTCTTCGACGAACCGGATGATGTAGGGCCGCTCTTCCACTCCCGGTAAGCGGCCCCGAAGCGCTGCGATACCTGTTCCCAAGATCACCAGACCGAGCCAGATGAGCCTGCGCCTGTCGAAGCCGTGCTCGAAAAGCTGGAACGTGGACGGCCCGGGCGCAATAAAAAAGACAAAAATCCAGATCGGCCAGTGGGCCAGCCGGTACGCCGGTTTATTGCGGTCGCGCAGCTTGCGGCCGCTCGCAAGCTCTACTCGCACGGCTGGAGGAACCCGCTATTGTCCCGCAGGCTTGGTGGGGGGAGCGGTTTTCGGCGTTGAAGGGGCCTTCGGGGCCGGCGGAGCTGAAGTGGCAGGCGCCGGTGCGCTGCTCGCCGCTGTGTTCTTGTCGTAGAGCTCGATGATCTCTTTGGTAATGTCGACGCTGGGCGAAGCGTAGAGTACCGGCGTTTGGGGCGAACTGACGTCCACCACCATGGTGATGCCGTTGTCGCGCGAATACTTCTCGATCACCGCGAGAATCTTCTGGCCGAGCTGTTGCAGCAGCTTTTGCTGGTCGGCTTCCAGATCCGCCTGCGCATCTTCCACTTCGCGCTGCAGGTTCTTCTTCTTGGCTTCGATGTTCTTATAAAGATCGTTCTTAGCCGCGTCACTCAGCGTATTCGAGCCTTTATTGAGCTGGTCCTGCAAACTGTTGATTTCGTTTTGCTTTTGTTCCAGTTCCTTCTTCTTGGGAGCGGTCTTGGAATTCAATTCGGCGGCCGCCTTCTGGCCGTCCTTGGTGCTGATGATGGCCCCTTGGATATTGATGACCGCGAATTTGCCCTGTTGGGCCTGGGCCGTCAATGTCACAGCCAATGCGAGGACTGGCAACAGAAATACCTTGCTTTTCACAGTGAGACTCCTAATCTCGAAAATCATTCTATTCTATCCAATCGGCCCGGCTTCAGCCCACCGCGTTTAGAACGTCCGTCCAACCGTGAAGCGGAACATCGCCGAGCGCTCGGCACTATAGGGCAGTACAGCGCCAATGGAGCTGATGGCGTTGCTGTAAGTGGCCTGATTCGGGAAATACGACTTGTCAGCGACTACCGGGGCCGCGAGAGTACCTTCGAAGCGGGTGGGATTATAAGCCCAATAGACCCGGAAGGGGGCATTCACCACCGGCATTAAAACCTGGAGCTCCAGCCCAGTGGAAGTGCGTAACTGTTGGGACCCAGGTTGAACATAGGCATTACCGGTGAAGCCGGCCTGCGGAAATTCTTCGTTCAGTTGTTCCAGCCGTCCTGCGTTGAGGTGCAGCTGCGAGGGAAATATCAGCCTGTCCATGCCGGCATCGGCGAAAATCGCCAGCGTTACAGGCCCTACTATTGGAATCCGGTACTCGAAGTTTCCAACCACGCTGGTGTCGCCTCCTGGGAAAGTGACCTGGTAGGAGGGGACCGTCATGGTCACCGGTACACCTTTTTGGGTGCGTAGCGTTCCGTCGGAGTTGTAAACCTCGACGGTCGCAACGTCGCTGGGCAGATACACGACCGGGCTGATGGTCCAATCGTAGAAGCCGCGCACATCGTTCTCGCCTCCCATGAAATAGCGCGAGAAGGGAGGCGCAGTTTTGCCCCCGTATCCGATTATCATGCGCGCGGAGAGATGCATCCCGATGACGTGACCTTTTTTCAATCCCGCGTGGAAATATTTGGCGTCGAAGGTTGGCTGGATGGTGTTGACGTTGCCACCCAACTCGCTACCAGAGAAAGCCAGCGAGAAAAATAACTCTCGGCCACCGGTGGGATTAATGGGATTGTTGATGCTGTTGTAGGTGTACGACGGGGTCACCGTGCTGGTGCGAATGCCACTGAGCTGATTGGGACCGCCCACTCCTTCGAAATCGATGTAGGTGAAATAATTCGTGGCTGCGGTGGTGAGTGTCTTGACGTTGGAAATGTTGTAACCGTACGTAAGTCCAACGCGCGCGAAGCTGCGCTTCAGCGGGTACGAAAGGAAGACCGTGCCGCCGTAACCGTTCTGGATGTAGTTCAGCAGGTTCTGCGTGCCGAGCGCATTGTAATAGGAAATCAGGTTAGTACCGGCGAGAATGGAGGCCTCTTGCGCCTGGTTGTAGTTGTAGCGCTGCACATACAGCGTGAACCCGGTCTGAACGGCATGGTCGAACAAGTAGGGCTCCGTGAAGCCGAATTGGACAGAATCCATGCGTGTCCCGAGCTGCGAGCTCAGGCTCAAAGTCTCGCCCAGCCCGAGGAAGTTATTGGTGGAATAAGACGCACCGATGAAACTGCCGGCGATTCCAGAAACGCCGCCGTTCAACTGGATGGAGTTTTTGCCGCGCTCCTTCACTTTGAGCGTGATATCGACGGTGTTGGTCTTGGTATCGCGCTTGATATCGGCCGCGTCCTCAGCCTTCAAGGGCTCGAAATAGCCGAGTTGATTCAAGCGCAGGATGCTTAACTCCCACAGGCGGTTATTGAAAATCTGGCCTTCGTCGATCAGTAACTGGCGCCGGATCACTTTGTCGCGTGTCGTCGTGTTTCCCGAGAAATCGATACGGCGGACGAAGAATTGATGGCCTTCATCCACCGACAGCGACATATCCATGAGCCCGCTGTCCGGCATCGGATCGAAGGAAGGCTCGCCCACGAAATCGATGAAGCCGAAGTCGCCATACAGCTTGCGCATATTTTCCAGGCCCTTGCGGAGCTTGGCGGTGGAGAACACATCGCCTTTGGACATCCCGAATAGCGGCGTCATCAAGGCTTCGGGCGTACGGAAAAACTTGACGCCCGTGAACGTAATGTTGTTCAGGTGATAGAGCTTGCCTTCTTCCACCGTCACGTTGACATCGGCTACCGTACCCGGTTTGTTGGGGTGGATGAGCGGGATGTGCATGCCCTCGCCGCCCGTCTTGCGCATGGTGACCATGGAATCCGTCACGTGGGCGGTGAAATAGCCGTGTTCCTGATAGAACACCTGCACGCGGCTCTTGTCTTCGTCCAGCTTGCTCGGATCGTAGGTCTTGGCGAACAGACTCTCGAACAAAATGGAGTGCGGGATGCCAATGGGATGCACGTTTTTCATCGCGCGGATCACATCTTTATCGCTGAACACCGTGTTGCCCGTGATATCGATGTTGCCTACCTTGACCTTGGGACCTTCGTTGATTTTGAACGTAATCTCGAGCGACGACGGAGGTACGCGGCGGATTTGCGGATCAACGGTAGCGGAGAGATGCCCGTGCTCGGCCAATAGGTCGAGCAGCACATTCCTGGCGCGCTGCACTTTGTTTGGATCGTACTGCGACTCGACAACCAAGCCGACCTTCTTGTCCTTATAGCGATCCAGGATGTCGGAGACACTGACCGATTTGTTGCCTTCGTACTTGATGGTGCGCACTACCGGCCGCTCCACCACTACGAAACGAATGATCCAGCCTTCTTTACCCGGTTCGCGCTCGATGCGGATGTCGTCGAAACGCCCGCTGTTCCACAACCCCATGAAGTCTCGATGCAGGCTTTCTTCGTCGTACCGGTCACCCTTCTTGGTGAAGATCAAGGCTTGCAACGTATCTTGGCGAACGCGGCGCGCGCCTCGGAATTCGATAGCTTCGATGACATTGTCCGGCGGCTGGCCGGGCCGGGTGACGCGGGATGGCTCCTGCGAAGCAGCAGGAGGCGCGGGCTGCGCTGGTTGTGCCGGCTGAACGGCCTTGGGAGGTTCCTGCGGGCTCTGCGGCACGGTTTCGAAAGGATTGGGCGGTTTCGGGGGCTGTTGCTGTTGCTGATTCTGAGCCGCGGCTTGCCGAACGCCAATGCTGAGCAGGAGGAGAGCAGAGCAAAGCGCAAAAGATCCGGCTCGCACTGGGAAGCGCGAGTTCCTTAGAGGCACAGAGACTCGCAGGCGGCCAAGCCTGGGAAACATCATCTAGACGGGTTCCTTTCCACTCTGCGCGTACCTTTCCGAGACGGCGTGATTTCCAGAGCGGTTTCACCGCAGCCCGGAATGGCGCCCAAATCGAACGTCCTATTTTAGCTGATGTTGGAGAAGCGAACCAGTGTGCCGAAGGCGATACAGCGGGCGGACCCCGCACAGGTTCCAGCTTGTTCAGGAAAAGGTTAGCCGGGTTGAGTCCCGTTGGCTACGATGCCGAGAATGTTGTCTTCACCCAGAGATGCGATGGCCCGGCCCATGGAATCCGTGCTGGTGACGCCGATCCGGGTGACTAGCAACGTTCCATCGGCCAGCGCCGCCAGCAGATTGGCGTCGGAGGCCATCAGCAACGCGGGGCTGTCCAGAAGAATCCAGCGAAACGCGTTCCGCAAACGATCCATAAGCTGCCGGACCTCTTTCAAGTGCAGCAGCCCCAATGGGTTAATCACTGCCTCGCCCGCCGGCATCACAAACAAATTGCTGTCTCCGATTCTTCGCAAGGCTTCAGGAAGCTCGGCCTTCCCCAGCAAATAATCGCTGATTCCAGGACCGCGGCCTATCCCAAATACGCTGTGCAGAATGGGTTTGCGCAGATCGAAATCGCACAGCAGCGTCGGGTTGTCGGCCAGTTGCGCTTCCGCGAGAGCAAGATTCGCCGCGGTGAACGATTTCCCTTCGCCGGGCGATGCGCTGGTTACCAGCACCGTACGAATGGCGCTGGCTGATTGCAGCTGCTCCAGCCGCGTGCGCAGCGTGCGAAACTCTTCGCTCGGAGTTTCCGCCGGCCGCAGCGGATCTAGAAGCATTACGTTGGAAGAAGCTCGAAAAGGAACCTCCGGCACCAATTGCAAGTCCAGTCCCAAGGAGGGATCGGATAGTGCTACGCGTATTGCAGCATTACTGGTCATAGCTTTTCCCTCTAAAGCCTTGCGATGTAATAATGCGCAACCGATGCGGACATGACCCCCACACCCGCCAGGGCGCCCGAGGACCACGCCAGCCAGGTGGCGCGCCTGCGCAGGCGTATCACGGCTCGTCCTTCAAAGAGCGGAATACTGCCCAGGATGGGAAGCCGCGAGTACGCGCTCACGTCTTTCACATTCCTCAGCGCCCCGTTGCGCATCTCGCTCAAACCCGCCAGACACAGGCCGAGAATGAACCCCACACTGGTCCCGACCGATACCATCAGCGCTCGCTTCGGCCGGGCCGGGGTCTGTGGCAGCGAGGGCGGGTCCAGTTGTTCCAACCGCTCCCCTTGCTGGCGATTCTGGAGCGCAGTCGACATGGCCGAGCTATTCACACGCCGGTCCAGATCTTCGTAATCTTTCTTCGCCAGATCCCGATCGCGAATCAGCTCATCATATTCCCGAATCCCAACTGGCGTGCCCTCAATCCGCGCCTCGTAATTGCGGACGATTCCATCCAGTTGGGTGCTTTGTTTCCGGTAGTCCTCCATTTCCACGCCTTTGGCCAGGATAAGCCCCTTCGTCCTCTCGGACTCCGCTTCCAACTCGCGCTGTTCGCGAAGGAATTGCGCGCTAGCTTCCCGGCGCGCTGGAGCCTCCGGTTTGCCGGTTTCTTGCTTGAGAATCGCTTGCCGCTCCATCCGTGCACCCGCCAGCAAATTCACCAGGCGCTGCACGTCGGGATGATTCTCTTTGTAGCGTTCCCGCGCAGTGGCAAGCGAATCTTCGTACTGCGCGATTTCGTGATCCTGGTCCGTTAATTTATCGTCGCTTTGCTCGGCAGCTTGCTCGGGGGCGTTCGTATCCCTCAGCGAGGCTAGTTGATCGCGATAAATCCGAAGCTGATTCTCATACAACAGCCGCTCCTGATTCACGCGATTCATCGACATGTTCAAATTCAGCTTCTGCGCTTGAAGCGCGGTAAGCTCCTGATAGTTGTTTTGCTGCTCTTCGGGCAAACGGCCGATGTTTTGCGCACGGAACACGCTGAGCCGCTGCTCCAGCTCATCGACTTTCTTCTTCGATTCCTCCCAACGATCCTGAAGAAATTCCGTGGTGGAGACGGTTTGCTGTGAGACCTCACGGACATTCTCTTCCAGGAACCGCGCCACCAGATCCGTCGCCACCTTCTGGGCGGTGAAGCGCTCGCTATAGGCGAACCGGATCTCGAAGGCCGGATATTGCTGAGCTTCGCGTTGTCCGGCGTTCAAACTCTGGCGAACCGGAAGCACCTGGATATCGTTCAACTTCATCTCTTCGATGACGTCGTCCAGCGGCATCCGTCCTAGTTTCCGCTTGTACAAGCCGTGCGTGTTGATGATGTTGGTAAGCGTGGCGCGATTGAGGATCAGTTGCACCAACGCGTTGACGCGTCCCTGAATATCCTGGTTGGTGTTCGCCGGCACGAAACTTTCCGGCACCTGCGGCGGCGCCACGCGAATGGTAGCCACAGAAATGTACGTATCTGGCCAGAGAAACGCGGCCACCACCGACACCACCAGCGCCAGGAACAGCGGACCCAATATCCAGGCTTTGTTCCGCCGCAGAATATCCGCGTAGTCGTCCATGTCGAGTGGGCGTCCGGTTGGCATATTCACGGCACGATAATGTGGTCGCCGTTCTCCACGGCGATGTTCTGTTCCAGGTGCTTACCCTTGGTGACATCTTTGTAGTTGAAGTAGAGCACCTCGCTACGCCGCAGTACACGAATCCTCTTGGTATTGGCGAATTCGCGGAATCCGCCGCCGCGGCTCAGCGCCTCCAGCACCGACGTCGGCGTCACCAGTGCGAAGGAGCCGGGCCGGTTCATTTCGCCATCGATGTAGAACTTCTTACTGCGGACTTCCGTTACGAACACGCTTACGTCCGGATTGTTCAGATACTGGGTGAGCAGTTGTTTCAGGCTACCGGTCAGCTGCAAAGGGCTCTGCCCAGCTGCCCGCACCTCTCCGATCAGCGGCATGGTGATCTTTCCATCCGGCCGCACTGCCACCGGCAGCGTGAAGTCGGGCTCACGCCAGACTCGGATAAATAGCAGATCCTCTGGGCCGATCTGGTACTTGTCGGGATCGACCGGCGCCGCCACTGAGCCGTCGATCTGTTTTACAACTTCCAGTTTGGCCTCTTCCGCTGCCGCCAAGCCGGAAACGATAATCGTGGCGGCGGCCAATAGCAAAATTCCATCCCTCACCTGCCGCTTGCTCCTTTCGCGAAGGTCTCTTACAGTAAGTAAGGTTCATTCAGATGAGATACTTTCTCGCAAAAACTGACCCCGAAACCTATTCCATCGATCAATTAGAGAAAGAAAAGAGAACGACCTGGGACGGAGTGAACAATCCCCAGGCCGTTCGCGCCATCCGCGACATGCGGCCCGGGGATAAGGTGTTCATTTATCACAGCGGCGGCAATTCGGCCGTGGTGGGGCTGGCCAAAGTAGTTGCGGAGGGCCGGGATGACCCCAAGAATCCCAAATCGGCGGTGGCCGATTTCGAATTCCTGGGCCGTATCGATCCTGCGGTCACTCTCGCCGAGATCAAGCAGTCGAAACTATTCGACGATTGGGCGCTGGTCCGTCAAGGCCGCTTGTCCACCATGGCCGCTCCAGAGAATTTCGTGGAGTGGATGCGGAAGAAGAACCCGAAAGCGAAGATTTAGTAAGCCGCAGATGAACACCGATGAACGCCGATTCCGAAGAAAGAGACTTATCTGTGTTCATCAGCGTTTATCGGCGGCCAACATTGGCAACCCTCTAACCACGCGCTGCGCGCAAAGTCACGACCGACGCTCCCAGCAATGCTCCCGCTCTTATCGCAGTCTTTTTGAGCGACCATTCCGGATAGCGTTCGGGTTTTGCCGCACCCGCCACATGCTCGGGCCGCACGCCAATGCCAATCACATATCCCATGGCCCACGAACGGCCCGGGATTTCCGCCACTGCTTTCAATTGCCACGGCGCTTTCAGTGGGCCGGGGTTTTGAAACACCAGCTCAAACAGCTTGTGGGCGTTCACCTGCAACATCTGCGTCACACGTGTCGGAAACTCGCGCCTCTCTTGCACACGCGCCAGCAGTTCTTCGGTCACGCGTCCCTGCCGCAGCGGCTCCGCCAGCAGATTTGCAGTCGCTACCGCGTCCTGGATCGCCAGATTAATTCCCACGCCGCCGGCCGGGGACATCGCATGCGCTGCGTCGCCGATGCAGAGCAAGCCGGGAAGATGCCACTTCTCGAGCCGGTTGATCTGCACGGTCAGCAGCTTGATCTGATCCCAACTCTGCAACTCGCCCGCGCGATGGTCTAAATAAGGCGCAATGCGAGTAATGGCAACACGGAACGCCTCCAGGCCCTCGCGCTTGATTTGCTCGAACGAGCCTTTCGGAATGATCAACCCAGCCTGAAAATAGTCGCCGCGGTTGATCAGGATCAGCGCTTTTCCATAGTTGATATTTCCGGCCAGTTGCTCGGGATCGCCCGCTCTTCGCGAAATGCGAAACCACAGAGCATCGATGGGGACGCCAAACTCCTGCACCGGCAGTCCCGCCGCTTGCCGCATCGTCGAATGCCGTCCGTCACACGCCACCACCAGATCCGCCTGGATCTGAACGGGACCATCGCGCGTTTGCGCCTCCACTCCGGCAATCCTTTGGCCCACGCGCATTAGGTTGACGGCTCGGTACTGCATCAGGAGCTGAAAGCGAGGGAATCGCTTCGCGCGATCGGTAAGAAAGTTCAGAAAATCCCATTGCGGCATCAGTGCGACGAACTTGCAGCGGGTAGGTAGATGGCTGAAGTCAGCCGCCTGAAAAGCGAAATCGCCCACTCGGCCATTCACCGAAGTCAGCTTCTGGTGCGGGACTCTGAGGAACTCCTCCAGCAGCCCAAGCTCATGCATTACTTGCAGCGTGGATGGATGCACGGTGTCGCCGCGAAAGTCGCGAAAGAAGTCCGCGTGTTTTTCGAGAACGAGGACTTCCACTCCCGACCGCGCCAGCAGGTACCCGAGCATTACGCCCGCGGGTCCGCCGCCTACGACACAGCAGGTAGTTCGAAATGATTCCGTGTTTGGGCCTCTCCAGATGAGACTCAACAGGAGAGGCTAGGTTACCTTCGCAGTGGTCAACCCGTGCTACCTTCAATCTTTTGAATCTCCTTCATCTCTTCGATCTCTCCTTCATCGGCCGCCGCGACCGTCCCGCTCTCGAATTCGAAGGCGTCAGCTATACCTTCGGCGACATCGACGAGCGCAGCAATCGCTTGGCTGGGTTGCTGGCCCAGCGCGGTCTCAAATCCGGCGACCGCCTCTGCGTCTACTTGTCCAACTGCCTCGAGATCATCGACCTGTATCTGGCCTGCGTCAAGCTTGGAGTCATTTTCGTTCCCATCAACATCCTCTATCGCGAGCGCGAGCTGGCCCATATCCTCACCGATGCTGAGCCCTTCGCCGTGATCTCCGCGACTGAATTCCCCAGCCCCGTGCCGATGTGGAATCCATCGGATCTCACGCGCGAAGCGGCGGCATTCCCAAACAAACGTCCCGCTGCCACTCTCGATGGCGACGCCCCCGCCGGCATTATTTATACGTCCGGCACTACGGGCGTCTCCAAGGGCGCAATCCTCACGCACAACAACATGGCTTCTAACGCGCTGAACCTGCTGACGTGCTGGCAAATCTCGAGCGCCGATCGCTTTCTGCTCACGCTGCCGCTCTTCCATGTTCATGGCCTTGGCAACGGCTTGCACTGCTGGCTCATCGGCGGTTGCCGCATGCGTTTGCTGGAACGCTTCGAGCATCAAAAGGCGGCCGCCGAGTTCCTCGATTTCAGGCCCTCATTGTTCTTCGGCGTCCCGGCCATGTACGTCCGCCTTCTCGACCTGCCGCCAGAACAAGCCCGCGAAATCGGCAGCTTCGTGCGGCTTTTCGTCTCCGGTTCCGCGCCATTGCCCGCGCAGATCTTTGAGGACTTTCGCGAGCGCTTCGGACAAGCGCCACTCGAACGCTACGGCATGAGCGAAACGCTGATGAACATCAGCAATCCCTACCTCGGCGAGCGGCGCCCCGGCAGCGTGGGTCTTCCGTTGCCCGGGGTTTCGGTACAATTGCTCGATCTGGAAGGACGCCCGGTCCCAGACGGCGAGGTGGGCGAAGTGCATCTGAAAGGCCCTAACATTTTCGCGGGTTATTGGCGCCGTGAAGACGCCACTCGCGCGACTTTTATCGATGGCTTTTTCCGTACCGGCGATCTCGCCACGCGCTCTCCCGACGGCTACTACACACTCTGCGCGCGCAAGAGCGACCTGATCATTTCCGGCGGCTTCAACATCTATCCCAGGGAGATCGAGGAGTTTCTCCAGGAACAGGACGGCGTGGCCGAAGCCGCGGTAGCAGCCGCGCCCGATCGCGTGCGGGGCGAGGTACCGGTGGCCTACGTGGTCACCACGCGCGACATCGATCCGGCCGCGCTCGAAGCGGTCTGCCGCCAGAAGCTCGCGTCCTTCAAGATTCCACGCTCGTTCATCCTGGTCGACAAGCTTCCGCGCAACGCGCTCGGTAAAGTGCAAAAGCACCTGCTGCCGAAGCACAATAAAGCTTGACCCCGGCCGCCCCCTCGCCGCGCAGCAGCACCTGGACCCCGCTGCTCTACACCTGGTTTCGCTGGCTATGGATTGCATCGGTTGTGTCGAACGTCGGCACCTGGATGCAAAACGTCGGCGCGGCCTGGCTGATGACGGAACTCGCGCCCTCCGCGCTGCTCGTGGCCCTGGTCCAAACGGCAACCAATCTGCCTGTGTTCCTGCTTGCCCTTCCGGCCGGCGCGGCTGGCGATCTCTTCGATCGCCGGAAACTGCTTCTGGTAACGCAGGGTCTGATGCTGGCCGCCGCCGCGGTGCTGGGAGTGACGACGCTCACCGGATCCACCGGCCCGTGGACGCTGCTGTGGCTGACCTTCGCGCTCGGGCTGGGCGCCACCATGAACGGCCCCACCTGGCAGGCCATCATGCCCGACCTGGTTCCCCAACCGGAGCTCCCTGCCGCCATCGCTCTCAACTCAGTGGGGTTCAATCTGGCACGCGCGGTAGGTCCGGCATTGGGCGGCGCGGTGGTTGCGGCTATCGGAGCGGGCGCGGCATTCATTTTGAACGCCGTTTCCTTCGTGGGCGTGATGGTTGTGCTGTATATGTGGCGTCGCGAACCGGAACAGCATCCGCAACCGCTTTCCACCGAAAGCGTCGGGGCGGCCATGTGGGCGGGGATGCGCTACGTGCGGTTTGCGCCGCCCATCCATTCCGTGCTGCTGCGTTCGGGCAGCTTCATTATTTCAGCCAGTGCGTTATGGTCGCTGTTGCCGCTGGTGGCGAAAGTGGAACTGCATCGTGACAGCACCGGCTACGGCGTGCTGCTCGGCTGCCTGGGCGCCGGCTCCATCCTGGGCGCACTGATGCTCCATCGATTGCGCCAGATCTTCTCTCTGGACGCCATGGTTACCGCCGCAGTCGCCCTTTTTGGAGCAGTCAACATTCTGCTCGCGTATCTCACGAGTTTTGGCGCCGTGGCCCTGGCACTCATCGTCACCGGTATCGCGTGGATGACCGTCAACTCCAACCTCACTACCGCGACTCAGACCTCCGTGCCATCTTGGGTGCGCGCTCGCGCGCTGGCAGTTTATCTTCTGGTGTTCCAGGGCGCGATGGCCGTGGGCAGCGTGATTTGGGGGGCCGTGGCAACGCGAATTGGATTGCGGAATACGCTGCTATGGGCAGGCGTTGCTTTGCTGGTCGCCGCTGCCGCAACCTTCCGCCTGAAATTGGCTGGATTGCGCGAGCTGGACACGCGTCCCTCCGGACATTGGCCGGAACCAATTCTTGTGATCGAGCGGCACGAGGAACACGGCCCGGTGTTGGTGACGGTGGAATACTTCGTCGAACCCTCCAGCGCTCGCGAGTTTGCGCGCGCCATGCAGTTTATGCGCAGGCTGCGCCGCCGCGACGGCGCCATTCGTTGGGGACTCTTTGAAGACGCGGCGACGGCCGGCCGTTACATCGAGACGTATGTGGTGGCCAGCTGGGCCGAGCATCTGCGCCAGCACGAACGCGTGACTGTTTCCGATCGCGAACTCGAAGCGCGGGCCCTTGCCTTTCATCAAGGCTCCGACCCGCCTAAGGTCACCCACTGGGTCGCCAGCGAATAGGCCGCCCACTACGCGCCTACTCGAAGTGCGCGGGAACCAGATTCTCGTTTTCGTTCAACTGCCGCCACTCTTTGGCGGTGACGAAGCCGATCTTCTGCCGCTTGGAATCCGACTGCAGCACCCAAGCGATCTCTTTCATGGCCCACAGCGACGGCTGCGAGCGATCCACGTACCGGTTGCACTCCGTGACGCGCATCGGGATGGGCTTTTCCATCAGGGAACAGTGAACGTACTCTTCGCTCTCGGCCGGACCGCGCATGACCACGCCATTGGAGCAGGAATCGCACAGACGGGGCGCGTCGACAGAGCGGGTGCCTTGAAACACTTTGATCTTGGTCATAAATTCCTCCTTCCGCATGCAGAGTCTGCAGGCTTCGTAGAAAACTTGTTGAACGCGGGAGTCTAACGGAGAGTGGAGAGGCTGCCCGCGGAA
This sequence comes from Bryobacteraceae bacterium, assembly GCA_049518655.1. GTDB lineage: Bacteria > Acidobacteriota > Terriglobia > Bryobacterales > Bryobacteraceae > Palsa-89. The sequence continues at coordinate 17,283 of JBEKRO010000026.1, read as the reverse complement.
ATTGCGAATCGATCGTCAGAATGCAATGGGGCGCCTCCTTGAAGGGTATTTGGGGAAAGACAATTGGGACTCGATCAAGATAACATGCCGAACGCACTCCGCCAAGGATCTTTTGATTAATCTTCTTAACCACGTACAACGAGTGGGTGCGTTCGCCGTATGCGCTGCAATGGCATAAACGGTGGTTGCCGCCTTACGGGTGAATATTCAGCGTGACGTTGGCTTGCGCACTGATACCGCCGATGGTGACAACCACGGGGACCGTCGCCCCGGTGGCGCTTCCAAGTGGAACCACGACGTTGATCTGAAGGACTCCGATGATGGAACCGGGGACCACGCCCGCGTAAGAGATTCCCGCGCTGGCGTCTATCCCTCCGATCTTCACTGTGGGCAGCGGAGACATCTGCGGTAGCGGCGAAAGCGCCAAGGGGATGACGTAGCCCGTGTTGGTGAACCCAGACAGCGGCACCGGGTTATAGTTACCTTCGCCGGTGAGATAGAGGCTGACCGTGTCGCCGATCTTGGCTGGATTGGTGCTGCTGTTGAGCGTCACGAGCCCCGACGTAGCCCCGGTGTTGATTGCCGCGGCCTCGCCCACCCCGGAGCCATCCGCGGTGAAGATTCCCGGCGCTTCAGCCGCGATCGCCACCGTAGTTGCGGCGGGTGGATTCGTGCCATTGGAGACTACCACTGCTTTCCCGGCACCGAGCGTAGATTCGTAAGGCACCTGCACCGTCACTTGGCTGGAACTGACGTAGAGGATGGGCGCGTTCTGCCCATCGATGGTGACTGTTACGTTGCTTAAGTTGGTACTGACATAGCCGGCGATGATGGACATCGTGGCTGGAATTGGGGGCCCGATATTGGAGCCAAACATAGTAACCAGTTCTCCTGGGCTGACGGTAGCAGTGGCATAACTAGCCGCATTGAAGACCCCGAAGATTGTCGGGACATTTGCCACCGTCACACCGACCGGTACCGAACTCCCTCCCGGCGCTGGATTCTCCACCACAATGTTCAGTACTCCGCCTCCTGTCAGCAGCGCAGCCGGAACCACCGCGAGCAGGGCCGACGGGCTCAGCACCGTAGTGGTGAGTGGCGCGGGCACTCCCTGCACCACGACCAGTGTGGCCGAATAGAAGCTTGTCCCGCGAACGGTGATGGTTTGCGCCCCCGCATTCTCGGGAAGCACGGGGGGCCAAACGCTGGCGATGGTGGGCGTAACGCTATTCACTGTCATATCCACCAGGATGTTTTGCGATTTGACCGTTACACTGGCGCCGGAAGCCACCACCGTAATATTCGCGGCATAGGGGGCTGCCTGCGGAGCCAGTGTCGCAGCGGTCACGTTGATGGTCAGCGTAGTCAGCTCACCAGGTAAAACAATACCCACCGCCGGAGATACGGTCATCCAAGTTACTCCCGAGGTGGCTGTGAACGAGATTGGTGAGCCGTTTGTCGATAACGTCACCGTTTGCGCCACCGAGGGAGTCGGGGGTGCGGTAAACAGGAGGGTGCCGGGGCTGATGGTCAACGTCGACGGTGGAGAAGTAATTTCCAGCGTCACCGTAACCACGGCTGGTGAGCCCACACCAGCGACCGTGATGGTGACAGAAGAATTGTAGCTCCCCACCGCCAAGCTGGTTGGATTCACCTCCACGCTAATGGACGCCGGCAAGGTACCGCTATCCGTATTCACCGTCAGCCAGAAATCCGTGGGCGGAGTGGCCGTCGTGAACGTTGGTTTGCCCGTGCTCGGCTTTACCGCTATAGACTGCGCCTTCGGTAGCGTTGTCGAACCCGATTGATACGTGAACGCCAGCGTGCCAGGAGTAGTGGTAATGGTTGCCGTTTGTGCTTCCAGGGAACAGCTCAAAACCGAGACCAGGATAAGAAATGCGAGGATTTTGCCCACGCCCCCTTATCGGCTCGCACCGTGGAAATTTGAGGAGCTAGGTGTCTACCACTTCCGCACGGCGGGGCACGACGATGGTCCGATGCATCGTAAGGACGATTTCACCACGCTGATTCAGACCACGATGATCGACTTTTACGACTCCTCGGCCGTCCGCGAGTTCGCTCTTCTCCAGCACGGTAGATTCAGCGTAGATGGTATCGCCGTGAAACACCGGGAGAGCATGGCGAATCTCCGAGTATTCCAGCGTTTCGATAGCGCGTCCACCGATGTCGGCTTGGCTCATCCCAATCACCAGACTAATGACGATCGGGCCCTCCACCAGCCTTTGCCCATGCTGCGTCCCAGCGGCAAAGTGCCCATCGATATGCACCGGGTGCTGGTTCATGCTCAGCAAACTGAACAGCGTATCGTCGAACTCGGTGATCGTCCGGCCAGGCCAGTGCCGGAACGTCTGGCCCGCAGTCAATTCGTCGAAAAAGCGACCGTATTCGTGAGGGTGGGAAACTGACAAGTCACGAAGATACCACGGACCGTACTTATCGCGGCGGCTTGGGGCGCTTCAAGAAATAGGCCGGATACGTTTGCGTCACCATGGGCCGGGGCGCGAGGTCGGGCGTGCCGTGCTCTTCGTTCTTGTAAATGTATGGCACCACCGCCACGAGTTCCCAGCCTTGGTCCGCGAGAGTTTGCAGTTCGCGCTGATCCACCTGCTGATACTGCGCGGGTGACGTCTCGCGCGGCAGTACCGACTTCAGTTCATAAGCCGGCAGTGCCACGGGCCGCTCGCGTTGCTGAGCCCACAAAACAAGCGCCGCCGCTACGACAATACCGCTCAAAAGCACGCCTCGTCTCATCGAAAGTTCTGACGAAGCGGCGCGGTCAAGCGTGGAGGACGCTTATCTCCAGTGGCCGCGATGGTAATGATAGGCGTGATGGTATGGATGATAGTAAGGTTCAACCCACACATGATGGCCGTGCGGTGGAACCAGCCATCTTCCGCCAACCCAAACCCACGTGCCTCCGTTCCAATCCCAATATCCGTTCGTCCATACATAACCTGGGCCGGGCGCCACACCGATGGGACCGGGCACCACCCGCGGAGGTGGCGGCGGCCCTCCCACGTTGATACCGATGTCGACGCGCGCAAACGCAGCAGGACTGATGAACGAAGTTCCAAGTACCAGCGCGGCCGTGGCAACTATTGTTTTGAGCTTCATAACCTTCCTCGCTGACGGGAAAAGCACGCGATGTGCCAAATGCAAATGTCTGAAACAATTGACTAACGCGGCGAACTCCGTAGGAGGATTTTGCGCAGTGGCTTTGTGAGGTAATACCTAGGGATGTTCTCTTCGCCCGGGAGGCCCTTCGGACTGCAGCTTCCTCCATTGTTCCAGCGTGAGCACACCACGGAAGCCGAGCAGCATCCGGGCGTTGGCCTTCTCCAACTCGGCTCGCGCCTGAGCTACACGGTCGATTTGCGCCAGCACCTGTGATTGGTCCGGACCGTCGCCTTCGAGCAGCGGCTCCAGGAACGCTTCTTCCTTTTGGAGGCCAGCGCTTAGATCGATCAACTTGAGCCGGCTCTGCTGAAATATTACATCAATGCGCTTTTGTTGATCGGTGGTCAGCCCCAGCTTTTGAACCAACATCGGATCTCTCCACCATCGTCCGGGTGGCCCTCCATGGAAAGCCCTCTCCATTGGTGGACGGTTGGGGCGCATCGGCGGCGGACCCTCCTGCGCCAACACAATTCCAGCGCCGGAGATGACGATCTGCAAAGTGAGAAGGGCGCGGATCATGATCACTTCTGTACCACGAGCTTCATCAGAGGTTCCATGGACGAGGGAACGGTGCGCGATACCTGCGCGTCCACCTGGTTGAGCAACACCGCGTCGCTGCCTGCTACTTTCTCTGAGTGCCGGGGCATTACAAAGCTCGCGATGATGCATACCACGGCGATCAGCACAGCCCCCGCCAGCTGGTGCGAAGGTGTCCACCACCGCGGCTCCGGGACAGCGGCGGGAATCGCCGGCGCGGCACTTGCCTGATACTCGTTGGCGCGATCCTCGCTCCATCCGCGAACGGCCCAGCGAAAGTCGCCCAGAGCTTCGCGAAAGTTCACCACCTCGGCGCGGCACGCCGGACAATCCTGGAGATGCTGAGCGACGATGGGGCTGGGATAACCCACGATATATTCGGCCAACTGCTCTGACGATAGATGCGCGATCATATTCTCTCTCCGAGCCGTTCTCGAACCGCGCGCAGGGCGCGGAACAGATGAGTTTTTACGGTGCCTTCTTTCATTCCCGTGGCGGCCGCAATTTCCAGCAGATCCATGTCTTCCACGAAGCGTAACAGAAAGACCGCGCGCTGCTTTTCCGGGAGCCGCTCCGCCGCGGTCCAAATAGCCGCCACGCGTTCATTGAATAGCGCCTGCATCTCCGGAGATCGCGCGCCGTCGGCAATCGCATGGCCGGCAACATCCAGCCCCTTCGCTGTGCGGTTCAGGCGTCTCCAAAACTGAAAGCGACGGTTGCGAACGTGATCGCGAATCAGATTTACTGCAATCTGCATCAGCCACGTATGCATGCTGCAGTCCTGCCGGAAGCACGCGCGCGTTTGATAGGCGCGCAGAAAACAGTCCTGCGTTACGGTCTCGGCGGCGTCCAAATCGCGCAACGAAGCCAGCGCGAAACGGAATACCTTCGGCCGATATAACCGCACCAGCGCTTCGAAGTCGCCCGCGAGAATGGCAACGTCCGGACCCGCGCCCTGGGAGCGCAGGATGGCTCTCTCCAATTCGGACGTTGCCGACAATTGCATAGTTGGTTTAGACGCGGTGTGAGGGCTCAGGGTTTACAGCGCTTATTAGTGCGATCCCCCCAAGCCGTGAGGTCCCGGTCCGCCGGGGCCAGGTCCACCGAATCCACCGGGACCGCCAGGTCCAGCGCCCAGCGGCCCGAGCGTATCGTATTTGGTCTGTTGATCGGCCAGCAGGATGGCGTAGAACGCTCCGGACGCGGTGGCTTGAGCCTGCACCTCTTCGCCGGTCAAGGCGCCAATTTGGGTCGCTTCAGTGCCGATGGTGTTTGTGTCGTTCGTCTTGATTGCGGCTTGGAGCGCCGTACGCGCGGCTTGCATACTCGTCCTGAGCGTAGCCAGAGTGGTCTGTTCGGCAGTAAAGATGGTAGTCGCCGAAGTTTGCTGCGCAGAGTTCAAGTCCAGCAGCTTAGTGAGCCTGGCCACCTGGTTAGCGACAATCTCGGCCGGCGTGGGCGGTGTTGGCGGAGTCGTGTTTTGTGCGAGCGCAAGCAGGGAGGTAACAGCCATGAGTGCGGTTGCGGCAAGAAATGGTTTTTGCATGCGCGTGTAGACGAAGTTTCCCTCCCCTGGGTTTACATGCTCCTAATCGTATAAACTGGCTTTTTATGCCAAACGTGGAACTCTTTCAAGGTGACATCGCGCTGATCAGCGGAGCGAACAAAGGAATTGGATTTGAGATCGCGCGCGGGCTGGGCGCGAAGAAAATTAAAGTGCTGGTGGGCGCGCGGGATGAAGCTCGTGGCCAGGCGGCCGTCGAAAAGCTGAAAGCAGAGGGCGCGGATGCGCGTTTTGTGAAGCTGGATGTTACCGATCGAGCGACAATTCAGAGCGCCGCGGCGTGGATCGAAAAGGAATTCGGACGCCTGGACATCCTGGTCAATAACGCCGGCATCGGCGATATGGGAGCCAAACCAAGCGGCACCGACCTCGCCAAAGTGCGCGAGGTGTACGAAACCAACCTCTTCGGCCCTATGGCAATGACGCAGACCTTCCTGCCGCTGCTGCGGAAATCGAAACACGGCCGCATCGTGAATGTGTCGAGCGGCCTGGGGTCCCTCACGCTCGCCAGCAATCCCGATTCACCGATCGCACAAATGGCGATTCTGGGCTACAACACATCGAAATCGGCCTTGAACAGCATGACGGTGCAGTTTGCGAACGAACTGAAGGGCACGCCGATCAAGGTGAACTCGATCTGCCCCGGCTACTGCGCCACCGATCTCAACGGCCACAGCGGGCCCCGCACCGCAGCGCAAGGAGCAGTGGCGGCCATCCAATACGCCACCATCGGCGATGATGGCCCCACCGGCGGCTACTTTAACGATGAAGGGCGGATGCCTTGGTGATGGGCCGCGTTCCGCCGAACGCCTGGTCATAAGGAAAATCGGAGCCCAAGCGTAGCAGTTCTGCCCGACAGTGGTCGTCGATCCTTTGTTGCTGCTCCGGCGTGAGCAATTCGCCGGATGTGCTGTGCTGCCCGCGCCGAACCATTGCCCCACTCGGTTTGGACCATGGAACCATCATGCCGGTTTCGAACTTGTGTTCAATCTGTTTCATGTAGTCGAAACGGGACTGCCGGACTACCGCGTCCACTTCACCCTCCGAGAGCGCGATCTTCAGGAAGCTCGCAATTTTACGTACCGTTCCCGGTAGGTCTTCCTTCATTTCCTGATACGTCATGAACAGTACATTTTCGCGATCGCGGATGCGCCAATAACCATCCAGGAACACCGCCCAGGGGTAAAAGTGAAAAGACGGCGCCAGGAAATATTCCATGAAGTTGGACACCGACGGCGTCATGGGCCCCATGCCTTCCGCGCGCATGAAGTGGTAAGCGGATACACAAACATCTTTGGGGTCGCGAACCACGCAGACGTAACGGGCGTCGGGTGAATAGGGCACCTTGCCGAACATGTGGTGAGTTTTGATCACGCGCAAACCCGTCGGCGACTTCTTCCACGCCGCCTCGTCCGACAGAGGCACGGCATAATGAGGATCCGGTGAGTCCGGCCACGGAACGATATCGTGCACGTGTTCAAATTCCACCGCGCCACGGTGGATTACTTGCACCAGGATTTGCATCAGCCAGTTGGTGCCGCTCTTGAAGTAGACGCAGGCGAAAACATCGTGGGCGTTGGCTTGGTAGTCGCCAAAATTGCGATTTCTATCGCGCGGCCGTCGGGAAGCCAGGCGCAACCACAAGCCCGATTTCTCCATCAGTTTTGCTAAGGGCACGAGAAACCCATACAGCAACACCAGGCTCGGATAGCGAACCCAGGGCGAGAATGACTTCCTTCGTAAGCCGGACGTTTTGCCTGTGGACATGCCGCTAACGGCCCCAGAGTTGTTTAGTCGCAAGCGCCGCGCCTTCTGACAGCGCCTTCAATTTCGCCCACGCGATCTGCGGATGCACGCGCAGCCCGAGCCCGCAATCGGTGCCCGCGATGACGTTCTCGCGGCCTACTAGACTCGCATAAAGCGCGATGCGGTCGGCAACCAGCTCGGGATGTTCCACCACATTGCTCGCATGGCTGACCACGCCCGGGATCAGGATCTTGCCATCGGGCAGCTTCACATCCTTCCACACTTTCCATTCGTGCTCGTGCCGCGGATTGGCCGCTTCCACCGAGTAAGCGCCAGCCTTCACTTTCAGCATCAAGTCCACCAGATGCTTGAGCGGCAGATCGTGCGTGTGCGGTCCGTGCCAGCTTCCCCAGCAGATGTGATATCGCACGCGATCTTCGGGAAGCCCTTGCAAGGCGTGATTCAGCGCGTCGATCCTCACCTCGGCGAACTTCCGGTATTCAGCGATCGTCGGAGTGGGCACGATCATGTCATAAGTGTCGGGCAGCGCCGGATCGTCGAGCTGCAAGATGAAACCCGCATCCACAATAGCCTTGTACTCGTGCTTCATCGCGTCGGCCAGCGCGAACAGATACTGCTCGTCGCTCGAGTAATATTCGTTGTGGAAGAAGTGTTCCAGCCATCCCGGCGCCAGCACGCAAAGAAACGTCTCCTCGGCTCTCGCTCCGGCTTCCGCCAGCGCCCTTTTGAACAATGCAGTATCGTTCGCCACTTCCTGCTGGCCGATGTAGGTGATGGGTCCGTTGCAGATGGTGCGCTCCGGGGGCAGGAACTGCTCGAAGTTCAAGTCCTTGTAGAACTCGGCGAACTCGACGCGCTCCCCGGTGTTACCGCCCATCCACCCGGTTTCGCCTGGATTCATTTTTCGAGTCGCCAGCCCCGAGAGCCGCCGGCCGTAGTAGGCGAAGCCGAATCCGATCTTGCCCAGTTCGCCATCGCTGACAATGTCGATGCCCGCATCGGCCTGTTTGCGTATGGTCTCGGTGATCCCGGATTGCACCCGCGCCATGACAGTGGCCAGATCGGGGCCGCGGCCGGACATAAAGTTGAAGGTCATCTCTCGCAGGTCGCGCGGACCATCCAGGCGTCCGGCGTGTGTAGTCAGAATACGATCGGTGCTGTGCTTCATCAGTTGTATAATAAGCCGAGTTTCAGTGCTGTGGCGATGACTACCGTTGAACTTGTCATCGGTCATACGGGCTGCGTTGAACTGCCTGCGCGCTTCGCGTTCGCGACAAAGGGTTCTGTCTATTGATGTCGGCAGCCTTGGTCCCGCACTACCACGTGACGCAAGGAGGTCGCGCGCCATGGCGCAGAACGAATTACTCGGCCCCTTCACTCTCAGCGATCGCATGATCGATCAGGAAGTCCGCCAGAGCAGCCCCGGCGCTTTTGTGCTGGAAGAGTCCACCGATCTCGTCAACTTCCACGTGGCCTATGTGGGCAGGTCGGACACCAACGTCAACAATCAGCTGCACGTTCACGTGGGTTCCTACAAACGGTTCCGGTATGAGTATTGTTCTTCCGCCCAGGCCGCCTTTGAGAAGGAATGCGCTCATTATCATGACTTTGAACCGCGGGACAATCCAATTCACCCTCAGCGTTCCTCGGGAACGGCTTGGAAATGTCCAGTTTGCAGCTGAGCCAGTTGATTCACAGTCTGCGATCGCAAGAATGTGCCGGCTGGCGCACCGATCAAGCTAAACTGAGGTTTTCTACTGGAGACGACAACAACACAATGCAATATACGTTACTAGGCAAGACCGGAATTACCGTATCCCGCATTTGCTTGGGATGCATGAGCTACGGCGGCGGCGAATTGCCGGACTGGGCGCAGGGCACCAAGGGCTGGCACGTGAACAAGGAAGACGCCCGCGAGCATTTCCGAATCGCGATCGACGCCGGAATCAATTTCTTCGACACCGCCGATGTTTATTCGGCGGGCTTGAGCGAGGAAATCACGGGAAAGTATCTGAACGAGATGGCGTCACGCGATGACATCGTGGTGGCAACCAAAGTATTTGGCAGCATGGGCAAGAGCCCGAACAAGAAGGGGCTGAGCCGCAAGCACATCATCGAAGGCTGCGACAGCTCGCTGCGGCGTCTGGGGATGGATTTCATCGATCTGTATCAAATCCATCGCTGGGACTTCAATACGCCCATCGAAGAGACCCTGGAGGCCCTGGATTCGCTGGTTCGCGCCGGCAAGGTTCGTTATCTGGGCGCCAGCAGCATGGCGGCGTGGCAGTTTTCAAAGTCGCTCTACCTGGCAAAGGAGCATGGCTGGCACCGCTTCGTCGCCATGCAGAACCACTACAATCTGGTGTATCGCGAAGAAGAGCGCGAAATGATTCCCCTGTGCATCGATCAAGGCGTGGGCGTGATTCCGTGGAGCCCTCTAGCGCGCGGCTTCCTCACTGGCACGCGGCATCGCGACGGCGGTTCCACCACGCGATCCCAAGTGGACACCATGGCGAAGGACATGTACTACAGCGAAGACGATTTTCAAGTGGCGGACGCAGTGGCCGCGGTAGCCAGGCAGCGCGGGGTTTCCGCCGCTCAAGTGGCCTGCGCCTGGGTGCTGCAGGCTCCGGGCGTTACCGCGCCGATCATTGGAGCCACCAAGACCCAGCATCTGAAGGACCTGATAGCGTCCGTGGATTTGAAACTGAGCGCCGATGATGTGGCCGCGCTAGAGAAGCCCTACCGGGCGCACAAAGTGCTCGGACACACGCAGCCGGCCGCGAAATCCATGCACGCCTAGGCCGATGTCCCGACCTTGGCCTTGAGCATTCGCTCCAGGCGGTCCAATATTCGCATAGCGGAAATCGTCTGCTGGACGCTGGCGTTCGGTTCGCGCTTTTCCTTGATGGCCGCGAAGAATTCGCGATCCTGCAACTCGATGCCGTTCATCGAAACGTCCACCTTGCTGAGATCGATTTTGTTTTGTTCGCCATCCACCAGATCGTCATAATACGCGACATAAGTGCCGCTGTCGCCAATGTAGCGGAAGAACGTACCTTGTGGTCCCTTGTTGTTAAACGACAATGAGAGCGTGCAAATAGCGCCGGAGGGCACCTTCAAGCCGATGCTCATGTCCATCGCAATACCCAACTCAGGGTGCGGCGGCCCTTCCAGCGCATAGCACTGCGAGATGGTTTGACCGGTCTGATATTGGAACAGATCCACGGTGTGGCAGGCATGGTGCCAGAGCAGATGATCCGTCCAACTGCGCGGTTTGCCGGCCGCGTTCATGTTAGTGCGCCGGAAAAAGTAAGTCTGCACATTCATCTGCTGGATGGTCAGCTCGCCGGCTACGACGCGTTTGTGAACCCATTGATGGCTCGGGTTGAAGCGGCGCGTATGCCCGGCCATGGCGATCACTCCGGTCTCTTTCTGAGCCTGCAAAATGCGCTCGGAATCCGCCAGCGAGTCCGCCATGGGGATCTCAATCTGGACGTGCTTTCCCGCTCGCATTACCTGCTCGGCCTGCTTGGCGTGCATCTGCGTCGGAGTGGCCAGGATCATCGCCTCCAGCCCCGGCTGCTTCAGGCTCTCGCCCAGGTCGCCGGTCCAATGAGGAATACCGAATTTCTTGGCCACTTCCTCGGTAGCGGCCTGATTGCCGCCAGTGAGCGTAACGACTTCAATGCCGGGAATATTCTTGATCGCTTCGATGTGTTTCACGCCGAAAGCGCCTTGCCCGGCGACACCAACCTTCATGTCTTCTGCCTCCCTCGATCTTCCATTGAACCACAGGTCGGTTCTCACGGAATGCATGCAGGCTGATGTGTTTTGATACTCTGCATCCATGAAGAATCGGCGATGCGTGGGAATGCCGGGCCTGCTATTTGCTTGTGCGAGCGCACTCCTGGCGCAAAGCAACAGTTATGTCTTGAAAGCTGCGCGGCTGTTCGATTCCACTAGCGGCCAAGTGGTGACGCCAGGAATGCTGGTGGTTTCAAACGGAGTGATTCAATCGGTTGGCGGCGATAATTCGCCGGCTGGTTCACCGGTTATCGACCTGGGGGACGCCACATTGCTTCCCGGGTTCATTGACGCGCACACGCATCTGTCCTACGAATTCAATGCGGACTACAACGGAAGTGCGCTGCTCACACTCCAACGGCCTATTTCCGAGCAGGCGATTCGCGCTACCGCCAATGCGCGCAAGACCGTGATGGCTGGGTTCACCACCGTCCGCGATCTTGGATCGTCCAACTTCATCGACATCGGGCTGCGCAATTCCATCAACGCCGGATATGTTCCGGGTCCGCGGATGCTGGTGTCGGTCCACGCGCTCGGATCCACCGGCGGACACTGCGACGATAGCGCCGGTTTTCGTTTTGGACTGTTCGGCCATGAGACCGGGCCCGAAGAAGGCGTCATCAATTCCCCGGATCAGGCGCGCTACGCAGTGCGCTTCAACATCAAGTACGGCGCAGACGTGATCAAGACCTGCGCCAGCGGCGGCGTGCTTTCGCCCACCGACGATGTGGATGTTCCGCAGTTGTCCCAGTCCGAACTGAACGCGCTGGTGGATGAAGCGCACACCCTGCGCCGTAAGACCGCGGCGCATGCCCATGGCGCCGAAGCCGCCAAGCGGGCCATTCTCGCCGGAATCGATTCCATCGAGCATGGAACGTTCATCGATGACGAAGACATGCGCATGATGCACGATCGCGGCGTATTTCTTGTGCCGACGTTAACCACGCGCGTGGGATTGGCCGAGTCGAAGTTTCCTCCGCTGGTGCAGGCCAAAGCCACCCGCGCTGTTCAGCAGCAGGACGCGATGGTCAAACGGGCACTGGCGCTGGGCGTGAAGATCGCGCTGGGAACCGACGCCGCGGTCTATCCACATGGCGATAATGCGCTCGAATTTGCTTTCATGGTGGCCGACGGCATGACGCCCGCGCAATCATTGATGGCGGGCACCACATCTGCCGCGGAGTTGCTCGGCTTGCATGACAAAATCGGCGCGCTAAAGCCGGGAATGCTCGCCGACGTTGTCGCGGTGCCGGGGAATCCGATCGAGAACATCAAACTGACTCAGAGCGTCATCTTTGTCATGAAGGACGGCATGGTGCTTCGCAACGATCGGGCCATCCCCAGGTGAACGTTCGCGTGCCGATCCCGGTTGGCACAGCAATCGCGGCAGTTTTCGTTATCGCGATGCTCTATTATTTGGCCAGCCGCGCCGTCTATTATCCTTCCAGGTATCCGGAAGGCGACTGGGATGCGCAGAAGTTGGTGGGTGCGTCCGACGCATGGATTCAAACGTCGGATGGAGTGAAGATTCATGGCTGGTGGGTGCAACGCGAAGGCTCGCCGCTGGTGACGCTGTTCCTGCATGGCAACGCAGGCAACATCGCGGATCGCGCCCCGCGTATTCAGGAAATCGTCGCGGCCGGATCTTCGGTTTTGATGCTGGACTATCGCGGCTACGGCAAGAGTAGCGGACGGCCGACTGAACGAGGTTTATATCGCGATAGCGAAGCCGGCTTCATCCATTTGCTCGGCAAAGGCTATCGGGCCGAGCAGATTATCTTGCACGGCGAGTCACTCGGAACAGCGGTAGCGATCGACCAGGCATCGCGAAGACCTTGCGCGGCCCTGATTCTGGAAGCTCCGTTCACCTCGGCGAGCGATGTGGCGGGTACGGTGGTGCCATTCCTAGGGCCTCTCCTGGTGCGAAGCTTCAACTCCCTTCCGAAGATCCCCTGGATTCGTGTGCCCAAGCTTTTCATGCAGGGAGATCGCGATGAAGTGGTCCCATTGCGGCTTGGACAGGAACTGTTCGCCGCTGCACAGGGGCCGAAGACGTTCTGGATCATCCCAGGGGCCGGACACAACGACATTCTGGAAACAGCCGGAGTCGAATACCGGCATCGCTTGCGCACTTTTTATGAAAGCTTGCTGGCGCCAAGGTGATCTAAGGCAAGATGCCTGGGCCGTCCGGTGTGCCGGGCTCGCGAACGCGGCGGCAGAAGCAGAGCTGGCCGATGGTGTAGTATTTGTCGCGATCCAGCCAATCCAAGTGGGTGCAGAGCATCGGCAACAGGAAGCCGAACGGGATTGCCAGAAATGGCCAAAAGACTACACGTGCGCCGCGCTCGAAAAACTCCAGGACGTCGATAAATTTCCGGCCCATGAACCAGAAGTAGCCGCCCAGCGGACGAATCTGATCCACTGCGAATCCGGCTTCTTCGAGAAGATTCTGCGCCCCGTAACGGGTGAAGCGGTAATAATCGTGCGGCATCTGGTGCTCTTCCCACATCGTGGGAACGATGATCATCAGTTGGCCACCGGGCTTCAAGGCGCGCGCCATCTCATGCAGGGTCTGGCGCGGGAAGGGTGTGTGCTCGAGCACGGCGACGCTCAACATGCCGTCGAACGTGTGCGCCGGGAAAGGAAGCGCTTCCACGCGGGCCCAGGCATCGATCTTGCCGTAGTTCCAGTCGCCTTCGCCGACGCCGAGATCGATGGCGCGGTATTGATGACCGGCGCGCGCGACGTCGGGACGGTATTGCGCTTCGCCTGCGCCGGCGTCGAGAACGAGTGAATTGGGCGGGAGCAGCGCGGAAAATTCGCGGACTGCGTTTACAACAAACCGATCGAAAGGATTGATCTGATCGATCACGAAGCGCGGGATGAGCGCACGCCCAAGAGCGACCACTTTGCGATTTAGCATGGCTTGCGCATCGCTTCCACTCCGCCCCATTGCCAGCACACTTGGCCGATGAAAAGCAGCGGGCTGAGCGGCAGCGCGTCGGGACATTGTGGCAAGTTGCGGGCCACCAGATAGGCCGTGCCGGCCGCGGCGAGCGCGGGCAATAAGAGTAACCGGGCCGAGGGACTGACGGGAAACAGGCGCGCCAGTGGTTCTTCATCGTGCCAGCGGCGGAAGTATTGCGATGTTCCGGTGCCGTAATGGCGCATCTTTCCCAAGTAATCCGAAAGCCGATAAATCGCGGGGTAATGCGTGACCCGAGCCTTGGGCTCGTACCGCAGGCGGAAGCCAAGTTTGCGCGCGCGGGTAGTGAAGTCGCGATCCTCGCACATCGTCAGCGTGGTATCGAAGCAACCGACTTTTTCGACCACCTCGCGGCGCAGGATCAGGTTCGACGTAGACAAGTGTCGCGTGGGACCCGCCGCGAGACCGGGCGACAAAACTGGGCCGTCAGTGGAGAGATATTCGAGGCGAGCAGCGAGGCCAGGCTGGCCCGGAGTGCGGGAGCCACTCGCGAGGTCAGCATCGCCGGAGTTCAGCACGTTCCAGAGAATGTCGGACCAATCGGGCTCCGGCACGCAATCGTCGTCTAAGAAATAGATGACGTCGCCGCTCGCCTCGGCCAGGCCGCGATTGCGTGCGTTGCCATATCCGCGCCGCGGTTCGGAAACGTAGCGCACGCGCGCTTCGAAGACAACTTGCTCCGTGTCGCGAGTAGGTCCATTGTCGATCACGATGATCTCGTCAATTTTTCGGAACTGACGAGCGAGACCATCGAGCGTCCGTTTTAGCAGCCCAGCCCGATTCAAGGTGATAATGATGAGCGAACTGGTCACGGCTTTCGACACCAGCAGAAGTACCCCAACGTGTAGTCGCGGCGGCGATCCACCGGATCCAGGAAATAGCAGACGACGGGAATCGCGAATCCGAAAATGGGCGCCAGCACCGCGAAGATCAGCCAACGCCAGCTCTTTTGGAAATAGCCCAGAATCGCCATCAAACGAAAGCCAATCAGCCAAAACAAGCCGCCCAGCGCTTGGACGCGGCTTTCCAAGCCCGCTTTGTCGAACAGGTATGTGAGGCCGTAGCGCGTGTAGCGGAAAAAATCGTTGGGATGCTGATGGATCTCCCAGCATTGCACGGTGGTGAGGATCAACTGGCCGCCCGGCTTGAGCACGCGCGCCATTTCATTGATGCCGATGCTGGGTTCCTTCAAATGCTCCAGGACTTGAATGTTGATGACAGCGTCAAACGCGTTGTCGCAAAATGGCAGCGCGGAGATATCACCTAAGACCTCGATTTTTGAATAATCCCAGGCTTTGTCCCCGATGCCGCGATCCAGCCGTACGTAGCGGGTGTGCGCGAAGAGCGGCGCGTGGGGACATTCGCCCGCGCCTGCATCTAGTACATGTGCACCGGCGGGTAGCTTACGAGCGGCTGCCGTGAGATGCTCCAGTAGCTCGGTATGGAACGGATCTACCCAGCGCATGACGAATGAGGGGATGAAGGGCTGGACGAGCTTCTTGAACTTCGGCTTAAACACGGGCTACCGGCTCTCTATGGTGGCGGCTCAGACTAAGCGCCAGGGAGAGAAGATGAGGTTTTTGGTCTGGAAGCATTCGTGTGTGCAATGGCAACCGCTCTGGACCTTCTGGCGAAGCTGGGTAGCCTCAAAATCGTGCCAGAGGCGGTTGAAATCCCAATTATAGGCCTTGAGATTTCCCACCGGCTTGAGCAGCTCGCAGAAGGAGACGTCGCCGTTGGCATCGATGACGCAGCTTACGTCGCCCGCATTGCAGGAGATGTTCTTCGGGTGACCCTTCATTTCCTGCATGTAATAGCGGTTCAGCATGAAGCGGCCGACGGTAGCGGTCCATCCGCCGATGCCTCCCCAGCGGCCGTGGAAATAACGCCGGCACAACTGTAACTGGAGTTTGGAGACTTCGGCATATTGCTCCGGCGTGGGTGCCGAGAGCGTGGCATCCATCCACTTGCCGCGCAGGATGTTGAGCGAGTGATAATCCAAATCCCACTTCGTAACGCCCAGGTTCAGCAGTTCCTTGATGTCCTCGATGTTGCTGCTCATGACGGTTGAGACTACGCTCAGCGACAGCCGCTGATCGCGGGTGCGAATTTCCCGCAAGGCTTCCATAGTGGCGAGGGCGCGCTTGTAATTGCCCGGAACGCCGCGGATGCGGTCATGCACCTCGCCGATGCCGTCGAGCGAAATGGCGATGTTCAGCCGGAATTTGTTGGGATTAGCGAGGATTCCCTCCACTGATTTCCGGATGACGTCGGTTTGCAACGCGTTGGTGGGGATGTTGATGAACTTGGCCTGGTTGTGATCCAGGAAGCGATGGCAGATCTGATCGATGTCCTTGCGCAGGAAGGGCTCGCCGCCCGATATGTCGAGCCAGACCAGCTCGCCCATGGCCTCTGAGATCTTCTGAATATGCTCGGGCTGCAGGGCCTCGCCTTGATTCAGGTTCTGCCAGTAGAAGCAGGTGCCGCACTTGGCGTTGCAGTGATCGGTAATGAAAAGAATCAGATGGACGGGCTTCTGCTGGCGCTCAGACAGCTTTTTCCAGGACAGAATATCGGTGGTAAGCATGCGAACCGGCGCTAACCGCGCGGCAAATAGCCTAGCGACAGAGCGTACTGCTCCGGCCTTCAGGGTACGCAACCGGGGCTGGAATGTCAATCTGGCGCGAAAGCGGGCGAGTGGTGGCTGGTGGCTGGCGATTAGTGATTGGTGGCTGATAGAGCGGGGACGCATCAGGGTACTTTTCTGTGCGCGGTGACGCTTTTTTTAGCGAATTGGGCAAACTTGACGTGAAAGCTCCAGACGCCCCGTTATTCATGTGCTCCGAGTGTAACGGGTGGTCTCAAGGGAGTCGGGCGGCAGCAAGGGGGAACAGAAGATTTGTGACCCAACGAGAGGCGGTCAGTAATCAGGCGATTTGAGATCGCTCACGGGACGATTAGGCTTTCCGCAAACGTCGGGAGGCCGCGAACTATGCAACATTTCTGTTGTAAAATGTTTGTAGATAGGCTTTTCCACAGCCCGCGCAAGGTTTTCCACAGGCACCGGAAGCGGACTGTTAAGATCGCGATGATAGGCATGGAGAAATAAACCTGAGGAAAACCACTCTCGGCCTCTTCCAGGGCTTCGGATAAAACGGAAGTCGCACAACCTGTCGAGTTGGATCTCGTTAAGATGTCCTTGTTGCTCAGATTGGCCAAGTTTGACGATGAGACTACGTGTCGACAGAATTCATTTCTACTTCCGGCGGGGATTGCGAATGCTCCCAAAGGAGACTGGCTCGGATGAGTGACGGCCTCCCAAGGGTTGGATCAGCCCTCATCGTTAGGGATGAAGCTAACCGAATTCTGCTTGGAAAGCGCAACAAGGATCCTCAGCGCGGGAACTGGGTTCTCCCTGGCGGAA
>JBEKRO010000025.1:0-67314 GCA_049518655.1 Bryobacteraceae bacterium | reverse complement strand
GGCTTCCGGACAGCTGACCATCCCGAGTCGAACGACACCCGAATTACAGCATTGGCCGGTATCCCGCGGAGGGAAGTTGAGGAGTTTCTGCCGGGCCGAGAAGAGCTTTGCTTATACTTTCTTCCAATCGACCGTCGATGACTACCGCGTCTCATGCTATTCCAGACTGTCCAAGAGAACCGAAATTTGATCTCTCAGATTCTTGAGCGTCGGCACGCCCATTACAAGTCGGTTGAGAACATCAAACGTGAGTTCCGTGCCGCCCGTCCGATTTAAAACTTCGTCAAGTGGAATAATCCCCACGTCAATGTAAACCACGTCGTCATGGAAAGCTACTTCGCACATATTGATGAATAGCGGTTCCTCAACAGGGCCTTCTTGATCAAAAGGGACAATCGCTTTCTTGTAGGTAATCGGGCCAAGTTTTCCCGCTTCTGTTGTTTTACTGCTCATGACTCGCCTCTCTTCTCAATGAACCGCTGCCCGTGCCAATCGCTTCTTCACGATACCAAAGTGCGTCGGTCTCGAAGCTGAAGTCGTTACCGACGGGGCGCTACTCCTTCCAGAACAGCTCGGCGTCGGAGCGGCGCACGTAGTTGGCATCGATATCGGCGGGATCGCTGGAACGGCCGGCGTTGAAATCGTGCCAGGCGATATGGCCAATGGCCGCCGCGAGCGAGCGCGGGGAGTCGATGGAGGAGATCATTTCGCAATTATGTGTGGGCAACCTCGGGAGCCATGCTTCGAGCTTCAACACCGCTTCCGGCATCACCAGTTCCAGTTGGCTGTTATAGACGGCCGCATAAACCTCGCCGCGCCGCGCGTCGATTACCGTGGCGCGCAAGGGCGCCGATCCGAAGAAGGCCAGCGCTCGTAAGTTCGATACGGCGACCACACGTTTGCCGGTGGCTTCAGCAAGACCTTTGGCGGCTGCGAGTCCGATGCGCACACCCGTGAATGAGCCCGGCCCAGAGGCTGCCGCGAAACACTCCATTTGATGCACTGTAGTCCCGTTCTTTTCGAGCAGGTGTTGAATGTGCCCGTAGAGCACATGGCCGAAGCCTTCCGGGGCGTGCAGCGCGATTTCCTCTACCACTAGGTTGGCTTCGGTAAGCGCGATACTGCCGAATTCGGACGTGGTGTCGATGGAAAGAATCACTTGCCCACTTGCGGCGCTTCGAGCTGATACACGCGATCCGTCTGGTAGGCCTTGCCGTTGGCGTTCAGCGCGGTCAGATGAATGCTGAGAACGGCGGGGAAATTGGCGGCGATGGATGCCGGAGCTGAAAACGTCCCGGGCGAACCGGTTCCCAGCACGCGGAATCCGCGGCCATCGGCGGCCACCTCGCCGGCCCAAAGAAACATCATCGCCCGAGTGGCGCGACTTTCGCGCGTCAGCTTCACCGAGAACTGCGCGGGCTGGCCTGCTTCGAGCGTGTTGCCGGGCGGCGTCACGATTTGGAATGGAATCTTCTTTATGTCCGTCTCGATCTCCTGCACCGGCACCGGCCGCGACTCGAACTTGTACGATTTCAGCATCCCCTCCTTGTGACCTTCGCGCGCGATATACAGCACCCAGGGATGGCTCGAGTCCGGCGCCTCGCCAGTAAAGTGCTCACCGCTGTATTTCTTTTGTTCGAGCGATTCTCCGGTGGCGGGATTCAACCACTGTATGTCATAGCCGTGCTTTTCAACCGTGACTTCGACGGGCGGGCCCGGATGCTCGATGTAATTGACATACTCGACATCCTCGAGCGCCACCGCGCGCGTGCCATCGACATCGAAGTAGGGCTCCAGCTCCCAATGCCGCGTGTCGGCCATGAAGTCGAACCAGTATTTCGCGACGTTGGGGTTGTCGCCGCGAAACTCCGGATATTCGCCGTCCATGGTGGCGCTCCACAAATGTTGAGCGTCGGTGACGCCGACGAAGGGGACTTGATAGAACTGATGCTCTACCGACCCGACGGCGTCGTCCAGTGATCCTTCGACCACAAAGTCCATCCATCCGTCTGCGAGCAATGGCGACGAGGTTATTTTGGAGTTTGTCGATCGCGGATGCTGGTACGGATCCAATTTCTTAAGATCCAGGCCCAGTTCCTTCAGCAGAGCGCGGCCATCCGGATAGTCCTCGAACTCTGCGAGCCCCTGCCAGGTGATGTTGAAGGGGGCATAGCGCGCCACAACATAGCGAATGAAGCGCTCGCGCGCCTGCCAATCGGGAAAGAGCGCAGTGATGGAATCGGGATCGGATGCCAGCATGAGATCGGTGGTGATTCCTCGCTTGTGAATTTCACCAATGCGGCGATCAAGCTCGTCAAAATAGGCCGGATTAGGCCGGTCCGGGCCGAGACAGACGAGCGCTCGGTCCTTCGCGTTCCCAAGAATAGAGCCGCGAAAATGGTTGAACTTATTTTGGGTGGCTTCGTCAAGCTGGCGGTCGAATTCAGCGGCGCCCACAAACGCAAAGCGATCGGCGATAAAACCCATCCATAGATGGGCCTTTTTGTTGTCGGTGGCCCAATGATGGACGTTGGCGACGTTCACAAAACCGGGCGCATCGGAGGCGGCGGCGTTGAACATGCTCTCCTTGCCGTCGAAAGCGGGGATATTGCTGGTGACGCGGTAGGTCCACTGGCCGCCTTCGGTGGGCGTGAAACGGACCATCATCTTGTTACGGGTGCCATCCCAGAAGGCCGGCATCAGATAGGTTTTGAAATGAGGCGAACGAAATTCGACTTGCAACAGGACAGTGGCGTATGGATTCGGATGGGCTGCGGCATCAGGCGCTGAAAGCTCGAAAGGAATCTCACAAGGCGCGTAAGCAGGCGTTCCCTCACAGGGCGACTGTGCGAGCGCAGACAGAGCGGAGAGACAGAACACAAGCGGCAGACGCGCCAGCATGAACTTTCAGCGTATCGCATGTGTGCACCAATTGAACGCGAAATGGCATCCAATGGATTTAGGAGGGCGCCATGGAAACTCAGCATCGCGTTCTGATCCTGGGCGGGGGATTTGGCGGGCTGTACGCAGCGAAGGCCTTAAAGAAAGCGCCGGTTCAAGTTACGCTGTTGGATCGCCGCAATTTCCATCTGTTCCAACCTCTGCTGTATCAGGTGGCGACGGGCGCTCTGTCACCTGGTGAGATCGCATCGCCGCTACGTTCGGTGTTGCGCCGGCAGAAGAACACGCGAGTGCTGCTGGGCGAGGCCAGGGATCTTGACATCGATTTCAAACGCGTAATCCTCGACGATGGGCAGACGGTGGAGTTTGACTCTCTGATTATCGCCACCGGTTCCACGGATTCCTATTTTGGCCACGACGCTTGGCGGCAGAACGCACCCAGTCTGAAGACCATCGAGGAGGCCACCGAGATCCGGCACAAGATCCTTTATGCGTTTGAGGCTGCCGAGCGCGAGCCCGATCCGGAGAAGCAACGCGAGTGGCTGACGTTTGCGATCGTCGGAGCAGGCCCCACGGGCGTGGAACTGGCGGGCGCACTAGCCGAAATCGCTCATGACACGTTGCGGCACGACTTTCGTTCGATTCGCCCGGAAGAGGCGCGCATCTTCCTGATCGAGGGTGCACCGCGCGTCCTGCCAACATATCCGGAAGATTTGTCCGCCAAGGCTGAAGCATCGCTGGCGCGTCTGAAGGTTACAACGCATACCGGCGTGTTTGTCACCAACATCGATGAGCGCAGCGTAACGGTGAAGGCGCAGGATGGCATCGAGCGTAAGTTTGGCGCTCGGACCATAGTTTGGGCGGCTGGAGTTGCCCCCTCATCGTTCGCCGGGGTACTGGAGCGGCGCGCGAGAGCGGCACTCGATCGCAACGGGCGAGTGATGGTGAATCCCGACTGCAGCGTGCCAGGGCATCCCGGCATTTTCGTGATTGGGGATTTGGCGCACTTCGAGCAAGATAGAAAACTGCTTCCCGGCGTGGCGCAGGTGGCTATGCAGCAGGGCGCGTATGTGGCGAAGCTCATTCGCCGGCGGCAGCTCAACGACCGGCCGCTTCCGCCCTTTCATTATTTCGACAAAGGCAACCTGGCGGTGATCGGTCGCGCGTCGGCGGTGGCCCAGATCGGACCTCTGCACATGTCCGGCCTGCTGGCATGGCTGACTTGGCTGTTCGTCCACTTGATGTATCTGGTGGAGTTTTCCAATCGCGTGTTGGTATTCGTGCAGTGGGGCTTTCTTTATATTACGTTCAATCGGGGCGCGCGCCTGATTACGGGATCAGACTCTTCCCGTTACGCAGCCGAAGCCTTGGACGAAATCGATCACATTGCGGCGAAGCGATAGTTTCAAAAGACCGCCCTCGAAGCTCATTCGGCTAATTGGTCACATACACCGAAAACGGATCGCCCATGTACCCGTTCACTTCGACGTAAAAGCCGGCAGAAGTAGGGTAAGGGTAACCGCTTTCCACCTGGAAATTGATTTGAGTAAAGCCGGACACCAGTCCCGGAGCCGGGCCGGCATACAGCACGGACGCCTGTTGGATGGGCTCGGGGCTCTGGGGACTGTAGAACTCGATCATGCATTGGCTGCACGAGTTCGCAGCCTTGGTGGTGAGCTGCCCGACGGGCGATTGAAAGTCGGCGGTTCCAGTCAACCAAATGGACACGATGCTGCCGAGTGGAGCGGGGTTCTGCTTCTGCTGCGAATTGAGCGACCCATCCTGATTCAACGCGATCGCGGATCCATCGGCGTTGCGGAAAACCTGCGGAAGAGCCTCCGTGATCACAACCGGGAAACCGGGACTCGTATTGGTCGCGTTGGCGATGGTGACCGTTGCAGGCTGGTTGATGGGCGGTACGATCGCATTGATTTGCCCATCGGATACGTAGAGGAGGGGAGCGTTCGTTCCGGCGAACGACACTTGAACACCGCCGAGCGTGGTGGGCAGCGCACCCTGGCTGTCCAGGACCGCCGTCACCGGGCTGGCGGGGCCGATGTGCGGTCCGAAGATCGAGATCGCTTCAGCAATAGCAACCCGTCCCGACGTTTCACTGCCCGCCGCATTGGCGATGCCGAACGCGCTCATGGTGGGCGCTTTCCCCGGTGCGATCCCCGCTATGATTCCGGTGGGCCCCGCGACATGGATCAGTCCGGTGGTCGAGTCCACTCCGACGGCTTGAGCTACCGTCTGGTTCGGATATCGCGCCGCATAGGAGAGCGCGGTTCCCGACGAGCTTACTTGCACCAGAAAATCGCCGCCCTGCGACCAACCGTCGGCGTTAGGAAAATCGGGCGACATGGTTGTCCCTGTCATCCATACGTCTTGGTTCGCATCCACCGCCATCGACTGGGCCATGTCTGCTCCACTCCCTCCTACGTAGGTCGCCCAGATCATGTGACTGCCGTCCGGTGACAACTTTGCCGCGAACGCATCGGTCGGCGGCACGGCCTGCGAGCCGGAGCCGGAAGAGCCTGCCAGCGTCGTTTGGAAAGCGCCGGAGGTCGCAGGAAACTTCGGGTCATTGGTGGCGCCCGCGAGGTACGCGTTGCCGCCCGAATCCACTGCGATTGCCCTCACGGCGTTGGCGCCAGGATAAACGAAATAGTTTGCGGAACCAATGTATGTCAGGTAAGCGAGACCGGCGCCGCCCGCTTGGATTTTCATCACAAACGCGCCTACGCCCTGCGGCGTCAGCACTCCCGGGGTGGTCGGAAGATCGGTTGTATTCGAATTGCCAGCCACGTATGCGTTACCCGCGCTGTCTACAGCGATTGCCGCGCCGGCGGTCCCAGCCACCGCGTCCCCGCAAAATATCCCCGGCGCGCACGTCACCGCGCTGCCGCCGATCGCCAGGGAATACAAGAGCTTGTCGCCTGTTGAATCTATCTCCGATACGAAGGCGAAATTCTTCAGAAGGCCAATACCGCTCAGCGGCCCGCCGACGGTAGCCGGAAAATCCGTTGCGTCGGTTGTTCCGGTCAAGTATAGGTTTCCCTTCGCGTCGGTTGCCAGCCCTGCCACGGACGTCTGGCCTAGAGCACCGCCGAAGTAGCTGGAATAGAGTACCGTATTTCCGTCCGGGCTCAGCTTCACGATAAAGCTGCTCCCTGGACCCGTTTGAAGAGCGTTGCTCAAAACGAAATCGGTGGACGTGACCGAACCTGCCACGTAAATATCGCCCGCCGGATCGAGTGCGATTGCGGTCCCCTGGTCCGATCCATTACCGCCGAAATACCTGGTAAAAACGACCTGGCCCGCCGGGCCCACTTTGGTGACGAACACGTACATCGGAGGATCGGGTACGTACTGAGTAGCCTTCATCGAGATGCGGCCTCCGGTGAGGTAGGTGTTGCCGGCGGCGTCGGTGGCCATGGCCGTCACGACGACGTCGGCGATCGGCGCCTGTCCGAACGGGACGGGCGTCCCTGGATGCGTATCTCCGATGTAGCTCGTATAGTCGTCCGCTAATACCGGCCCCATCAGCAGGAGCCAGAGCACAAGGAGCTTCATATGTCTAAAAACAGGCACGTGCGCTGCCATGCGCCGGTGCAAGCTTTTCGGCGAGCCGGTGTGTAGGAGTGTGTCGAAGCGACACGAGCAAGAAGCATTTCCGGTACAGACACATGAGCTTCAGCCAGCCCGGCTTGACCTGTTATCAGCAGTTCTTGCGTGGCAAGAGAATCGCTATACTGGATGGCTTATTGGCAAGTTCTTCCACAACGCAGCCATCCCCTCGCTCCGTCTGGACTCGCATTCTCGCAACGATTGTTTTCTTCACCGCGTTCGAAGGCATTCTATTCCACAGCGGGCTTTATTCGTCCATCGTCGAACCGGACTCGACGACTGGTTTTATGGAGCTCCAGTTGCGCAACGAGATCCGGCGGCCAAAGCTCAATCGCAATCAGGTGCTCGCGGTGGGAGACTCGCGCATGCCGCTTCTGCCGCGCGTCGTGAATGAGGCGGGGAGCGGTTATACGTTCGCTTCCATTGCGTTGGGTGGAACCTCGCCGCGCAC
The DNA here is from genome assembly GCA_049518655.1 of Bryobacteraceae bacterium. Lineage (GTDB taxonomy): Bacteria > Acidobacteriota > Terriglobia > Bryobacterales > Bryobacteraceae > Palsa-89. The sequence continues at coordinate 60,335 of JBEKRO010000025.1, read as the reverse complement.
GTGGTATTACGCACTCCGCGCCGTGGATCCCAACGCCAGCAACTACGCCGCGATCGTGATTCCCAGTGCCGACTACAACGAACCGGATAATTTCGATTACCAGTCTGAACGCGAGACGGACCTGCACTACCTGATCGGCCGAGTGGGACTTCGCGACCTCGGCGAATTCCCGTGGACTTACCGGGACAAAAGGCTGCAATGGGTGATCGTGCGGGGCATGATCCTCAAAGGGACGGTGTACAAGCGAGATTTTATTGAATTTCTGGATCACCCCCTCAAACGCATCGCGAAAGCGCGTTATTACGATCACGATTCGGCAGGCTGGTATTACGTCTACGGCGGCAGCGATAAGAATCTCGCTGGGTTGCGGATCGATTGGCAGCACCAAACGATCCAGGTTCCCGACCGGATTACATCCAGCGAGCGCAACCAAATCGAAGCCATGTTGTTTCCAGCACTGCGGCCCGGCGAAGGCCGTGAGACCGCTTATTTACGCTATTGGTATGGGCGAATTATCGATTATTACCGCCGCTCGGGCACGAAACTGATCTTTATCCGCGTGCCGCGCGCACCGCTGTCTCCGCCCGACGAGCCGCCCAAACTGGACAGCGCGATACGGGGGATCGCGTCGCAGCCGAACGTAGTGGTCCTCAATGAGCACTTGTTCGATCAACTGGAGCATCCCGATCTGTTCTGGGACGGCTGGCATATGAACCGCGATGGGATGGAGCAGTTTTCCAGGGCTCTTGCCACAGCGGTGGAGCGAGTTCTGGGCCCCCCCCAGCCTTGAAATCATGATGTCCTAGCCCATGCTGTTCAACACTCCGCAGTTCTTCGCATTTCTCGCCATCGTCCTGATCCTCTTTTACACCGCGCCGCGCTCCTGGCGAAAATACACCCTTCTGGCAGCCAGCTATTTCTTCTATATGAGCTTCATTCCGAAGTTCATTTTGCTGCTGGTGTCTCTCACGGCCATCGATTACACGGCCGCGCGCTGGATCTCGCGGACCGAGTCGCCGCGTTCGCGCAAGGTTGCGTTGGTCGTCAGCCTGGCGGCCAATCTCGGTCTGCTGGGGTTCTTCAAGTACTACAATTTCTTCGCCGCCAATATCGGACATCTGCTCCATGAGCCCTCCGGAGCGTTTGCGCTGAGCATCATTCTTCCCTTGGGAATCAGCTTTCACACCTTCCAGAGCATGTCTTACGTGATCGACGTCTATCGCGAGGAGCAGGAACCGATCACCAACCCCATCGATTACGCGCTGTTCATTTCGTTCTTCCCTCAGCTGGTCGCCGGGCCCATTGTGCGCGCCCGTGAATTCTTCGGCGATCTTTATCATTGGCGGCGGCCCTCTTCCGACGATGTGCTGCGTGGATTGTTGCTCCTCTTCCTTGGCTTGGCCAAGAAAATGGTGATGGCCGATCAGTTCGCGCAAATCGCGAATGGCTACTTTCGGGACGTCAGCAGGGAGACCGGAGCGGTGGCGGCCTGGTCCGCTGTGATCGCGTTCGGCATCCAGATCTATTTCGATTTCTCCGGTTACACGGACATGGCAATTGGAATGGCGAAGCTGCTGGGTTTCCATTTCCCGATCAACTTTCGGCGGCCTTATCTGGCATCCAGCATTACGGACTTCTGGCACCGCTGGCACATTTCGCTGTCGCGCTGGCTGCGTGATTATCTCTACATTCCACTGGGCGGTAATCGGCGCGGCCGTTTCCGGACCTACGCGAACCTCATGCTCACCATGCTGCTGGGCGGCCTATGGCATGGAGCCAGTTGGAACTTTGTGGTGTGGGGCGGCTATCACGGAGCGCTGCTGAGTTTCGAGCGTATCTTTCGGGGCAAACGATCAGCCGAACCGGCGCGCTGGACGATGTTCTATCCGCTGCAGGCCGCCATCACTTTCGGTCTGGTGATGATCGGCTGGGTATTCTTCCGCGCAACGACGTTCCACGACAGCCTGTACGTGCTGCATCAGATGTTCTTCGTTCCGGATGGACGATTGCTGATCCCGCTGTGGCAAATGGAGCTGGCGTTGATGACGCTGCTGCTGGCGCTGTTCGAGGAAAAGAAGGACTGGTTTGAGAAGTTGACGCTCGGACCAGCGTGGGCCTATGGCGCAGTTTGCGCGATCCTGCTTCTCTCGGTGGAATTGATCGGGTTTACAGAAGCTGCCGTCCCGTTCGTCTATTTTCAGTTCTAGGGGGAGAATTCAAGTCAGAATTCTGAATTCAGAAGTCAGAATCCAGAATGAAGTCAGCGACCGCTCTATGTTCACCTCCGAATTCTGAATTCTGAATTCTGACTTCTGAATTCTGACTTCTGACTTCTGAACTACGGCTTCACGGCTTCCTCGATCTGAAACCCCCGCTTGTTTCCAGCCGTTACGATGCGTCCAGCGAACTTGTGTTCTCCGTTAATGGTGAGATCGAGCAGCCGCCCCACCCCGAAATCAAAAGCCAGCACGTCGTCTACTTTCAAGTCCATCAGATCCCCGACACTCAAGGTGGGTCCGCGCAGACGGCCATCCAGCCACATCCGCGAGGTCCGGATCAGGTGAAGAATGCGGGTTTGCTCCTGTTCGGTGGATTGGCTTTTACGCACCGACCATTGCTGGTCAAACTTGTTGCGCAGCATCTTGACGACAATCGAGGGGATGCCGATGTTCATCATCCCCGCGTTCTCGCCAATCCGCACTTCCATGCTGACCGCGACCACGGCTTCGTTGGGAGCCAGGATCCGCAACAGGCCAGGCTCAGTTTCATGCGATTCGATCTCGAACTCGAGCGGGGTTACCGCGTGCCAGGCGGTTTTCAGGTCGTTCAGCGTGATGCGAAACAGCCCGTCCAGCACGCTTTGCTCGATCTCGGTAATCTCGCGATTGATCTTGGTCAGGGATTTGGCGGCGCCGCCCAGCAGCATCTCGAAGATGGGAAAGACCAGCGCCGGGTTCATTTCCAGAACCGCGTTTCCTTCGTAGGGCTGCATTCCCAACGAAACCAGACAGGTGGGCGAAGGCAGCGCCTGCGAGAACTCGACGAAAGAGAGCTGCTCCACCGATACCAAATTCACAGCGACGTAGGCACGCAAGTAGGCCGAGAGGCTGGACGCCAGGCTGCGCGCGAAATTCTCGTGCAGCATGTGAATCGCGCGGAGCTGATCTTTGGCAATGCGGTCCGGACGACGAAAGTCGTATGGTTCGGCGCGGAGCCCTGGATCTTCTTCTACCGGCGCATCGCGGAGGTTGCGAAAGACATCATCGATCTCCTCCTGCGAAAGAACGCGATCTACCATATCTGGTTTCCCATTTGTCCATCGGCGCGGTTCGCCGTTTCTTTACAAGGGCGGCGCGAAAGTTGAAAGCGGGAAGCGGCTGCTAAAATCGGATGGTGCCGAGCTTTCACCTGCACAGTTTCGGGTGCCGGGCGTCGCAAGCCGACGGTGCGGCGATCGAATCGGCGCTGCTCCAAGAGGGTCTGAATCCGGCGGCGACGTCGTCCGAAGCTCAGCTCGTGGTGCTAAATACCTGCACCGTCACCTCTTTGGCCGATGAAGACGTCCGCAACACCATCCATCGCGTGCATCGCGAGAATCCCGACGCGCGCATCCTGGTGACAGGTTGCTACGCGCAGCGCGCGCCTGAAGAATTGGCAGTATTACCGGGCGTCTACTGGGTGGTAGGGAATTCGCATAAGGCACAAATTCCGGACATCGTCACGGAATCTGAAGCCCCCTATCACGGACAAATTCGCGTCGGCGATATTTTCTCTCACTGCGATTTCCTCTCCCCGTCTGTCGAAGCTGCCGCCGGCGATCGCACGCGGCCCAACCTCAAAATCCAGGACGGCTGCAATAACCGCTGCTCATTCTGCATCATCCCCTTCGTGCGTGGAGCCAGCCGTAGCGCTCCAGCCGATCAAGTGATTGGGCAAGTGCGCGAGCTGGCAGTGCGCTATCGCGAGGTGGTGCTGAGCGGTATCAATCTCGGCCGCTGGGGACGAGAGCCGGGCAGCTCACTGCGTTTGGCAGACCTGATCCGCCGTATTTTGGACGAGACCCCGGTCGAGCGCTTGCGTCTCAGTTCGGTAGAACCGATGGATTGGAGCGACGATTTGCTGGGCCTGGTGGCAACGTCGGCACGTATCGCCAAGCACATACACGCGCCCTTGCAATCGGGGTCCGATCGCGTGCTGCGTCGCATGTATCGCAAATACCGGCCGCGGCATTATGAGGACAGGATCTTGAAAGCGCGCGCGAGCATGCCGGATGCGGCTATCGGGGCCGATGTGATGGCCGGCTTCCCGGGCGAGACCGATGCCGAGTTCGAAGAAACGCGCGCGTTCATCCAGAGCCTGCCCTTCACCTACCTGCACGTGTTCACTTATTCGGAACGGCCGGGAACTCCGGCGGCAGCGAGCGACCAGGTGCCCATGGAACTGCGGCGAGAACGCAATCGAGTGCTGCGCGAACTGGCTGCCGCGAAGAATTTAGAATTTCGCCGCCGGATGCTGGGCCGCACGCTGTCGGTGGTGACGCTGAGCGACGGCGCGCTCTCGGACAACTTCCTGAAAGTGGAACTGGCTGCCCGGCGCGAGCGGAATCAGTTGATGGATGTGAAGATCGGCTCAGTCACCGCTGCCGGCTTGCGCGAGGACGGCGGGTTCACTGTGATCTAGTTCGTTCGATGAACGAGGGCTTGGTCGAAAAGGCTGCGAGAGCATAAACAAAAGGCCAGCGCTAGCGGAGTTTTGAGACCCTTCCAGGCCGAATCGCATACGGTCGAAGCCCGCGGCCGGGCAATCCAGGTAGGTGCCGAATATACGATCCCACCAGGGAATGACTTCGCCCAGATTGGCATTCTGTTCGCGCATCTCTTCGGAGTGGTGCACCCGATGCATCTGAGGCGTGACGACAACTATCCCCACGAGCCGCTCCATCCAGACGGGCAGGTTCGCATTAGCGTGTGAAAAAAACGCCTGAAGGATAGCGACGAGCTCCATCGCCAGAACCGCTGACGGCGGAGGAGCAAGAATGGCGATGGTCAGACAAAAGGCGCCTTGTGCCGCCAAAGTTTCCAGAGGATGGTTCCGCAGTCCCGTGGATAAATCGACGGCTGGATCGGAATGGTGCACCTGGTGCACTCTCCAAAGCAGTGGAACCGAGTGGAAGGCGCGGTGCAGGCCGTAACGCAGAAGATCGAGCAGAAGAAATCCCAAAATCCAGCGCACCGCCAGGGGAAGCCACGGACTATTGAGCAGGCCGAATTTGTTGTTCGCAACCGCGACTGCCAACGCTAGGGCACTGGCGCGATAGACCAACACGGAAACCCCGGCGAAGATCCCGACTAGCAGGGCGTGATTCCGCCAGCGGCGTGTCAACTGTTCGGAGGCCGCTCTCCAAGGACGCAACACCTCCCAAAGAGCGACAGCGACAAGTCCGGCCGAGAAGAGGATCCAGTACAGATTGGCTTGAATACCGGTCCAGGACACTGGAGTTGAGTGAGCGCCGGCTATTTCTTGACTTTTCTCGCGATCAGCACAATTGCACCGACGCCAACCGCCGTCAGGATCCCGAGCTTCGGTTCCGGCGTAACCGCCACCCCGGCGAACGCGGGGACAGAAACCAGGGCGAGAATGCTTGCCAGCATGAACAATGAACGGCCCATTCGAGATCTCCTTTTTGCGACCGTGTAAGCCGACTCACAGGTCTACGGAGTAGGATAAACCTGGATCTGGCGGAGGGTCAAGACCAGGACCGTTAAAGAAGTACTGCCAGTCCTATTTGTCCGATAGATGTTTCCAAAAGATTGTCGTGTCGCAGAAGCGGCCGTCCGGATACAGCGCGTAATTAGGGATGACTCCGGCTTTCGTCCAGCCTAGCCGCTGGTACAATCTCTCGGCATCGCCGCCGGTGACGGTGTCCAGCACCAGCAGCGCCTTGTTGCAGCGCCTCGCGCATTCTTCGGCGCGTTGCATGAGAAGGGTGGCTACGCCCTGTCCACGGGCGGATCGCAAAACGAGGAGCTTCGCGATCTCGCCGCGATGCGGCTGGTTGGGCGGCAGAGCGGTCACCACCTGAACCGTCCCCACCAGCTTGGAACCATCGAAGGCGGCCACCAGGATGCGGCCACCGGTCTCGACTTCAAACAGGATTTTCTCGAAAAACTTCTCGGCGTCGGATTTTGGGAACGGCGCCATGAAGCTAACGGATGCCCCGCCCTCCACACAATCGACCAATACGTCGGCGAGCGCCCCCAGGCTTTGGCGCCCCTCCGATGCGGTCAATTGCCGGACCTCGATCATGGACTCTAGAACCCTACATCTCTCGGCGGTTCTCGAGCGACTTGCCCATGGTCACTTCGTCGGCGAACTCCAGATCGCTTCCCACCGGGATTCCCATCGCGATGCGCGTCACCTTTACGCCCAGCGGCTTCATCAGGCGCGACAGATACGCCGCCGTCGCCTCGCCTTCCACGGTTGGATTGGTAGCCACGATCAGTTCCTTCACTTCGCCCGAATGCATCCGCTCGATCAAACTCGCGATGCGCAACTGCTCCGGCCCGACGCCGCGCAATGGCGAGATGGATCCGTGCAACACATGATATAGGCCGCTGAACTGGCGCGTGGTTTCGATGGGCAGCACGTTGTGCGGCTCCTCCACCACGCAAATCACGGAATGATCGCGATGCGGATCGCGGCAATAATTGCACAGCTCGCCATCGCTGATGTTGTTACAGACGGTGCAAATTCCGAGCTTGTCTTTGACATCCACCAACGCTTGCGCCAGGCGCTCGGCGGCTTCCCGGTCATTGCGCAAGACATGAAAAGCGAGCCGTTGCGCCGATTTCTGTCCAATGCCAGGCAGGCGCTTGAACTCCTGAATCAGACGGGCGAGCGGTTCGGCGAAGTCCGGCATCGGGGCGTGTGGCTGGAAAATTCCCGCCTAGAACATTCCCGGCGGGAGGCCCAGGCCCCCCAGCAGCCCGCTCATCTTTTCTTGCGACGCTTCATCCACCTTCTTGGCCGCTTCGTTGAACGCCGCCATCACCATGTCCTGCAGCATCTCGACGTCGCCGGCCACTTCGGGATCGATCTTCACCGCCGTCACGTTCTTCTTGCCATCCATGTGCACCGTCACCATGCCGCCGCCGGCCGAAGCGTCCACACGAATGAGCGCGATCTCCTCCTGCATCTTCTTCTGCATCTGCTCGGCCTTCTGCATCATGGCCTGCATGTTTCCGGGAAGTTTCATATGCTCTGCCTTATTCCTTTAGATTACGCACCACGCGGACCTGCGCGTCCGGGAACAGCTCCTGGAATCGGCGGACCTCCGGGTGCGCCAGCGCGCGCTCCGACACGTCGTCCTTGGCTTTGTCCTGTTTGATAATGCCCGGCGCCGCCGCTACCCGATCCGGCTCTCCAAAGGTGATTTTGATGCGCATCGGCCGCCCGGCAATCTTCTGCACGACCTTCAGAATATCCTTTTCGTTCATCGCGAGGCGGAACTCCTCCGGCGTGACGAACTGCAGTTCACCGTTCGACTCGGTCACTTGCGAGTGCTCCACGGCGTCGGCCGTGAACTGCATGCCCAGTTCGAGGAGAGCGGAGTGAAGGCGGTCGCGCCACGGGCCAGTAGTGGCTGGTGGTTGGTGGCTGGTGGCTGGTGGGGCCGTCGTGGCTGGTGGCTTCTGGCTGGTGGCTGGAGCCGGAACGGGCGGTATTGGCTTTCTCGCAGGAGGTGGAGGCGCGCCGCCGCTGCCCAGATCGGCTAGGGCTTCCTCTATCGGCATCAGTTTTCCGGCTTGGATCAAGCGCAGCAGTCCAATTTCCAAATGCAACCGGGGCTGTAATGAAAACTGCAGGTCCTTAAATAGATCGAGCGTGAGCTGTAAATAGCGCGTCAGATCTTCTTCTGAAAATCCACTCGCGACCTCGGCCAAACGCTCCTGCTCGCGTGCCGACGCGGCGATTAATCTGGTATTCACACCGGCCACTTTCGCAACCAGAAGATTCCGGAAGTAGCGGGCCAGCTCGCGGCAAAAGTGCTGCAAGCTGCGCCCATTGCGCTCCAGATCCATCACCAGGTCCAGCATCTTGCGCGAGTCTTCGCTCTTGAGCGCGTCAGTCACTTCACTGAGCGAATCGAGCGAAAACAGCCCGAGCATCCCGCGCACTTCCACCGCATCCAGAGTGGTGCCGCAGCACGCAATGGCCTGATCGAGCGCCGACAGCGAATCGCGGACGCTACCCTCGCCCGCCTGTGCCAGCACGCTCAACACTTCGGGATTGGTCTGGATGCCTTCCTTCCCGCAAATCTCTTCCATGCGCTTCACTACTTCGCCGAAATCGACGGAGCGGAAGCTGAACTGCTGGCAGCGCGACGCGATGGTGGTGGGGATCTTGTGAACTTCGGTGGTGCACAGGACGAACACGGCCCACTCGGGCGGCTCCTCCAGCGTCTTCAGCAGAGCATTAAAGGCCTCGCTGGTGATCTGATGCGCTTCGTCGACGATGAAAACTTTGTAGCGGTCGCGAGCCGGCCGGTAGCGCACGTTTTCGCGCAGCTCGCGCATTTCGTTGATGCCGCGATTGGAGGCCGCGTCGATCTCGATGACATCGGGGGAATTGCCGCCCGCGATTTCGAGGCAACTGGCGCAGACGCCGCAGGGCGTCGCCGTCGGCCCATTGATGCAGTTCAAGCAGCGCGCCAAAATGCGCGCCACCGTGGTTTTGCCCGTCCCGCGCTGGCCCGAAAAGATGTAACCGTGCGCGATGCGCTGTTGCGCAATAGCATTTTCGAGCGTGGTGCGAACGTGCTCCTGGCCGATCAGCTCCGCAAACGCTTGCGGCCTGTATTTCCTGGCGATGACCTGGTACATGGAAAAATGAGCGGAGTATGCCAGACCCCGGGTGATCCGCGGCACACGGATTAAACCGTTACCGTTGCTTCCTTCCGGACCTGGCGGGGTTCACAGCCATCCGTTGCACGAAGCCCGGAGCCTGACAACCTCTCATGCTAGCATGCGGGGTCGGGAAGGCGAGCGGCGGTGAGTATCCGACATGCCTACGATTCGCTCAGAACTCGCGTGCGGCGCCGCAAGCCGCCGGCTGATGTGAGCTGGGGGACGATCCGGTCGAAGTTGAGCCATATGCCACAGTAATCGACAGCATTTCCTGTAACTCTAAGGTTCTTATGGACTCCCTCGCGGGCGGAAAATTGCATTTCATCCTCACAGCGAAAACTGCTTTCAGTGCGGAGTAGCCGCGAGGCTGGGGGAATAGTTTCAATGTGGCGAAGTGTATTGGAAATCTGGATTGCACGGACTGTCGTGGCGCTGGTTGCCGGCAGCCTTCTGTTTACCGCGGCCGCCAGGATCACAGGCCGTATCAATGAGCACGTGATCAATCGGATCGTGTTATGGTCACGCATCGGCCTGAGCCTCACGTTTCTGTATAGCGGAGTGGTGAAGCTGACGAATCCCTGGTATGTGCTGGCGAGCTCGATCGTCGATTTCAAGGTCGGCATTACCGAAAGTTCGGTGTTGCTGCGTCCGCTGGCCGTTGTTATCCCCTGGGCCGAGGTCGCGATCGCGATCCTGCTGCTCTTTCCGGTACGCTGGGTGGTGCTGTCTACCGGCGCAATACTAATGGCCTTCCTCGGCCTCGGCGTCGCGTCAGAGATGCGTGGCATGCAGGTGGCATGCGGGTGCTGGGGCGGATCGATGTTGGTGGGTCCGCTGTGGTTTTGCGAGCACGGCGGCATGTTCCTCATGGCGCTCTCGGCCGACAAAGTATTTGCGGCGCGATTACTGGCCGGCACTGAATTAACAGGCTGAGACAGCTACCAAAAAAGTGAGCCCCTGGACAGCGCCACTCGTTAAGTCGGGCAGCGGCGGTCAAATTGACGTCTAACAGCCAGCCCGTCTATGTGCGCCGTGCCTCAACGCCTCCTCCATTACCGCTACCTCGCCGCACGCTATAATTCAAGGGAATGGATATATACGAGGAGGTCGTCCGCCTGCGCCGGCTTGGCCAGAAGTGCGCCCTCGCCACCATCGTCCAGGTGAACGGGTCCATTCCCAGCTACGAGAGCGCTAAACTGCTGGTGCGCGAGGACGGCTCCATGATCGGCACCGTCGGCGGCGGATGCGTGGAAGCGGAAGTCTGGAACGCCGCGCGCGAAGTGATGGAAACCGAGCGGCCGCGTCAGATGAACTTCAGCCTTGGCCAGGACGCCGCGTACGACAACGGCCTCATCTGCGGAGGACAACTCAGCGTGTTTGTCGAGCCCGTGGTTCCCCAGCCCCGCGTTTACATCTTCGGCGCCGGCCACATTTCGAAAAGCATCTCCAAGGTCGCCGTGCTGGCCGGGTTTGCATCGGTGGTGGTGGACAATCGCGAAGCCTTCGCCAACCGCGAGCGATTCCCGGAAGCCGATGAAGTTTTCGCCGAAGAATACGAAGAAGTCTTTCCCAAGCTCCCCATTCGCGACACCAGTTACGTCGTCATCGTCACTCGCGGCCATCGCGACGACATGCGAGTGCTGCGCTGGGCGGTGGAAACCAACGCCAAATATATCGCCATGATCGGCAGCAAGCGCAAAGTGATCGGCGTGGTCAAGGAATTGGAAAAGGAAGGCATCGCGCGCGCCGCCTTCGACCGGGTTTTCGCGCCCATGGGACTCGAGATAGGCGCCATCACTCCCGAAGAAATCGCCGTCTCGGTGGTGGCCGAGATGATCGCCGTCCGCCGCGCGCCGGAATCGGAATGGCGCACCGCCGCCAAATCCATCTTCGCGAGTGAGGCGTCGCGAGCCGTCCTCAAGTGACGCCTTCGCCGTCAATCGGGGGCATTATTCTTTCCGGCGGCGCTTCCCGCCGCATGGGCACTCCGAAAGCACTGCTTCTATTTCAGGACGAAACGTTCCTGGACCGGTTGATCCGCGTGTTCGGCAGAGTTTGCGATCCCATCATCGTCGTCGTCGGTGAGCACGCCGATCCAATTCGATCCGGAATCCAGCGCGGCCGCGATGTTCTCTTCGCTGTGAATCCCGATCCCGAGCGCGGCATGCTCAGCTCGCTGCAGTGCGGTCTGGCACTGGTTCCGTCTAACGCGGACGCCGCGATGTTTCTGCCCGTCGATCACCCGAACATCGAAGCCTCCACGATTGAAACGCTGGCCGCCCGGTTTCGCGCCGATCGCGCTCCGGTCACCGTCCCCACTTACGCGGGCGAACACGGCCATCCGGTCTGCATCGCGCGGCAATTGATTGCTGAGTTGCTGGCTCTTCCGCCGGGCGCCAAAGCGAGCGACGTCATTCATCGCCATGTTCCGCAAACGGTGTACGTCGAAGTGGCCGATCCGGCCGTGGTTATGGACGTGGATGACCCCGCCGCTTACGCGGATCTGCTGGCACGGCACTCATGAGGATTCTCTGGCGCTGGCTTTTGATTGCTCTCGCAGGAGTGGTCGCCGTTGGCATAGCTGCGCCGAAGGTAAGCGCCAATCGTTTTCGACCGCGCATTCAGGCCGCGCTCGAAACCGCGCTCAATCGCCCGGTCCATCTGGGCGCCGTTCACCTGAATCTATTCACCGGGCCCGGCTTTACCGTGGACGATGTCCAGATCGATGACGATCCGGCCGCGGGAATCGAACCCTTCGCGCACGTGGAGCAGATGCAGGCGCGCATCCGCTGGAGCAGCTTGTTCTCCGGCAATCTCGCGTTTTCCAGCTTGCGCCTTTCCGCGGGAGAGCGGGGCGACGCACCCAGCGTCAACGTGGTGAAGATGGCATCGGGCCCCTGGAACATTCAGCCGCTGCTCGACCGGCACGCCCAGGTGGGCACGGCACATCGTGTCAACGTACCCGATATTCAGATCCGCGGCGGTCGGATCAACTTTAAGTTTGGCGATACCAAGTCCGTCTTTTATATCAGCGATGCCGACGTAGACGTCTACCCCAACGAAAACGGTGAAGTGGTGATCCGCTTTTCCGGCGCGCCCGCCCGCACCGATCAGGCGTCGCAAAGCTTTGGCGAACTCACCGCACGCGGACTGCTGCACTCCGGCCCGAACGGCGAGAGCGAGCTCAGCATGGGCGTTCACCTGGATAGAACCGCCATTTCCGAGCTGACCCGCCTGTTCCACGGCAGCGACATTGGAGTCCACGGCTATGTATTCGCCGACGCCAAGCTGGGCGGACCCCTTTCCAAGCTCGATATCACCGGCGACCTGAATATTAGCGACGTGCATCGTTGGGACTTGATGCCGGCCCCCGGCGAGGGCTGGACGCTCAACTATCGCGGCCTGCTGAACCTGAGCGGTCATCATCTGGAACTTGCCACTCTGGCCGCAACGCCCGCGCAGCCCGATCCGGTTTCGGCCGAATTCCATTTAGACGACTATCTCGCCGCTCCCAAATGGTCTGGCGGTCTGCAATTCCACGATCTTCCCGCCGCGTCGCTGGTGGAAACCGCTCGGCATTTCGGTGCGCCCTTCCCGCCCGGCGTCCAAGTGGAAGGCAAAGTAGAAGGCGGCATCGGCTACTCCAGTCAGTCGGGCGCGGGAGGGCAGTTGACGCTGGCCAGCGCATCCGTGAAATTTCCCGCGGGCGGTTCCGCGCAGTTCGATTCGGCTCAGGTACAAATTGCCAATGGCACGGTGGTGCTGGCGCCTTCGGACATAGAAATGGAAGACGGGCAGTCGGCACAGATTGAAGGCGAGTACTCGCTCGACAATAGCCATACAGAGTTCCGCATCACCACGCGAGAGTTGGCGGCCGGCTCCGCCCACTTGCTGGATAACGCACCGATCCCGCTGATCGAGCAGCTTCGTCAGGGGTCGTGGAAAGGTTGGATTTCCTACGAAAAGACCGCCGACAGTCCCGATGTCTGGTCCGGCCAATACGATCTGCAAAACGCCGTCATTGACATTCCCGGTCTGGCGTTGCCCGTTCGGCTCTCTTCCGCAACGGTACAGATGAACGACGACGGAATTCAAGTCACACGCATGCGGGGTCGCGCCGGCACGGTAAGGTTCGAGGGAGACTACCGGTACAATGCCTCGGCCGCCCGTCCGGACCGCCTGCGACTCACGATTCCGGAGCTGCAACTCGCCGACGTAGAGAGCCTGATGCTGCCCGCCCTGCGCCGCAATGAAGGCTTCCTGGCGCGGGCATTTCGCCGCGACCAGCCTCTTCCAAAATGGCTGGACGAGCGCAATGCGGATATCAGCTTGCAAGTGGTGAATCTGATGAATGCGGAATTCCCGCTCGGAGATTTGACTGCGCATGCGGTTTGGCGCGGCCCCTCCATCACCGTGTCCAACATGCAGTGGCATTTGGACAGCATGCACGCCAGCGGGAAGATGTCGGTGAATCTTGCCAAGGCCGAGCCATCTTACGACTTGAACGGAACCGTCGAGAATTTCGACTATCGCAACGGCCAGATGGATATCGATGGGGAGCTCGAAACCAGCGGCATTGGCGCGGCATTGTTGCTGAATCTTCGATCGAAGGGCACCTTTGATGGGCGCGGAATCATGCTCGCGCCCGACACGGAGGTGCGCGAAATGTCCGGTTCCTATCGCTTGGGCGGATCGTCGGGCGTGCCTCGGCTGTTGCTATCGAACGTTCAGGTTTTGCAAGGCGCCGAGACGCTGGTGGGGCAAGGCGCCAGCCAGCCGGACGGCCACATCGTGCTGGAACTGGCCAGCGGGCGCAAGCAGGTCCGGCTGACGGGCATGCTGCTCCCGCTGCATCCGGAGCCGACGCCCGCGCGATAAGACCGCTTCCTTTGGTCGCGGCTCAGTAACTGGATCGGATTTGCTGAGCCGCGCACGTAGTAAGCGCTGGTCCTCCGATACAATGGTAGCGGTACCTGTTTTTCCATGAATGAAGCCACCAGCGAGCTGCTCGCCGATGCGAACGACATCGTTCGGGAGCAGTTGGCGCTCGCCTGGCGCGAGCACATCGAGCGCGTCCGGGATGTGCTGGAAGCGCAGTGGCCGGAGCGCATGGAGCGGGCGCTGGAAGAGACCGTTGCCGGATTGGCTGCGCGCCTGGAGGAGGAGCACCAGGATGCGCTTCAGGCTCGGATACAACAAGCTGGCCGTTCAGCGGAAACGTCGCGCCGTGAACTGATCCAGAAGCTGAGCCAGATCGCGCGCCGTCTGCGCGGTTTCGAAGACGAACGGCAGTGGAGTAACACGCTAGTGGACGCCACTCGAGGATTTTGCGGCCGCGCGGCGCTGTTTTTGATTCGCGATCGCAAGCTCTACCTCGAAACTACGCGCAACTTCGACGATGTCGATCTGACCGATGATGTATCGCTCGATGCGGCGCCGGCATTTGCAACTGCTGTCGAAACTCGCGACACCCTGGTCGCGATCTGCACCACCAGCGAATTGTCGGAGGCGGTTGCCGGTTATGTCGGCCAGGACACCACGAAGTGCTATCTGTTTCCGGTGATCACGCGGCAGGATGTGCCCGCTGTACTGTACGCGGACTCCGGCGAAATCGACGTTGACGCGCTGGAGCTTCTGGTGGCGATAGCCGGCGCGGTTTTAGGCTCCCGGCCAGCACGGCCCGCTCGTGTCGCGCCCGTGGACGGGCTGATTACGATTACGGCTCCAACCGCTGCTCCGGCTCAAAAGCCTGAGATCCTCTCATGGTTTTCCCTTAGCCGGGAAGATAGGGAACTTCACTTACGGGCCCAGCGCTTCGCCTGCGTCCAGGTGGCCCAGATTAGGCTTTATCAATCAGAAAAGGTGAAGAATGGACGCGCCGCGCACGATCTATATACGTCACTGAAAGTAGAGATCGATTCCGCGCGCGAGGCTTTTCGCCGGGAGTTTTTGAACGCATCGGACTCGATGGTGGACTATCTCCATCTCGAGCTGGTGAGAACGCTGGCAAACGATGACGCTGAAGTTTTGGGTCAAGATTATTCCGGTCCCATGGCATAGAGCCCGATGGTCTAGCGTGTGGCGCGTAGCCGCAACCGCTGGCGTCTGCGCTATGACTGTCTCTGCGCAGTCGTTTGAGGCCGTTGCCGATCGCTATCGTCAGACCCCCACTTCCGCAACCCGCGCGGCCGTGCTGCGCTATGCCGAAACGCATCGCATCGATAAAAACGGCGCGCTGGCGTTGTTGCTGCTTGGCGCCACCGAAGACGATCAGCGTCAATTTGGAGACGCGCTTACGCATTTGAAGGCGGCCGAGAAACGTTTGCCGGAGCTGGCCGATTACGTGGCGTACCTGAGCGCCGTGGCTGAGTCCGGCTTGAGACAGTTCATCGATACCGAATCCGCGTTGCAGCCGGTATGGCGATCGACGCCCGCGTCTCCGCTGGTGACGAAAGCAGTTCTGTTGCAGGCTGAATCGTATCTGCAAGGCGGCAATCCGGCGGGCGCCGCTGCGCTGGTCCAGCAGCATCTGGCCGATTTGTCCGCGCCCCAAGCGGAGTTGCTGCTGGCCCGCGCTTACGAGGCGCAAAATAATGGGGACGCTGCCGCGCAGCACTATCAAAAGATCTACATCGAGTATCCGCTGTCGAAGGAAGCGTCCGACGCCGAAGCGGCACTCGCTCGCTATCCCGGCATTCCGGCCGAGGCTCTGTTTGCGCGAGCCCTGAAGCTGGAAGCTGGCGGGGACTACACACGAGCCGGAAAGGAACTAACCGAACTGCTGCCGCGCCTGAGCGGCGAAAATTTCGATTTGGCGCGCGTGCGTATCGGCGCCGCGGCGTACCTGGCCAGAGAGAACGAGTCGGCTTACAAGTATCTGATCTCGTTCCAGGCCACCGCGCCCGACGCGGAAGCCGAACGGCTGTACTATCTGCTGGAATGCCAGCGCCGCTTGAACCGGCTGGATGAGATGAACGCCACGCTGGAAAAGCTCGGGCAATCGTATCCGCAATCCCATTGGCGGCTGGAAGCGCTGGTGGCGGTGGGCAATTACTACGTAGCCCACGATCAGCCGGATGGCGCGCAGCCGCTGTATCGAACTTGCTTTGAGTCATTTCCTAGCGATGCGCAGTCGGCGGCTTGTCACTGGAAAGTCACCTGGTACACGTACTTGCGCGATCCGCTGCAAGCCGAGGGTATGCTGCGCGAGCATTTGACGCGCTATACAGCGTCCGATCAAGCTAGCCCGGCGCTCTATTACCTAGGACGCATCGCGGAATCGAAGTCCGATTGGGCATCGGCGCGCGCCTACTATGACGCAGTAAATAACGCATACCCGAACTATTACTATGCCATCGAGGCGCGCGAGCGGCTGGAGACTCCGTCTCTTCTAGCCGCGTCGCCATCGCCCGCCACCGAGCAGTTTCTCAGCGCGATTCAAATCGTAAACCGCCGGGCCCCGGAAAGCTTCGATCCGACGCCGCTCACCAAACAGCGCATTGAGCGCGCACACTTACTGGATATTGCGGGCCTGGACGATCTGTCGGAAGCCGAGCTTCGCTTCGGCGCGAAAGTGGATGGCCAGCCGCAGGTCATCGCGATCGAATTGGCCGATCTGGCTACCCAGCGCGATGCTCCCGACCAGGGCATTCGATATATCAAGCACTACGCACCCGGCTATCTTTCCATGTCTCTCGACTCTGCGCCCGAAAAGTTTTGGCGCCTGGCTTTCCCCATGCCCTATCGGAAGGCGCTGGAGGAATATTGCCGCGCGCAGATGCTGGATCCGTATTTGATGGCGGCGCTGATTCGCCAGGAATCCGAGTTCAATCCCAAGGCCATCTCGCGCGCCAACGCGCGGGGCCTGGCGCAAGTAATGCCGGCCACCGGACGCCAGCTCAGCCGGAAACTGGGAATCCCTCGCTTCCGCACCGCGATGCTGTTCACTCCGGATACGAACCTGAAGCTGGGCACCTATTATCTGAAGCAGCTTTCCGATGAACTGCAGGGCAAGTGGGAGGCGGCGTTGGCGTCTTACAATGCGGGCAAGTCGCATGTCACCACCTGGATGGCGGCGGCAAACTATCGCGAGCCCTCCGAATTTGTCGAGAGTATTCCGTTCAATGAAACGCGCGCTTACGTGCAAAGCGTGTTGCGCAACGCCGATGTCTATCGCAAGCTTTACGGCCAGAAGTTGGCCGTGAAGAACTAGCGGATCTTCAAGACAGCCGCGCCGCGGATGGCGTCGTTCTTCAGCGAATTAAGCGCCCGGTTGGCTTCTTCGAGGGGAAAAACTTCGGTCGAGATATGGACGGGGATCTCGGCGGCCACCTTTAAGAAATCATGGCCGTCCTGCCGGGTATTGTTGGCGACGCTGCGCACCACGCGCTCCCCATAAAGGAGATCGTAATCGAGCGGCGGAATTTCACTCATGTGGATGCCGCCCAGCGCGAGCGTTCCACCTTTCTTCAGAGCTTTCAGGGCCGCGGGAACGATCTCGCCGGCTGGCGCGAAGATGATGGCGCTATCGAGTTTCGCCGGCGGCTCAGCCACTGTGCCGCCCGCCCATACCGCTCCCAGTTCGATCGCGAGTCTCTGATGGCGCTCGTCGCGCGTACACGCATAGACTTCAGCGCCCCAATGCCGAGCCACTTGAATGGCAACGTGGGCCGCGGCGCCAAACCCATACAGCCCCAGCCGTCCGCCGCGCGCGATGGCGGAAAGCCGCAGTGCCCGGAAGCCGATGATACCCGCGCACAACAACGGCGCGGCTTTGAGATCGTCGAAGCCTTCTGGAATTGGATAGACGAAGCTTTCTTCGGCCAGCGCGTACTCGGCATAACCTCCATCCACGGTCCAGCCGGTGAACGCCGGATCGTTGCAGAGGTTTTCTTTTCCGGCGCGGCAATATTCACATGTGCCATCGGTGGAGTGCAGCCACGCGATTCCCACCCGTGTCCCAACAGCGTGCTGCTTCGCCCGCTCTCCCGCGGCTTCGATCACGCCCACCACCTGATGTCCCGGCGTAATCGGCGATTTGCGCGATGCCAGCTCACCCTCGATCACGTGCAGATCGGTCCGGCAAATGCCGCACGCATTCACGCGCACCAGGACTTGAGTTGCGGATGGCACGGGCTGGGGAACATCCGTGTATTGAAGCGGATTGCTTTCAATCGGGGCGGGAGATCGAAGAACGCAAGCTTTCATCGTCTTCAACACCCATAGTACTCTTAGAATCGATGACACTTCCCGGACGGCACTTCGCGCGCAACCTGGTTCACCGGCGCACGCTGCTGCTGCAAATGGTCCGGCGCGATTTTGAACAGCGCTTCATCGGTTCCACCGCTGGATGGATGTGGGGGCTGATCCTGCCTCTGGTGCAGTTAGCGAGTTGGGTATTCGTCTTCCAGGTGTGCATGCACCAAAACGTCCCGCCAGGCGAACCAACCCAGAGCTATCCGTTATTTCTCTTTTGCGGTTATCTGCCCTGGTTGCTCTTCCAGGACACCGTGACACGCTCGGCGAACTCGATGGTCGACAATGCCAATCTGATCACAAAGACGGTGTTTCCGGCCGAGATTGTGCCCGTTTCCATTTTTCTCTCGTCGCTCGCGAGCCATTTGATGGTGGTGGTCCTAGTGATCACCGGGCGCGGCATCATCACGGGCCACTTCAGTATGTGGATGATGATGCTGCCCATCTACATGTTACTGGTCGGGCTATTTGCAATTGGGGTCGGCTGGATCGTTGCGAGCCTCCAGGTTTACTTACGCGACACGGCGCAAGTGCTCGCGGTGGTCATGGTTTTCTGGTTTTGGGTGACGCCGATCTTCATCAGCGAGCAGCAGATCCCGCAGCGTTTTCGATTTTTATTGCATCTGAACCCGCTGGCTTCCGTGGTGCAAGCCTATCGCGACCGGCTGCTTTCTTATCGCATTCCCAGCCTGCACGAGCTCGCCATCATCACCGCCTACGCCATCACCGCATTCGTCGCCGGCGGATTATTCTTCCGGCACCTGAAGCGTGGCTTCGCGGACGTGCTTTAAGGCTGCTACTGTTCGTCCGCCGTGGGACCGTAGAGCGCCGGTACCGGGATATCGTTTAAGCGCAAATACACGCCCAGTTGAGCGCGATGGTGAATGGTGTGGTTCATCACGAAGGTGCACTGCCACCCTCGGCATCGTCATCAACGCCTTCCCCCCGGCCTTCAACGTCCAGGGGGCAAGAAATTTGGCATCGTCAGCTGCAACAAGAGAGGCACGCGCTTCAGCGACGCTCTTATCGAACGCCGCCACCAACTGATCAGTCGAAGAGAACTTCGGCGTCTCGTAAGGCGGCGCGCCTGGCGGAGCATAGTCAAAGGAATCGCTTTGCATGGTTAGGCCGGCCCAATCGGGCATATTGGCCAGGTGAGCCGCAAGCGCTCCAAACTCGGAGGACTTCGGATGCGGTTTCCAGGAAAACTTGGCGGCGGGCACACGTTCTAGCACCTTGCGGGTGTTTGCCATCTCCGGGTCAAATTCAGGGAGCAGAGAATCACTGACTTTCATTTAGGGTTCCTCGTTAGGGAGAATGAGCTGCTCCGTAGGCGGAGAATTGGCAAAAATCAAGACCCGAGCTAATTATTAACCATAGTGCAACCCGGTTCCGTGCCCCGCATCCAATGTAGTGGAGAGGCAATGGGAGTAGCCTCCGGGAAGGTTTATATGTTAAAAAACACATTCAAGAAACTGGGTCTCCCGATTCTCGCGCTTGCAGGAATGATGATGTTTGTCGGCGCACCCAAAGCTGACGCTGCGGTGCGTTTCGGCATCGGGATCGGCGTCCCGTACGCGTACAGTTACCCGTATCCCTATGCTTATGGTTATCCCGGCTACTACTATCCGTACGGATATCCATATGCTTACGGCTACGGCTATCCGTATTATGGCGGATTCTATGGCGGCTATTGGGGCGGCGGTTGGGGCGGTTATTATGGTCGCGGGTACTACGGCGGCCGTGGGTATGCAGGCCGTGGGTATGGCTACGGCGGTAGCGGATTCCACGGTGCAGCCCGAGGCGGCGGTGGATTCCACGGCGGTGGCGGCCACGGCGGCGGACGCCGTTAACTGAATCGTTTGGACGCATGCTCCGGCTTGGGGTCAGCCTCCACCCCAGGTCGGAGGGGCCAGCTTAATTGTGGCCTTAGAGTAAAATAGGCCATGGCGACTCAGCGTATTGGCATTTTGACCGGAGGCGGCGACGTTCCGGGTCTTAATTCAGTCATCAAGGAAGTTACCTACCGAGCCACCGAAAACTGCTGCGAAGTAGTGGGTATTCGCCGCGGCTGGGAGGGGCTCACACACGTACGGTTGGATGACGTAACAAGCAGGACACGCTACATCCTGCCTTTGACGCGTGAGAATACTCGCACGATCGATCGTTACGGCGGCACTGTCTTGCACAGCAGCCGTACAAACCCTGCCAAGATGTCGATGTCGAAGCTCCCCGATTTTCTGCAAAACCAAAATTTTCCGAAGAAGGAAGTCACCAAGGGCGGCAAGACATCTACGGTGTACGACATCAGTCCTCAGGTCCTCAAGAACATCGAAGCGCTGGGGCTCACGTCGTTGATCGCAATCGGCGGCGACGACACGTTGAGTTATGCCGCCAACCTGCACACCATGGGCGTAAAGGTGATCGCGGTGCCGAAGACCATGGATAACGACGTCCGCAACACCGAGTATTGCATCGGTTTCTCAACCGCAATCACGCGCGCGACGGATGCTATCGCGCGGCAACGGACAACGGTGGGGTCGCACGAACGCATCGGGATTTTTCGCGTCTTCGGCCGCGATGCGGGCTTCACCTCTCTGTACACAGCCTACGTGGCTTCCATTCGCTGTTGCATCCCGGAATACAAGGTCAATCTGGATAAGCTCATCGATCTCTTGATGACCGACAAGAAGAACAATCCGAGCAATTATTGTTTGGTGATTCTGTCGGAA
The DNA here is from genome assembly GCA_049518655.1 of Bryobacteraceae bacterium. Lineage (GTDB taxonomy): Bacteria > Acidobacteriota > Terriglobia > Bryobacterales > Bryobacteraceae > Palsa-89. The sequence continues at coordinate 39,442 of JBEKRO010000025.1, read as the reverse complement.
GGCGCGGAGTGGGAGGGCTATCAGGTCCGCGAATACGGCGAGCCCGACGCTTACGGCCATCGCAAGAAGGAGAACGTTGCCGAAGCGCTGGCCGAAGAGATCCAGCGCCGCAGTTCTGAAGAAACGATCGTGAGCGACCTGACCTATGACCTGCGCAGCGGCGTGCCCGATTTCGTGGACAAACTGGTGGCGTCCACTTTCGGAACGATGGCGCTGGAGGCTGTGCTCGATAATCAAAGCGGCTTGATGGCGGCGTTGGTGGACGGCCGTTACGCGATGGCCCAGATTCCCGATCCAGCGCTGGGTCCACGGCACGTCGACGTCGCCACCATGTACAACACCGAGCGTTATCGTCCGAACTACGCCAACAAGACTGGCCTTCCGATCTTCTTGACCCGGGGCTGATGTTCTGGAAAAAGGCGAGACCTCCCGCACCGGTGGTGCCGTTGCAAGAGATCGTGCGGCACTTCAATGAAGCCGCGGCCGATGAAGAGAATTTTCCAACCACGATCGATCCGAGGATCTACCACGTCCAACTGATCCTCGAATATTTCGGGGATCTCAACGGCAAGCGCGTCCTGGACGTCGGCTGCGGCAAAGGACGGTTCGCGCGCGTGCTCGCCGAGCGCTATTCGGGAGCATCCATCGTTGGGTTCGATCTGTCGGAAGCGATGCTGCGGCATGTGCCAACGGGCGTGAGCGCCTGCGCGGGATCAATGACCGCCCTGCCCTTCCCAGCGGGCGCATTCGACTGCGTCTATGCCACCGAATCGCTCGAACATGCTGTCGAGATCGATGTGGCGGTAGCCGAAATGTGCCGCGTGGTCAAGCCCGGCGGACGCATCGTAATCATCGATAAAAACTCTCAGCAATGGGGCCGGCTGAAAACTCCCGAGTGGGAGAAGTGGTTCGGCCGAAAGGAGCTGGAAAGACTGCTCGCCCGGTATTGCTCGAAGGTTTCCAGCCGCCCGATTTCGTATTGGGAAGACGTGGCACCAGACGGTTTGTTCCTGGCTTGGCTGGCGGAGCGGTAGGGTTTGACATCATGATGCTATCGGACTAGCATCAAGATGTGCCCACCAGAACGACGATTACATTGGAGGACGACGTTCGCGCGAAGCTGGAAGCCGAGGTGCGAAAAACCGGCAAGTCCTTCAAGGAAACCGTAAATGAGACGTTGCGGCTTGGATTGTTCTCTCGGGAAAAGGTAGGTGCGTCAGAGCCTTTCGTAATCAAGGCAAAAGATATGGGCCTGAAGCCCGGCTATAACCTCGACAAGACGTGGGAGCTGATCGAAGAGGTTGAAGGCCCCGACTATAAGTGATCCTTCTTGACGTAAGCCTTCTCCTCTACGCGCATAATACCGGCGCCAAGGAACATGAGCGGGCAGTTCTCTGGTTAAGAGACGTTTTTTCTGGCGCCGAGACAGTTGCGTTTTCGTGGGAAACGATTCTGGGTTTTCTACGCCTAGCGACTACCCCGAAGCTTTTTGCACGTCCTCTCGAGTTTGAGGAAGCCGTCGAAATGGTAGAAGCGTGGCTTGGCCGGGATAATGTCGTGACTGTCGGCCCTCAGCATAGGCATTGGCAAATCTTGAGAGGATTGCTCCCGAAGAGCCGCCCGCGTGGTTCCCTTGTCATGGACGCTCATCTCGCCGCCCTGGCCATCGAGCACGGCGCCACGCTTTGCACCAACGACCGCGACTTCCTGCGGTTCCCCGGCCTCAAAGTCGAGTTTCCCCTGCAATAGCAGGTATCCTATAACTTGAAACTGACAAACGGCAGGTAAGTTGAAAATGACAGCGCACAGCAAGCCACTCCCGCTGCAAGAGCGCGTGGAGGCTCAAGGCCACCTTGTCGACTCCCGCATCATGGAGCAGATCTGCGACACTGTGGTCGAGTTCGGCGGCCGATACGAAGTGGAGCATTTTAACTTCGGCCGCACCAACGACGATGTCTCCACTCTGCGGCTGAAGATAGACGCCGACGATGCCGAGTCCATGGAGAAGATCCTCTCGCAACTGCTCGGACTGGGCTGCGCCATGGTGGATTCAGGCGACGCCGAGCTCTTCACCGTGCAGCGGGATCGCTGCGCGCCGGAAGATTTCTATTCCACCACCAACCATAAGACGTACGTCCGTCACGCCGGCCATTGGGTGGAAGTGCAGAACCAGCGCATGGACGCGCTGATTGTGTTGAAGGACAACCAAGCGTGGTGCCGGCGGCTGCGCGACATCAAAGCTGGCGACCAGGTGGTCACGGGCATGCGTGGCATTCGCGTAGTGCCCGAATCCAAGGAGCGCGACCGGTTGGCGTTTGCGTTCATGAGCAACGGCATCTCTTCCGAGCGCCAAGTGGAGACGGCCGTCAAGCAAACAGCAGCGCTCATCGAACAAGCGCGCGCCGCGGGACAGGGCGTCATCGCCGTGGCCGGACCGGTCGTGGTCCATACCGGCGGGGCCCCACCGTTGTCGCGCTTGATCCGCGAAGGGTATATCACCGCCCTGTTGAGCGGGAACGCGCTGGGCGTACACGACATCGAGTCGGCGCTGCTGGGAACTTCGCTCGGGATTCGCCAGAGCGACGGCCGGCAGGAAGAACACGGACATCGCAATCACATGCGCGCCATCAATGCCATCTACAATTGCGGCGGCATTCGCGGGGCAGTGGAGAGCGGACGGCTGCGCAGCGGCATCATGTACGAGTGCGTCAAGCATAACGTGCCCTTCGTGCTGGCTGGCAGCCTGCGCGACGATGGGCCGCTTCCCGAGACCATCACGGACATGAATCGCGCGCAGGACGCCTACGCCGAACATCTGAAGGGCGCCGGACTGGTGCTGTGCCTGGGGTCGATGCTGCACTCTATCGCGGTGGGGAACATGCTGCCGAGTTGGGTGAAAATCGTCTGCATCGACATCAATCCGGCCGTGGCCACCAAGGTGAGCGATCGCGGCACGGGGCAGATGGTAGGCGTGGTCACCGATGTCGGGCTCTTTCTGGACCTGTTGTCGCGAATCCTGATTCCGGCGAAATGAAAAGACAATACACCGATGAACACGCCTCAGCCGGCGTGCGCGCGCAGCTGCCCGAGATCGAAACTTGGCCGAACCAATATCCGGGCTATGAGATCGAAATCGTCTTGCCGGAGTTCACTTCGGTTTGTCCGAAAACGGGCTTGCCCGATCACGGCGAGCTCACCTTGCGCTACGTGCCGGACAAGTTGTGCCTGGAGCTGAAATCTCTCAAGATGTATATGCTTGCGTATCGGAATCTGGGAATCTTCCAGGAGAACGTGGTGAACCGGTTTTTGCGCGACATCGTGAAGGCTTGTCGTCCGATCGAAGCATCGCTCACGGGCGAATTCACGCCGCGTGGCGGTGTCTACACCAGGATCACAGCGCGCTGGAACAAAAAGTCGAGCCGTAACCATGGATGATCCAAGGGGTGAAGAACTAGCGGCGGTGATCGCCGAAATCAAACAGCGGGTGCGTGCGCGCAATCCCAACGGCATGGCGCCGGGCAACATTCCGTTACCCGATCTGACTCCCCTGCTGCACGCACGCGATGCCGCCGAAGCGAAAGTGGCCAGCATCGGCACTGTGAACCCGCGGCCCGGAGGTCTCAAGAACTCCATCATTCAGAGCGCGAAGAGGATGCTGGCGCGAGCGCTCGATTGGCACGTGCGCGAGCAGGTGGAGTTCAATCGGGGTGTGATGGCTTGCGTGCAAGCCACTATCGAGACGCTCAGCGAATGTAAACAATCGCTTTCACTGCTGGCGGGCTTGGGCGAAGAGGCGCGCGAATTGAAAGATATTCGCAATCACTGGGCCGAATGGCACACTGGCTGGGAGCAGAAGCTCACGCACACCGAAATTCAGTTTCTGCGGAACGTTTCCGAGCTGCAGGCCGCCTTCCAGCATCGGGTGACTTTAATGGACGCCAACTATCGGGAGCAGGTGAAAGCCCAGCACTCCGATTTCGTGCGCGCGCTGGAGCGCCAGTCCGAGGAGACCCATCGGCGATTTTGGGACGAGGTGGTGCGGGCGCGAGCCGAGTACGAGCGCCTCATTCATTCCGAACTGCGGTTGGTGCGGCAGAGGGCTTCGCTCGCGCGTGCCACGGAGCAAGTTTCCCAGAACGCGCCGTCCGACTTTTCGCACGTGGATTGGCTCAAGTTTGCGGAGAAGTTCCGCGGGTCGGAAGAGGACATTCGCGCTCGCCAGCGTATGTATGCGTCGCGTTTTCGTGAGCGCGCGCCAGTACTCGACCTGGGCTGCGGACGGGGCGAAATGCTGCAAGTCTTTCGGGAAGCGGGCATTGAGGCGCGCGGGATCGATTCCAATGACGATTCGATTGCGCTTTGCCAAGCCAATGGCCTGGACGCCGAGAAGGCCGATCTGTTCCATTACCTGGCCAGCCTTCCGGACGCATCGCTGGGCGGCGTGATCTGCTGCCAAGTGGCGGAACATTTGCCGCAAGCACGATTGCCCGAGATGATCCAGTTAGCCCACGCGAAGCTGCGCGCGGGCGGCCTGCTGGCGATCGAGACCCCGAATCCGGAATGCCTGGCGATTTTCGCCACGCATTTCTACATCGACCCGACGCATCGGCATCCCATCCCCCCGGTGCTCATCAGCTTTTATCTCGAGGAAGCCGGCTTCGGAGTGATCGAGGTGGAGCGGTTGTCGCCCGCGATGGAAAGCATGCCGTCGCTGGCGGAGCTGCCCGAGGCGTTCCGCAACAAGTTCTTCGGCAGTCTGGATTACACGGCGTTCGGAGTCAAGCTGGGTTAATCAGATCACAGAGTGAGGCTTCGGCCGCGGCCGGCCTGACAAACGATCGACCCACAGCGCTAGTGCTTGCACGCAAAACGCCGTCGACACTGGATTGACGAATGGCGTTCCTTCCCCATGTTTTCTGCCGAACAGAAATCCGCCATCCAGGCCAGGATCGCTGGACGCAAGTTGGAAACTGGCCGCCTGCTCCGCCTCATGCCCAGCCGCGGATTCATCGAGCGGCAGAGCTCCCCGCGCTTCGCCCAGCAAACGGGCGCGGAGCACTTGCGCATAAACGTCGGACCGTCCGAAGACGGGCGCGATCTTACGTAAATATTGAGCGGCGCGATCCACCCCGTGGCGAAAGGCCGTGGCGCACTCCGGTCGATCGAGCACCGGTAACAGACCCTCCAAGAAATAGGAGTACGCGTGCAGCCGGTCCATGACGCGGTGTTGGTCCGATTCGCCGGGAAGAAACTCGCTGTCGTTTCGAAGCGCGTCCCGCAGCGCCGATTCATAACCCCGCAGAAACGCGTTTTCCCCGGTGACTTCGAACAGCTCGAACCAGGACATCGCGGCTTTCAGCTGATAGCAGCCCGGACTCGCGGACCAGCGCGGCTCCCACGCGAGGGGCCGCTTGTCTGGCAGCGCGAGAACGGGATGGATGCCGTCGCGTCCCGGGAAATCGGCCAGCATCGCTCGTCCAGCCGCGATGGCCGTATCGCGGAATTCGGGGTCGCCGGTCACGCGAAACGCGGATAAGAGGCCGCGCACGATGATGCCGCAATCAAAAAAATACGCGAAGCCCGGCGCCGCCACGCTATTCGAGAGCTCGAACGGGAAAGTTCCCAGACGCTGGTCCCAGGCACTGCGGGTCAGGAACCGCGCCGCGCGGAGCCCTGCGTCCAGATAGGCGGAATCTCCGGTGCGCTGATGAAGGAACAGCAGGGTGCTGACCGCGTAGCCGGTGATTTCGGTGGATACGCGCGCGTTCTGGCGCTGATCCGATCGGTAATATCGAGCTACGCCGCCGCTTGCTTCCTGGATTCCGGATTTCAAAAACCAGCGGCCGGCGGCTTCAATGAAAGTGTCGGTCGGCACCAAAAACGCAATTGTAACATCCACGCTGCGGTGCGCCCGCGCGCTACACTGAATTGCGAGAGCCTGAATGTGGCTCTTACCTGTCTTACATAACCTGCTTTGTCACAACCTGCTTTGCCAAGCCAATACGTCATCGGTATCGATCTGGGCACCACGAATTGCGCGCTCGCATATGCGCCCCTAGGCGGAGATCCCCGCGAGCAGCCGCCCGTGGCCTTATTCCAAATCCCGCAGCTGGTGAATCCGGGCGAAGTGCGGGACGAGCTATTGCTGCCTTCGTTCTTATACTTGCCGGGATCGTCGGATTTTCCCGCCGGGTCGATTGCCCTGCCCTGGGATGAATCGCCGACTTACGTTGCCGGCGCACTGGCCCAGAAGCGCGGCGCCGAAGTGGCAAGCCGGCTGGTGGCTTCGGCGAAATCCTGGCTATCGCATGCCGGTGTGGATCGTACCGCCCCGATCCTGCCGCTGAACGCGCCCGAAGGACTGGCGAAAGTTTCCCCCGTGGAGGCGTCGCGCCGGTATCTGGAGCATCTGCGGGAAGCGTGGGATTCGAAGATGGGGGATGCGCCATTCCGGAAGCAGCAGGTGCTGGTGACGGTGCCCGCTTCGTTTGATGCCGTGGCGCGCGAGCTCACGCTCAAGGCCGCTGAAGAGGCGGGCTACCAGAATTTGCTGTTGCTGGAGGAACCGCAAGCCGCGTTCTACGCCTGGATCGAACGCCATCCCGATTGGCGCGAGCGCGTGGCCGTCGGCGATTTGATTCTGGTTGTGGACATCGGCGGCGGCACCACGGACTTCACGCTGATCGCGGTAACGGAACAGGCGGGTGAACTGGCGCTCGAGCGCGTGGCGGTGGGCGAGCATATTTTGCTCGGAGGCGACAATATCGATCTCGCGCTGGCCCGGCATATCGAACAACAACTCGCCACCAAGGGAACCAAGCTCGACGCAATGCAGTTACATGCTCTGTGGCAGCAATGCCGGCTGGCCAAGGAGCGGCTGCTCGCCAAGGACAACAAAAAGCGCGAGGAGACCGTGACCATCCTGGGGCGCGGTACAGGATTGATTGGCGGAACGATCAAGACCAAGCTGGCGGCCGAAGACGTGGAGCGCCTGCTGGACCAGGGATTTCTCCCGGCTGTATCCAGCCACGATATGCCGCAGCGCCGCAGGATGGGTCTTGCGGAGATCGGTCTGCCCTATGCGGCCGATGCGGCCATCACTCGTCATCTGGCGCGTTTCTTGCGGCAGCAGGCGGCGCAATCCGAACATGGCTCGGTGCGTCGTGGAGCCAGCGGACTGGCGGCGCCGACCCACGTATTGTTCAACGGCGGAGTGTTGCGGTCCGATCTGGTGCGGCAGCGGATCTTAGATGTGCTCAACGGCTGGCTTTCCGAGGAGGGGCTCGAACCGGCTGCGCCGTTGCTGGGAGAAGATTTGATGCACGCCGTAGCTCGCGGCGCGGCTTATTACGGACTGGCTCGCACGGGTCGCGGCGTACGGATTCGGGGCGGAGTGCCGCGCACCTACTACGTCGGTATCGAAAGCTCGCTCCCCGCGGTTCCCGGCATGCGTGCGCCCGTGAAGGCGCTCACTGTGGCGCCGTTCGGTATGGAGGAAGGCAGCTCTCTCGACCTGCGTGGCCGCGAATTTGGATTGATCGTCGGCGAGCCTGCCGAGTTCCGCTTCTTTCAATCGGCCACCCGCAAGAACGACGCTGCGGGTGTGATGCTGGACGAAGCCGGCGAGGAACTCGAGGAGCTTTCGCCGATGGAGGTAACTCTGGGCGCCGCCGGCCAAGCAGGGGACGCCGCCGGTCAAGCTGGCGAATTCGTTCCCGTCACGTTAGAGACAGTCGTCACCGAAACCGGGATGCTCCAGTTGTGGTCCGTGGCTCGCGACGGGCGGCGGTGGAAGCTGGAGTTCAACGTGAGGGAAAAAGTTCACAGTGAGGCATCGTAAGCACATAGGAACATAACTGAAACCGCCCCGGGCCCCTATTCGTCCGTGATTGTTATACTGGGGCGGTACTTTCTTAAATCCAAAATCATGAAGCGTCTTGGCATTCTATTTCTGTCCCTGGGGGCGGCTTTCGCGCAGGAGCCGGCGGTAAACTTTCTCACCGGACAAGCGGCCCGTATCACTATCGGGCAGGCAACCTTTACGGACGAGTACGTCCCGCCCCCCATCGTCACCACCACCACCACCACCCCCACCGCTACGCAGTATCAGCTAGGCGCAGTGGATGGGGTGGCCTACGCCAACAACACGTTGTTTGTCGTGGATGCCATTCACTTGATCGAGACCGGGCTGCCGGTCAACAATCGTGTCCTGATCTACAACAATATCTCGCAGTTTATGTACAACCCCACGGCCGAAGTCCCCCAAGGAGGCCGCTGCCCGGTCTGCGCAGGAACTGCGAGCGTCGTCGGGACGAACATGCTCGAGCTGGGCCAGCCGGATTTCGTTACCACTACCGACCCTTACACCACGCAGAGCGGCTTCCGGAATCCAACTGGGGTGGCTACCGACGGGAACATTTTGGTGGTATCGGACACGGACAACAACCGGATTCTGATCTGGAACACAATTCCTACCACAAACGATCAGCCGGCCGACATTGAGCTGGGGCAAAAGGATTTCGTGAGCGTGCAGGAGCCCCCACCTTTAAATAGTTCTTCGTTTCGAGGCCCCGAGGGCGTCTGGATTCAGGGAACGCAACTCTTCGTGGCCGACACGCAGAACCATCGCGTGTTGATATGGAACCACATCCCGACGGCAAACAATCAGCCGGCGGACTTGGTTTTGGGCGAGCCGAATTTCTCCACGGCGCCGCCCGCAACCACGAGCGATCTTCCTCCCACTGCCAGCAACTTGTTTTCGCCGGTTTCAGTAACCTCGGACGGGACGCATCTTTTTGTGGCCGACCTGGGCCACAATCGCGTCTTGATTTGGAATTCCATTCCGACGCAGAACGGGCAGGCGGCGGACGTGGTGGTGGGCCAGCAGAATATGACCAGCGAGCTGGACAACGGCATTATCGGTTCGTGCGTTGTGACCAGCACGGACGCCGACGGCAACCCCACGTTCGCGGCCGGCTGCCCGACCCTTTGCCCTGCCACCAGCACCGACAGCGACGGCACGCCCCTTTATCCAGGGCGTTGCGGGTTCACCATGGAACTCCCACGATACGCCTTGTCGGACGGACATCGCTTGTTTATCGCGGATGGCGGAAACGATCGCATCCTGGTTTACAACAGCATTCCAACGAGCAATGGACAGAGGGCCGATAGCTATCTGGGGCAGCCGGACGAATTCACCGATCAGGTGACTACCAGCACGGACACCTTTCGTCCCGACGCGAATGTTCTGGAGTCGGCTCCTAACACGGTTCGCACCCCGTTAGCGTTGGCATACGACGGCACGAATCTTTATGTTTCGGATCCTTTCGACCTGCGGGTGCTGGTTTTCACCCCGGGCACGCCCAACATTCCCATCACCGGCATCACCAACGCGGCGAGCGTAAGCACCTACGCGGTCGGCACGGTGAGCATCACCGGAACCATCACGGCGGGCGACATCGTTACCATGACGATCACGTCTCCCGGCGCTTCCACTGGCACCAACTACGCCTACACGGTGCTTACCAACGACACGCTGGCGAGCATCATAGAGGCTTTGGCAAACCTGATCAATGGGACCAAGAGCGGTACGCCGGATCCGAACGTAATCGCGACCGCCGACATTGTGGAGGGAAGTCTTTTCGTAGTGAACCTGGTTGCGCGCCAGCCTGGTTTGAACGGAAACAATATTGGATATTCGGCCACCACTGCGGCTGCTTCCAGTTCGGGTACGGCTACCGAGACGGCTACCGCAGCGGGATCCGCCCTAACGGGTGGCGCCGCAGCAGCCGAATTAGCGCCGGGTACGCTGGTGAGCATTTTTGGAAACAACCTGGCCGATGTCAGCGCCAACGGCGTTGTGGCTACTCCGGGCCCGGATGGCGGCTATCCCACCAGTTTCCAAGGCGTGGAAGTTTACTTCGACGGCATCCGCTCGCCGATTCTATCGGTGTCGCCCACGCAGATCAACACGCAACTTCCGTATGAGGTGTACAACTCCAATGGCGTCAGCGCGGTGGTACGAACCGTCCACAGCGATGGTTCGGTAACAGCTACCAACGCCATTGGAATTCCGGTGGTGGGGGAGAATCCCGGTATTTTCGCAGGGGGCGGAAACGACCCGCGGCCGGCGATGGCATACCACACGAGTGGCAACGCGATCGCATTGGTGGATGTCGATGGGTCCATTACGGCCGGCGACGTCGCAACCCTCATTATTGCGAGCAATAATTACAACTACACCGTGCAGTCCACCGATACACTGCAAGCGGTTCGCGACGGTCTGATCGCTATGGTCAACGCCAACCCGAATGAGCAGGTGACTGCGACGCCCGCCGGCGAGTTCACCCGCATCATCTTGACCGCGAAGGTGGGAGGGCCAGCAGGAAATGGCATCCAGATTAGCAGTAATATCAGCACTAACGCCACGATCACGCTTTCTCCCTTGGACAGTTCAGCCACCTGCTGCGCCAACATCGCCGGCTCTCCCGTGACACCTGACAATCCAGTTGTTCCGGGCGAGGTGATCACCATCTATGCCACGGGCATCGGACCGACCACTCTGTCCGACGGCTTGACGCTGGCCAGCATCACTGGCCAGACCTATCCGGGACCGGCGCTGAACCTGCCCCTAACAAACGTCGACAACGCGCAAGTGGGCGGGACAACCGCGAACGTATTGAATGCGGGACTAGCAGTAGGGATGATGCCGGGAATCTATGCGGTGCAGCTGCAAATCAGCAACTCACTGCCGACCAATCCCTTGACGCAGATGTATATTGCGCAAAACGTATTCACCAGCAACATTGTGACTATTCCGGTGGTGGCTCAGGCACCTCCGGCAGCCGCTGCGAGGCCTGCATCGCAAAAGCGACGCGAGCTTCCGCCCCGCCGTTGAACACACGGTCGTGGACCTAGATCACCGTCCGGCGTTCTCGAGCAAGACACGGTATTTCCGCAGCAGTTCGTAGATCACGACGCCGCCGGCGGTGGCGACATTCAGCGAATGCTTGCGGCCGAGCATGGGAATGCGCACGTAGGTATCGCACAAAGCCAGCAGCGGCTCGGCCAAGCCATCCACTTCGTGCCCGAACAGAACGCAAACCGGGAAGCGGGGCTGCCAATCATACAAGTCCGTGGCGTGAACGCTGGTTTCGACGGCGGCGATTTCGTGGCCTAGCTGGCGGAGACGCACGATAAGAGCGGCGGGGTCGGCGTGATGCTCCCAAGCGACGGTTTCTTCGGCGCCCAGCGCGGTCTTGGCGATGCCGGTATGCGGCGGACGACCGGTGATTCCGGATAAATACAACTTGTCGCAGCCCGCGGCGTCCGCCGAGCGGAAGAACGCGCCGACGTTGTACAGGCTGCGGACGTTATGGAGCAAGATGGAAACCGGCACCGGGCGCAGCCCATCGTAGGGGGCGGCCGCTTGCGTTACGAGATAGGGGACGCGATCGGATGATCTCAAAACTCAGTAGATCTCAAAACAGTAAGCACGATTATCGTTGCTGGGCGAAAGAGCATACTCTCCGTTGTCGAGGGCTTCGTCCACTTCGACGCGGTAGAGATGGCCGCCGAGAGGCTTAACCGCGAGATGCAGCGCGTGCGATCCGCCGCGCCGGCGGTTGTTGCCCAACGAGACTTCGCGATTGCCGCCTTTCACGTCCAAACGGTACAACTCGAAAGTCTCGGGCTGGATCTTTTGCGCATCAATGATGAAGATTGGCTCGGCGAGCGGGGTTCTGGCCGGAGAAGATGCACCGGAGATAGTATAGGTGTCACTCTTTTTGCCTTCCCGGGCGTCGGCCACTTCGGTTTCAACCAGGGAGGAGGCATGCAACAGGTAGGGAATGTCGGGCTTGGGTGGCACGGGGCCGCTGTATTTGTCGGCGGCGAACACGCAGCCCACGACCATAAACGCGAGGGCGATCTTAAAGCGCATAGTGAATCCATTTTCCCGCTTTTGGGTTGGTTCGCGCTGAAGCGTTCCAGGCCGTCCGGACTTCCTCGACGAACTTCTCCGGGTCCGCCGCCTGATAGAGGACTGGCGCGCCGTCGCCTTTGGGTGGCAGAAGCACTATGATCGGGCTATTGGCCTGATACAGGCGCACCTTCTGACCGCTCGCCACGCGGAACCAGCCCGATCGATAGTGCGCATTGGCGAAGCCGTTGGTGCGGACGGTGGGACGCCACTCGGCGTCCTGGGTGAGATCGACGATGCGAACCTGATCGATGTCGACGCTGGATGCGTGTAACGTCACCGGATAGAGACGGTCGTGAATGACGAGAGTTTCCGGCGTCAAGGTATAGCTGGGAGCGCCGGGCGAATAGTTAAAGGCGACAAATCCCAAGCCCATGGCCGCGATCGCCACGGCGGCAACAATCAGTTTCCCCATTGATCCGAAGGGCTGCGACCGCGCCGCTTGCGGCATTGGGTACGATTCATGGATGGTCGCCGCGGCTTGGATCGCAGCCAGGAATCCGTCGGGGTGGTCCGGGCTGAACAACACTGTCTTCGCAGCGGCGATCACGACCACGCAATTCTTTCGATTGGTAACGTACCAGGTGGATTTGCCGAGCTTCGCGGTGCTGAACAGGCCGTAGTAGCCGAACAGGCCGCCGCCGCCCCAAAGGCGAATGCAGGCGCGGAAATCGTCGGGCGTCGCTCTTCGAACTTCGCGAACGCCTGCGAGCGCTATGCGGACATTTCCGGCCAGGCGCTTCACCAAAATCGTTTGGCCCTCGATGACATAGCCGCGCGGGGAGAACGCCAACGACGCCACGAGAATCAAAAGGCACAGGAAGTCACAGACCACGTTATGAAGAGCAAAGACCACGGCCAGGAGACCGAAACAGAATAAGCCGGAAATGATCTTGGTAGTCCGATCGTAAGAAGCCGGAAACAGCATGCTCACTCCCGGATCAGGAGGCTGGTGCGATCTTCCACGGCGCGGCAGATGCGGTGCAAATCCGTCTCGCACACCGGCTTGCTGAGCACGAAGCCTTCGCTGTTGCGAAAGGCGCGGCCGACATCGCTATTGAACGCGTCGGTGAGCAGGACGAAACCACCCACACGCAGGCGGACGCGCTCGCAAAACGCCACCCAGTTGAGACTGGGCAGCCGGACGGCGCAGATGACCATGTCGAACCGCAGCCGGTCGACGATATCCAGCCCCTCCTCGGCGCTGGAGACCGGAACCACACGGTCGCCACGATTGCCCAGCATTTGCACTAATTGGCGCTGCACTTTGCTATCCGGCTCCACTACCAAAACCGTGAGCTGGCGGATGGCTTCGGATAATTCGGAAGCGCCCGGACCTGTTTGCCGGGCTTCGATCACCGGCAGCTCAATGTCAAAACGAGCTTGCGCGGGCGAAGTGCGGACCACGCGAAACTCGCCGCCATGGCTCTCAATGATGCCGCGGCAAACGCCCAGGCCGAGCGCACCGGATCCGGTGTGATCGCCGTCGGTGGAATCGCCGCGCGTGTCGGGCGAGCGGAGCGGATAGGAAATCTCCACCAGCACGCGCTTGGCGAGCAGGCTGCTTGAAACGGTGATGATTTTGTCGCGCGCCTCGGCGGCGGATTTTTCGGCGTCCACTAGGAGATTGAGCAACACCTGCTCGAGCTGGCCCGGCGAGCCGAGCACGATGGCGCGCTTGACCGCCAGTTGGAATTTGATTTCCACGCCCTTGGCTTTCCACTCGGGAGCGCGAAACTTCAGCAATCCGGAAAGGATCGCATTCAGATCCACGGGCTCGGCTTGCGCCTGCTCCACATTGGCGAAGGAAACCAGCCGCGAAACAATCTCATTGGCCCGGCTTGCCTCAGTGGTGATGGATTCCAGTTCGGTGTGGTAGGCATCGCCATTGCGCGAGAGCAGCGCGGTGGCAAGCGTCGCGATAGATTGCAAAGGCGAGCGCAGCTCATTGGCCACGTCAGAGATCAACTGCCCGGCCGCCGCCAGCTTCTCGCTGCGGAACAACTGCTCCCGCATGGAGTGCTGCTCCTGCAACTTGAGCGCGGTGGCAATCTGATTGGCCAGATGCTGCATCGCGGCCTGCTCACCCTCGCCGAAATAGTGGAAGTGGCTGGAGTGGTGAATCTCGAGCACGCCCATCAGCTCGCTTTGCGCGAACATCGGCACCAGCAATACCGAGCGCGGCGCCACCACGGTATCTTCCTTCCGGAAGTGCGCGCTACGGCGGACATCGGGAATGGAAATCATCAAATGGTTGCGGAAACACGCCGCAATGCCCGAAGCCATGGAGCTGGAGGGGGCTTCCGGATCGATGGACTCAACCGCACTGTTGCTGGAGTGGACCCCTTCCAGCATTTTCGTGCTGCGATTGTGGATATACAGGCCAACCCCGGTGGCGTCCGACAGCGCGGGAAGATTCAGCATCAGCCGCCGCAGAATCTCAGTGGAAGAAGTGGCGCCAATCACCTGCTCGCCCAGCGAATTGAGCAGCCGCATCTGTTTTCGAAGCGCCGCCATGCGCCGTTCTCGGAACCACCAAATGCACGCCAACGCCACCGCGAGAATGAGCGAGGCTAACAGTACCGGAGGTTGAATCACCCAACCCCGCTCGACCACGGCAATCGAAGCAGGGCTCGGGATCAGGATCTGGAAGTATCGATCGTAAGGCGGCAGCGTGCAATATTGGCTGGCGATGCCGGTAACGCGGATGCGATCACCCGTCCGGAAACCGCTCAGCTTCGGGCCGCTATCTCGCCGCGTCCGGGGCAGGAACACGTTCAGATCGTTATTTCGCTGGCCGATCTGGAGCAGATCCCCGCCGCCATTCTGATTCTCACCGGCAATCATGCTTTCGAGCGTGACCAGCACTCCCATGTAGCGAAATGACGCCAGGTCGAGCGGAGTTACCGCTTTGGGAGCGGGGGGCGGCTGATGACTCAGACGCCGGATTGCGCGCGGCACAAGTATCGGTAAGCCAGCCCTCTTGGAAATGGTCCCCTGCGCTTCCACCCAATCGCCAGGGGTCAGGTCCGGCAGCTGGGGAATTTCCGGCCGAAGAACAAGCCCAAACAGGGCCTCGTCTTGAATGGCGACGTAGAAAGAATCGGCGATCCAGATTGGCCGGATGGAGACTTGGCCGGTGACTACGACATCTTTGCCTTCGTAAGCGGGCACGCGATCGCGGCCGGTTCGCGAGCCGGCCTGTTCCAACGTGATTTTCGTCGATACGATTTTCGTTGGGGGAGCGGGCTTGGTTTGAGGCGTGGCCAGGGACACTACGGCCAGGGCAAGTGCAGCGATACTTATGGCCCGCCGGGTAATCATGTTATTCCTAGCCCGGGTACATACTGGATAGATCGGCCAAATGCGCCTAAACTCCAACGCTATCAAGGTCTTTCGAGCGTCGTACTGCACGGTTAGCCAGATGGGCGGTACTGACTGGGATCATAGCACAGGCACGCGATCATGGAGGACCAGAACATCTAAGAAGAAATTTGGAGAATTCCTGTACCGAGCTATGACTATGCTACCATGACTATGGTTATGGACGAGAAGCTACCCGCCGGTGAGTTTAAGGCCACATGCCTCAAAGTGCTTGACGAGGTGCAGCAACAGCGCAAGCAGGTGGTCATCACCAAGAGAGGCAAGCCAGTTGCGAAGCTAGTTCCCATGGAGGAAAGTCCGGAAAGCTTCATCGGAAGCATGCAAGGCACCATGGAAATTGTCGGCGATATCATTGCGCCCATTCATGTGAAGTGGGAAGCCGACGCTTGACGTAGGTGTTCGTGACCTGGGCGGCGGATGCCGAGCGATCTTCTACTTCTAGACACGCATTGCTGGCTGTGGGCCCAGTTGGGTCTCGTCCAGCGTTTCTCGCGATTGGCGCTACAAGCGATCCGAAGTGCGGAATCGGAAGGCAAGCTCCGCATTTCAGTAATCTCAATTTGGGAGCTGGCGATGCTCGAACAGCACGGGCGCGTCGCGCTACCGATGAACGTTCGGACTTGGGTGGATCAGGCCTTGAGTAAACCTGGAATCGCGGTTTCACAGCTAACGCCCGAGATCATGATTGAGAGCGTACATCTTCCCGGAGAATTGCATGGCGACCCGGCTGATCGCATGCTCGTCGCGACGGCCCGAGTCCAGGGGGCAACGCTCCTAACCAAGGACGCCCAGTTGATTCGCTATTCCCGCCAGCGCCACGTAAAGTTGGTGGAGGCATAGCCTCGAAACCGTTGGCCGATCACTGCTCTTTTCCGGGGTCGCCAGGGCCGCCGTCGCCCGGGGATCCGCTGTAAAACGACCGGCCATCGGTCAGCGTAATGCGGCGCGCATCCATCAAGTGCGAGCCGTCCTTGGCTCCATAACCATCGATGGTGACTGTATCCCCCAGCTTGATGTCGTTTTTCCGGAAGCCCCGGCGCGACAACGCGTTGGGGGCGCCGCCTTCGCACGTCCAGGCGATGGCGTTACCGTGGTCGTCCTTCACATCGATGTAGAGGTAGGAATGGGGATTGGTCCACTCCACTTTGCTGATCACTCCGGTGATGCGCACCGCTTTGCTTGCGTCGTATTCGGCGGCAAAGGAGTGGTGCGCTTCCATCGGCAACACGCTGGCCGAGAGTGCGAGAACAAGGAGCGCCTGGAGCTTGATTCCCATGAGCTATCTCCGTTTCATTGACGAAGGTGGACCGCTTCATATACTCTAGCATCGAGATGCGAATCCTGGCGGCTATTTTCGCGGTCTTGACCATGGCCTGCGCGCCCGTTTCGGCTCAGGCGCCTCGCACCGCCGACGGGCATCCGGATCTGAACGGATATTGGAAAGGCACGAAATACACCAAACCCGTAGGTAATATTGCCAAGGACCTTCCCGGTCTTAAATTACCTCTCACGCCGGCTGGCGAAGCCGCCTGGAAGCACAACACGACGGCCACCGTCGATCCCGAGAGTTTGTGCATTCTCGGTGGCATCCCGCGCCACAATGCGAGCGGCCTGCCGTTCATGGTTCTACAAACTCCGCAATATGTCGCTTTCCTCTACTTCTACAGCTATTACCGGCTGATCCCCACCGACGGCCGCAAGCATCAGGAAGACCCGGATCCGTCGTTCTTTGGCGACGAAGTGGGCCATTGGGAAGGCGATGCGTTGGTGATCGATTCCGTCGGGTTTAAAGATACGCAGGTGTGGGCCGACGAGAACGGCAGTCCTCACAGCGATGCGCTACACGTAATCGAGCGTTGGACGCGGCCCGACGCGCAGTATATCCACGTGGAAACCACCATCGAAGATCCGAAGTTCTACACCAAGCCGTTTACCTATTCGCGGACCTGGGAAGCGGGGGCGCCGGGCGACAAGCTTGCGGAATACTCGTGCGCCGAAAATCCCGTAGACCGGGAGCACCTGGGATTCGGCCCTGGACCCATCAGGCCAGACGGAACGCGCGGATATATCAACGCTGTGCCGCTACCGCCGCCTCCGCCACCGCCGGTGCCCATAAAGAAATAGGCGCTGCTAGTCTTTTGGTTGGAAGCTGCGGCCTTGACCGAACGGCGGGCCGATTTCCTTTACAGTCAGGCTCACGGCTGAACCCTTGACTGTGACGAGCACCTGACCGTAAAACCATCCCTGCGCGAAGCCCTGGCCTTTCAGTTTCCCGCCCGAACTGGGCGCTTCCAGATATGTAACACCATCCTCCACAGCATGTACATACTGATGTCCGTGGCCGCTCACCACGTGGCGCACACCATATTTCGCGATCAGTTGATGAAACGGAAAATGGCTGCTTTGCAACTTCACCGGGATGAGCCAGAACGGTTTGTGGAAGAAGACGAATTTCGGATCGCGATCGCGGTTTTGCTCCAGATCGCGCGCCAGAAATTGCATCTGTGTTTCGCTCAAGTCTCCGCTCAGGTCGGGGGCGTCGCTGTTGTCAAGCACCGTGAAGTGCGCTTTTTGATAGTTGAAGCCATAAAACGCCGGACGCCTGGTTTGTTGTTCATAGATTGCGTGGGATGCGGCCGACCAGATGTCGTGATTGCCGGGCGTAAAGTAAATCGTGTAGCGATAACGCGCCCAGAGTGGGCTAATCGCGCGCCACTCAGAGGCCGCGGTGGCATCGTTGCCGCCTTGGATGGTGTCCCCGACGTTGATGACAAAGTCGGGATGCAGCGCGTTCATCTCATTCCAGACACGCTCGTAAACTCCGGGCTGCGCGTCGCCGGTGCGATCACCCAGGATCGAGAAGCGGAAATCGTTCTGGGCGGGTTCGGCGGCTAAAAGGAAACCGGCAAAAGCAATCGCCAACGCGAGACAACGTCTCATGCGCGGATTGTAGCAGTGTGCTTCCCAGCGCCGCGCGCTTCCCAGCGCCACGCGCCTCCGGGCGCCGAGACTGTAGAATGGAGTCATCCAACGAATGTCCCGTCTTTTCCCCGCCCTCTCCTGCGCTCTGCTTGCGTTCTGCCTGTGCGGATGCAAGCACGCCGTGTCTAATAACGTCGCCGCCACGGTGAACGGCCGCATCATCACCTACGCGGACCTGGACAAGCAGTATCAAGCGCAGTTCATGTCGTCCAGCGAAAAACCCAGCAGCGATCAGATGGAGATTCAGAAGCTGGAAGTGCTGCGCACGCTGGTGGACAACGAGATCATGCTGCAGCGCGCCGAGAAGCTGGGTTTGATGGCCACCGACGCGGACGTGGAATCCAGATTCGCGGAGCTAAAAGCGCCGTACACGCAGGAGGAATTTCAAAAGCAGCTGGATGCTCGCAAGATGACGGTGGACGACATGAAGGCGCAGTTGAAGCGCGACCTGAGCATCACCAAGCTGTTCAATAAAGAAATCACCTCGCACATTTCGATTTCCGACAAAGACGTCACCGACTTCTACAACGCCAACAAAAGCAGCTTCAATTTCCCGGAGCCGCAGGTGCATCTGGCGCAAATCCTGGTGTCTCCGATGCCGGACCCGAACGTGCGGAATTTGAAGAACGACAAGGCGCAAAACGACGAACAGGCGCGCAAGAAAATGGACATGCTGGTGGCGCGGCTGAAGCAGGGCGAGGATTTCGTGACGCTGGCACAGAACTTTTCCGAAGACCCCACCACCGCGCCGAATGGCGGAGATTTAGGATTTGTGCCGGAATCGGCGCTAGAAAAGGCGAATACGGAAATCCGGGCCGTGATTCAAACGGCGCCCGCGGGCCAGGTGACGCCGGTGGTGAAAACGGCCGAGGGCTATCGCATATTCAAGATTTATTCCAAGGAGCCGGCCGGCCAGCGTGAGCTGACCGATCCGCGCGTGCAGCAGAACATCCGCGAAACGTTGATCAATCGCAAGGACCAGCTACTGCGCGCCGCGTACTACGAGGTGGCGCGCGACGAAGCGCAGGTAGTGAACTTTCTGGCGCAAGCTGTGGCGCAGACCAAAGACGGAAAGTGAATACTTGTCCGGGCAAGGTGGCAGCAAGAATCCGTTGTGGGAGAATTTAGGCGTGCAGACATATGCGGTTGTCATCCACGAAGATCCCGAGGGCGGCTTTTGGGGCGAGGTCCCTGCGCTACCAGGCTGTTATTCGCAAGGCGACACCATTGAGGAGCTCAAAGACAACATCCGGGAAGCTATCGTCGGCGTACTCGAAGTTCTGAGGGAGCAAGGACAAGAGCCTGACGCGAACATCCAGATCCTGGATGTGGCTGTTTGAAAGCTGTCAGCGGACCCGAGATGTGCCGGCGGATTGAGAAGAATGGCTGGTTGCTCCGCCGCATCAATGGAAGTCACCATATCTATTCCAAGCCGGGCGAACGCAAAGTCATTTCAATCCCGGTGCATGGCAGCAAGAGTTTGAAGCCGGGACTTGCCTCTCGAATAGCGCGTGATGCGGGCGTCAGCCTCTGAGGGAGGCACGGATATCGGAATCGGATTGAACGCGTTGGTTCATGATTGAGTAGAATCTGACTTCACCCCGCGATTTCTAGTTGAACAGCAGCGAGGCGATGATAATTGGAAGGACCAGCTATTACGCGCGATATACTACGACAGACTCACATGCGACGTGGAACTTGTGCGACCTGAGAGCACTCACGAAGGAGCTCATCGCGATGAAGTGGCATTGCGGTGGTCGCGACACTACCGAAGACAAAGCGGTCATAGACGCGATCAACGGACGCGCTCTCGACCCGACAGGTCGGCAGAGACAAGTCGTCCATTGGCTCGAATACTATAAAGTGCTTATGTTCGTTCAGCCTGATAGGAAGACCGCAATGGCAAACGAGATTATCGGGTTTGCGGACGGACCGCGCGAAGACTCGTTGCATCGGAATAAGGACGGAATCGTTTCCGAGTTCGACCGACTTGGAAAACGAATCTGTAAGGTTGCCAAGCCCAAGAAAAGCGGTGAACCACCGGCGTTAACCTCGCTTACTTCAAAGGCGTTGTGGTGCTGCTATCCAAACGACGTCCCAGTTTTTGACGATAATGCTGCCAGGGCTCTCGGGGTCATAAGTCGGCTTTGCCATTTGGTTCCCGCGCCAAAACAACTAAAGTACGCTTGCTTTGTGGATGTGTGGCTCCAAGTTTATAACGAAGTCGAGTCCGTCATTAGCCCAGAAGATTTATCCGATTGTCCCTACAAAGTTAGAGTGCTGGACCGCCTGCTGTGGTATTTAGGGCAGCGCAGCTTCTACGACGAAGGCTAACCCCAGCTCTTAAGGCAGGCTGGACGGTGTTGTTTTGGGCTTGGCGTCCGGGGGCGCGGAGGCTGGGCCCTTGCTCTTCCCCGCGGGGACCTTCCGGACCTGCGCGAAATACTGCTGCACGTACTGCTGATAGGCCAGCGGAACTTCGTCGCGATTGATTTCCCCGCCCGCCTCCATATGCGTGGCGTTTTGCTGCGAGTACTGGGTCTTCAACTGCTGCTTGCCCGACGAGACTTCCACCATCACTTCGCCCGAAATATTAGCGGCGCGCTTACCGATAATCTCGCTAAGCTTTCCCATGGCGGCCAATTCAGCCGCTTCACGAGCGGCTTTGTCGCCGTCCTGCTTGCCGATGCCGCTCTTGCCGTCGGGCGAGTTGGGTTGATTGTTGCTGCGCCCCTCGCTCTTGCCTTGCGAAGCTTGCTGCGTCCCGCCCTGCTGCTGGTCGCCTTCCGATTGCGAATTCGCGCTGGAGTCGGCTTGTTCCTGGCCGGGCGATTTCGGATCGCCTTCCTGCTTTTCACCTTGCTGGGAGGGGCGCGTGCTCGACGATTGCGACGAGTCGTTCGGTTTGCCGCCGCCCGGCTTGGACTGCGGCTTCATTTTCGCCAGTAGATTAGAGAGTGCATCGCGCAGCTTGCTTGCGAGGCTGGAGTTTTCGCCGGAACTGCCGGAATTCGCGTCCTTGGCCTCTTTGGCGTCCTTCGAGCCGTTCTGCTGCCCGGATTTGGAATCGGCTCCGGAAGATGCATTCGCATTGGCGTCACTCGACTGCGATGTATCGTTCTTTTCGCCCTTTTCGCCGGAGTCCAGCGGATTGCTGCCCGGCGGCAACTGCTCGCCGCTTTTCGCATCGGCCTTCGCGGAGGCGTCCGGCGATGTGCTGGCGTTGTTCGGATCGGGATCTTCGGCGGACTGAAGCGCGGCGTCAGTGGCCGGATCCAGATCGTTGGTCTTCGCCTGCCAAGGATCCACCGGCGCGCCTGGATCGTGCTGGCCGTCGCCCTCACCCGGGCGTTTACCATGCCTTGCGTCGGCCACTTGCGATGAAGCGCCGAAGAGACCGTCGAAGTTGATGTGAACCAACGGTGAGCCGAGGTCGAGGCTCCGATGAATGCCGTATCGCAATCCGAACATTCCGAATGCAACCGCAACCAAAGCCAAATTGACATAGGCGGTTCGCGGCATCAGAAACGGTACGGCACGCTGGACGTCAACCGATCGAGCCATGTTCTCCGCGCCCTGGCGTTGCTCCTCGACGAACTCGGGCGACGTGGCACGCCCGGGATGATGGCTGAAGTAGTAAGCGGTAGACAACGCGTCCTTGAAACCGAGCTGGCGATCGATGGACTGGGCCACCTGATACGCGGAAAGCAGCTTGGCACGCAAGCGATACGCGCTGGCCGCAAGGCTTCCTGCAAACAGCAAGACCAGCCAATACCAGTTGAGGATTTGCGCGCCGACAATGAGGAGCAGAATTGCGCCACCCAGGGCGACAACGGCCGCGAACGACGCAGCGTGGATCAGCAAATGCAAAGCTTGGCGACGCCGGCCGCGCCGGATCAGGTCGTGCAACGCGCTACGCTCGTCAGCCACTTCACAATTATTATTGCAGACCGGGCGAAGGACTCTCGGGACGCACCAGGCGCTGGCTTCCGGAAGTCATGGCCTACCTAGCCTCATTGTGGCTATAATAGCTATATGGAAACGGTGAACATCGCGGAGCTCAAGAACAGCCTGAGCGCCTACCTGCAGAAAGTTCGCGCGGGCGAGGAGATCGTGATTCGAGACCGCAATTTGCCGGTTGCGAAAATCGTTCCCTTGAACACCACGGACGTGTCGGCGGAGGAACTGGCGCTGGTAGCGTCGGGAGAACTCCTTCTACCGTCGGAGGCATTCAATGAGCGCGCCTTTTGGTCGATCGGCGCCAAGCACCCTCTGAGTGCGGACATTGCGGACTCTTTATCCAGTGCCGTCTCTGAAGATCGGGAAGAACGGGATGCAGGGCTTCTGGGACGCTAGCGCGGTGGTCCCCTTGTGCGCGTCCATTGAAAACCCTGGGGCCGGCCGGCGCCTTCTGCGCCAATACACTCCGGTTGTGTGGTGGGGTACCGGTGTAGAGGTCGTCAGCGCACTCTATCGTCGACGACGGCAAGGCGTGCTGCCTGCGCAGTATCACGATGCGGCAAACCGCCGGCTTGCCCTGCTGCGGAAAAGTTGGCGCGAAATACAACCCACCAACAGGTTGCGAGATCTTGCCGAAGCATGCCTCGATCGACACGAACTGCGTGCCGCGGAGGCCTTGCAACTCGCGGCTGCCTTGGTGTGGTGTAACCAGAAGCCCAAGAATCGAGCCTTTCTATGCCGCGATCTTCGACTGCGAGAGGCAGCGCGCCTAGAGGGTTTTTCGATCGTCGAACTTTGACCCGGGCTAAGTCCAAAGCTCGCGCTGAAGGCGCGCGAAATCGTGAACGATTTCCTCGCCCAGCGGATGGTGGCCATCTCGAACCACGAATTTGCCTGCTACCGCTACGTCGCGCACCGCTGTTCGTTCGGCGGAGAAAACCACGTGACTGAGCAGCGAATCGGCGTCGGCTCCCGCGATGGAGGGATCATCCAGCGCCACCGTAAAGAAGTCGGCTGGGCGGCCTACCTCGAGAATGCCGCCGGGTGCACCCAGACTTGCGGCGCCCGCCGCGGTGGCGCAGGCGAACAGATGCTTCGCCGGGAGCAGTGCGCGTTCCAGTTTGAGAATTCTGAGATGATATTCGAGCGACCGTGCGTCTTCAAGCAGGTTGATCTGCACGTTGCTGTCGGAGCCTAGCGAAACCCGAACGCCCGCATCCAAGAATTGGTCCGCGGGAGCGGTTCCGTCCCCAAGATTGCGCTCGGTGGTGGGACACGCGCAGACCATCGCACCCGCGCGCGAGAGCTCGGAAATTTCGCTCCCAGTGACGTGAATGGCGTGAACGGCTGTGAAACGAGAGTCGAGGAAGCCATGATGATCGAGCAACTCGACAGACCGCATCCCGCATTCGCGCAGACAAGCTTCCACGTCCGCGGGCTGCTCAGAGACGTGCATGTGAATGGGCATTCGTTGCGCGCGTGCATAAGCTGCCACGTCGCGCACGTAGTCCAGAGGAACGGCTCGCAGACTGTGTGGAGCAACGCCCACCCACGCCCACTCCGCATACTCCGTGCGTGCGATCGCCGCCCGCAACGCTTCTGTGTCCGCGATGAAATTTTCCACGCGCGGCGTCAGGAATCGAGTCTGCCCCGGCTCGGCCGGTTTGTTCCACCCCGACCGCGCATAGGCGGTTCGCAACAAAGCGATGCGCAGGCCAGCGTCCCGAGCCGCGCGAAGCACTTGCCACGCCATCTCATTTCGATCGGCGTAAGGCGTTCCGCCTGGAGCATGATGGACGTAATGGAATTCGCCGACGGTGGTGATCCCGGTTAGAAGCATTTCCAGGAACGCCATGCGCGAAGCATGATACAGACCTTCGGGAGAAAGCCGGTTGGCGGCATGATACATGCTCTCCCGCCAGGTCCAAAATGAATGGCGCGCACTCGCGCTGCCGTGCTCCGTGCGGCCGCGCAGAACCCGTTGGAAGGCATGCGAGTGGCCATTAACCAAGCCGGGCAGGATGGCGCGCCCGCTGAACCGCAAGGCTTTGGTGAGATCAGCCGGCTCACCGGAAAATCGAGTGATGCGGCCAGTGGCGTCCGCAAACATCGCAAGGCCGGATTGAAATCTTTCGCCGGTGTAGATCAGGTCCGGCAACCAACCGATCTCTGACTGAGGAATCAAGCAACTAGCGTAACGCGGGGAGGAGCTTAGGCCGCGAAACGCAAGCTTTCGAGCGACCCAGCGCTCTTCTGTCGAATCTCGGCCAGCAGCCCCATCGAAATGCCCGCCAGGCGAGTGGCGGTATTCATGCGGACGTAGGACGGTAGATCCTCTTGCGAATCGGTAATAAACTCGGCCAGATAGAGCAGCGAGCTCAACG
The DNA here is from genome assembly GCA_049518655.1 of Bryobacteraceae bacterium. Lineage (GTDB taxonomy): Bacteria > Acidobacteriota > Terriglobia > Bryobacterales > Bryobacteraceae > Palsa-89. The sequence goes on along the minus strand of JBEKRO010000025.1, from coordinate 14,752 downwards.
GAAGCTCGGACCGCTCGGGGCGATGGTGCCAGCGAACAGCCTTGATGATTTCTGGCGGAAACTTCCATTGGGCCAGGGTTTCGGCGCCCACTTCGCCGTGGCAGCGGCCGGAGAGGCACATTTCCACTTCCACCGGCGGACAACCACCGTCGGTGAGGCGTTGGAACCGTTCCTGGAATCCGAGCGGCATGATGGCAAAGGCCAGGCGTCCGATGTCGTGAATCAAGCCCGCCAAAAACGCCTGCGAAGGATCTATTGTGACTTTGGCGTGCATGGCCACCAGTTCGGCGGTCTGCGCTACGTCCAGGCTGTGATTCCAAAGCTGGTGCGCCTGCGGGGACGAGAAGTTTCCCCTGATTGCCGCGGCCAGCAGTACGCGGCGCGCGGTTTCGGTACCAATGAAGGAGACTGCGTGTAAAACTGTCCCAACCGGCTGCCGCGGGCTGTAATAGGCCGAGTTCGCCGTTTGGATCAACCGTCCGGCAAGCACCGGATCCAGTGAGGCCACCGCCTCCATTTCGCGAGGTCCCACCTCGGAATTCGCAACCAGCCGCACCACCTCGCGAGCGGCGCGGGGAAATACGGGCAGCCGATCGATCACACGGCTGACATCGGCCCGGCTGGTGACCTGCAGGTAGGTCATCATGGCCTCGACCGAGGAGTTCGTGCATTGATCCAGTGAGTCGGCATCAAACAGCGGCTCGGATTCGAAGAACTGATCGAAGTCGTCACTGATTTCAAGCACCGCCACGATCTTCCCCATGGCGGGATCGGCGATCGGGCGGCGGCCCCAGAGAGTCTCCAGTACCGCTCTCACTTCTTCGGAAACGAAGGGTCGATCGCCCCGCGCTTCCAAGTGCATCTCAGCAAGCAGGCGACGGCGCGCCTGGTCGTTCACCAAAATCTCGGGAACGTGATGGGCAATCGCGGCCTGCTCCACCAGACTTCTGTCCGATTCAGAAAGACCGATGGCGCCCGCCAACTCGCTCGACCAGGTTGCTACACGCAAACAGTGCGCGCGGATGGCCTCGTCGCCGCGTGCTTCGCTGATTTCCACAGCTCGGGTCGTCATGGAAATCTCATCGACCAGGGTTCCGGAAAGTTTGGAACTCGGCGGCTCACCCCTATCAGCCTGCTTTCCGTCTTGCCAAACCCAAGCCATTGATACAGTTCACCCTCGCAGGACTTATCGATGATCGGAATGCGCGATTCAAGGAATCTCACCCTAGTCGCGACATAGGAAAATGGCTGATTCGCTGATTAGGGAAAATGTTCCGGAGGGGCAGAAAGGCGGAAACCCTGTATGACATGATCCAGTCCTGCCGCCCGATACGCCTCCAGCAAGGCTCCGATGGCCGGCCCATGGACGGTAAACACCGGGGGCGTCACCCGGATCCCAGCCTCTGACGACATCCAATCGCGGAAGCGGGCAAGCATTATCCGGCTATGGAATACACCACCGGAATATGTGACGAGCGTCGGCTCTTTGGCCGCGAACAATTGCCCGCGCACCACAGCCGCCAATAGGGCCAGCTCGCGTGCACCCGTATCCAGGATTTCGAGGGCCATGGGGTCGCCGATTTCGGCGGCATGGTTCACCAGCACGGAAAGACCGGCAACCCGCGGCCGGGGAAATTCCGGGGTGTAACAGCGATGCATCAAGTCATTAATGTTCTTTGCTCCCGTGTAATCCAGCAGGCGGGCGCGCAGGGACGTGGGGACGCCCCAGCCCTCCTCCCAACGCAGAGCGGCGCGCAGAGCTTGGCGCGCGATCCAGAAAGCTCCGCCTTCGTCTCCAAAAAGGTAGCCCCAGCCGCCAGCCCGTGCGGTGCGGCCGCCGGCATTTCGCCCCCACGCAATGGAGCCGGTTCCCGCAATCACCACGACGCCGGGCTTACCTGCTGTGGCGCCGGCCAGCGCGATGGAGGCATCGTCGGTTACCAGAGTCCGGTGGCTCGCGAGTATTTCGCTCAGGATCGATTCCTTGTCCACTGGCCCGCCGCTCAATCCCAAGCAGGCGCCGCGGAACCGAACGCTCGCGGCATCTAATTCTGCTTGCCTGCACGCTGCGTTCACCGATGACCGAATGGCGCTGACGAACTTGGCCCGGCCTTCCGATGCCCCGACATGATTGCACGGTCCGCCCCGGCCAACGCCCAGCACGCGGCCGGTTTCATCGCCAATCAAAGCGGTGGTGCTGGATTGGCCCCCATCCACGCCGAGAAAATATTCAGGCATTATTTGATGTGGAAGAGTACTACGTCGCCCACCGTGCCCGCTACGGTCAGTCCCCAGAAAGCCGGATAGCGACGCAAATCGGTCGATCCCGGATTCTCAGGCATGATCAGCAAGTAATGAATGCCACGCGCCTTTAGTTCCGCGGTGGCTGCCAGGCGCAGGCTCGCTCGAATAGGCTGCCTGGATTCGATTGGTTGATCGGACAGCGTGACCCACCTTCCGTCCGCGCCCATTCCCTCCAGCTTGACCTTGGCTGGGCCGGTATCGTCGGAGGTTTGCACCACCACGGCGCTTGCACTTTGAGGCCGGCCGAAGTCGACTTGGACATACATGCCGGGCGCACCCGGCTGCCAGCTTCGCCAGCGCGTAACCGCGCTATTGTCGAATGCGAGTTGAACGTCCCAGGGGTTGGGATGCGCGGTGAGCCGCCAAGCTGGATCGCGCGGAATCTCAGTCTGGATGTTCCCGGGGCCGGAAGTGAAAACGCGTAGCTCGGCGATCGACCACTGCAACCCCTGCAGGCTGGCGGTTTGCACCACCCGCAATTTGCGCAGCTCACGCGACGGAAAGTCGAATTTGAGAGTGCGCGTAGGCTGATTGTAGCGGAACACCGGCGTCCACAATATGTCTTCCAGGACCTCATTCGGAGCGCTTTCGTAACCCACTAGCAAATTGCGTTGCAGATACGATTGGCCTCCCTGGCTGATGGTGAAGACTGGCTCCCCGGGAGGGACGATCCCCCCGATCATGCGATCCACCACGTATTCGGGATCCTGGCTGAGATAAGCATCCTCCGATTGCAGGCGGAGCGCCGCTCTCACCGGCACTTCTTCGATCCGAAAGGCATAGGGCGCGCAATAGAACTGATACACATCGGGCCAGGAAGCGATGCCGTGAGCGATCACCAGCACCAGCAGCAGCCAGGGAACATTGGCGACGGCCAGTGCGAGCGCGAGCGAAATAAACGGCACAATGGGAATCAAAAAGCGCGTGCCGATATTGCTGAAATACGCCGCCCCAAAGATCGCCGCCGCCAGCAGCAGTTGGCGTCCGGGCCGGAAACGAAGCGCCAGCAGAGCGAGCGGCGCGAGCAAGAATAGGGGCCCCAGAAACCCCTCCACATGATCGCCTTGTACCGTGATTTGCAGCGGAATTTGAGACCGGCTGGTCAAATCGTAGTGGGCCAGATACGCGCGCCAGCTATCTTCAAACGAAATGTGTACGTACGGGTTCGGAAAGACACGGTTGGCAAGAGGCGAAACCGGATTCATCACTTCGATCCAATTCTTCACCATCCAGGGCAATATGCACATGGCGGCCAAACCAGAGACCACCAGTACCGGCCGCAAGATGGGCTTCCGCTCGCGCCACAGTTTCCACCCAATGAATCCGAGGGCGTAAGGGACGGCCAGGATCGCAGTGTATTTCACTTCGTAGCCGAAACCCGCCAGGATGCCGATCGGCACCAGCATTTTGGGATCGCGATTTTCATCCCAAATCTGCAGTAGATAGAACAGCGCGAAGAGAACGGCCGCGAGCGCAACGTCATTGTAAGCGATGGATGCGTCCATCAGAACAATCGGGCTCGCGTAGGTGAAGATGGCCGCTGCCACGCCGGCCTCGGGACGTCCAATTCGCTTGCCATAAAGCAATATGAGAAAAGCCAGAACCACCAAAAACGTAAAGTGAACCAGGCTGGCGGCCGAGTAACGCCCAAAGTCGACCGCGAACAGATAGATCAGCTCAACGCCCTGCGACAAGTTGGAGTAGAGATCGGTGGTGATGCGCAGGAATCCGTGAGCATGCTGGTATTTCATTACTTCGCCCAGGTGATAGGCCATACCGTCCGAACTGTGCTCGGGAGCGAGAGCGTGGAAAAATCCGATGTAGGTGAACGCCGCAAAGCCCACGCCAAACACCCAGCGCCACAATGTGGAGAGTGGAGGGAAGCCTTTTCCCTGAAAACGTCCGATACCCGAGTAAGCGCCATAGCCAATGATGGCGAGCCCAACCACCAGCAAAATTCCACGACTCGCCAGCCGCGTGGCGCTGAGTACGAACATGATCCCGCTCAGGCAAGCCGAGCCGACGACGAAGGCGAGCAAGCGCTCTTCCCAGGCGTGAAAGGCCAGCGAAAGCCTGCGGAACAGCAGCATACCGAGCGACCAGATGGTTGCCACCGTGAACAGAGCGCCGAAGAGAACCGGGATTACCCGCGTCATCGGTCCAATCCAATCATTGCTTGAATCCGATGCGCGTAAGGATCACACCGAACTTTTCGCCGTCGCGGGGTGAAATGAAGAGCTTGTCCACAAACATCGCGACAGTGGTGTCGGTGTCTACCGCCAGCCAATCGGCGGGAACCGGCTTTTCAAAATGCTTCTCGCCGGGGGTCGTATAGCGCACCTTGTCCAAGAGCCTGCCATTCACCAGATACTGGATCTCCAATGGGCCGGTGGTCTTGAAGCCATCGTCCCAAATAGCAAAGTCCGCAATGAACCGGAGGTTCTCGGTAGACAGCACCAATAATTGCACGGTGGGATTCTGCGACGTCCATCGCCAGGAAGGGTCGGAGGGAGCATGAATGTCTTTCACGATGCGCAAGCTGGCGTCGGGATCCCGCATGTCGACCATCATGGCGTCCGGGCCGGGATTGTAACCCTCCACCGGATGGCGTTGCTCGGGCGGAGCATAGACTTCCGGTGGACGATCGCAGGCTGCCAGCAACACCACCCAGCAGAGGAGCGCAGATAGTCGGATCAAGAACATATTATGGCAGGCGGTTGGCGAAAAGCTAAGAGCTTAAAATCCTGACGGCCGCGTCGCGATATACTAAATCGCCGGTACTACGGCTCGCGAGTTGCGTCGAGCAAGTCCCCGGCAAAGAATTGGAGATCACAGAATGAAAAGCACACTACCCATCGCGTTCAGTATTTTGGCGGTTGCGGGCAGCGCGTTCGCGCAAGCGCCATCCGACCCCATTCAAAAGGCCCTGATGGCCGCCCCAGCGCGGATGAAAAAAGAAGACGTTACCGTAATCAAATGGAAGCCCGACTTCACTTACGACACCTTGCAAAAGGGCTCCAGTGGACTGGTCTGCTATGACCTTTCGGGATGGCCTGGACACCCGGCGTTTATGCTGGAATGCACCAGCACCGCTAACCTGGATCGTGTCGCTCAGAACTTGAAGGCCGAAGCCAAGGGCGACAGGAAAGCCTCTGAGACCGCTTTGATGGCCGAAGAGAAGGACGGAACCCGCGTGAAGCCTGAGTTCGGATCGGTATGGATCCACTTAATGGGCCCCGACGCCGAGCACGCTCGTCCGCACACCACGATTGCCGTGCCAGGCGCCACCGCGCAGTCGCTCGGGCTGCCCGACAAGCCGAGCACGACTGGCGTGTGGATTATGAATGCCGGCACGTCGACCGCCCACCTGATGACGCCCGGTAGCTAGAAGGCACGGCTTACGCCGCTATGAAACCTTTGATCTTGAGTCTGCTTGCTATGGCATCGCTGGTCGCGGCGCCAGGCAAGCAGACGTTCACCGGCGTCATTACGGATAGCATGTGCGACAAAGGCGATCACTCCCAAATGCGAATGGGACCGACCGATGCCGAGTGCACGAAGGCATGTGTTGACGTGCACGGAGCTTCGTACGTTTTGTATGACGGCAAGGAAGCCTACACGCTGAGCGACCAGAAGATGCCGGAGAAGTTCGCTGGGAAAAAGGTGACGGTCACGGGTACGATCAACACGAAGGCAAAGACCATTCAAGTGGACTCCATCACCGCGGCAAAATGAGCGCTGGTTGGCTCGCAGCCAGCAGCCAGCGCGGACGTTCAGAACCCAGACGACCCAAGCAGTTGGCGGTTCTGAGCGCCCAAGCAGCCGACGCCCAGAGTACTAAGCCCGCACCAGCCGCCGCAAAGCCGATCATCGTGCCGCCTCTGAACAGCAGCGGGCACAAGATGGCCCACAACACCAGACAGCCGCCGGTAACCAGATTGGCGCGATGCCGATAAAGCGGAGGCAGCGGAAAGAAGTGCAATCCCACTAGCAGCACCACAGCCGGAATCGCCAAGTCTGGATGGCCTACGCGCGGGAAAATTTGAAAGGCCAGAAAAACCGCAATCCAGGTGATTGCATTCACGATTCCAAATACGCGGCCGTTCCGCCGCCGTTCTTCTTCGGGAAATGCGTCCTTCCCCGCGTCTTGGCCGCGACGCTGAAGCCGAAGGGCTAGAAGAACGAACAGAATAACCCCTATAGCGATCAGACCTGCGTCAAGTGGATTCAATCGCCCGAAGGCATAGGCTGCCAGCAAAAACCACGCTCCACCGAAGACCGAGAAGAATAGCGCACCCCAGCAGCGGCCGACGGCGCGCGCGGCATCTACATTTGCTGTTGGCGCGATCATTCCTACTTCACGCTCATCGTCAACTGTTGACTGACATAGCCTGCGGCGGAAATAGCGATGGGAACGTCCGCGGCCACTGGCGCGTTCTGCGGGATCTGAATATTGATCTGCGTGGCGCCTGCAATGAGACCAGGCGCTTGTCCGGCGAACGTGAGCGGCGCAACCTGCCCGCCGATCAGCGGGCTAACGCTCGCCGCCGTCATCGAAAACGGAGGCATCAGCGGGCCGATCGATCCGTCCACGATGGGTGGATTCAGCGCGCCCATGCCGGTCAGATATACCGAAACGATGGAACCTCGCGTCGCGGGATTGGAGGGCGAGTTGAGGGTGGAGTCCTGATTCAGGATCGCCGCCTGTCCGCTGCCGCTGCCGTTGGTCGTGAAGATGCCGGGCACCGCAACCACCACTGGAAGTTTGATTGGCCCGAGCGTTTGCCCCCCGGACTGCACAGTGACGAACGTCGGCAGACCCGGATCAACCTCAAACGGAACCACCGTGTTGATCTGGCAGTTGGACGAATACAGAATGGGCGCGGGAAACTGGCCGAAGCTCACCGATCCGAACTGAGCGGATCCGAAGCCGTTGCCAAACAGTGTGACGATCTCGCCCGGAGCTACCGCGCCCGTCGGAAAAGGCGTGGCATAGCCGGGAAGCAAGCTGGCAGCGTTTAGCACCGACGCGATGGAAGGCCCCGCAGGCTGAGAGAAATCGACCTTCGCGGCAAACGCGTCGGAATTCCCGCCGCCGTATTGGGTTTGAAAAGCATGCGGCGTTGAGAAGAACACGAGCGTGAATGTCCGGCCCGCGGAATAAAGACCGCCCTTGCCGTCCAGTGCGAGATAAGCTCCAGGAATCGGCGACGTGGCCACCAGAGCGGACCCGGCGGAATTAATCACCTGAACTGCGGCGTTCGGCGGTGTCGCGCACGTGGGCAGGATCGACGAAGACGAAGCGCCCCCTGCCCCGTTCACATAGGCCTGCCCGGCGTCGTCGACGACAATCGGCATGTTCGTGACGACGGTAAGCGTCGAGTAAACAAGATGGCCCGACGCATCGAGTTTTGTCACAAACCCGTCGGGCCCAGGGCTTGGTGGAACATTCGGGTTGTAGCCGGTGTAGGTTGTTTGGAGCGCGCCTGGCGTGGTGGGAAAGTTGGTCGATCCCGTCCCGCCGGCGACGTACGCCGCACCGGTTGAATCCACGGCAAGGCCAAACGCGGCGTCAGGCCCGCTGCCGCCCAGGTAGGTCGAATAGAGCAGATGGCCGCCGGTGGGATCGAGCTTCGCGACAAAGGCATCGCCGTAGCGGAGCGGCCCGAGATCGATTTCGCCACCGAAGGTACGCGAGATCGCGCCCGCGGTGATTGGAAAATTCGGCGAGACGGTTTCACCCGCCACCCAAACGTTCCCCACGCTATCGACGGCGATGGCATGTGCGTCATCCGGACCGGAGCCGCCGAGATAGGTGCTCCACGCCACGCGGCCGGAAGGCGACAGCTTGGTAATGAACGCATTGTTACAAGGCCCGGGAGGCGCGTTCAGATCGCCTGGGCATTGCCCCGCAGCAGATTGGCTTTGGTACACGCCAGAAGTGGTGGCAAGACCTGGCCCGGCTGCGCCCGCAACATACACGTCGCCCGCTGCGTCCACCGCCAACGATTCCCCGGCATCGTCGATTTGTGTGGTGTAGAGAATGTTTTGAGCCGCTGGGTCCAGCTTCACCACGGCAAAGGAAACGAAGAAAGGGCTAAGCTGCTCGAGAGCCAAATAAATGTTGCCGCTGGCATCCAGCGCGAATGCAGTGGCCATTGAGTTGGCCAAACAAACGGAGAAATCGATGGCCGTTCCGGAGGGGTTCAATTTCGTAACAAAGGCGCAGTTGTTCGTGGAGGGCGTACCCAGGCTGGTGGACGTGACCGGGAAATCCGGCGACAACGTGTTCCCTGCCACGTAAGCGGCTCCCGTGGAATCCACCGCAACTCCAGCAGCGGCGTCGGCGTACGATCCGCCCAGATAGGTCGCGTAATCAATGAGGGGCGGAGTTGCAGCTTCCACGCTGAACGCAAGCGAGCAGAGCAGCGCGATCCGCGGCAACATCAGTTCATTCTACTGTGGCCGCGCGGTGTAAGACAGACCCTTACACTGGCGGACGTAACGTCCCGTTTTTCCGCTCGTCTTAGTAGTGTAAGGAGATTTTGAAGTATATGACCGGAAAATCGCTACTTATAGTTGGTGCATTGGCTCTCTCCAGTCTGGGTATCGCCAGCGCCAAATCCTACAACATCGTTCTGGAAACCCCCGTCAAGGCGGGAACCACCGAGCTGAAGCCTGGAGAATACAAACTCAAGGTGGAAGGGTCGCAGGCCGTTTTCACCAGTGCGAAGGACGATAAGTCCCTAAGTGTACCCGTCAAAATTGAGAATAGCGACAAAAAGTTTAACGATACGTTAGTGGAAACGACGAACCAGGGCGGCATGGACGCCATCCAGGCCATCGATCTGGGCGGGACCCATACACGGCTCACAGTAGGCCAGTAAGTATCACGGAAATAAAGCTTTCCTCGTTAAGCGTGGTCCTGATTCAGCGAATTTCCTGCCCGGGACGAAACGCGGGCGGACGTGGAAACGTCGCAATGGAAGCGCCCTGTTGTGGCGTAGAACCGGCCAAGCCTACCCGCGTCATTATTGTTTAGCGAGGAATCAATGCGCTCGAAGTACCTTCGTTCCCCGAAGTGCTTATTTTTCCCGCGGTGCTTATCTCTATGGACCGCCGCCATCGTCGCGTCTCTTTTGTATACGGCTAGCGTTCTCGCTCAGAACACACCGGCTTCGCAGCCTCGCATTACGCAGTCCGTCGATAATCGACAGCGTGTAGTCCTGGAGGGAAATGTTCACCCCAGGGCCGTGGCTGCAGCCTTAGCTGGTAACGACCAGGGACGAGTGGCACCCTCGCTTGCAATACCGTACATCACGCTCTCGCTTGCGCCGTCAGCCAGCCAGCAGCAGGACCTCGAAAAACTGCTGGCGGAACAACAGACGCCGGGCTCGCCGAATTATCATCACTGGCTGACGCCGGAGGAATATGGGCAACGCTTCGGCGTGAACGATGCCGATCTCAGCCGCATAACCCAATGGCTTCAGGAGCAGGGCCTGCAAGTGCTTTCGGTAGCCCGCGGGCGCAACTGGATCGCGGCAAGCGGAACGGCGGCGCAAGTTGAGGCGGCGTTCCAGACCGAAATTCACAGATACGTGACGGGCGGCGAGACGCACTTTGCGAACGCCTCCGCGCCCTCTGTACCAGCGGCATTCGGTGCGGTGGTGAAAAGCATTCGCGGGTTGAACGATTTTCGGATGAAACCGCGGCTTCGCCCGTCACTTTCCAAGCCGAACTCCGCTCAACCCAAATACACATCGGGACAAGGATCGAACTACGTTGCGCCCGACGACCTGGCCACGATTTACGACATCGCTCCGTTGTACGCCGCGGGCATCGACGGAACCGGGCAAAAGATCGCGATCGCCGGGCAGATCGAGGTGAATCTTTCGGATATCGAGCAGTTCCGCAGCCAATTCAATCTGTCGGCCAACGACCCGCAGATGTTGCTGGTTCCAGGGTCAACCAACCCGGGGAGCGACGCGACTTCGGGCGACCTTGCCGAGTCGGACTTGGATCTGGAATGGTCCGGCGCAGTGGCGCGCAACGCAACCATCGTTTTTGTTTATTCCACCGACGTAATGACTTCGGTGCAGTACGCCATCGACCAGAACCTCGCGCCGGTGCTGAGTGTGAGCTACGGCTCTTGCGAGCAGGAGACGCCTGCGTCGGAGTACAAGGCTTTCGTCCAATGGGCGCAGCAAGCCAACGCGCAAGGAATGACGTGGTTCGCCGCTTCGGGGGACGACGGCGCGGCGGACTGTAACGATTCGCAAAATCCGGGGCTGGCCGTCGACCTGCCAGGCAGCGTGCCGGGAGTGACCAGTGTAGGCGGTACAGAGTTCGTCGAGGGCACCGGTAAGTATTGGAATCTCACCAACACCGCGAGCGGGGCATCGGCGCTGTCTTACATTCCCGAGACCACGTGGAACGATAGTGCCGAAGACGGGGAGCCGTCAGCGAGCGGCGGTGGCGCGAGCATTCTGTTTGCGAAGCCATCCTGGCAAACCGGTCCGGGAGTTCCGGCTGACAACGCACGCCACGTGCCCGACGTTGCGTTGAATGCGTCGGACAATCACGATCCTTATTTGGTTTACACCAGCGGAAGCCTTCAGCTTTACGGCGGCACCTCGGTGCCCGCGCCTTCGTTTGCCGGCTTGGTGGCGCTTCTGAATCAACACCTCGCTTCGGGAGGCGTGGGCAATGTCAATCCGAAACTCTATTCGCTGGCCCAAGCCGGCTTAGGCATCTTTCACGACATTACGACCGGCAACAACATCGTTACAGTGGCCTGTCCGCGAAGAGATCCGAGCTGCACAGACACTCCGGTGGGATACTACGCAGGCGTCGGCTACGATCAGGCCACAGGGCTCGGATCGGTAGACGCGTACAAGCTGGTGATGGGCTGGAACGGCGGGAACACAACGCCACCCACCCCGCACACACAAGTCACACTGCTGAGCAATCTAAATACAGTAGCTGCGAACGACATCGTGTATTTGACAGCCACGGTCACTGCCTCGGATGGCACCACGCCGTCCGGGTCGATCTCGTTTTCGATCGGGGGGACTTCGCTGGGATCGGCCGTACTGACGGGATCGGGAGGCACGGCGACGGCGACACTGGTGACGAAAGGTCTGCAATTACCCGTGGGCAGCGGAACCATTACAGCAATTTACAACAGCGCCAGCAGCGCTTCCGTCACCGTCAGCGTCACGGCAACCGGATCGGGCTCAACAGTGACTCCGGCGATCGCGAGCGTCGCCAATGGAGCCAGCTTTAAGTCCAGCTTCGCGCCCGGATCGATACTCAGTGTCTTCGGATCCCAGCTCTCGCCAGTGACACAGAGCGCTTCCAGCGTGCCGCTACCGATCTCAACTTCGGGGGTCGCGGTGCTGGTGAATGGAATCGCCGCGCCGCTCTATTACGTATCTCCTACTCAGTTGAACGTGCAGATCCCCTATGAGACCACGGCCGGTACTTCGGCGGTGCTGAGCGTTAACAATAATGGACAAGTGACCACGCAATCGTTTCCGGTGGCCACCGTGGCGCCTGGAATTTTCACCACTTCCACCGGCGCACTGGTTCCTACCGCGACTGCGGCCATCGGGCAGGAGGTCGCGTTCTACATCACTGGCACGGGCGCCGTTTACCCGTCCATCGCGGATGGCGCAGCGCCCGCATCTTCCACCGCGCTGGCCGACCTTCCAAAACCATCCGAAGCAACCCGGGTGACCATCGCCGGTGCGGATGCGACGATCGATTTCATCGGCATCCCAGAGGGGCTGGTGGGCGTGACACAGATCAATGTGCAAATCCCGAGTGGAATCCCTACCGGCGTGCAGCCGGTGGTGGTGACCGTAGGCGGAGTGGCCAGTGCCCCCGCCACAATCACCATTACAAATTGAGCGGCGTTCTTAGCGCTTCCCGGCTACGTGGCCGCGCCCATCGCGCATTTCGTTTCCTTTGAAATGGGCCACTTTGTCGAGACGCTTTGACGGCTCCGGCCGATCGCCAGCCTTTGGCATCGGACCTTTGTAGCCGTGGTCTGGATGGAAACGGTTATTCACGTGGCCGCGGAAGTCGGCCGCGCCATGAAACCACGGACCGACGCCAATGAAGACACCTCCAGAGAACCATTCCGGGCCATAGTAGCCGTAGGGAGCGCACGCATAGGGAGCGACGTCATAGTAACCGTAAGGGCAGACAGGGGCGACTCCAATGTCGACACTCACCTGAGCGGCTATTGGGGGAGCGGTCGCCAGGCAGACGAGCCCAGCCAGCGCGGCGAAAGCAAGATACTTGAATCTGTTCATAAGTTGACCTGCATGTTAGATCCAACAAGTAACCGGAAGTTTCATCACGTGGTGCGTGGCCCGCGTTACTTTGCGTGAATGGTTGGGGGTAGCGGGAATTTTGCTATCGGCCGGCCATTGGTGAGAAACCGGTGGACCTCGCCATCTCGAAAGAGCGCGTAACCGTCCCGCGTTCCCAGGCGGAGTGAGTCGCCTTCCATCCGGATGCTGTCGGCCACGAATTCAAGCGGATATTTGTGGATTTGATGCGTCCTCCTATTCCATCGAACAAGTCCGCCCGGCGAGGTGGCTATGTCCTCGCCAAATCGATCGAGCCCTACCCAGACCCAATCCGGCTGCACCAGGATGGCGCTGATTTCGTACCGCGCCACGTCGGGCGGAGAGAAAAGCGTATAGCTACGCGTCGCGGTATCGAAGTAGCCAAAAGCGCCGACACCTCGCATTCCCTCGCCATCGTAGTAGCTGTTGCCGAACCATATTCTGCCGTCTTCGATCTGATAGGGTCCGATGACTTCCTGCCGGTCGTAATGATCCGCCGTGGCAGTGAACGGGTTGATCCGCAGGTCCTCGGGCCGAAGCTGGGTGTATTGCTCGGCGGTGCTTTGGGGAAGTGGGTAGAATTTCGTGCGGTTAGCGCCCTGCGTTTCGATAACACCGTGCGAACGCATTCCGAAATCGTCTTTGCTCTGTTCGAGTTGAAATCGGCTGCCGGGACCGAATGCTACTACCTGAAGCGCGACTAAAGGAATTATCGCGAGGTTCATGCTCGTTCGCCTCTTCATCATTTTCGCCTGCCTGCGAACGTCGTGGTGATCGGGCGCGAAAGCCCATTGGTTCGATCCGCCGAGTCCGGCTCGTCCGAGGTCGCAACGGCGGGTTGCCGGCAAACCAGCCGAGTGTCGCCAAGTGACATAGGGACGGATTAGCGGAAGCGGATTATTGTGGATTTGTTTCGAACATCGTTTTGTTCGCTTATAGGGCTAAGTTACATCTTCACCAAACTGCCGCCGTGATACAACTATCGGTCTCTTCTTTTATTAGACGATAAAGTATGTTATCGCCTAGCTATGCTGACGGCTGATCACTGGGCCGACAACACTCCGTCTATTGGGCTTTCCGAGCTCACCCAACCACCTGGATGAGCTAAACCGGCGCCACCATCGACAATCGCGACCACGGACGATGCACGCGAACTCGAGCGCCCTCTAATCCCGCGCGTACCGCGAGCGCTCGCAGCTCGTCCTTCTTCAATGCCGCCGCCACCGAAATCTGGCCGTCGGTGATGGTGATGTCGTGCCAGCCAAATAACCAGCGGGTGTTGGGAAGGAAGTAGTAGGCGAGCGGCCCGCGGTCCAGATCGATGGCCAGCACGGCGCGACGCGCCAGGCCACGGAAGCTCCGGAACAGCTCCACCACTTGCTCATTCGTGAAGTGATGCAAGAAGAGGGAGCTGAACACAAAATCGAAACTGGACGGCCGGAACGGCAAGCTGAAAGCGTCGGCCACCAGCTTGGGTTCGGCGGCCTGAGCCAGATGATCGCCTTTGTAATCGAGCGACGTCACTTCCGCACGGGGATAACGCCTCCGGATGGCCGCGCCCATATCGCCCGAAGCTGCGCCGATATCGAGCACCGAGAAGCGCTCCCGAGGCTCGGCAACGCTCTGGAACAACTTTCCGAGGACGTAGTAACCGCCGAGGTAGCGGTTGATTCGCGCCAGGTCCCGCAGGCTGGCGCGCGCTACGTCGGGAGGCGCGTGATCCAGCATCTCGGGAACGATCAAGCGTTCGTTGAGGAGACTAGCAGCCGCAGGCACTCTTCTGGCATTCTCGCACGGCATGCTAAGATGCGGCTGTTAGTGGATGGATATCGTCACCGGTAATCTAGGCTGGATCGAAGCGATCTGCGGTCCGATGTTTTCAGGCAAGAGCGAGGAGCTGATGCGGCGGCTCCGGCGTTCCATCATCGCCCGGAAACGCGTGCAGGTTTTCAAGCCCGCCATCGACGACCGCTACTCCAGCGCCGAAATCGTCTCGCACAACGATTTGCGGATGAAATCGCAGGCCGTCCAAAGCGCCGCCGACATTCTGCCGAACCTAGATGCGCGGACCGAAGTGGTGGGGATCGACG